>CAZTDV010000037.1:0-36397 GCA_964612195.1 uncultured Sediminibacterium sp.
AAATGGTACCACTATGTTCCTTATTTCATGATTAAGGACCCTTGGTTTGGGTTTAAGAAACATTTTTGGTCTCGTACTTTTTTAGAAGGCAATTACAAACCAAAATACAATTACGCAGATTATCAACAATTAGTTCTACAAACATGATCATATCAGGAATCAATCTCACTAAGTATTACGGAAAAAGAAAAGTTCTTGATAATGTAAGTATCGGGTGTGCTGCAGGTGAAATTTGTGGGTTACTAGGGGCCAATGGAGCAGGCAAAACCACTTTATTCAAAATACTTTTTGGTTTAATTACCCCTGATAGTGGTCAGGTTGTTTTACCGAAACAATCTATTAAGCCTATTGGAGGTATCATTGAAAAACCAGCTTTGTATGAATATTTAAATGCACAAGATAATATTCATCTATTTGCGAGTATACAAGGACTTCATTTAACCAAGCAAGAAATCAATGCCAACTTAATTAAAGTAGGATTACCGATTGATCGAACGGATAAAGTAGAAAATTTTTCAATGGGGATGAAGCAAAGATTAGGAATTGCTATTGCGCTCTTGAATAATCCTACTTGTTTAGTACTAGATGAACCATTTACTGGCTTGGATCCTTTAGGCGTGAGTTCTTTAAGAAGGTTGATTGCCGATTTAGCAGAAAAAGAGCAGTTGGCCATCATTCTGTCTTCGCATATCATAGAAGAATTGAGTAAGCTCTGCCATACCTTATATGTATTGAAAGAAGGGAAATTAGTGAATGCAGGCCCTGCCCAGCAATTGATTGCAGAAAATACCGAAGTATATATTATTTGTGCGGACAATATTAAGCAGGCAGTATGCTTGAAGAACTATCAAGTAGAATTTAAAGGGAATTGTGCCATGGTTACTATTGCTGCTGCAGAAGTACCTCATTTAATTCACTTACTCGACAAAGAGCAAATTTTTATCACATCTTGTACTCCTGAATTGAGTATGGAAAAATTATTTGAAACAAATCGTTCATGCAATATTTACTAAAGGCAGAAATATTTAAACTGTTTAAGCAAAGTAAAACTTACTATGCGTTGGGTGCACTTTTCTCCATTGAGTTATTGATTTTGTTTAGTGCTTATTATCAAGGAACCACCATTATTGACTTGCTTCTGGAAAATTTAAAACAGAAATTCTATTTTGAAGGAACATTGCTAAATGGGAACTTGTTGATTTATCTTATTCTGAATACGCTTTGGTTTCATTTGCCTTTAATATTGATGATTGTGGTATCGGGAACATTAACATCGGAATACAAAGACCGAACTTTACAGACCATCATGTTACAACCTGTAAGTAAATGGAAATACATCCTGAGTAAATACCTAGTAGCAATTGCTTTTACCCTTTTGGTTGTTGGATTATTGGCCATCAGTTCATTTGGACTATCCTATGCATTTTTTGGAAAGGGAGACCTAGTAGTGTACCTGAATGGTTTAAACTTTTTTGATGCAAAGGATGCCATTAATAGGCTACAATGGTCATTTTTATCTGGTGCTTTGTCGATGGTGTTTTTTTCTGTTGCCAGTTTAACCATTGCCATTCTGTTTAAAGAAGCTACCAAAACATGGATTGTGTCGGCCTTTTTTTTAATTCTTTCGAATATATTATTGAAAGTAGACTTTGGAGACAATTGGTTTAATCAATTGTTTTTTGCTAAACTGAATGATACTTGGCAGTACTTTTTTTATTATACCATTAATTGGGAGCAAGTCTTATTTAATAGTATACTTAGTCTTGTTTATTGTTTGTTGTTTATGGGGGCAGGTATTTATTGGTTTCACAAAAAAGACATTGGATAATGAAAAGAATAGGAGTAATCATACTTTTTCAATTTTTATGTATTGGGCTATTTGCACAAGTAGTTGATGCAGATTTATTGAAAGTGAAAAATCGACTGGATTCTATTTTGTCTTTCAGTACCCAATTGAAATTAGAAGTAGATATTTCTTTTATCAATATGCCCGTTAAAAAAGCCCAGATGTTTTATACCAAAGGCAAAAGGGTGAAATTTTCATCTGATGATTTTGTGATGCTGCCCAAACGAGGATTGGATTTTTCTTTGAATAGTTTATTGGAATATTCTTTTATAACTGTTGATAGGGGAGTCGAAGTAAGAAATGGCAAAACGTATAAAGCAATTAATATTATTCCTACCGATAAAAGAGCAGATTTTTCTATTGCAACTGTTTTAATTGACACTAAACTAAAGCGAGTAATGGAAACGGAAATAAATACCAAGAAAGATGGCACTTATCTATTAACCCTTCAATACAATACAGAAGCAAAAATTTTGCCTGATAAAGTAACCGTGAATTTTGAAATAGAAAAAATCCGTATTCCCATCGACTTCATGGGAAAAGACACTGAATTGGATCGTAAAAAAATGAAAGCCGCAGGAACCAAAACAGGGGCCATTTATTTGACTATGAGCAATTACCAAATAAAATCTGTTTTATAATATTGATATTTGTAAATGGATTTCTTTAGCACAGACCAATATTTTGATCAACTTTACCCGCCTGCAATTTCAGCATTAGCTAGTAGGCATTGGACGCCCATTGGTGTTGCTAAAGAAGCTGCTGCCTTTTTAGCGGTTGGCCCCAATCCCCGAATTTTAGATATTGGCAGCGGAGTAGGGAAATTTTGTATAATTGGGGCGAACAATCATTCCAATGCGGTATTCACTGGGATTGAACAGCGGGAATCACTTACCCAAATTGCACAATCAGTTACAAAGCAATTATTGCTAAACAATACTTCATTCTTGACGGGTAATTTTACAGAGATCGATTTTACCCAATTTGATCATTTTTATTTTTATAATGCTTTCTATGAAAATTTGATTGACAATGATTCCATTGATCAAACAGTAAAATACAGTCCTGAACTATTTAATTTGTATAATCGAAAATTATACAAGCAACTTAAAAATCTTCCAGCTGGAACTAGAATTGCTACTTTTCATAGTTCGGAAAATGAAATGCCTAACTCCTACCAAGTGGTGGGAGTTGGATCGAACGAGGATCTAAAGTTTTGGATCAAGGTTTAAACCAAAACTAAGGAACGATATTTTTCTTTTCTCCTTTATTCACTCCTTTCACAAAATGAATCAAGCCTTTAAAATAGGTTTCCTGGTCGTCGTACATGCTCATATGGCCTCCGTTGGCACAATATAAATAAGTTCCATTTTGCACAGCTCCGGCCATCCATTTCATATGTGCTGGATCCATGGTATCGTGTTCTGAACCTACTACCAATGCTGGTACTGTTATTTGCTTAAGTTGATTTTTCACTGACCAGGTTGTTAATTTTCCTGATATGCCAAATTCACTAGGCCCTTGCATAGTAACATACAAAGCTTGGTTCATCTTTGCAAAAGAACGATTTACTGGTTCTGGCCATTCACTTAAAGGCATTCTTAAAATATGCTTGGTATAAAAATGATTGTAAAGCAAGTCCATATACTTAGGATTCGTGAAATCTTTTTTAGCTTCAAATCCTCTGATGGTGTCTAAAATTTTTGGATCCATTTGTTTGGCCAGAACTTCATCAGCGTATTTGCCGTATTCTACTGCGTCACTCATCATATTTGAAATGATGACCCCTTTTAAATTTTGCTGGTATTTTAAGGCATATTCCATGGCTAAAATTCCACCCCATGAATGACCTAGTAAATAAAAATTTTCTTGATTTAAATTCAGTGCCTTCCTAACCTGTTCTACTTCGTCTACATACCTAGCCAAATCGAATAAACTGGTGTCTTTCGGGTCCTGAGAATTTCCACAACCCAATTGGTCGTAATAAATGATTTCAATTCCTTCAGCGGGCATGAAATTTTCAAAACACTCAAAATATTCATGCGTTGCACCGGGTCCTCCATTTAACAATAATAATTTCATGGTAGGATTGTTCCCAATTCTTTTTGTCCAAACATTAAATGTTCCACTTGGTGTAGTAATAGGAATCATTTGTACCCCACCATTCTGTATCCCCTTAGTTGTTGGTTTAAAATAAGCATTGGAAACAGCTATTTCATTGTTAGTAGCATTGCAACCAATTATTACTGTGAAACAAAGAAATACGAGTAGTAAATAAAGCTTATTCATCGTGTAGGTTTTAATTAAGGTAAGTCAATTTAAAATGAAATACCCTTTAAATGGATTAATTGTTGGTATAAATTTCTTGTAATGGACCCTGGTTTCCCATCTCCTATAGTATGGCCATCAATTGAGATTACGGGGAGAATATTTTTAGTAGAACTGCTGATAAAAGCTTCTTTAGCGGAAGCAATCATAGCAATGGTTATATCAGTCTCCTTGATGGTGTAGCCTCTTAATTCGAGTATTTTTTTTCGGGTAACCCCCTGCAAAATATTTTCTTTTGGAGTAAGCACTTCGCCTTGATCGGTTACCATAAAAAAGTTGGCTCTAGGACATTCGGTTACCATCCCGTTAAAAAAATATACAACATCATCTGCTCCGGCCGCTTTAATGGTTGGTTGCAAATAAATGGCTTTTAAATAGTCGATGGTTTTAATAAATGGTAACTGTCGTTGGTGTTCGTAGGTAATCAGTTTTAACCCTTTTTCAAATACCTGATTTTGGTAATTAAATGGAGATTGACTGATAATTAAATTGGGGGTTCCTATTGAATAGCCATCAGGCGAATCCCCACCAGTAAGGGTTAAGCGAATTCCTGAATTCGGCAATTGATTTTTTCCCATTAATTGTTCTATTGCTTCAATCAATTCGCTTCGACCTAATGAAACCGGTAAATGCATCGATTGTGCAGAAGAATAAAATCTCAGCAGATGATCTTCTAAGAAAATCGGTTTCCCATTCACTGTAACCAAAAAATCAAAAATTCCATAACCCCTTTGAATAGCTAAATCGGATGCAGCAACAGAAAGACTATTTGCCAAAACCATTTTACCATTTACATATATGTACCGTTCTGTCATTTTTTTTCTTTTAAAAATAATGGCATTAATTGTTGGATGGGTAGCGCAGCAACTTTGTTCCCTTTGAAACCTATTGTTTCTGTGGCAGCAAGCAGCGAGTTAACAATAGCTTCCTCTGTTGCTTCTATAGCTGCCATGAAAAGGGGAGAAGTAGCATCGTTGGGCAAGTTCAGTAATGGTTTGGGTAAATTATTTGTTTGATGCAATACCCTATTTTGTTCCGCAGTTGAAAATGCAATAACATAATCACCGCTTCCATTGGAAGCAATGCCCCCCGTTCTTCCTAAACCCAACATGGCCCTTTTGGCTAATCTCATCAGATTGCGATGGTCAAGAGGCGCATCAGTGGCAACAACTATCATACAAGACCCATCCACATTATTCAACAATTCATTGCTAAAACTAAATTTTTGTAAATACGCTCCTACAGCAACTCCGTCAATGGTTAATACTCCACCAAAATTAGATTGCACCAATACTCCAATGGTATATCCACCTAAACTGGCTGGCAGTTTTCTAGAGGAACTACCAATGCCGCCTTTGAATCCAAAACAAACTGTGCCTGTTCCAGCTCCTATTGCACCCTCCATTACCTTGTTAGGCGTTGCGCTTTGAATTGCTTTTACCACATCTTGTTCAGTTACATGCCTACCCCTGATATCATTTAAAAAACCGTCATTGGTTTCACCTACCACTGCATTCACCGAACTGATTTTTTCATTGCCGGCTTGTGCAAGGGTATAACTAATTAAACCATTCATTGCAGCTGGGACACTTAAAGTGTTGGTGAGTACAATGGGTGTTTCTATATTTCCTAATTCATTCACTTGGGTACTTCCGGCTAATTTTCCAAATCCATTTCCAGTGTACACAGCTGCAGGAACTTTTTGCTGAAAAATATTTCCCTGATGCGGAATAATGACGGTAACTCCAGTATTAACTGAGTCCCCTTTTTTGACCGTAGAATGACCTACGGTTACACCAGTTACATCTGTAATACTATTTAGTTTACCTGGTTTTAAAACGCCAATTGGTATTCCCCAATCACGAGCGTTCTTTAAACTTTGTGCCTGCATATTGATATGCAAAACACTTGTAATGACTACTGTTGCAATAATTTTTACCCAATTCATATTGACCTATTTTTTGGGATAAATCAATGTGGGAATTTTAGTGGAGAAACTAAGTTCAGCGGCTTTACTCGATAAAAATAGTTGAGCAAAAAATCCTTTATGTTGACGCGTAAATAACACAATCAGATCTGGTTTTTGCTTTTTGATATATTGCGTTAATCGTTCAACCAATGAATACTGAATATCGGATGCGACTACTTTGGTTTTAATTGAACGGTACAATTCTTTATCAAATACTTTTAATTTTTTTATTGTTTCAGGATGTTGAACACCCATACGTGCATAATGCAATACTTCAGTTGAAGATTTTAATACAGTACTCAACTTGGTTACCCTGTTGAGCTCAGGAACCAGGTTTTCAAAATCTGAAACATAAGTGATTTGTTTGATTGCTTTAGCCGTATATTTTGATGGGATGGCCAATACAGGAACAGTAGAATGGTTTACCAAATAGGAAGTATGGGTACCCATTAGTTTTCTTAAAATGCCTGCTCCATTGGTAGCAATGCAAATAATTTGACATTTACTTTTGGCAGCATAGTCAATAATTGCTTTTGTAGTTTCTTGAGTAAAATCGATGATGTATTTACTTTTTTGTAAAATGGATTTATTGGTTCCAATAGCTGCCGAAACAAATTTCTCTAACTCTTTGGTTAATCTGTGTTTTTCTTCCAACACATATTTTTTATAAAAGGATAAATTCCAAGCTTGTGGTTGCATCATTTCAACTGCAGAATAAAATATCAATTCTACACCAGTTGCCTGTTTGGCCATTGTTGCTGCAACTTGAATAGCAGCTTTAGAATTGGGAGAGAAATCGGTGGTTACTAAAATTTTCATATTGTGGTTATTTTTTTATTTGCTCTACTGAAGCAATAAAATCTTTAATGAGCTGAATATTTTTTTCTTTGTTGTCGTGCATAGTTCCATGACCTGCTCCCTCAATGATACCAAATTGACTCTTCTTTACCAATCTGCTAAAATAGCGAACCGTTTGAGGCCTGGCTTCATCGTATTCGCCGGTAATAAAAAGTGCAGGTACTTGAATTTTACTTAAACTTTTAATTCGATTATAATGAATAAGCGTGCCAGTTGCAGTAAATTCTGTAGGCCCCCACATATAGTTGTATATAAAGCCATTTCCGGCTGCCATAATCGTGTCTAAGTCGCTAGTGAGTCGGCTATTTCTAACACCAAAGTTTTTTGCATAAACAGTGTTTGCGTTTATATAAGCGGCACTATTAAAGTCCCCGGTTTTTTCACCCACAGCAATTGCATATTGAATACTATCGGGTAGGGTTTTAATTAATATATCCGCATCTTTTTTCCAAAGTTTGGTACTAAAATAAGGGCTGTTAAAAATAATTGCTTTGACTCCTTTTGGGTATTTTAAATAATATTCCAATGCCAAAGCGGTACCCCATGAATGGCCATGTAAGTAAAATGATTGGAGTTGCAGACTGCTTACAAGGGCTTTTACTTGTTCCACAAATAAAGGAACTTTCAATAAAGAAGTATCTGTATGATAATCAGATCGTCCACTTCCTAACTGATCAAATAATACGATTGGTCTGTCTTTGCCAATGGATTCGAATTGATAAAAAGACCTACTTGTTCCACCAGGTCCACCATGCAGCATCAGAATGGGAATGCCCTTGCCTTTGCCAATTACTCGATACCATATTTTACCACCTTGCACACCAACTTTCCCTTCACCTTCCTTTAATTGGGCAATTGCAACAAAAGAAAAATGAATGAGAACTAATAGTGATAATATTTTTTTGGACATTGGGTTTAATTTAGGCAATAAGCTGTTCCCTTAAAGATACACTAAATTAAAAAACATACATCAAGAGTAGTCCCACTGCAGAAGCCAGCATTAGAACGAATGCCGCCCCACCTAAAATATTCGACCAAATACCATTGCAAAATGTTCCCATGACTTTTTTGTTATTGGCAATATGCAAAATGATGGCAATTAAAACGGGTGCAGTTAATCCGTATAATATAGCTGCGTATATTAAAGCATTGATGGGAGAAATACCTATATAGTTAATAGTAAGACCTAGTAAAAGGGAAATAATGATAATGGAATAAAATGCTTTTGCTTCATGAAACTTTTTGTCTAATCCATTTTCCCATGAAAATATTTCCGTAATCATATAAGATAAAGCGCCGCTTAAAACGGGGATGGCTAAAAATCCAGTCCCAATAATTCCAATTGTAAATAATATATAAGCGGCATCACCTGCTAAAGGTTTTAAAGCTTGTGCGGCTTCTTCTACTGTATTAATTTGATGTATACCTGCATTAAAAAGTACAGTACCTGTTGTTAAAATAATGAAGTACATCACTATATTCGAAAACAACATTCCAATATCAATATCTTGGCGCATTTCTGCGATGATTTTTTTATTCACCACCAACTTCTTTTTTCTATGCTTTAAATCTTCAACAGACATGGTAGCCTGCCAGAAAAAAAGATAGGGTGAAATGGTTGTTCCCAAAATGGCTACTAACGTAGCTAAATATTCTTTCGTGAAATGAATTTTAGGAAAAAAAGTGTTCGATAAAATGGCTGTTATATCTTGTTTATATAAAAATGGCACGATGATGTAAACCAATAATACCAGGCATAGATATTTAAGTACAGCCGCTATTTTTTGGTAGGGTAGGTAAATAATTAACACCAATAGAATGACTGTAAAGCAAACACTAAAATAATTGGCATCAATGGCAGGGAACAGTAAATTTCCAACTGCACCCATACCTGCAATATTGGCTCCTATATTTAATACAATCGCAGGAAAGCTAAATACAATCATTAAGTAAAGCACTGGTTTTGGGTAGTAGGTTTTCAAAGTGCCTGAAAGCCCTTGCCCAGCAACCATTCCAATTCTTCCACACATTTCTTGTACAGCAGCCATTAATGGGAAACTGATAAATGCTGTCCATAAAGTAGTCAGTCCAAACTGGGCACCTGCCTGTGAATAAGTAGCAATTCCAGAAGGGTCATCGTCACTGGATCCAGTAACCAATCCTGGCCCCAAATTTTTCCAAAATGTTTTTAAAGAAAACCTTTTTTTCTTCATTCTTGGATGGTTCTGAATGTGAGATTAATTCTTGGTTCTTTAATCAATTTGGTAGGAGGGAGTTGATGCAACCAAAAACGTTGCGTAGTCCCTTTCATTACCAACAGACTACCATGATGCAACACAATTTGTTTTTTTTCTTGGGTGATTTTGTGTTTAAAATTAAATTTTCTTTCTGCCCCAAAACTAATAGAAGCAATGGCACCATCCTGCTTTAGCTCGGGCTCTGCATCACTATGCCAACCCATTCCTTCTTCGCCTTGATGGTATAAATTTAACAAACAAGAATTATAGGTTTCATTGGAAATTTTTTCTATGACCGCTTTAATTGCCAATAATTCATCTGTAAATGGAAGAGCGGTTTTGGAAGAATTAGAATAGCGGTATAAAAATGGTTTACTACCATACCAAGCTACTTTTCTTTTGGTGATAATTTGTTTTCCAAAAATTTTTACTTCATCATTTTTCCACTCAATTTGGTTCAGGAGTAACGATAAAAATTGATTGGCTTCTTGGTTATTAAATACACAACCATAGTAGTTGACTATACCATCTTGTGGTAAAATATTTTCTTCTGATTGATCAAATAAATTGGACTGCGTCATGCACTGATTTAACCGGCATTTACTACAGCAACAGAATGAATAGCTGCGCTCACTTCTTTAATAAGTGAAGGATCTTTTTCTATTGCATTGCCTATGACAATAATATCTGCTCCGGCTTTACAATTAAGGTATGCTTTTTCTGGCTCAGTAATACCACCACCAACAATTAATGGTACATCAATATGTTTCGCCACTTTTTCAATCATATGCTCTGTGATGGGTCTTTTAGCACCGCTACCTGCATCCATGTAAATCAATTGCATACCCAGCATTTCTCCTGCCATTGCAGTGCACATGGCTATTTCACTCTTATCTGCCGGAATTGGAGAAGCATTTGAAATATAACTAACAGTAGTAGGAGCGCCTCCATCAATCACCATATATCCTGTAGGCATAATTTCAAGACCAGATTTTTTCACAAATGGAGCAGAAATAACATGTTGCCCAATCAATAATTCTGGATTCCTTCCAGATATTAAAGACAAGTACAGTAAGGCATCAGCATATTTACTTACCTGTGAAGGAGATCCAGGGAATAATATAACTGGGATAGAACAGGCTGCTTTAATTTGTTGGATACACTCATCTAGATAACTTGAAATAACTAAGCTGCCACCAACGAAAAAGTAGTCTACATGGGCATCTACAGACAATTTCACCAATTCCTGTATATTACTAGCGTTTACTTTATCGGGGTCAATTAATACCGCAAAAGATTTCTTTCCCTGCTTTTTTCGTTGTGTAATTTGTTGGTAAATCGCGTGCTTCATGCCAATATGGATAGTCTTGCAAAAATGCGGAAAAGTTTCCGTTTAAAGCATTTATTACTCAGGTTCTTCCGTTTGATGAACCCAGCCCTGCTTTGTTTAACTTTTTGGGGTAAAAGTATAAACCATTTATACAGCTAAAATTACCTAATAATCTTATTGACACCTGTGTATAATCGGTCAAAACCAACGTGGATTTGAGCTTGCAAATTATCCACCTTCCTTATCCACAAGCTGTGCATATTTACGGTATTGGATTTTGAGAATGGAAAGATATTTTCGTCAACCGCCTCTACAAATTACCGTTAGGCAGGGACCCATTAATTACTTTTTAAACTTTAACTGCGATATGCCTAATCCACGCGCTCCCAAAGGCTTGCAATTCAGCCGCCGCTTCACCAACGATGGTGTTAGCCCTTATGATATGTTCGAATACGATTACCGCGACAGCGTAATCAAAAATCCGAACGGCGAAAAGGTTTTTGAAATGAATAATGTAGAAGTTCCAAAACAATGGAGCCAGATTGCTACAGATATTCTTGCTCAAAAATATTTTAGAAAAGCAGGTGTTCCTCAACCAGACGGCTCTTTAGGAAGAGAAACCAGTGTGAAGCAAGTAGCACATCGTATGGCACATTGCTGGAGAGTATGGGGTGAGCGTTATGGGTATTTTGCTTCTGAAAAAGATGCACAAATATTTTATGATGAATTGGCTTACAGTATTTTAAATCAAGCTTGTGTACCCAATTCACCTCAGTGGTTCAATACGGGTTTACACGAAGTATACGGTATTACTGGAAAGCCACAAGGCCATTATTTTGTGGATCCTAAAGACAGTAAACTTAAAAAGTCTACGAATGCATATGAGCGTCCTCAACCACATGCCTGCTTCATTTTAAGTGTGAGTGACGATTTAGTTAATGAAGGTGGTATCATGGACTTGTGGACCCGTGAAGCTAGAATTTTCAAATATGGTTCTGGTGTGGGAACCAATTTCTCTCAAATTCGTGGTAGCGGCGAAAAATTAAGTGGCGGCGGTACATCAAGTGGATTGATGAGCTTCTTAAAAATTGGAGATCGTGCAGCTGGAGCAATAAAGAGCGGTGGAACAACAAGAAGAGCGGCTAAAATGGTTTGCTTAGACTTAGATCATCCAGAAATAATGGAGTTCATTAACTGGAAAGTGGAAGAAGAAAAGAAAGTAGCTGCTTTAGTAGCTGCTGGATACGATAATGGTTATGAAGGAGAAGCATACGCAACAGTGTCTGGCCAAAACTCTAATAACTCTGTAAGAATCCCTAATGAATTCTTCCATGCGTTAGAAGAAGGAAGAGATTGGGAATTAAAAGCAAGAACAGATGGCAGGGTTATGAAGAAAATACCTGCTAGAGAAGTATGGGATAAAATTTCTTATGCAGCATGGCGTTGTGCTGACCCTGGAACTCAATATGATACTACTATTAACGAGTGGCATACCTGTCCTAAGGGCGGTCGCATTAATGCGTCTAATCCATGTTCTGAGTACATGTTCTTAGACAATACTGCGTGTAACTTGGCATCTATTAACTTGCGCAAGTTTCACAATGACGATAACAATATTTTTGATGTAGAAGGATTTGAATACACTACTCGTTTGTGGACTACTGTATTAGAAATTTCCGTTTTGATGGCACAGTTCCCTTCTAAAGAAGTAGCACAATTATCTTACGATTACAGAACATTAGGTTTAGGCTTCGCCAACTTAGGTTCTATGTTAATGGTAAGTGGCATTGCTTACGATAGTGAAGAAGCACGTGGAATTGCGGGTGCAATTTCAGCCATCATGACTGGTGTAGCTTATAAAACATCTGCAGAAATGGCTTCTTTCTTGGGCACTTTTGACAAATACGAAGAGAACAAGGAAGATATGTTGCGTGTAATGCGCAATCACCGTGCAGCAGCATATGATGCTACGGATGCTTATGTTGGAATAGAAATTAAGCCACAAGGTATTAAAGCTCAGTACTGCCCAGATTATATGTTGAAAGCAGCAACCCGTGCATGGGATGATGCGGTTCAATTAGGAGAGAAATACGGTTATAGAAATGCGCAAACCACTGTTATTGCGCCAACTGGAACCATTGGATTGGTGATGGATTGCGATACTACAGGTGTTGAGCCAGACTTTGCTTTAGTGAAGTTCAAAAAATTGAGTGGTGGTGGATATTTCAAAATCATCAATCAATCTGTACCACAAGCTTTAAAGAATTTAGG
Organism: uncultured Sediminibacterium sp.; assembly: GCA_964612195.1. Taxonomy (GTDB): domain Bacteria; phylum Bacteroidota; class Bacteroidia; order Chitinophagales; family Chitinophagaceae; genus Sediminibacterium. The sequence continues at coordinate 12,840 of CAZTDV010000037.1, forward strand.
ATACAATCCAGAACAAGCTAAAGCCATTGAGCAATATGCTGTTGGTTCTGCTAGTTTTGAAAATTCACCATTCATCAATAATGCAAGCCTTGCAGCGAAAGGATTTACTACAGCAGAAATTGAAAAATTAAATGGTGCCGCTCGTTCTGCTTTTGAAATTGCGTTCATCTTCAATCGCTTTACTTTAGGTGATGAGTGTATGCAACGTTTAGGCTTTACTCCTGCACAATACGAAGATTGGAACTTCAATTTGTTAGAAGCAATTGGCTTTACCGAAGAGCAAATTGATGCAGCCAACGATTACGTATGTGGAACAATGACCGTTGAAGGTGCGCCATTCTTAAAAGATGAACACTTAACAGTATTTGATTGCGCTAATAAATGTGGTAAAAAAGGAGAAAGATATATTCATGCCTATGGCCATATCAGAATGATGGCTGCATGTCAACCATTCTTAAGTGGAGCTATTTCTAAAACCATCAACCTTCCACACGAAGCAACTGTTGAAGAAATTGCAGATTGTTATTTGATGAGCTGGCAGTTGGGGCTTAAAGCAAATGCTTTATACCGTGATGGATCTAAATTAAGTCAACCTTTAAGCAATAAGAGCGAGAAGAAAAAGAAGACAGAAGAAGAAACAGAAGATGTAGCTGCAACACAAGCTGTATTAACAGAAGAGTCAACCATTGTAGATTTAGGTAAATTAACAGTAGATGAATTGTTAGAAGAAGTTACCAAACGTATGACTGCTTCTACAGATACTGAATTAAAGCGTGCTTTGTCTAGAATCGTAGAGAGAAAATCCTTACCAGCTAAACGTAGAGGATTTACGCAGAAGGCAAAAATTGGTGGTCAAGTAGTTTTCTTAAGAACAGGTGAATACAACGATGGTACCTTAGGAGAAATCTTTATTGATTTGGCAAAAGAAGGATCTACTTTAAGAAGCTTAATGAACTGTTTTGCTATCTCTGTTTCAGTTGGTTTACAATATGGTGTTCCTTTAGAAGAGTTCGTAGACAAGTTTGTGTTTACTCGTTTTGAGCCAGCCGGAATGGTAGACCATCCAAATATCAAAACCACCACTTCACTGGTAGACTTTGTGTTCCGTGCGTTAGGATATGAATACCTAAACAGAACCGATTTAGTTCATGTGTTAGACAGACCTACTGTAGGAAATACAGGAGAAGAGGAGGGAGACGCTACTTTTTTGGGAAAGCCCGAACTCAGTAGTATTAGAGTAACTGCTCCTTCAGCCAATACTACTCCTGCCGAAGGTCCTGCTTCCCCCAAATTACAGCGTGCAGCAGCTACTTCTGCAGCAGCCGGTAATAGTGGAATGGATGCGGTAAATGCAGCAGCTAAGAGTATGCAAAGCGATGCGCCTGCATGTAGTACCTGCGGTCATTTAACCATCAGAAGTGGTACATGTTATAAGTGTTTAAACTGTGGCACCAGTATGGGTTGCAGTTAATTCGATAGCAGTTAATCCCTGCCCTAAAAAACATCTCCTCTGGATTCATCTAGGGGAGATTTTTTTTGGGTTGAACTCACCCCATTTTTTTATATTGAGTATTCAAACCATTTTATGCATAAACTTTTGTTACTGATTTGTTCCCTTTTGATTGGAACTGCTATTTTTTCTCAAACTCTTTTCACTAAATCAAAACCCATAGTTTATACCAAAACAACTATTGCGACCATCAAAGACACATCGGTAAAATTGAAAGTCATCAAGATTGATGTGAAAACACAAAAAGGGTTCAATATAGATTCAGTAGTAGTTATGGAACAAAAAGCCAGATTAGAAGAGTCGTTAATACTTTTTTATAAAGACAGTAAAGTTGTCCAAAAAATTCTAGTGCCTTTTTGGGTAAAAAAGGTGATTCCGATTGCTGAGTTTGCAGACTTTAATAAAGATGGCATTCCTGATATAAAATTTAGAATCAATTTAGTCAACAAAAGCAAAGACGAACTATTGAATTACAAAGTGTTCTTAATTAGTCAACAGAGCAAATACCGTGTTTTCAGTTTTGTAGATTTTTCATCAGAAAAAGAATATGATATCAATGGAGATGGTATTCCTGAAATTATTGGATGCAGTACCACCAATTACAATGGCCAAAACTACTGGGTCTTCAACTTATACAACTGGGTGAACAATACATTAAAATCAGTATCTAAAGAGTATGATTATCCTTTATGGACTGTTGTAGATACTAAAACGAACAAAGTAATTGCCAAAGATATTCCAGCTGATATTCGTTTAACAACAATGCGTGCTTTTCCTAATGAATATTTTGTAAAATAAAGCAATATACATTCATCAAAAACTCATCGGCAATACCATTAAAATTGGTACATTCATATTTCTAACGACCAAGACTAAAAAAGCGATATGGGAGATTTTCAAATTAAAAAACAACCCAAGCAATACGATGTAGTAATTGTGGGTTCAGGAGCTGGTGGTGGTATGGCTGCATACACTTTATCCAAAGCTGGTTTAAAAGTTTGTTTATTGGAAGCAGGAGAAGATTATGATCCTGCGGTGAATTCTTCTCAATTAAAAAATCCATGGGAATCACCCCGAAGAGGTGCGAGTACTAAGTATCGTCCCTTTGGTGATTTTGATGGTTGTTATTGGGGATGGGAGATTGATGGAGAGCCATATACTCAAGCCCCAGGCAGTCAAAAATTTGAGTGGTGGCGTGCTCGTATGATGGGTGGAAGAACCAATCACTGGGGTCGTATATCCCTCCGTTTTGGACCCAAAGATTTTAAAAGAAAAAGCATAGATGGTTTAGGTGAAGATTGGCCCATTGGCTATGAAGATGTAAAACCCTATTACGATAAAGTAGATAGATTAATTGGCGTATTTGGAAGCAATGAAGGATTAGAAAATGATCCTGACGGAATCTTTCTTCCTCCACCCAAACCCCGTTTGCACGAGCTGATGATTAAGAAAGCAGCAACAGGTGTAGGAGTTCCAGTAATTCCCTCTCGTTTATCCATTTTAACGAAGAAAATTAATGAAGAGCGTGGTGCATGTTTTTTCTGTGCACAGTGTAACAGAAGTTGTAAGGTTTACGGAGACTTTTCATCAGGATCTGTTTTGGTTAAGCCTGCTGTAAAAACAGGGAATGTAGATGTGATTACACAAGCGATGGCTCGTGAAGTCATTACCAATTCAGAAGGGTTGGCAACTGGTATTTCTTATGTAAATAAAGTAGACAATTTAGAATACCAAGTTAATGGTCGCGTGGTGATCTTAGCCGCGAGTACTTGCGAAACCGCACGTTTATTATTGAATTCTAAATCTAAAAGACATCCGAATGGATTGGCCAATGACAGCAATGTAGTGGGTAAATATTTGCACGATTCTACTGGTGCAGCTTTGGGTGGTGTATTGCCAGAACTCTTTGGTAGAAAGCGTTACAACGAAGATGGGGTAGGCGGTATGCATATTTATACTCCATGGTGGTTAGACAATAAAAAATTAGATTTTCCTAGAGGATACCATATTGAATATTGGGGAGGCATGAGCCAACCAGCTTACGGATTTGGAATGGGCATGCAAGGATTGAATGGAAAATACCAAGTGAATGGTAAAACCAAGGAAGCGGGTGGATATGGATCTTCCTTAAAAGAAGATGTCCGCTTTTTTTACGGAGCAGGGGTTGGTATGGCAGGAAGAGGAGAGTCTGTTCCCGACATCAAGAATTATTGTGAAATAGATCCTACTGTAGTAGACAAATATGGTATACCCGTATTAAGATTTAATACTCGTCATTCGGAGTATGAAATTAATCAGGCTAAGCATATGAAGGAAACCTTCAAAGAAATCATGCACAATATGGGTGCAATTATAACTTGGGGTGCAGACGATGATGCTTCTAATAATTATGGTTTATCTAATCCTGGAAATATTATTCACGAAGCGGGAACGGTAAGAATGGGGAACGATAGAAAAACTTCTGCATTAAATAAGTATAGTCAAGCACACGATTGTAAAACTTTATTTTGTGTAGATGGATCACAGTTTGTTTCTCAGGCAGATAAAAATATTACTTGGACTATTTTGGCATTAAGTATGCGTGCAAGCGAATACATTATTGACGAAATGAAAAAACAAAACTTATAACATGGACAGGAGAAAATCGATTAAGGCACTCATGATTGGCACTGTTGGTGCCGGTGTTTTGGTAGAAGCCTGCACCAGTGCCGATAAAAAAAATATTGCCGCTTCTGCTGATGCATCATTGGATGATCGAATGCAAGAAGAGAAAGCTTATTTGGCAAAAATGGAGAAGGAACCCAAATTCTTTAATGAGCATGAAATGGCTACCATTACTGTATTGGGCGATATCATCATGCCCAAAGATGAAGTAAGTGGAAGTGCCAGTGATGCCAAGGTTCCAGAATTTATAGAGTTCATTGTAAAAGACATGCCTTCTCATCAAACCCCATTGCGGGGTGGATTGCGTTGGTTAGACTTACATTGTTATAAGCTCTATGAAAAAGCATTTGTAAACTTGAGTGCTGCTCAACAAATTACGGTGGTAGACTCCATTGCTTACCCAGAAAAAGCAGCAAAAGAATTAGCACAAGGTGTTTCCTTTTTTAATCTAATGCGCGATTTAGTAACCACTGGTTTCTACACTACCGAAATTGGCATCAAAGATTTAGGCTATGTAGGAAATGCCCCCAATCAATGGAATGGCGTACCTGATGAAGTATTAAAACAATACAAATTGGCTTACACGGAGAAAGAATTGAAAGAATGTTTGAGTTTTGAAAAAGCATAAAATAATTGAACCAATAAAAAAGCCCCCAGTAAGTGTCTAACTTTTTGGGGGCTTTTCGTTTCACTTAACGATGAAGATTAATTTTCAACTTCGGGTTAGTAGAAACTTTGCACCTGATTTCAAAACCCAGTTTAATAAAACTCATCGCTTGGCAACAAAAGAACCTCATCTTAAGACATTAATTTTTGTTCTCTGTATTTTTAAAGCAAAAATTGAAGAAAATTTTAACAATGGGAATTAAAGCAAATTTTATTTTTTTTAGCATTTTTTACAACGCTATTTTTAAGCTGTAACGTACAGACAAATACCTGCTTAGCTACAGATAAACCTAGTGATAAGACAAAACTTATTGGCGGCGGTTGTGACGGTTGTGAAATCATGTAAGTTGATATGACAACAAATCTAAAAGCCATTAATACCAGTACAGGATGGGCAGAGAAAGGACAAAAACTTTTAGTTACAAGAACTGTTATCAAACTTGACGGAAAAACACCAGCACCCAACGTCATTATATATTATTGGCAGACAGACAACAACGGCTACTATTCACCTAGTGAAGGGTTGGATGAAAAAAGCAAAAACACACAGCAGTATTCGTGGTTGGATTAAAACCGACGAAAATTAATACTACCCATATTATATTAATTTTGATGACGACAAACTCTTAATCCCATATTTCAAGAAATATCCGCAAGAAAATCATGGCGGTAGTGGTGTAGTTAGAGTACTATTAAAAAGTGGCATTCAAATTGTAAGTACCCCAAATATCAAACAGTTTTATTTAGAGTATAGTCGTTTTTAATAAGGTTAATTTTCCATTCTGTTGGTGTTTGGTTGTTCAATGATTCATGGGGTCTGTTGTTATTGTATTCCTCTATCCATTCTTCTGTCAATACCCTTACCTCATTCAAGTCGAAGAACAAGTATGCATCCAATATTGCTTCGCGATACAATCGATTAAACCTTTCAATAAAACCATTTTGCATCGGTTTTCCTGGTTGTATAAATTGAAGCGTTATACCGTTGTCAACACTCCATAGTTCAAGGTCTTTTGAAGTAAATTCTGGTCCATTATCGGTTCTTATTGCTACTGGTTTACTACGCTGTTCAATAATTCTTTCCAGAGTTCTAATTACTCTTTTTGAAGACAGTGATGTGTCAACCTCAATTGCTAATACTTCTCTAGAGCAATCATCCATAATGTTCAGGGTTCTGAACTTTCTATTCCCAACCATGCTGTCACTCATAAAATCCATACTCCAGCTTTGGTTGATAGCGCTTTGCTGTGCTAATGGTTGCTTAACTCTTGTTGGAAGTCTCCGCTTACCACGTCGCTTTTTATTCAGTTTTAAAAGCTTATAAACCCTATAAACTCGTTTATGGTTCCATGTTTTACCAGATCTCCTTAAATATGAAAAGAGCTTTCTAAATCCATACGTTGGGTGCTTAAAAGCAAGATCCTGCAACGCTTCAATAACAGATTGGTCGTCTTTCTTACTTTCATAATAAAACTGAGAACGCGGAATTGATATCAACTTGCAAGCCCTGCTCACCGGTACACCGTACTCATGCACCAGCTCTTGTGTTAGCTGCTTTTTTGTGGCAGGGCCCAACCTTTTTTTGAGAACAAATCCTTTAAAATCTGATTGTCCATTGCTACATCAGCGTACATCTTTTTAAGCCGAGAGTTCTCTTCTTCAAGGTCTTTTAGTTTCTTAACATCCGATGCTTCCATACCACCGTATTTACTCTTCCAATTGTAAATAGTGGCTTCAGAAACGCCGTGTTCGCGGGCAAGCTCCTTTGTGGTTCTACCACCTTCCTGTTGCTTCAAAATCGAAACAATCTGGGTCTCTTTAAATCGTGTCTTTTTCATTTTTTGCAGTTTAAATTAAGCTTTTAACTCTAATTTTAAACTGTCCGAATTTTAGGGACACTTACAAAATTGCGAAACCAATTTTGGAAAATATCCGTACAAATCAATTCGTTTTGCTGAGATAAGTAGTTTTACCAAAGGTTTTGCAGCAACCGCTTATCCTGCTAGTATATTTATCAATGAGAAGCAGTTTCATGTTAAATTAAAACAAGCGGAAGGGTTAGATATTATAAATGAATTGGCAGCTCATGAACTTTCGCATCAATGGTGGGGAAATGCACAACTAAACTCTGATTATCGTGAAGGAAGTGGTGTTCTATCTGAAACCTTAGCACAATATACAAAATTAATGATGTATAAAATAGAACATGGGAAAGATAAAATGACAGAAATGGTAAAACTGTATCAAAACATGTATGATAGCGAAAAAGCATTTAGTGGAGAAGAAGCCTTATTTAAATCAAACCCTAGTAACGGTAATGTAATTTATAATAAAGGCTTAGTGAAAATGTATGAATTGTATTTACTAATTGGAGAAGATAAAGTAAATTTGGCCTTGAATAATTTACTGGCAAAACATAAATTTCCATTACAACCAGCAACAACTTCAGACTTAAGAGTCCACAAAGAAATTCAAAAAATATTTATGGAATAGAAACTTTAGCTTCCAAATATATTTTTTACAATTAAATATCAAATAAATGCCAATGATCATTGAATTGGCATTTATTTGATAATGGGGGGGTATAAAGCACCTATTCTTCGAAGAGTTTCTTTATTTGTTTGTAATATTTCTTATCTGATACTTTATAAACTTCTTCTATAAAATCTGTGGAGATAGGTTTTGAAGCAGGGTATTTATGTAAAGCAAGAAAGTTCTTCAAAGCTAGATTGACTTTGTCCTCACTAATTAACTCACTTAATTGATACATTGCCACAACCCCCTTGGAATAACTAACATGTGATTGATCACCCAATACTTTAATAAGAGGAGCGTCACCTAAAAACCCTTTTTCACTATTAAAAAAATCTTGGTGCATGGCTATACTTTCTTCAACTTTTGGTTTGCCATACATTTTTTTGAGTAACATCAACTCTGTATACATTGCCAATGTTTCAGTTAGCATAGCACGACCTTCTCGATCATCTGGATCAATTTGACTATTCCCCCACCATAAATGCGCCAATTCGTGTCCGGCCAATTCGTTAATTACATCTTGTTTCTTATCTGCCAGAATATTACAATGAAACGCCAAGCTCTCGTTCATATAAATAGCTGCAGGATATGCAGTAGCATTAAATCCCTTTGTAAAACCTGAGATCTCAGCAAAGCGAATGGTTTTAAATGGATAGTTGCCAAAATTGGTTTCACAATAATCCATAGTGATTTTTGCATTCTTGATCAAATAAGCCACATTCTCAGCATGTGCTGGATGATAATATACCTCAAAGCTTTTTCCTTTATAGTTGTCTTTTGTAACTGCATAATTAGCCGAAGAAATGGCAAATCTAAAAGGGATATCATCAACTTTAAATTGAAATACAGGTCTATCTTTTTCATTCCATTGTTTAGTTAATTCACCTACTCCAATTACTGTTTGTTTCGCTTCAGTTGAAACGGTCATGTCTAATGATATAAAATCATCTTTGAATACTTTTGGAGCTTCCAAAGAAGTAATTGGGGTTCGTTTTCCTAATTGATACTGGTTTCTACTATTTTCATCTTCAATTTCATAAGAAGCATCATATCCAATCTGAGGATAATACCGGCTTATGCGCATAAAACTTCCATTTTCAACAATAGCATTAAAGGATTGATGTCCATTTATAGGTTTCCATTGATAGAAAAGTTCATACTCTAAACTAATTTTTTGATTTGGAGTAATTGCTTGTTGTAGTCGAATGATTTGGCATTGATTGTTGATTGATATTGCTTCATTTTCAGCGCGTAAGACTGCTTTTTTAATTTCAAAATCAGCTGAAAAGTTCACTAGTATTTCACTAATTGGTTGTTCTGTTTTGTTTTCTAAAACATAATTCCCCTTAATACTATAGGCATTTTTAGAAGGAAATAAATCTACTCTAGTGGTTACTTTTGTAATGGTTGGTTGAGGTTTATTTTGAAATGCCCGGAATTGCTTTTCGTAATTTATTTGCTCCATTTCAATTTTGTTGCTATCCTTTGAAACATATCCGGTAACAATATTCTTACCTACAAAAGAAGCCAACCCAATACTGCAAAATAGTACTAGCCAAAAAGGAGCTTTCATAACTGATTGCCTATTTTGGTGTATGCAATACAAAAGCACTATTAAGATCATAAACCCGAAAAATAGTCTTTGTGCAAATGCATTTTCATAACTCCCAAATCCATTCATATCACTATAATCAAAAGAAATGGTTTGTAAAAACTTAAGCAAAGGGTATTTTACAACAGACTTGCCTAATGATGTGGTCATCAGCAAAACAAAAAGCCCAGAAATAGCTAATGCTAAATACTTGTTTTTAATGAGCTTTTGAAAGATTAAAGTAAACCCAGCAACTAATATTAAAGGCAAAGTATTGTACAAAAAGGTTTTTGCATACACATTCCATTCGATATTTGGATACTGGTAAAGCATCTGAAAAGCGATTCCTTCCAAAATTAAAACCGTTGTAAACACAATACTCAATCCGATTAAAGTAAGCCAAATAGACCAAAATTTAACTCTATAATTAGTGGTACTTTCTTCTATATAATTAAAGTTTGAGGCTTTACTGCGCCAAAACAAATCGTTTCCGTAAAAAACCAACACCAATGCTCCAATAACATAAAAATTTTCAATAATGGTGGAAACCATCAAGCCAGATGAAGCATATTTTTGTGGTATACGAATTCCTTTTTCTATTTCTGCATACATTTCCATCCCAACGGCAAAAAGTAAACTCAGTACAATCAATACAAATGGGATGCTTTTTACTACATATAGCCAATTCATTTTCGTAAAAGAGAAAAGTGATTGAATTTTTACTTTAGCTGAGATTTCAGTAGGTACAAATGCAAATGGGAGAGTTGCAGATTGGTTGGGAGCATTTTTTACTTTAGCTGATTTTACTTTTTTGGTAATTGAAAATCGAATGCTAATGATTACCAGTATTAAAACAGACAGCAATAAAATGCCAAGTCTGTTGGCTAATAAGATTCCGATTAACGATACATACTCAGTATTTCTTTCTTGAACGGATAGTTGTGCTGTTTGAGAAAAGTATGCCGACATACCAAAAGGATCAAGTATGGCCGAAATAAATTGTGTTTGTTTGGATTGTGGTAAATTTTTGGCCATAAATGGTGAGCTGGAAAATATCATGCTCACCATATACAGTATATAAAGTAACAAGCCACTCACATAAATAAATAGCTTATTTTTTGTAAGCCAACCCGCCGATGCGGTAATAGCCACTACAAAAAAGGTATTGATTGCTGTGAAAATAAATATTGGAAAAATATAAAAGAAAATATTGAAAGGTATATTTATCAATCCTGCTGAAGAAAATGATCGACCTATGAAAAAGCTTACAGTAAGTATTAATGTAAAACTGAAACTCAATACAAAAATGGAAACAAATCGACTCCAAAGAAATTGTTTTTTCGAAATAGGCAAAGCAAAATAAATGAGATTCAGATTGTAATCTATTTCCTTTAATGCCGTTTGTGCTGATAATACTGTTGCAAAAAAAATGCTTGTTAAACTTAAAAATGCGGTAATAAATGCTACTTGATAGGGAGAATTATACCCCAGATTTTCGGAAATGGTAAAACGAGCATTTCCGCCGCCAAATATACCTATTGCAATTATTGTAACGAGTAGAAAGAGAAATCTCCAGTTTTTGCAGTACGATTTTATATCGAATAAAATAAGTTTTTTCATCATTAGAGTTGATTTAAATTGTTGAAATACACTTCTTCCAATGTTGGATTTACTGCTTCAAATTCAGGTAATGTTTTTTCTGAATACACTTGAATGTTCAACTTCCCGCCAACATAATGAGACGATATCACATTTGAATTGGTTTTATATTGTTCCAGTTCTGCTTTTTGAATTTGTTTTTGCCATATTTTGCCTTTTAGTTCTGCTACAAAATCATTTGGGTTGCCCTGTAGCACAACTTTTCCATTTTTTATAATGGCCATTTTAGAACAAAGATTTCTAACATCTTCTACCAAATGTGTAGATAGAATTACGATCCTTTCTACACCAATTTCTGAAAGCAATCCATTAAAACGATTACGTTCTTCTGGATCTAAACCAGCTGTAGGTTCGTCTACAATGATAATCTTTGGATTACCTAATAAAGTTTGCGCAACACCAAAGCGCTGACGCATTCCACCCGAAAAAGTATATACTTCTTTGTTTTTATGCGAAGACAGATTTACTTTTTCTAGTAATGAATCAATTTGTTCTTTGCGTTCCTTTTTGTTGGCAACTCCCTTTATTATTGCAATATGATTCAACAAGTCTTGTGCTGATATTTTAGGATAAACCCCAAAATCTTGTGGTAGAAAACCCAGTTGCTGTTTAATATACTGGGGGTTTTCCAGAATATTCATTCCGTTTAGTAGTATCTCTCCTGCATCAGCTGGTTGTAAGCCTACTATTGTTCGCATTAATGATGATTTTCCTGCTCCGTTCGGACCCAATAAACCAAACATTCCATTATTGATTTCTAATGAAATATTACTCAATGCTTGTACGCCATTTGCGTATGTCTTTGAGAGATTTTTGATGGATAAACTGTTCATTTACTGAATGTTTTAATGTTTTTAAATGTTCACCTTTGGCAAATGATTACCTGTCATTAGCAATGATGCTATTGATATAGTTGATCTTATGTTAATGGATTTATTCGCTTACATACTCTATAATATCGCCTGGTTGGCAATTCAATGCTTTACAAATAGCTTCTAGTGTATCAAATCGAATACCTTTTGCTTTACCTGTTTTTAGAATAGACAAATTTGCTGGAGTGATATCCAAAATATCTGCCAATTCTTTGCTTTGCATTTTGCGTTTTGCAAGCATCACATCTATGTTTACAATGATTGGCATAATTAAATAAATAAGTCTTGTTCGTTTTGTATTTGTAATCCTTGTTTGAAAATGGCAGCCATGAAATAGGCAAAAACACCAAGAAAAAAATGAATTACAGCAACAAACTCTAATCCTTCTTCAATTTTTCCAGCAAAAATTGACGCTAATACAATCTCTAGAAAAGGGAGCGTAATATTTGCCAAGTAAAAATTTCTTAATTGATTGACGCCATACTTTGTAAATAATTTGGGCTTACGAAATGCATTAAAAACATTGCTTAGCAACAAAAAGAAAATCCCGTAAAATCCAATTGGAATTAAAAAGTTGAAAATTTTATATGCCCAATTGTTTTCGCCATTTAAAAAATGTTTTTCTGTAAATGGAAAACAAATTGAAAAATATTTGCCATTTTCACTTGTAATAACACTCCATTCAGTGAGGAGTGTTAACAATGAATAAAAAGTTGTTGCTAAATATAATATTGCAACAATCCGGGTGATATAGAATAATATCGTGGAAGTGATTTTTACGTTTTTCATGCTAAAAACTTTATTAATTACTGCAAATGTATAAATAATTATTGTAAAACAATAATTATTAAAATAATTTTTTTATCTTCGTTTTTGTAAATAGATCAGTTTTACTGCTGTCCAAAAAGAGTGAATAATGAATTATCAAGTTTTTGATCCTTGCCAGGATCTTTCTACACTAGTAAAATGCTATTGGACATTAGAAAGCCCAAAAGAAGATAATCCTGAAAGACAGACCATTGTTCCTGACGGTTGTATGGAAATGATTTTCCATTATGGAGATTTATACAAGCAGTATGTTGAAAATGGAAACCACCTACTTCAACCTAAATGTTTTGTAATAGGACAGCTAACCCGTCCACTTGAAATTGAACCAATAGGGGAGACTGGAATTTTTTCGGTTCGCTTTTTTCCTGAAGGGTTTTTGCCTTTTGCAACAGTACCTATTAAAGAAATGGAGAATAAAGCCATTTCATTAGAACAATTATTTGGCACTGAAGGACTCAAGATCGAACAACTGATAGTAAATGCCATCTCAACTGCTGAAAGAATCAATCATATTGAAAAATTTTTATTGAGCCGTTTAGTATCATTGGAAACCATTGACCGTATCATCAAATCTACGAATGACACTATTTTAACTGCTAACGGTCAGCTCTCTGTTGCTGAACTTTCTAAACAAATCAATGTAAACCGTAGGCAATTGGAGCGTAAATTCTCTTCTGCTATTGGCTTAAGCCCAAAACAACTCTCCAAAACAATAAGACTACAGAATACACTTAAATTATTAATCAATAAAAAGTTTACAAGTCTTACAGCTTTGGCTTATGAAGGAGATTACTATGATCAGGCACATTTTATAAAAGATTTCAGAGAGTTTACAGGGCTTACACCAAAGGAATTTTACGGTAACAATCTTAAAATGTCTTCTCTATTTTATGGAACAGATTAGTCTTGTCGCATTCTTACAATTTTATGTTTGAAACTGAACTCAACTTCGTCAGCGTAAATTAAATATTATCATTATGTATAAGAAAACAGTATTGGCAATTTTTAGTGTTATTATTTTTTGCAGCTGGTCATTGCAACCAAAAAACGAAATTAAAAATGCGGAATGGCTTATAGGCACTTGGGAAAACAAAACTCCAAATGGAACTATATATGAAACATGGGCTAAAGTAAGTGATATAGAATTTTCAGGAAAAAGCTACATGCTTAAAGAAAAAGATACAATCGTTTTTGAGACAATTCGCCTGATTCAGGAGAATAACAACTTATTCTATATACCGAAAGTTAAAAACCAAAATGATAATATGCCTGTACGCTTTAAAGCGAAAACGGCTTCTAATAATGAGCTGATCTTTGAAAATCCTAACCATGATTTTCCTCAAATTATAGTTTACTCAAAAATCAATGCTAACGCTTTAGTTGCTGAAATTGCCGGTACTAAAAACGGCAAGGAGCGAAAGCAAATCTTCCCTATGAGTCGTGTTAAATAAAAAAGGCGACTAAAATACCGTCAAATCTACAAATTTGCCGTTTATACAGTAAATGATAAAAAAATTTTTGAAAAAAAATGTAAATTTGTTGTTTATCAATAAATATATATTATCTTTCCTGTATCAATTTAAAATTTGAATAGATGAAAAAGTTTGACAACCTGGTATTTATGGTCTTGTACATCATAGCCTGGATAATTTTTGTAGGCTTGAGTATAGAAGCCGGCGGATTGATTGTAAACTTTGTTTTTAGCATTTACAAACCAGAATTTGTTGGTAATCTGTACCAAAAGCTGGATTTAACTTTAATGTATCAGCAAAACGTCTGGGCTTTTTACGGAATGTATAGTTTTGTATTATTTATTGCTGTTTTTAAAGCAATGCTTTTTTATAGCGTTATAGATCTACTTCACAAAATAGATTTAGTAAAGCCATTTAGTAGTTTTGTTTCCAAAAAAATTTTACAGATCAGCTACTTTACTTTTACTATTGGAATATTTAGTCATATAGCAAAGCAAATAGCTAAGTACTTATCTCATCATTTCGAAATTGACAAACTCAATCAATTTTGGGTGGATAGTGAAGCTTTTATTTTGATGGCTGCTATTGTCTATGTTATTGCACTTATTTTCAAGAAAGGGATTGAAATTCAAAATGAAAATGATTTAACTGTATAAGCTATGCCAATCATTGTGAACTTAGATGTGATGATGGCAAAGCGAAAAATGTCGCTTAATGAGCTATCAGAAAGAGTGGAGCTGACACTTTCTAATTTATCAATTTTAAAAACCGGAAAAGCCAAAGCGATTCGTTTTAGCACTTTAGAAGCTATATGTAAGGTACTCGATTGTCAGCCTGCTGATATTTTAGAATATGTTAATGAAGGAAGCCCATAGTACAATAAAATAAATCATCCAATTTTTTAGTCAAATTAAATTTCACAAACTGTGATACAGTATGCCTATGTGCCTATAATAAATAAAAACATTAAAAATATGATTTTAAAAATAATATCAAATATCAAAAAAAATGCTTTCCATGTAATGCTTATTTCTGTTTTTGCATTACCTGCTCTTGGACAAAATACAAGTATTCAAAAAGACACTTTAAAAGCTGCCAATATTGAAGCAATCTTATATACAGGCGAGAGTAAAGACCAGCTTTTAATAGTTGGCTTGGGTGGTTCAGAAGGTGGGAATGCATGGGAAAGGAATCGTTGGAAAAAAACAAGAGATGCTTTTTTAGAGAAAGGGTATGCTTTTTTAGCCATTGGATATTTTGGTTGTGAAGGAACACCCAAGATCTTAAATAGGATTGCCATTGATGATGTATACAATGCAATTGCGATGGCAAAAAAAAGTAAAAAAATAAACAATAAAAAAATTGCAGTAATAGGAGGGTCAAGGGGAGCAGATCTAGCATTATTGTTGGGGAGCTATTATAAAGACATTACATGCGTTGTAGCCATGTCTTCGAGCCATGCTGTTTTTCCTGGTCATACAATGGATTTTACTACTCCCTGTTGGACTTTTGAAGGAAAAGATTTGCCATTTATACCAGTAAATGATGAAGCAGTCCCATTTATGATGAAAAGGGATTTGAGAAAAACCTTTGAAATGATGCTTAAAGACACTATTGCAGAAAAAAAAGCATTGATAAAAGTAGAAAATACTAACGGGTCGATACTCTTGATGTCTGCTACTAAAGACGAAATGATACCTGCTGTTCAAATGGGTGAAAAAATGATCTTAAGATTAAGCAATAGTGGTTTTAAACATCCCTACGAACATGTGATCCTTGAAGGTACACACGAAGAACCGACAAAGCATTTTGATAAAATCTTTTCTTTTTTAGAAACCAATTTTAAAAACAAAAAAAAATAAAACAATGACTTCACAAACAATTACTCGAATCAAACAATTATCATTCATTTTAATGATAACCTCAGTCCTTTCATTTCCAGCTTTTGGGCAAAATAATCAAAGCAAAAAAGTAACTGCAAGTCAAACAGTACCTTCTGTTGATATTCATACAGCGGTTATGAAAGATAATATAGCTGCAGTAAAACAACATATAGCGGCAAAGTCGGATATCAATGAAAAGGAAAAATTTGGCGGTAGTACCCCATTGATAAGTGCTTCACTATTTGGCAAAACTGAAATCGCAAAATTGCTGATTGGCGCTGGCGCAAAGCTCAATATTCAAAATAATGAAGGCTCTACAGCACTTATTACTGCTGCCTTTTTTTGCAAACCTGAAATAGTGAAAATGTTGCTTGCTAAAAAAGCAGATAAAACAATTAAAAATAAATATGGCAATACAGCTCTTGAAACTGTTTCTGCTCCCTTTCAAGATGCAAAGCCAATTTATGATATTATGGGTAGCTCATTGGCACCTTTAGGAGTGAAATTCGATTATGAATATTTGAAAAAAACCAGACCGCAAATAGCTGCAATGTTAAAATAGAAAATAATGAAAGATAGAAAACACTTCATTGATTGGATACGAGTAATTGCCATTGTTTTATTGTTGGTTTATCATGTGGCAATTGCTTTCCAACCATGGGGCCTTATGATTGGGTTTATAGTAAATACAGAACCATGGGTGACATTATGGATTCCTATGACCATGCTGAACATTTGGCGAATACCTATTTTGTTTTTCATAGCAGGTATTGGTGTTTTCTACTCTTTCCAAAATAGAAACTGGCATCAGTTATTAAAAGAAAGAGCTTTACGAATCGGCATTCCATTTGCATTTGGGTTTGTATTTATTGCCCCACTATATCTGCTCTTACTGCAAAATTATTATGAATGGAAACTTCAATACATTCCCAATAGTTCACACCTTTGGTTTTTAGGTAATATCTTATGCTATGTTTTTTTAACTATTGCTCCATTATATTATTTGAAGAAGGAATCAAATAGTTTATTTGCACTTAAGCTTCGAAAACTATTTAGTAGTCCGATCATTTTTTTAATAGTAATTGTTTGTTTTGTTATAGAGACAATTATTGCCAATCCACCTATTTATGAAATGTATGCTTTAACTACTCATGGTTTCTTTTTAGGATGGTTAGCCTTTATTTTCGGATGTTTATTTGCTTTTTCCGGAGATGGTTTTTGGAATAACTTGTCAAAATATAGATGGATTTTTCTAATTACTTCCATTTCATTATTTGCAATAAGAATTACTAATAGTGTATCATTTCCTAATAGTATAAATTTACCTGCCGAAACCTGTATTTGGGTATTTACGATTTTTGCATTTGGTAAGCAGTATCTAAATTTCTCCAACAAATCACTTTCTTATCTCTCAAAAGCTGCATACCCTATTTATATCCTTCATATGATATTTATAGGAATTTCTTGCAGTCTAATATTACCGTTGGAAATGAATGTAAAGCTTAAGTTTTGCTGTGTTTTGTTAGGAACAATTGCTGGAAGTATGCTTAGCTATGAATTAATAAAAAGGAATAAATATTCGAGAATACTATTTGGTATAAAACAATGATATTAAAGTAAAATACAATCAAAAATATGAAAGAAAAATTAGCAAAATTGCTTTTTGTTTTGCTTATTGCTTGCACAATAGTTCAAGCACAGCAAACAAACCTGCCTGATAGCTTTTACACCATTCAAGATAGTATACTCATTAAAGCTCGAGATGGAGCAAGTATTTCTGTATTAGTAGTCCGGAAAAAAGGGGAGGAAAAACCTTTGCCTGTGATTTTTGGGTTTACTATTTATGCCAGAAAAACAGATGTAAACAAGGCCAAGTTAGCAGCTGACAAAGGTTATGTTGGCGTGTATGCATACACGAGAGGTAAAAAAAACAGCCCCGATGAGGTGATTCCTTATGAGTATGATGGCGATGACGCTTATGATGTAATTGATTGGATAAGTAAGCAAGAATGGTGCAATGGAAGTGTGGGAATGTACGGGGGTAGTTATAATGGGTTTTCGCAATGGGCTTCCACCAAAAATTTACACCCGGCCTTAAAAACGATTGTGCCATCAGCTTCTGCTGCACCTGGCCTTGATGCGCCGATGATGAACAATGTAGTAATGAACTTTCAATTCTCATGGACTTATTATGTTTCTAATAATAAGTACTTAGACAATGATGATTACAATAATCGAAAGCAATGGAGTGATATGGAACAAAAGTGGTTTGAAACAGGTAGTTCATATCGTACATTCGATAGCTTGTTGGGGAGGTCTAAAAATAAAATATTCAATAAATGGCTTGATCATCCTACTTATGATAACTATTGGCAAAGAATGATTCCAAACAAAGATCAGTATGCTAAAATTAATATTCCTGTACTTACCACAACAGGTTATTTTGATGGTGGTCAAGTAGGTGCACTGCATTATATGAGAGAATTAGACAAGTATAATCCTAATGCCAATCAATACCTGATTATTGGCCCTTACGGACACTTCGGATCACAAGGGTCTCCCGACAGTGTTTATAATGGATATAAAATTGATTCGGTTGCCAATATTTCTATTACGAATATTATTTTTCAATGGTTCGATTACATTCTTAAAAATAAAGCCAAACCTAGTTTCCTGCAAGACCGAATTAATTATCAGGTGATGGGCACTAATAGCTGGAAACATGTAAAATCATTGGCCAATGTAAGTAATGATAGCCTTACTTTTTTCTTAGACAATTCAAATAATCATCTTCTAAATCCACAGAAAGCAAGTAAAATTGATTTTGCCAAAATGAAAGTAGATTATAAGGATAGAAGTTCTATGAATAGCTATTATTATGCTTTCAGGCTTATTTGGGAAGGCTTAAATGCCGGAGGCGGTATAATGTATAAAACGGCTGCTTTGAATAAAGAAGTAGAATTTACTGGTTGTTTTACAGGACAAATGAATGTTTCAATTAATAAGAGAGATCTAGATTATAGCGCTGTATTGTTCGAACAAAAAGCTGATGGTAAATACTTTTATCTCACTTATTTTATGGGAAGGGCCAGTTATGCTAAAGACAATAAACAAAGAGCATTGTTAACTCCCGATAAAAAAACAGCATTGCCATTTTCTAACAGCTATTTTACCAGTAGAAAACTTAGCAAGGGAAGTAAACTTGTATTAATAGTTAATGTAAATAAAAGTTCATCTGAGCAAATTAATTATGGTACAGGCAAGGATGTAAATGAAGAAACAATTAAAGATGCAGGAGGTCCTTTAATAATTAAGTGGTATAATGATAGTTTTATTAAAATTCCGATTTGGAAAAATTAGAGGTCAAACACGCTGAAAAAAACTCAAAATTTAACAATATTTAAACAACAAAATTTATGAAGACGAGATTACTATCTGCACTGCTTTTTTGTGCTTCAACATTAATTGCCCAGAAGAGCGATACTCTTCAAATTACATCAGAAAACATTAATACCAAAGTATTAAGGGAAGGGACGAGTCGTTATCTGGTTTATTTTAAAATGAAAAAGGATTCGGTGCGTACACAAACACAATTTTGGACGAGAACAATAAAACGTACTGATTATATCGGCAAACCTGCTATTGAAATAACCCAGGAATGGGAAGACAAAGACAGTATCATGCATATCGTAAAATCTATTTCTGATGCAACAACTATGCAGCCTTTGTATCATAAAACCTGGTGGAATGTGCAAACATCTAGAACATCTACTGCTAAATCTATCAATTCTACTATAGTAGATTTTTTAAGCAAAACAGTTGAACATAATGGTAAAAATTTAAGTAATGCAGATACAGCTATTCAGTCGAAGAGAATTTGGGATGGATATAAATCATCTCTTGATAAGTATTACTTAAACTGGCATTTAGATTTAGAAACCTTTCCTTTATTGCCGTATAGAAAAGGAGTAACTTTTGTAGTTCCGTTTTATGATCCGGGCACTGCCTCTAATTTTCAAAAAGTGGCTTATACCGTTACTGGTTCTGCAGAATTGATCGGTTATGACGATAAAAAAATCGATTGCTGGCTTTTGGTACACGAATCAAAAGGAAATAAAGAAGTATTTTGGATTAGTAAGAAAACAAAAGAAGTTTTAAAGTTAGAACAGGAAATTGGCGGCCGTGCATACCGTTATAAAATAAAGTTGGGATTTAGCAATTAGCATTTGTTAAAGTACAAATGAACAAAACCTAAAAATCATAAAATGAAATATTTAAAAAACAATTTATGGATTCAACTTTTCATTATCTATAGTAGATATTTAATTGGTGGAGCTTTTGTTTATTCATCTATTGTAAAAATAAAAGGATTAAGGTTTACAAGTTTTGATGGTTCAAATTATCCTATTAATTCTCCATTTCATTTTTTTGAAACAATGTATCAATCTGGAGTGTATTGGCAATTTTTGGGATGGGTGCAATTAATCGCAGGTTTACTTTTAATGACTCAACGATATTCAAAATTAGGAGCATTATTATTTGTTGCAATTATTTCAAACATTTTTGTAATTACAATTTCAATTCCGGGCTTTTCTGGCACTCCAATAGTAACTGGCTTAATGCTTTTAGCTACCCTTATGTTAGTGATTTGGGATTGGGATGAACTTAAAATATTGCTCAACTTGCCACCTGAAATCAATAGTTCTAAAAGACTGGAAAATTTAAAGACATGGGAAATTACTGGGTTTGCTTTGTTTTTAGTTACGGTCTGGGTGAAAGCATTTAATGTAAGGTATGATTTTTTTGTCTGGGGTATTTGTTGCTTGCTCGTATCTGTTATTGGTTTTTTTATCGGTTTGAAAAATTGGAGAAAATTAAAAAACAATGCACATAAATAACAAAACAACCCTTACTGATTTTAATATTAATATTAAAATTAAATTGGCATTCCTATGGTCATCGGTAACCTTTTTATATATCTATGGAGATTACTTTGAATTATATGTGCCTAAGAAAATATCGGGGATAATTGATGGAACTAGCATGCTGGATAGCCCCATAAAATTATTTCTAGCTTCATTGCTATTAGCAATTCCTGCTTTTATGATTTGTTTGTCAATATTATTAAAGCCATTATCTAACAAATGGTTGAATATTGTATTTGGAATTTTTTTTACAGCCATTATGCTTTTGATTGCCGTGACTTCAATTTCCGAATGGAGAGCATTTTATGTTTTTTATGCAATTTTAGAAAGTATACTTACTGCTTTGATTACATGGACTGCTTTTAATTGGCCGAAACAGACAGGATTGTAAGGCATAATATTTAACTAATATAAACATGATGTCAAATAAAAAAACAGCTCGAATTGCGGGATTACTCTATTTATGTGTAGTGCTTACAGGAATTTTTAGTTTGGCATATGTGCCTTCAAAATTGATTGTTTTGGATGATCCAGTTACTACTTATAATAATATCAAAGCTTCTGAATCGCTTTTCAGATTTGGAATAGTCAGTGGTTTGTTGTGTTATGTTTTCTTTTTGTTTTTGCCTGTTGCTTTATACAAATTATTGAAACCCGTAAATGAAGTTTACGCAAAATTGATGGTGCTTTTGGCAGTAACCAGCGTTCCAATTTCATATTTCAATATCCAGAATAAATTCGCTGTTCTTTCAATTATAAAAGGAGAAGTTTTCAAAACATTCACTAATGAACAATTGCAATCGCAAGTGATGTTTTACCTTAATCAATTTAACAAAGGTATATTAATGGTTTCTGTTTTTTGGGGACTTTGGCTATTGCCTTTTGGGTATTTGGTGTATAAGTCTGGGTTCTTATCAAAAATATTTGGAGTTCTTTTAATGTTGGGTTGTTTTGGTTATTTAATCAATTTTTTAGGTAATTCTTTAATAGTAGATTATTCAAGTTTAGGAGTTTCTAAATATATAAGTATGCCAGCAACATTTGGAGAAATTGGTATTTGTTTGTGGTTGCTAATTATGGGAGCAAAAGAGACTAAAACATCAATTAAGACTTTATAAATGGCAAAAGGGTATGCGAATGAAAAGTTGATTTAATCATTTTCTATTTAACTTTCTGTATTATCCATAATAATGGATTTTTGTAATTATGCTGCTTCGATTGGCAATAGTTCAAATAAATTCATTTTGATTAATTCTAATTAAGGGTGAGTATTAACAATGCTAGCATTAGACAGCCTTCCAGTTGATGTTATTGTAAGCACTACTTTTAGATTAGGTAAAATAGTATTTAAGGGGCAAGTTCAACTATTGTTTATTTTGCAAAAGATGAGCCTGGTTTAAAAAATTGTTGACATTGCCAGTGCTCCAAGTTTATTTAAAGTTAAATTGGGTACTTTGGCAATGTTTTAATTCTAAATATTAGTTTTTAGTTAACTCACACCACTGCCTGGATTGATGGCCTCTTCTGGATTAATAAAATGCAGTTTGCCATTGGCATCTTCTGCCATTAGTATCATGCCATTGCTTTCGATGCCGCGCATTTTACGAGGTGCTAAATTGCATACAACTGTTACTTGTTTGCCTACAATATTTGCTGGTGCAAAATGCATCGCAATGCCTGAAACAATGGTGCGAGTTTCAAAACCAAGGTCTACTTGTAATTTCAATAGCTTATCGGCTTTCTCTACTTTTTCTGCAGCTACAATGGTTCCTACTTTCAAATCTATTTTAGCAAAATCATCAAATACGATTTCGGGTTTAACGGCGGGTGCCGGGGTTGTTTGAACGATGGGCTCTTTATTCACAGCAGCTGCTTTTAATTTTTCTATTTGTTTGGTTATTTCTTCGTCTTCAATTTTGCGGAACAATAATTCAGGGGCACGCAAACTGTATCCAACACTCAATAACTTCATGCTACCCGCATTTTCCCAGTCTAATATTTTATCTACCACTTTTAATAAGTAACAAATTTTCTTTGCTGTAAAAGGCAAGAAAGGATTTGACAGTATAGCTAGGTTAGCGGTTAACTGTAAACAGATATGTAAACAATTGTTGATCAATTGTTGTGCTGAAGGATTGCTCTCTAATTGTTTGGCTAAAATCCATGGCTCTTTTTTCTGCATGTATTGATTGCCTATTCTAGCCAAATTAATTACTTCAAATTGGGCATCCCTGAATTTATAGTCTTCTAATAATTGTTCAACTTTTTGCTTGCTTTGTTGGATGGCTTCAATGGTTGCATGATCTAACTCATCTAATAATTCGTTGTGCAATGGCGGTACTTTTCCATTACATAGTTTATGCATTAATACCAATGCACGGTTGATGAAATTACCAAAGATGCTAACCAGCTCACTGTTGTTGGCATCCTGAAATCCTTTCCAAGTAAATTCACTGTCTTTACTTTCGGGTGCAATTGCAGTTAAGTAATACCTCAAGGTATCGGCCAGTTGTGATCCCCCATTTTCTGGCTTGATGAAATCGTTGATATAATCTTCCATTTCAAGTTTCCAGTTTCTGCTGGTACTCATTTTATCTCCTTCCAAATTCATGAATTCATTCGCTGGAACATTGGTGGGTAATATATTCCCATGCAATTGCAACATCACCGGAAAAATGATGCAATGGAAAACAATATTGTCTTTACCTATAAAATGAATCAGCTTCGTGTCTTGGTCTTCCCAATATGGTTTCCAATCTTTTCCCGTATTCAATGCCCATTGTTTGGTGGCACTGATATAACCAATGGGCGCATCAAACCATACGTACAAAACTTTGCCTTTACCGTCTTCTACGTCATTGGGTAAAGCAACACCCCAATCTAAGTCGCGGGTAACGGCTCTGGGTTGCAAGCCTCCATCAATCCAACTCTTGCATTGATGGAGGCTTGCAAC
>CAZTDV010000038.1:0-36109 GCA_964612195.1 uncultured Sediminibacterium sp.
TAATTTGCATTTTATACATGCTCCAGAAACCATTGGTTATCATGAGCACCCTACCAAAGCATTAAAAGAAAAACAACAGTCTTCCATTGCTATTGGATTTCATTTGCTATCAACAGGAAAAATTGATGCATTCATTAGTGCAGGTAATACAGGTGCCATGTTAGTAGGTGCAATGTTTAGCATTAAAGCCATTGAAGGAGTTAGCAGGCCTACTATAGCAACCGTAATTCCAAAATTGAACGGATCTACAGGCGTTTTGTTAGATGTGGGTCTTAATGCAGATTGCAAACCTGAACTATTAAATCAATTTGCCATTCTTGGCAGTTTATATGCTGAGCATATTCTTGGCATTACCCAACCAACAATTGGATTAGTGAATGTGGGTGAAGAAGAAGGAAAGGGCAATTTGCTGGCACAAGCCACTTATCCCCTTTTAAAAGAAAACAAACAAATCAATTTCATAGGCAATATTGAAGGAAGAGATTTCTTTAATGATAAAGCCAACGTAATGGTTTGCGATGGATTCACTGGTAATATTGTTTTAAAAATGGCTGAATCATTTTATGATTTAGCCAAAGAAAGAGGACTGGCCAATGATGAATATTTAAGCCGGTTTCATTACGAAAACTATGGAGGCACTCCAGTATTAGGAGTAGCAAAGCCAGTAATAATAGGACACGGTATTAGTTCTGCTAAAGCATTTTCAAATATGATATCACTGGCAGAAAAAATGATTTCCAGCAATATTTGCACCAAGATGGCTGCTTCTTTTCAGTCTGCTTAACGGCCAATTTAATTTCTTGTCTTTTTAATTCATCAATCATGTACCGCAAGATTTGTCGTTTTTTATTAAAATTAAGCGGGTGGAAATTAGATTCAAGTTTACCCAAAGACATACATAAATGCATTGTAATTGCGGCTCCGCATACCAGTAATTGGGATTTCTGGTACATGATACTAGCTTTCGGCGTATATGGATTAAAAATACGCTTCACAGTAAAGAAAGAATGGATGCGATTTCCCTTTAGCATCATTATGAAACCCTTAGGAGGAATTGCCATTGATAGAACTGCAAGAAAAGATGGGAATAGACCAAGTTTTGTAGATGCAATGATCCAACTATACAATGATCATCAAGACTTAATAATTGTAATCACTCCCGAAGGAACAAGAAGCAAACGCACAGAATGGAAAACAGGATTTTATCATATTGCAACCAGCGCTCAAGTCCCTATTTTATTAGGCTATGTAGATTATAGTAAAAAAATTGCAGGGATAGGAAAAACGGTTATTCCTACTACATATCCTGCAACCATGAAAGAAATAATGGATTTTTATTCAACTATTACACCCAAGCATCCTCACTTATTTTCTGTTGACACTAACTATTAGGTCAAAACAATACCTTTGTACAAACAAGCGTTCGTTTTTATGTGGAAGAAAAATGTATTAGAAACAATTGGGAACACTCCTATTATACAATTAAACAAAGTATCTAAAGGTATTCCAGGGACAATACTTGCTAAAGTGGATTACTTTAATCCAGGTAATTCCATAAAGGATAGAATGGCCTTGAAAATGGTTGAAGTAGCTGAACAAGAAGGCAAACTAAAGCCAGGTGGAACCATTATTGAAGGAACCAGCGGTAATACTGGAATGGGATTGGCTTTAGCAGCTTGTGTAAAAGGATATAAATGCATTTTTGTAACAACAGATAAGCAATCGAAAGAGAAAGCAGATATTTTGAAAGCAGTGGGTGCAGAAGTAATTGTTTGTCCTACTAATGTTTTGCCCGAAGATCCACGTAGTTATTATAGTGTTGCTAAACGATTGGGAAAAGAAATTCCCAATTCAATGTACATGAATCAATATGATAACTTGGCCAATCGTCAAGCGCATTATGAAAGTACAGGCCCAGAAATTTGGGAACAGACTGAAGGAAAAATTACTCATTTGGTTTGTACGGCAGGTACAGGCGGTACTATTACAGGTACTGCAATGTATTTAAAAGAAAAAAATCCCAATATTCAAATTTGGGCAATAGATGTTTATGGCTCTCTTTTAACCAATTATTATAAGACAGGTGAAATAGACATGAAATTTGTTCATCCTTATATTAGTGAAGGATTTGGGGAAGATTTTCTACCTCAAAACTATGATATGAGTGTGATAGATCATTTTGAACAAGTTACAGATAAAGATGGAGCTGTAATGGCCCGAAGAATTGCCAAAGAAGAAGGCTTATTTTGTGGCTACAGCGCAGGTTCTTGTTTACAAGGATTAATTCAACTAAAAGATAAATTACCCTATGATGCAGTAGTTGTATGTATTTTTCACGATCATGGCAGTAGATATGTTGGAAAAATTTACAATGATCAATGGATGATGGAAAGAGGTTTCTTAGACGTGAAATCCTTTAAAGACATAGTTAATGGTAGACATGCTAAACGTTTGGTGTCTATTGCCCCAAACAATACTGTTGCAGAAACAGTAGAGTTAATGAAGAAATACGATATTGAACATATACCAGTTATGCACGAAGGAAATCCTATTGGTTCTGTTAGTGAAAATGGGTTATTCCAAAAAGTATTCAGTAATCCTGAAATAAAAAATGCAACGGTAAACAGTGTAATTGAACCTGCGTATCCAGTTGTAGATTTTGACACACCTGTGGAAAGATTAGGAAGTTTAATTACCAAAGAAATGGGAGCCGTACTAGCTAAAGATGAAAAGGGCGATTATCATATTGTTACCAAATACGATGTTATACAAAGCCTTGCAAAATAATATATCATGATATCGGTGCGACATATGGTTTTCATGAATGTTGCAGAAGAACTGAGTTTTTCCAAAGCCAGTCAATTATTATTTATATCACAACCAGCTGTAAGTAAGCATATTCAATTGCTTGAAGATCAATACCAAACCAAATTATTTGAACGAAAAGGGTTGCAAATTGAGCTAACAGCTGCTGGCAGGCTATTATATGAAAGACTACAAACAGTAAAAGAAATTGAACATAAAACGGAGTTTGATATTTCAGTTTTGCATGATTCCATTCAAGCAAAGGGAAATCTTAAATTGGGGGCAAGTACCACAGTGGCATTGTACATTTTGCCGAAAGTACTATCTACCTTTCACCAACAATACCAACAAATTGACATTAGTGTTTTGAATAGAAATTCAGCGTCTGTTAAAGATGCTTTATTGGCCAAACAAATCAACTTAGGAATTATTGAAGAAAATAGTAAGGTAAATCAAATACAATACACTCCATTTATTACCGACAAAGTGGTAGCGGTTTGTAGTAGTAAAAGTAAACTGCTTAAGAAAAAAAATTATTCAATTCAAGATTTGCCTCATTTGCCAATTGCATTAAGAGAAGTTGGTAGTGGAACCTTAGCGGTTTTAAAAAGGGCATTGGCAAAACATAAAATCAACTTTGCACAACTCAATGTGAAAGTAAGATTAGGCGGAACGGAAGCACTTAAAAATTTTCTATTAGAATCTGACTCATTGGGTTTTCTACCCAAAATTTCAATTGCTAAAGAGTTAAAAGCGGGTGAATTAAAAGAAGTAACTATAGATGGTCTTGCTTTACAGCGTCAGTTTTTTTTTATTGAACGCAAAGGAGAAACGAGTGATTTAAATAAAGGGTTTATAAAAATGGCTAAGTCTGTCTATAACTTATAGTTATCGACTATAACTATATAATCATTTGATGTTATTAACTGCAGAATAAATTTGCAGTATGAAAAATCAGCAGTTAAGCAATGATTCATTAATAACCCATCTTGTTTGCAGTAAATGTAACACACCTTACGACCATCAATTAGTTCAAACCTTTTCTATTTGCTGCAATGTTCCATTATCAGCGGTATACAATTTGAATGGTCAAACTATTAATGCAATTAACTCTACTGATTATACAATGTGGAGGTATCAATTTGTATTACCTGTTATGGATGCGGCAAATATTATTTCGCTCAATGAAGGCTTCACTCCTATTAGTCAATTAAAAAAAATATCCGATTTTTTAAATATCGACTCTTTGTATTTAAAAGACGAAGGGGTAAACCCTACTGGCTCTTTTAAAGCAAGAGGCTTAAGCATGGGGGTTTCTAAAGCAAAAGAATTAGGTATTAAACAAATGGTCATCCCAACTGCTGGCAATGCTGGCGGAGCCATGAGCGCTTATTGTGCAAAAGCAGGAATTGAAGCAACAGTGATTATGCCCAAACATACTGCCGACACTTTAAAGGATGAGTGTAGGTTGTACGGCGCTAATTTAATTCAGATAGATGGTCTAATTGATGCTTGTGGTAAAAAGGCAAGGGAAATTGCCGCTTCAACAGGAGCATTCGATATGTCTACCATGAAAGAGCCTTATCGATTAGAGGGGAAGAAAACATTAGGGTACGAAATTGCAGAACAATTTAATTGGGAACTGCCCGATATTATTGTTTATCCTGCAGGTGGTGGCACTGGATTAATTGGCATATGGAAGGCATTTAAAGAATTAATTTTAATGAATGCTATAAAGGGGCCATTACCCAAAATGGTATTGGTACAATCGAATGAATGTAGTCCAATGGTACATCTATTTAATGACGGTCAATTACCCATTAATTATACCCCTAAATCTTCCGCTGCATTAGGGTTAGCAGTTCCATATCCTTTTGCTACAGAAATGATGTTAGAAGTACTGAAAGAAAGCAATGGCATTGCGTTAACGGTTACAGAAAAAGAAATGGAAGATGGGGTTGAAGAAATTGCTAAAATTGAAGGCTTGTTATTAAGTCCTGAAGGGGCAGCCACATTTAGAGCTACTCAACATTTAATAAAAATGGGATGGGCTAAATCATCTGATCAAATACTATTAGTAAATACCGGTTCTTGGTATAAGTACAGATGATTTTTTGAATACTTAAACAGTAACTTTATGTAGTGTATAAATACATAATGATGCATGATACTTCTTTAAGAATAATATCACTTGTTCCAAGTATTACTGAACTTCTATATCATTTAGGGTTATCCAATGAAGTGGTAGGAATCACTAAATTCTGTGTTCATCCAAATGAATGGTTTTTAACAAAACCAAGAATTGGCGGCACCAAAAATATTCACATTGAAAAAATTAAGGCATTAGCCCCTACCCTAGTAATTGCCAATAAAGAAGAAAATGTGAAAGAACAAGTAGAAGCAGTAGCTGCTTTTACAAAAGTTCATTTGACCGATGTGTCTAATTTTGAGGATGCGTTAAAAATGATTGAAGAAATTGGATCAATCACTTCTACGCAAGAAAAAGCTTCCATACTCATCAATGCCATCAACAACAATTTTGATGAATTAAGTAAGCTATCAACTACACAGCAGCTTCAATCCATCCCTTGTGCATACCTTATTTGGCAAGACCCATATATGACCATTGGTGGAGATACATATATTAGTGACTTACTCAAAAAAATCGGATTTGTCAATGTTTTCGCTAACGATGCTAGATACCCTTCCATTTCGCTTTCCGATATAGAACAAAGTAATTGCAAAGTCATATTTTTATCAAGCGAACCTTACCCATTTAAGCAAATGCATGTAGATCATTTACAAAAATATTTTCCCAATAAATTAATCATGCTAGTAGATGGGGAAATGTTCAGTTGGTATGGAAGTAGATTAATAGATGCTGCTGCATATTTTAAATCCTTAAGTAAGATGGTAGCTGCCCAACTATAATTGGATATGGGATTTTGTAGGGTTTTTAGTATCTTAGCCATATGAAAAAATACAGCTCAGGCGTTTTGTTTGGAGACGAATTAGAAGCATTATATAACGATGCTAAAGACAATCAATTTGCTCTTCCTGCCGTAAATACTATTGGTACCAACACCATTAATGCTACTTTAGAAACCGCCGCTAAAGTAAACTCTCCTGTGATTATACAGTTTTCTAACGGAGGGGCTCAGTTTGTAGCGGGTAAAGGGATGCCCAACGATGCCCTTCAAGGGAATATTTCTGGTGGGGTTTCTGGCGCATTGCATATTCACAATGTTGCCAAATATTATGGAGTACCTGTAGTATTACATACCGACCATGCTTCAAAAAAGTGGTTACCTTGGGTAAGTGGTTTAATAGATGCTGGCGAACAATACTTCAAAGAAAAAAGTCGCCCACTTTTTAGTTCTCATATGTTAGATCTTTCTGAAGAGCCTATTGAAGAAAATATTGCTACTTCCGTGGAGTTTTATAAGCGCATGGCTCCTTTGGGTATGAGTATTGAAATTGAATTGGGAGTTACGGGTGGCGAAGAAGATGGAGTAGACAATAGTGATGTGGAAAATGATAAATTATACACTCAACCACAACATGTTGCATATTCATATACCGAATTAAGCAAAGTGGGCAACATGTTTACTGTTGCTGCTGCTTTTGGCAATGTGCATGGGGTTTACAAGCCAGGTAATGTAGAATTAAGACCTGAGATCTTGAAAAATAGCCAAGATTTTATTCAAGCTGAATTAAAAACTGGCCCTAAGCCTGTTTACTTTGTATTCCATGGTGGAAGTGGTTCTCCTCAGCACCAAATTAGAGAAGCAATTGGATACGGTGCAATCAAAATGAATATTGATACCGATTTACAGTGGGCTTTTTGGGAAGGGATTAAGGATTTTTACCAAAAAAATGAAGCTTATTTGCAAGGTCAGTTAGGCAACCCTGAAGGAGCAGATAAGCCCAATAAGAAGTTTTATGACCCTAGGGTTTGGTTAAGAAAAGCAGAAGAAAACTTCTCTAAAAGATTAGAAGTAGCTTTCGAAGACCTTAATTGTATTAATAGAAACGCATAATATTGTTGGATTAATTAAATTAGACTCCAAACGGTGCTTAAACACTGTTTGGAGTTTATATTTTGACCCAATTATTTGATAATTGATTATCTTTCCGCCCCAATTTGATTGCACGATATATGAAAAAAGAGCGTGAAGAAGATATAGAACAGAATTTAACCGGTAGCGAAGAACCAACTCAGCCTACCGAGCCCGCAAAGTCAAGATGGTTTACCCGTAAGAGTAGAAATATTCAAACATCTACAGCGGACAAGAAAGAAACACCTGAAGGGCTCTGGAACAAATGTCCTGAGTGCAATTACATTTGTACTACCAATGAATTAAAGGAAAATCTTTTTGTATGTTTAAAATGCAATCACCACCATCGTATTGGTAGTGAAGAGTATTTCGACATAATATTCGACAACAAGGAATATACTGTTCTTTACGACGAAATTAAAAGTAAAGACTTCTTAGGGTTTACCGATTTGAAACCTTACCAAAAAAGGTTAGACGATATTCATTCAAAAACCAATTTAAAAGATTCCATGCGGGTTGCAGTAGGCAAAGCAAATGGAGAAGGTTTGGTAATTGCTTGTATGGACTTTGAATTTATTGGTGGTTCTTTAGGTAGTGTCATGGGCGAGAAATTTAGTAGAGCAGTAGACTATTGTATTGAGCATAAACTCCCCTACTTAGTGATAAGTAAAAGCGGTGGTGCTCGTATGATGGAAAGTGCATTTAGTTTAATGCAATTAGCCAAGACCAGTGGGAAGCTTTCTCAATTAAGCGATGCCAAATTACCTTATATCTCCATGCTAACCGACCCTACTTTTGGGGGCATATCTGCGAGCTTTGGTATGTTAGGAGACTTAAATATTGCCGAACCAGGAGCTTTAATAGGATTTGCAGGGCCTAGGGTTATAAAAGAAACAATTAAAAAAGATCTTCCTGAAGGTTTCCAGCGAAGTGAGTTTTTATTAGAACATGGTTTCCTAGATTTTATTGTTGATCGAAAAAACCTGAAAGACAAACTAGCTCAGCTGGTTCATTTATTCCGAAGCTAATGATGAACAATAGACAGGCTTATTTTAACTACCATATTGAAGATAAATATGTGGCGGGTATTGTATTACTGGGGACTGAAGTAAAGTCTATCCGCGAAGGCAAGCTTAGTTTTAATGATGCTTTTTGTTTATTTGATGATGGTGAATTGTGGGTAAGAGGATTATTTATTGCGGAGTACTCTCATGGTACTGCAAATAATCATATTGCAGTACACGATCGGAAATTATTATTGAATAAACGAGAACTTAAAAAGCTGCAACTAAAACTAAAAGACAAGGGTTATACGGTCATCCCTTTAAAAGTGTTTTTTTCAGACAAGGGTTTTGTAAAAGTTGAAATTGGATTGGCAAGAGGTAAAAAATTACACGACAAAAGGGAGACCATAAAGAATAGAGATTTAGATAAAGAAATGAAACGATTCTTAGGATAATGAGGGAATTTTTATCTGCCGATTATTGGAACGAACGCTATTTAAACAATGCCTCGCATTGGGATTTGGGAATGGTTTCTCCCCCTTTAAAAACATATATTGATCAGTTAGCTAATAAAAATTTATCCATTTTAATTCCTGGTGCTGGTAATAGCTATGAAGCTGTTTATTTAATGGAGCAAGGATTTACCAATATTACGGTGATTGATATTGCTCCTAGTGTAATTCAAGTTCTTCAAGAGAAGTATCCTAATCAAACAAGCATTCAATTTATTGAGACCGATTTTTTTAATTGGCAAGGACAATATGATTTAATAGTAGAACAAACTTTCTTTTGTGCACTCGACCCAGTTTTGAGGAACAATTATGTTAAGCATATGGCCAGCTTATTAAAGCAAAATGGAAAATTAGTTGGTCTTTTATTTAATAGAGCGTTTGAAGGAGGGCCTCCTTTTGGTGGAGACAGAGACAGCTATCTTCAACTATTTAGTTCTCACTTTACTTTTCAAACGCTAACACCCTGTCATAATTCAGTTGCTCCACGAGCAAATACCGAGTTGTTTTTTATAGCAGTACTTAAATAAGTTATTAAACTTCAGGTTCTTGTTGACTTAAGCAATGGAAACTTCCTAAGCCCCAAATTATATCTGTAGAATCAATTCCTACCACTTCCCTATCATTAAAACAAGATTGAATAATGCCCAAGGCTTTATCGTCTTTTTCGCAATTAAAAGTGGGAACAATCACGTGTTGATTACTAATATAAAAATTAGCATAAGAAGCAGGTAATCGTTGGTCTTCATAAACAACAGCATCTGGCATGGGCAGTTCAATAATATTTAATTGTTTGCCCGACAACAAGCGCATTCTTTTTAGTTCTTGCAAATTGGTTTGCAGCAATGAATAATTTTCATCTGCTTTATTTTCTTCAATAACTGTTATAACTGTGTCTTCATTCACAAATCGAACTGTATCATCAATATGCCCATCTGTATCGTCTCCAATTATGCCTTCAGATACCCAAAGAATTTGTTTAACACAGTAATAGTTTTGTAAATAAGACTCTATTTCCTCTAAAGATAGATGTGGGTTACGATTCTGGTTTAACAAACAGCAGGTAGAAGTGAGCAAAGTACCTGCTCCGTTAAATTCTACTGAACCTCCTTCCATTACAATACCAGGATGATATACGGGTAAATTAAAATGCTTACCAATTTTAGAAGGAATTACATCATCTAAATCGAATGGAGGGTACTTATTACCCCATGCATTATAATTCCAATCTACAACTACCTTTTTATGTTCAGCATGTTGATTAATTAAAAAAGCAGGGCCATGATCTCGGCACCATGCATCATTCGTGGGGTGATAAAAGAATTCAACAGCTGCCATATTTACCCCAGCATTATTTAAATGATGCTTTGCAAAGTTTTCCATGGCTTCGTTGGCAACATTAATTCGAACTTTCTCACTCATTGCTAAGTATTTCACAAACAAACTATAGTTGGGATAAATACTTTCAATTTTACCAGGCCAACTTGCCTCTTTGTGAGGCCAACTTAACCAAGTAGCTTCATGTTTTGCAAACTCTGCTGGAAATTCATATCCTAATATAGTGGGGACTTGGTCTAGAGAAATCATAACAATATTAATCTTCGTCAATAAATCTTTTTGTAATAGGCTGGTAAGAATCAATTCTTCTATCTCTTAAAAAAGGCCAATGGGTTCTATATTGATCTGTTTTTGCTAAATCCAATTCAATAACTGTAGTTTCTTCATCATCATGTGAAGCTTTATAAATTAGACTTCCAAATGGATTAGATACGAATGATCCACCCCAGAATTTCATTGCACCGTTTTGCTCTAAGCCAACCCTGTTCACACTTACCACATGCACCCCATTGGCAACTGCATGACTTCTTTGAATGGTTTGCCAAGCATTGTATTGTTCATTATTGGTTGTTTCATCTTGAGAAGTAGCCCAACCAATAGCAGTAGGATAAAACAATATCTCTGCTCCCATTAGTGATGTAATTCTAGCTGCTTCAGGATACCACTGATCCCAACAAATTAATACACCCAAAGTGGCAAATTTTGTTTTAAAAACTTTATAGCCAAGATCACCAGGTGTAAAATAAAATTTCTCGTAATATGCAGGATCATCTGGAATATGCATTTTGCGATACTTCCCTAAATAACTTCCATCTGCATCAATTACTGCTGTAGTATTATGGTATAATCCCTGAGTTCGTTTTTCGAATAAAGAGGCAATAATAACCACATTTAACTCGGCGGCCAATTTCCCCAAAGTATCGGTAGTTACTCCAGGAATAGCTTCTGCTAATTTAAAATTTTCATAGTCTTCTACATCACAAAAATAGAGCGAAGTAAATAGCTCTTGCAAGCAAACAATTTGAGCACCTTTTGCAGCAGCGTCTTTAATCCCTTCAATGGCTTTGGCCAAATTATTTTGTTGAACTCCGGTGCAAGACATTTGCACCATTCCTACTTTTACTTTTGACATACTAGGTAGTTATCTGAATTAAATGGTCTAAACTATTTACCCCAATGGTTTTTTCTGTTAAATAACCTTCAGCATATAAAACGCCTATTCTCTTACCCATCATTAAATCTCTCCCCTTAACAGTTTCTAAAAATTGGGGGGAAGAAATATAGGTATTGGGTTCGTTTAAATCGGTATTGTAAAACTGGGTAGTATACGCCCTAATTGACTCCATCTTGGTTTCATAATAGGGAGTAATATCAACAACAAAATGGGGTGTCAATACTCTATCTTGTATATAATGAAAAACATTAGTTGGTCTAAAAGCTTCCTGTGGATTACCTTTTTCGTCTAGGGTTTCAATTTTTCTTAATCCTGCTAAAAATGCCGCATCTGCAACCAGTTTTGCACTTCTTCCATGGTCTGGATGTCTATCTTCAATTGCATTGGCTAAAATTATACTAGGTCTAAATTTTCTAATTACTTGTACAATTTTGAGTAAGTTTTCTTGGGAATGTTCAAAAAAACCATCTGCCATACGCAGATTCTCCCGATGTTGAACTCCTAATATTTTAGCGGCATTGGCTGCTTCTATATCTCTAATATCAGCAGAACCCCTTGTACCTAATTCGCCTCGAGTTAAATCGATGATTCCTACTTTTTTACCTTGATTGATTGAAGCCAAGATGGTTCCTGAACAACTCAATTCTACATCATCCGGATGAACCCCAAAAGCCAGTATATCTAGTTGCATACAATTAAATTATGATAAAGGTAATCAATGATATTGCATAAAAAATCCTGCACCGTTGCGGGAGCAGGATTTAGTTATATGAAAGAAAGAACTAGTCTTTCTTTGCGTAACGCTTTTTGAACTTATCAATTCTACCTGCAGTGTCAACCAATACATTCTTACCAGTGTAAAAAGGGTGAGAAGTATTAGAAATCTCCAATTTGATTACTGGATATTCATTACCATCTTCGTAAACAATGGTTTCTTTGGTAGCAGCTGTAGACTTACTCAAGAAAGATGTACCGTTACTCATGTCTTTGAAAACAACAAAACGGTAATTTTCTGGATGGATACCCTTTTTCATACTTTTTGGTTTAGGTGGTACGGATTTGGCCGTACGATTATTTAAAATTTGGAGTGCAAATGTACTGCAATTATCGTTTTTTACCAAAAATCTGGCTAAATATTCAGTTTAGCTCTTCATATTTACAAATTGAAGGGGAACGCCAAAATCTCCAGACTTACATTTTGCAATCACATCTTGTAAATCATCAATTTTTTTAGCAGTAACTCTAATCATATCGTCCATAATAGCTGCTTGAACTTTTGCGCCACTGTCTTTAATCATTTTGACAATTTTTTTAGCATCTTCCTGACGTAAACCGTTTTTCACAGATACCTCTTTTTTGATGGTTTTGCCACTCGGGTATGCATCTTTTGAAAAGTCAAAAGCATTTCCATCTATGCCTTGCTTCATAGATCTACTTATTAAAATGTCTATCAATTGCTTCATTTGCATTTCAGTATTCACTTCCAAAGAGATATTGTAGTCTTTCTTATTCAAGTCTACTTTAACATCTGTATCCCTAAAATCATATCGAGTAGCAACTTCTTTTTTCACTGTATTGATGGCATTGTCTAAAACTTGAATATCTACAGCGCTGGCAATATCAAAAGATGGCATAATTATTATTTTTACGAAGGTACAAAAAAAAGGCCCTGGTAGAAACCAAGGCCGGATATACGACATGAGAGAAAATACTTATTTACCTGAATCTACCCCTACTCTGCTTTGCTCATCGTCTGCGCCTCCACGTTTTCTTGGGCCAGCTGCTGCTTTTCCTTTACTAAATCGATAAGTAAAACTGATATTGGCAAATCGGTTATCATTAAATTGTCTGAAATTAGCATCTACTGTTCCATATTTGCTTTCACCTTTTATTTTTTGAGACCAGAATATATCTCTTACATTAATTCTAATGGTTCCTTTGTTTTTCATGATTTGTTTACTAAGCCCAATATTTACAATTCCAAAAGGTTTAATTCTAAATACGCCTTCCAAACCTTCAGATCTATAAAAACCACTTAATTCCGCGCTATAACCTTTGTTTAGTTTAAACTGTTGGCTAATATTTGCCATAAACGTAGTAGCTGAAATACTTACAAGTTCATTGTTAATAGGTCCTGTTAATTTATTATTGGCCACATTCAAATATATATTTCCACTCCACCATTTAGTATATTGATTAAATGCATTAATAGATAATCCAAATTGTTGCTGTGTGGCAATATTCTCTTGCTTAATAAAAGTCTCATTCTTGGCATCATCCTGCATAATCACTTGCTGAATCATGTCGGTTGTTTTTGTATAATTCAAGGTAGTTGTCAAGAATCCTTTGTAAGTGTGGCTGAATTCAATATTATGGCTGAATTGAGGCTTTAAATATGGATTCCCTTGCTCGTAAGTATACCTGTCTAAAAATTCTACAAAAGGATTAAGGCTTTGATAATCAGGTCTTCTTATGCGTTTGCCATAATTTAATACGAAGTTATTTTTTTCATTAGCTTCATATTGTAAATAAGCAGTTGGGAATACTTGAATATAATTTCTATTAAACTGAACATTGGTGGTACGTTGGTCTCCTTTAGCAATAGTTTGCTCTGCTCTTAAACCCAACTGCATATTAAGTTTGCTACTTAAGGGTTTACTATAATTTATATAAGCTGCATTGATATTTTCTTTGTACACAAAATGATTGCTTCTATTATAATCTCTCATCATTACTCCATTAAATAATGTATCATAAATGGCATTTGCATCTGTAGTTACAAAACTTGTTTTAAAACCAGCTTCGAACTTTGCTTTGTTTTTTAATGGGTGCACGTAGTCAATTTTTGCAGTATAGATATCAATTATTTGAGGAAGCTTCCCATACAAACTATCTGTTTTTGCTACTGTTTGCCCCAGGCTATTTTGATAGGCATTGTTTAAAAACAGATTGGTGTTTCCATCATAGGTTAAATAATCTGCGTCAAAAGTAAGTTCACGACCTGTAGTATCTAAAATATGTCTAATATTAAAATTAATACTTGAGTTTTTCCAAGAATCTACATTTCCATTGTAGGCCAATGTTTTATTAACCAAATTGTGTTGTGCATTAAAAATATTAATATCACCTAATGATTTACCATTTCCTTTGTTGTTGAATCCGTTGAAAACCAATCCCAATGTGGTTTTATTGGATGCATAAAAATCTAATCCAATTTTTCCATTGTATGAATGATTATAAGTTGATCGGTCTGTAATCTGCTCAAAAAAGGAAACAATTTGTTTAGACCCACCATCAATAAATCTTCTGTCGATGGCAATATTTTGAAAACCAATACGCTCGTTTCTTCCAATATTACCGAATACATTGAATTTATTTTTTCGATAGTTTAATTGAATATTTTGATTGTTTCTACTATATACACCTTGACCATAACCAGCAGTTACTGAGCCATTGAAACCAACAATTTTAGACTTCTTCGTTTTAATATTTATAACACCTGCATTACCAGCAGCATCATAACGAGCAGGAGGATTAGTCATGATTTCTATTTGATCTAATTGTGCACCCTGAGTATTCTTTAATAAATTAACCAAATCGGGTCCAGATAAATAAGTAGGTCTTCCATTCATATAAACTACTACCCCTTCTTTTCCTTTTAAACTGATATTACCATCTTTATCTACTGAAATACCTGGTGACTTCTCTAAAATCTCCATAGCATTTGCACCACCATTGGTGGGTGAGGCATCCACATTTACAATGGTTCTATCTGCTTTTTGCTCAATTAATGGTTTCTTTGAGCTAACAGTAACTTCAGATAAACCTTTTGTTAAGGGTATTAATTGCCAAACCGGTAACTTTTCTTGATTTGAACCGTTCCATTCAAAGGGTCCTAAATAGGATTTTTCAAATCCAACCATATTGGCTAATAACAAGTATTTCCCTTTGGTTGTAGGTTGAATTGAATAAGTTCCTGTTTTGTCGGTAAGGACAGTTTTTACCTGGGATGAATCCTTGGCATTCAACAAACTGATCATTACCGATTCAAGCGGTTGCTGATTAGAAACGATCTTTCCCGTAATAGTTGTTGGGCTTTGTTGAGCTTTTACCCCAATACTTAATGCTGTCACACTGAACAGTAAAGCTTTTTTAAGTAAATTTTTCATTTGCACTAGTTTATTATTTAGTTCTTGGTTTTGATTATTACAAAACAAAACTAACTACTGTGCTTTACATAGTACATTGTTTTAGCATGGGCGGTTCTATTTAGTGCTAAATGGCTTCCAAAGAATGACTAACGGAAATGAAATAGACCTTAAATAACTGTTTTAAGTTTTTTAAAGTAGAAAAAGCTGGTAATTCCAGCAATTACTAAACCTGCAGAAATCAATTCTGCTTGAGTGGGATTAAAAGGAATATTATACTCTGTATTAACCCTGATTTTCTCAATAAAAAATCGCTCTATACCATTCAAAACCAAGTAAATACTAAATAATTGACCAGGTACTTTAATTTTATTTCTGAAAAACCAAAGCAGACCAAATAGCATAAAACAAATGATCAATTCATATAATGGAGTTGGATATACTGGAATGGCTAATTGATTACAAAATGGGCCGGTGCAACCTGGTATTGGAACCCCTTCTCCTAACACATTATGCGGGTAGGAATATGACCACATAAAATTGGGTAACCAGGAATAAGGGTTGGGGGTAGGATTAGGGATACCCCAATCTCCATCACCACTTATTTGACAGCCAATTCTTCCGAAAGCATAGGCAAACATCATAGTTGGCGCAAAAGCATCTAACATGGGTATCAAACTAATTTTATGCTTTTTGGCATACCAGATAATGGCGGCACCTGCACAAATTAATCCTCCATAAAAAGTGAGTCCACTAAAAGCAATTAAGGATCCAATCGGATCGGCAGTAAACTCATTCCAGTTTTCTAGATTATGAAAAATTTTAGCCCCTAGAAAGCCAAATAATGCAGCATATATAACTATATCTCCTACTCTATCTTGTGGCCAAATACGAATAATTCTTTCTTCAGGTTTATCCAATTGTACTTTTTTCTTCTCCCACCATTTAAGTAAACCAAATACCAATGCAGTAAGCATTCCTATTAATAGATTTCCTTCTCCGGAAAGTATAAATGATTGAGGATCGTCTAAAGCATTTTTAATAGTGAATGCACCAATAATCTTGTAACCAAAAATGAAGCCCAATAAACCATTCGTAATTAATTCACTTAAACTAGCAGGTTCGCCAATCTTAATTTTTTCCTCTGTATGTACAAATAATCCTAATCCTTGCTTTCTTCTCAATTCTAGCGTTAATATCCAAGCAGATAAAATAAATGATAGCGCAACAAAGAATCCAAAGCTATTCACCAACTTAAGACCGTTTATTTCAATTCCAAATAGGTCTTTGAATGCGTAATATAAATTAGGATACATATAAAATGATATAATAATTGAGTGCAATGTTACTCAGAAAATGTCAAAAAAAAGCAAGGCCTCACAAAAGTGAGGCCCATACTTACTAACCCATCTAAAAACAAGTTACAAAATTAATTACAATGCTCATTAAAAGCTGCAATTAAATGTTGTGCAATAGCTTGTGCTGGTCTTCCTTCAATTTGGTGTCTTTCTACCATAGTCACTAATTCACCATCTTTAAATAAAGCGATGGCTGGTGAAGAAGGAGGATTTGGCAATAAATGCTCGCGAATTTTATTTACTGCTTCAACATCAAAACCTGCGAAGCTAGTCATTAATCTATCTGGTCTTTTTCCTGCATTTTGAACTGCCATCAAAACACCTGGTCTGCATGCACCTGCTGCACAACCGCAAACTGAATTAATTACTACTAAAGTAGTGCCTTCTTGCTTAAGCGTATTGTCTACTTCAGCAGCAGTAAGTAACTCTCCAAACCCTTCATCTGTTAATTCTGCCTTCATTGGCAGCACAATTTCTGCTGGATACATAATTCTAATTTAGCTTACAAAGTTACAACATTGGACCATATTCTCCAATCTAGATTATTAAAAATGCCACAATGGCGTTATTTTAAAAATATTGCGTCATTGTGTCTGCATATTTTTCATTTTGGTTGCCATAATCGCTTATTTTCTCAAATGGAATACCCTTTGTACAAAACCTTAAAAACAATCTAATAACCAATAAATTTTATTTTATGTCTATTTTAAAACACAACAACTCCAGTGTATTTGATGAATTATTTAATGCTTTTCCTGCAAATTTTGGAAACAGCCTCCCAAGTGGGTACCCTACTGCATCAGTCAATATTCACGAAACTGCAGATGCTTTTCATTTAGAATTAAATGCCCCAGGAAGAAACAAAGAAGACTTTGCTATAAATGTAGACAAGGGCTTACTCACCATTTCTTATGAGAAGAAAGAAACTACAGAAGAGAAAAACTACAAAACAATTCGAAAGGAATTTACCTATAAGAGTTTCAAAAGAAGTTTCTCGATAGATGAAAATATTAATGCAGATGGCATTCTGGCAAGATATGAAAATGGGGTGCTTAAATTATTATTACCTAAAAAAGAGGAAGTAAGAATTGCTCCTAAGCAAATTGCCATAAATTAAATGCAATAGGCTGAATACGAAGAATTCAATCAACTGCTGTAAAACAAAAAAGAGTTCCAAAATTTTGGAACTCTTTTTTGCAATTATTTGATTCTCCAATAAATCAGGATTGCTTGTTTGGGCAAGTTGAAATTCCAAATAAAGTATAGAGTGGGCAAAAACTGACCAAACTTGTTAAAACGAATACGCCTGCTAATACAAGTAATACAATACCAAGAGTTCCAGAAATTATGCCTGCATAGTATAACCCAGCAATAACAGCAGCAATGATTACTCTAACAATTTTATCTACAGAACCCATATTCTTTTTCATATTAATGAGATTTGATGTACTTAAATATACAAAAAATGTTATAAATGGACTAACCTTGTAATATTTTAAGTTAAACTACTACCAATAGACTATTAATGGATTATAAAGAAAAAGAATTTATCCAACTGCTGAATCAAAATCAGAAAATCATACATAAAGTATGTAACCTGTATTTGAATTGGCAAGAAGATAAAGAAGACCTTTTTCAAGAAATTACCTTGCAAGCTTGGAAAGCATTTAGCCAATTCAGAGGAGAAGCGAAATTTTCAACCTGGCTGTATCGAGTATCATTAAACACGGCCATCACTTACTTTAGAAAAGATAAAAAGAATGCTTTTATTGCCTCTGTTTCTGAAATACCTGAGCTGGCGATTCAATCAGAAAGAGATCCCATTGAAGATAAAACCAAAGCAATGTATAAAGCAATAGCCGCATTATCTAAAATTGATAAAGCCATTGTAATGCTTTATTTAGAGGATTATAGTTATGCCGAAATAAGTGAAATAATTGGTATTACTGCTAATAATATAGCTGTAAAAATGAATAGGATAAAAGTGAAATTAAGAGAAGCAACATTAAAAAACTTTGAAAGGATCTAAATCAATAACTATGGAATTAGATGATTTAAAAGGATTGATTAACCAGAAATTAATGGAAGGAAGTCCAACGATGACTGAAACTAATTTTACCCTATTACTGAAAGGGAAAGCAAGCTCTGTTATTAGTAAAATTAAAAAAAGTCTTTGGTTCGAAATAGCGTGTTGTGCTTTGGTAGTTCCTTTATTTATTGGGATTGCCTTTTTTAGTTCCCAATCTTCCTTAAAAATTTACTTTGGCTTATTTGGAATTATATTTATTCCTTTTACTTTAATCTTTTTCTACTTACTTAAAAAAATAAATGAATTTGACCAATCTGTTCTACCAATAAAAGAGAATCTTCAACAGTTAATCAAAATGCTGGAAGATTTTACTCG
Source organism: uncultured Sediminibacterium sp. (assembly GCA_964612195.1). GTDB lineage: Bacteria > Bacteroidota > Bacteroidia > Chitinophagales > Chitinophagaceae > Sediminibacterium. The sequence continues at coordinate 18,799 of CAZTDV010000038.1, forward strand.
AAGGTATTTTCAATTCAATATGGCTTTGTTGCCTATCTGTTTTTTAGTTGCCTTGTTTTTGGGTTATAATGAAAAAGAACCTATTGCTGTTTTAGACAATCTAATTGACAAATTAAAAGTCAATAAAAGTATTTATATAGGGTTTATTGTAGGATATAGTATTGCGATGGTATTTGGTCTTGTATACTTAACAAAATGGTATATCAGAAAACTTTACGGCAAATACATTGACCAACTTAAAATATTGTTGACTGAGTTAAAAGAAGACTAAGTTTTAATTATTGCACGCAACCCGTTTTTCTTCTTGTGTCAATGATATATTGAATTCTCCATTTATCGTTATTTCTAACTAATTGAAAAGAGTTTACTCCACAATGACTAAAGTCGGTGCGTCTATAAAATTGATAAGGAGTCCAAACGGTTGCTAATGGCCCATCTACTTTTACCACATCAAAAACGATTCTTTCGTCTGCTAATCCCTTAGGCAAGTTAGTAACTTGACGAACAAAAGTAGCAACAGAATCAGTTCGAACAATTAGCTTCCCTTCTTTATTCGTTGTAATGGTTTGCATAATGGCATTCTCTGTAAAGCAGTCTTGTAACATTGCTCCATCTGCTTCAATCATTGCAAAAAACATTTTACGAACAGTTGCTTTTACAGAATCCTCTGCAGTTTGAGCTTCAGTATTCATTAAACAAGTAATCATTAAAACAGATAAAAACAATATTTTTTTCATAAAAATAATTTGAATGATGAAACCATTTATAGATAGCCTAAAATTTTCAACATGCTTTGTGCAGTTTGTTCTTTGGCATAAACCCAATCTATCATTTTGCCATTTTTATCCATTTCTACAATCACATGTTTAGGTGAAGGAATTAAACAATGTTTAATTCCACCATAACCACTTATTTGATCTTGATAAGCACCAGTATGAAAAAAGCCTACATATAATGGTTGTTTATTTGATTCAACTTCCTTTTTATCTACAGTGGTAAGTTTTGGTAAGAAAACTTCATTAATATGCTCTTCTGAATCATAGTAGTCGTGGCTATCACAGGTAATACCACCCAATACCACCCGCTGGTATTCATTGTCCCATTTATTAACCGGAAGCATCAAAAACTTTTCTCCTATTCCCCAGGTATCAGGTAGTGTTGTAATAAAAGAAGAATCAATCATATACCAACACTCTCGATCGTTCTGAATTTTTTCACCTATAACACTATATATATGCGCCATACTCTCCCCCACTGTAAAACTTCCAAATTCAGTGTAGATATTCGGCATTGGTACTTTTGCTTTTTTACAAGCTTTTTTTATATTTCCAACAATCTCATTAATCATGAATTGGTAGTCGTACTCAAATCCTAATGAATGTTTAATGGGAAATCCACCTCCAATATTGATAGAATCTAATTCGGGGCAAATCTTTTTTAACTGACAATAAAGGTTAATGATTTTATTCAATTCACTCCAATAATAAATATCATCTTTAATTCCTTTATTTAAAAAGATATGTAACATTTTTAACTGAAACTTATCTTCATATCCTTCAATTTCGTCTACATAAAACTCTAAGATATCTTTTGCTCGAATACCTAATCTAGAGGTATAGAATGGAAAATTAGGTTCTTCTTCCGCGGCAACTCTAATCCCAACAGAAAATGGTGTTGCAGAGCGTACGCTTCTTTTATAAGCTTGTAGCTCTTCTTTATTATCTAAAATTGGCACTACATTTTTAAACCCTGAATTAATCAACTTAGCAATTCTTGATGTGTATTGCTTTTGCTTATACCCATTGCAAATGATAAAAGTATCTTTATTGATTTTTCTTCGTTGATACAATCTATTTACAATTTCAATATCGTATGCGTATGAAGTTTCTAAATGAATATTGTGCTTCAAGGCCTCTTCTACAATAAACGAAAAATGGGAACTCTTTGTACAATAACAATAAAAGTACTCCCCTTCGTATTTATGTTTTTTGAATGCATTGGCAAACATATTTTTCGCCTTGTTTATTTGCATTCCAATTTTAGGCAGATACGTCAACTTCAATGGAGTACCGTGTTTGTCTATCAATTTCTTGATATCAACACCATTGAATTCTAAGTATCCTTCGTCGCTTACATCAAAACCTTCTTGTGGAAAGTGGAAAGTCTGGTTCACCAGAGAGGTGTAGGTATTATTCATCAGGGAAGTTTCCTTTTTAAATTAGGATGTAAAAATAACCCTTGTAATGGATTATGAAAATAAAAAAAGCCGGATGCAAGTTGCAGCCGGCTTAATATGTTGTAAAAGAGTCAATTTACTTAACAGAAACAACCAAAGCTTTAAAAGAAGCTGGTTCGTTCATTGCTAAATCGGCCAATACTTTACGATTTAAGTCGATGCCTTTAACGCTTAACTTATTGATAAATTGGCTGTAAGTCATACCCTCTTCTCTTACTGCTGCGTTAATACGAGCAATCCAAAGTTGGCGATATTCACGCTTCTTTAATTTGCGACCTACGTAGCTATAAGTAAGACCTTTTTCTACAATATTTTTGGCAACGGTATAAACGTTTTTACGTTTACCGTAGTAACCTTTGGCTTGATCAAGAATTTTCTTTCTCCTTGCTCTAGATGCAACTGCATTTTTTGAACGTGGCATAGTAAATGTTTTGAAGTTAGCGGAGCTAACGGTTAATAATCTGTTTTTTTAGCGGGCTAATTAGCCTTTCAAGCGTAATAAACGTAAAACGAAATCCTTATTGGTAGAACCAACAATGCCTTTTTGTCTTAAAGCACGCTTGCGCTTTTTAGATTTCTTGGTTAGGATGTGACGCTTGAACGCTTTTTGGAAACTGATTTCTCCGGTACCGGTCACTTTAAAACGCTTTTTAGCGCTGGAGTTTGTTTTAACTTTTGGCATATAATAATCTAATAAAGATTACACCCTGCTGGCGTTCCACCACAGGGTGGAAACTTGTTTTGGCCTTACGGGAAAATTTTGGATTGCAAAAGTACATATTCTGGGCGAAATGTCCAATTATTTACTTCTTTTTACCTGTTTTTGGGGTAAAAATGGCAAACATTCGCTTACCCTCTAACTTGGGCATACTTTCTAAAGTACCTGCTTCTGCCAGTCTTTCCGCGAATTTCAAGAGCAATAACTGCCCTCTATCTTGGAACATGATGGCTCTACCTTTAAATTGTACATAAGCTTTAACCTTGTTTCCATCTTTCAAAAAGCCTTCTGCGTGCTTTGCTTTGAAGTTGAAATCGTGGTCATCTGTACTTGGCGTAAATCTAATTTCTTTGATTTCACTTTGTTTGGAGTTGGCTTTCATTTCCTTCTCCTTCTTTTTCTTCTCGTATAAGAATTTCTTATAATCTATAATCTTACATACAGGAGGATCTGCTGTGGGTGAAATTTCCACCAGGTCCAATTCTTGTTCCTGTGCAATTTTAAGCGCTTCTTGGGTAGAATAAATTCCAACTGTTACATTGTCTCCTACTAATCGTATCTGTAGTGCGCGGATTCTTTCGTTAATACGATGCTCAGGCTCGGGTTGCCTGTTGAACCTGGGATTGAATCTTCCTCTTGGTGCTAATGCCATTAAAACTTGTTTGGTTTAAAATTTTGATAAAGATATACCATATTCCTTACTAATCGCCTGATTTACGTTCTAGGATTTCTTCTTTGATACTTTCAATAAATGAATTTAATGCAACGGTACCCAAATCGCCCTTCCCTTGTCTGCGAATTGACAATTGCCCTTCATTCATTTCTTTCTCTCCTATAACCAACATATATGGGACTTTCATCAGTTCAGTATCTCTGATTTTTTTACCTATCTTCTCGCTCCTATCATCAATTTCTACTCTTACCCCTGCTTTCTTTAGCGCTTTATAAACTTCTTGTGCATAATCCATGAACTTGTCGCTAATAGGTAAAATTTTGGCTTGCAAAGGCGCCAACCACACTGGAAACTTACCTGCATAATGTTCTAATAAAAAGCCTATAAAACGTTCATGTGTTCCTAATGGAGCTCGGTGAATGATTAATGGAATTTCCGTTTCATTGTGTTGATTGGTGTATGCTAACTCAAATTTTCTACCCGAGTTGAAATCGACTTGATTGGTAGCCAAAGTAAATTCTTTTCCAATTGCGCTCCAGATTTGCACATCTATTTTTGGCCCATAAAAAGCAGCTTCGTCTTGTACTTCTACAAATGGTGTATTGGTTTCAATTAAAACTTTACGAACCATATCTTCTGTTTCCTTCCATAACTCCGGCTCATTTACATATTTCTGGCCCAATTTAGCAGGATCATGCAAGCTCAACCGCATTACATATTTATCTACACCAAAAATGCCAAAATATTTGAGGTACATATCGTTCACAGACTTGAATTCTTGCGCAAATTGTTCTCGATTGCAATAAATATGCGCATCATTCATATGTAGGCACCTTACACGCATTAACCCAAATAACTCGCCACTTTGTTCATAGCGATAACATGTACCATATTCAGCTATTCGATAAGGCAAATCTTTATAACTCTTATGTTCAGCACCAAAAATTTTATGGTGGTGCGGACAGTTCATTGCTTTTAAATAGTACTTAGTTCCATCCAATTCCATTGGGGGGAACATACTATCTGCATAATAAGGCAAATGCCCGCTGGTTAAATACATGCTTTCCTTAGCTATATGTGGTGTAACCACACGCTTGTATCCAGCTGCTTCCTCTGTTTCTTTTGCTAATTTTTCTAACTCTTCAATAATCACAGTACCGTTTGGCATCCATAAAGGTAGCCCTGGACCTACATCATCATCCATGGTGAAAATACTTAACTCTCTGCCCAACTTTCTATGGTCTCTTTTCTTTGCTTCTTCTAACATCAGCAAATACTCATCCATTTCTTTTTGCGTTGGAAATGTAACCCCATAAATTCTGGTCAACATTTTATTCTTCTCATCACCCTTCCAGTAAGCACCAGCTATGCTTGTTAATTTTATAGACTTAATAAATCCGGTATGCGGAATATGTGGTCCACGGCATAAATCAGTGAATTGACCTTGGGTATAAAAGCTAATTTCTCCATCAGTTAAATTAGCCAATAAGTCTAATTTATATTCATCCCCTTTTTCGGTAAAATAAGCAATCGCTTCTGCTTTCGCTTTTTGGGCTCTTATGTATTGGCTATTCTTCTTTGCCAACTCAATCATTTTTTTCTCTATAGACAACAAGTCTTCTTCCGTAATTTTTTTATCGGCTAAATCCATATCATAGTAGAACCCCTTGTCTAAGGCAGGTCCTACCCAAAACTTCACACCAGGAAAAATAGATTCAACTGCCTCTGCCAATAAGTGTGCAGATGAGTGCCAAAAAGTATTTTTACCAGCTTCGTCGTCCCATGTTAAAAACTTGACCGTTGCGTCTTCCGTTATTGGTAAGCTGGCGTCTACTACTTTATTATTTACACTTGCAACCAACACTTTTCTGGCCAATCCTTCGCTAATTGATTTTGCAATATCCATTGCCGACACTCCTTGTTCGTATTGGCGTACTGCTCCATCCGGAAAACTAATACTAATCATAAATTGTTTCAATCTTTAATTTCTAGGGGCAAAGGTAGCAAATAGGCAGCCGTATTGAACAAAACCTTAACTGTTTTTTATCATGTGTACCATGTAAATTTGCCAAATGAGGTTGGTTTTTGCGCTATCCGCTTTTTTAATGCTTTCAATTTGTTCATCTGCTCAAAAAATTACGGGCATATGGAGAGGCTATTTTAGTTCTAGTAACGGGCTTTATAGAGAAGGCATTCAAGAAGAAATGTATAAATATGAAATACAAATTGACCAACAACCTAATAATGGTATAAAAGGGGTTACTTACTCGTATAAGAGTACCGTATTCTATGGCAAAGCTTCTTTTCAAGGAATTTATAATGTAAAATCTAAAACGATTATCTTAAAAGAGAATAGCTTAATTGATCTTAAAATTGGAGATAAAAGTGAGCCATGCTTGATGACCTGTTATTTGGATTATTCTAAAATGGGCAAATTGGAAGTTTTACAAGGAACATTTATTTCTATTAATATAAAAGACAAAGGTGATTGTGGCAACGGTAAAGTTTACTTAGAAAGAGTTCCTGATTCAGATTTTGAAAAAGAATCGTTTTTAACCAAAAAAAATAATTCTCCTAACAAATCTGCTATTAAAAAATTGAGTACTCCCCCTTCAAAGCTAACGGAACCAAAGGCAGCAGAAAAGTCAACTAAACCTAATAGTTCAAAACCTGCTACTACTAATAAAGCCGGAGTACTTCCAAATAAAAAACAACCCCTTACCCCACCAAGCAAATCTAGTGTACCTCCAACAAAAGAAAAGACCCAAGAGGAAAGCAACGCGAAAGTAGAAGAGTTTCCCGCTCAACCTTATATTAAACGTGAACATGAAGAAACTCAGGGAAGAGAAAAAAGAGCAACGATTGTTCCAAAAGTGTTACAAGAAAGAGAAAACAAATTGGTTAAAACGATAGTAGTTGATGAAGAAAACATTCAAGTAGATTTATTTGACAATGGAACTATTGACAATGATACCATTAGTGTTTTTCATAACAATAAGCAAATTATCAAACACGGAAGGCTAGCATTTAATCCCATTTCCTTCAAAATAAAATGCACTACCAACGAAAACTTACACGAATTAGTAGTGGTTGCTGAAAACCTAGGTGAGATACCCCCCAACACAGCATTGATGGTGATAACAGCAGGTAAAAAAAGATATGAAGTATTTCTATCTTCTAATGAAAGTAGAAATGCTAAAGTAGTTATTGAGTTTGTTCCGAAGCATTAAAATTTCAAGTTCCAAGTAACGGATGGTAAAACCGGGAACAGGGAAACTTGTTTGGCCGATACATTTAATGTTCCATTGGCAGCTGATCCTTCTTGATCAAAATATAAAAAATAAGGGTTAGCTCTACTATACGCATTGTATAAGCTAAATACCCAGTTGGTAGTATACTTTCGATCTTTTTTTGGCTTGGGAGTATAAGTTGCAGCTATGTCCATTCTGTGGTAAGCCCGCATTCTATATGCATTAATTCCACTATATTGTTGAGACAATACTCCTCCTATAAAATAAAATCGCTCGGGAACCGAAATAGCATTTCCAGTTCCATAAACAAACACTCCTGCTATTTTCCATTTATCATTAATGGTATAATTTGCAACAACAGAAAGATCATGTCTTCTATCGTATCTACTTGGATATTTTTCACCTTGATTCAAATCTGGAAATTTTCTCCAAGTCCAGCCCAAAGTATATCCTATCCATCCAGTTAGTCTTCCTTTTACTTTGTTTATAAATAATTCAGCACCATAACTCCAACCTCTTCCAAAAACAAACTCTTCTTCAGGATCTTTTAAAGAAGGTGTATATCCTTCTCTATATTCAATTTGGTTCTCCATAGTTTTGTAATAAACTTCTAGAGAAGTTTCGAACATACCATTATTGAAATTTTTAAAATATCCAGCTGCATATTGCCAACTTAATTGTGGTTTAACCCTAAGGGTACTAGGTACCCAAAGATCCGTAGGTAATGAAGAACCTGCATTGGTTACCAAATGAATGTATTGTAGATTCCTGGTAATTCCTGCTTTTAATGAACTTGTTTCATTGAGCGTGTATCTTAATGTAGCTCTTGGCTCTAATCCTCCATATTGTCTCACTATTTGCCCAGACCCGTAAACAGTACTATCTAATTTATTGCCATTATTGTCTCTTGTATAATTGGTATACTGTCCAGTTTGTTGAAATAAACTATACCGTAAACCTAGGTTCAGTTTGAGCTTACTATTGATTTCCCAATCATCTTGTAAATAAACTGCCCACTCTCTTGCAAATTTTTTACTAGCATTATTGGGAGTAAATACCACACTATCTTGATTGCCACTTACAATATTTGGTAAAAATGTATGGTGAGTAAATTGAGCACCAAATTTTAATTTATGCTCAGGACTAGCATAATAGTCGAAATCTGTTTTTGCCGTCAAATCTCTTATGCCAGAAGAAAGATTGATATTAAAATCGTTTTGTGCTCCATTTAAATTGAAGTGATAATCGTTGTAAACTAATGTAGTATTAGAAAATAATTTTTTATTGAATACATGGTTCCACCTTACTGTTGATGTAGCATTACCCCAATCAATTAATGTTTTAAATGAGCGTGCGGCATTATTAAAATTAAATTTATCTCTTCCAAAATAACCACTAATATACAAGTGATCTTTCTCTGAAATTTGAAAATTCATTTTTGCATTCAAGTCGTAAAAATAGTACCCTGAACCATAAAAATCACTCGACTTGCTAATCAATGGTTTCGTAATTGCGTCAATATAAGTTCTTCTAGCTGAAACAATAAAAGAAGACTTTTTACTTTTAATAGGTCCTTGAATGGAGAATCTTGAAGCAATTAAACCAATACCGGCATCTATTTGTGTTTTATTGGTATTTCCCTCTTTCATAGCAATATCTACTACTGAAGATAAACGTCCCCCATATTGTGCGGGCATCCCTCCTTTTATTAAGCTTACATTTTTGATGGCATCTGAATTAAACACCGAAAAGAAGCCGAATAAATGACCTGTATTATAAACAACTGCATCATCTAATAAAATTAAGTTTTGATCTGGGCCACCACCTCTTACATAAAAGCCTGCATTCCCTTCCCCGGCATTTCTAACACCTGGCATAAGTTGTAATGTTTTTAGGATATCTACTTCCCCTAAAAAAGCAGGCAAGGCCTTTGCCGTGTTAACAGATAATTCCATTTTGCCCATTTGGGCTGTCTTCACGTTATTGTCCCTTCTTCGAGCACTAACAGTTACATCTTGTAAAACACTTGTTGAGTTAGGTAATAATTGAATTAGTTGTTCGGTATTATTATTTAATTCAAGATCGATTTCATTGGTTTGATACCCAATATAACTGCAGGTTAATTGGTATTTGCCTTTATTGAGCGTAATGGAAAAAAAACCGAAATTATTACTCGTAACTGTTTTTCCAATGCCCTTTACAACAATATTTGCACCAATTAAGGTTTCTCCAGAAAGCCTGTCTTTAATATATCCATTCAAGGTTACTTTTTCTTGCCCTACACTAATTAATACAATTTGTAAAAGGGAAACTAACAGATACCATTTTCTCATACTAAATAAACAATTGGATGATTGAATGGTTCGTTACAAACCTATTTAACAAAATAGTTTAATGTGTCTTTTACTTCTCCGCATTCTAACATTGTTTTGGGCAAGTATGGATTTTTGATATCTGCAGAATTACTTAACCAAGTTGCACCATTGTTGTCCATTGCCATTGGGCAATATTGATTGTAAATGATTTGACGATCGTATTGCACTGTTTGAATCAAAACCAACAATTGTTCTCCCAACATTTGGAAAGCTTTTCGCTTTTCCTCTATATCCGTTTCCCCTTTTAATCCAATTAATTCTGCTTGAATGGATTCAATCAGTATTTGAGCTGTTTTTTGTGTACTATCAGCTTTTAACTCTTTTAATGGTATCACTTTACTCAATTTGGCTACACTATCTGCTGCAGCATCTATGGCATTTATTTGCTCCTTAATAAATGCATCTTTTAAATTAAAATAACTATTTAAGAAAAGACTGAACTGGCTATTGAAAACATCAGAATTGGCACTTTCTTTAGTATTATTATATACAATTGATACTTTTTCTTCTTTTAGTAGGTTTTCGCCACATGCAGCAAATAGAACCAGTAAGAGACCTAAACCGAAATTTTTCATTTACGCTTATTTTCAAACAAATTTAAAGCAATTTCATTTGGGAGCCCATTCCAATTACCTTTGCACGCAAAATAAAGACCTACAATGCTGATTGGATTTCAAAATGTAACTTTCGAATTTGGCGCAAGAGTAATAGTAGCAGACGCTACATGGCATATTCAACCCGGGGATAGAATAGGATTAGTGGGATATAATGGAACAGGTAAGTCTACCTTATTAAAAGTATTAGTGGGGGAATATACCCCATCAAAAGGCACGGTTGAAAAAAGTAGGGAAACTACCATTGGCTATTTGCACCAAGATTTATTGAGTTTTGATACCAATGAAAACATCACTGAAGTAGCTCTAGGGGCTTTTGAGAGGGTTCGTGCAGTAGAAAAAGAGATTGAAGAATTGGGAATTGAATTAGAGAAAAATCCGGAAGACGAAGAATTATTAATTAAGTATACTGATAGTTTACATGAGTTGGATGTTTTAGATGGGTACAATATTCATCATAAAGCCGAAGAAGTATTGCATGGTTTAGGTTTTTCTAATGAGGATTTGGTGAAACCTTACAAGCAGTTTAGTGGAGGTTGGAGAATGAGGGTTTTATTGGCAAAAATGATTCTACAACAACCAGATGTATTGTTGATGGATGAACCTACCAACCACTTAGACCTTCCATCTATTGAATGGTTAGAAAAATACCTAATACATTATAAGGGAAGTGTGGTAATTGTGAGTCACGATAAATTCTTCTTAAATAGAATGGTCAATAAAATAGTAGAATTGTACCAACAAGAACTACATATTTATTCTGGCAATTATGAGTTTTATGAAACAGAGAAGGAAATTAGAATTGAAATGCAACAAAAGGCATTTGAGAATCAACAAGATTATATACGCCAACAAGAAAGATTCATAGAAAGATTCAAAGCCAAAGCTAGTAAAGCAGCGCAAGCACAGAGTGTGCAAAAAAGATTAGATAAGCTTGATAAAATAGAAGACGTACAATTGGAGCGCCCCAATATGCGCATCAATTTCCAATTAGAAAAAGTTCCGGGTAAAATATTGGTAACACTAAAAGAAGTAACCAAAAGTTTTGGCAGTCTTACTATTGTTGAAAATGCATCTGCCGAAATTGAAAGAGGTGATAAAATTGCCTTAATTGGAGCTAACGGTAAGGGAAAGTCTACCCTTTTAAGGATGATTGCTGGAACCGAAGAATTTATAGGTGAAAGAATATGGGGGCATAATGTAGAAGAAAGTTTCTACGCACAGCACCAGCTTGAAGCCTTAACGATGACCAATAATATTCTAGAAGAATTGCAAAGTTGTGGCAGCAAGAAAAACGATGTTGAACTTAGAAGCTTATTAGGGTCATTTTTATTTAGTGGAGAAGACGTAGATAAAAAAATAAGGGTTTTGAGTGGAGGTGAAAAAGCAAGGGTTGCTTTGGCTAAAACCATTGTAAGTAGAGGCAACTTTTTAATTTTGGATGAACCGACCAACCACTTAGACATGCATTCAGTTGAATTATTGGCCGAAGCATTAAATAAATACGAGGGATCCTATATATTAGTGAGTCACGACCGTTATTTTATTTCTAAAACTGCCAATAAAATATGGGAAATTGTTGACCATCAAATTAAAGAATTTAAAGGCTCTTATCAAGAATGGGTTGAGTGGAACGAGCGTATGGAAAAACTACGTAAGGCGAATATTGGGGAGAGTAAAGAAATAGTAAAACCTACTACTATAAAAAAAGAGCCTGTAAAAGCTGCTGAAACTGTTGTCAAAAACACACAGCCTATTAATAAAGAATTGCAGAAGGAACTTCAAAAACAACAAAAGAGGTTGAGTCAAATTGAAGAATCTTTAAGCAAAGCCCAAGACGAGCAAAAGAAAATTGAAGTAGAAATGGGTAACCCAGCTACTTACACAAATAAGACTCAATTTGCAAATTTAGAAATTTCTTACAAGACTATAAAAGATAAGATAAGCACCCTTAATAAAGAATACGAACAAGTATTTGAACAAGTAATAGAATTAGAGGCAAAACAATAAGCAAATTACTTTTCTGAAGGGTTGCTCTTACCTGCTAATAATTTTTCTAGCGCGGTTTCAAGTCTTCTTTTTCTTGTCTCTTCTTTTTTTGCACCTTCAATCCAAGTAACATACTCTTTTTGATTGGTGAATGAAAGTGAAGTGAAAAATTCTTTGGCTTCTTCGTGAGTAGTAAATAAGCGATCCAATTCAACGGGAGCTTTTACCAATCTTTTTTCGAAATCTACTCCGTTAACTGCCAATTTAGCTTCTGAAAAATTTCTTTCTTTATTAGGTATCTGATCGGTCTTTTTAAAACGCATAGCACTCCAAACATGGTCAAGTGCAACTTGGCGAACACACTCAAAATTCTGAGCTGTTAAGCATTCCCAGCTACAGTCTCTATTTAAGTCACTTGCGATTTTGCTGGTCTTTTTTGGATAAGCAATCCATAATTTGCTTTCATTGTGCAATGCTGGAATCACTTCTTTCAATAGATTTTTTAATTGTTGCTCACTTAAAGCAAATACCAAAGCAAAATCTACTTTTTTACTCCTTAACAGTGGGGTAATATTCTTTGCATAAGTTAGCTTAGCAAACTGTTTTTCCACCGAAGAAGGTAATCCTTGAATTAGTAGATTCTTCTCGTCCTTTAATTGAAGTTTTTCGAGTAGCGTTTGATTCGACATGCCTTAAAGGAGTTTTATGAATGCAATTAAAGTTGCAAAGTTAAAAAATTGTTATGACTTTTTATAGTAATTCTGTAAAGTACTAGCCATGATTTTTTCTAGCGCTGCCATTCTTTCTGCGTCACTTGGGTGTGTACTCAATATTGAATTTGTATTACCGCCACCTGCTGCAGCAGACATTCTCTTCCAAAACGATAATGCTTCTCTAGGATCAAATCCTGCTAAAGCAGAAAACATTAGCCCAAATTTGTCCGCTTCCAACTCATTACTTCTGCTAAAAGCAGGCATAATAGTGCCTGAAGCAATTCCATAAGAGGCATTAAAAATGTCTTGGGTCAATTGCGGTTTATTAGATAGGGCAATTGACATGCCTGCGCCTAATCCTTGCTGAAGCAATCCTTGACTCATTCTTTCACTTCCATGTCTGGCTAATGCATGTGCAATTTCATGCCCCATTACAACAGCCAAACCCGCATCATTTTGAGTAACAGGCAATATACCAGTGTAAACCACAATTTTTCCTCCTGGCATACACCAAGCATTCATTTGTTTGTCGTTTACTAAATTAATATCCCAGGTATACCCCTCTAGTTCGTTTGATAATCCTTTTTGTTGATAATATTTCTTAATCGTAGTTACAATTCTTTCTCCTACCCGCTTTACCATAGCAGCATCTGCTGTTCCATTAATTACTTTATTAGTATTTAAAAAAGATTTGTATTGACTTACGGCCAACGATTGTGCTTCCGATTCTGGAACCAAACTCAATTGTTTTCTTCCTGTGATTGCATTTCTTTGACATGCCATGGCTACAACAATAATCGCCACAAGCGTAAATGATTGAATAATCTTTTTCATGTAAAAATTTAAGTACAACAACAATTACTTTCTACGTCTTTCCTTATCCCTTGATCTAAATAATGGGATCTTACTTTCTGTACCTTTTAAAATTCTTCCAATGTTTTTTTGATGAGTGAGTATCACCATTAAAGCAACTAAAACCGCAAAAATGCGATATAATGTTTCTTTTTCATTAAATATAAATAATATAAAAACCATGAATGAAACGCCTGCCAATATTGAACTAAGCGACACAAACCTAGTTAGATATAACACAATTAAAAACACACCTACGCAGCATAGTGCCACTAGTGGCTGAATAGCTACTGCCATCCCTAATAATGTAGCAACTCCTTTCCCTCCCCTAAATCCAGCCCAAATAGGAAATATATGACCAAGAACCGCGGCAAGGCCCAATCCAATCATAAAATTGGTTCTATCCCATTCGTCGGTTAAATAGTAAGGCAATAAAATGTATAATGAGGTTGCAATAATTCCTTTTAGCACGTCAACCATCATTACAAAAGTTCCCCATTTAGAACCAAGCACTCTAAAAGTATTGGTAGCACCTGCATTACCACTACCATAATCTCTAATGTCGATTTTGAAAAAATACTTGCTAATCCAAACAGCTGTTGGCACAGATCCTATTAAATAAGCCAACAAAATCAATATAACTTCGTTCATGTACGTATTTATTGGGGGCACAAAGATAATCAATTATCTAAGTTAATAATTTCTTAACACAAAATCGAACCTAATTAACCGAAAATTGTATGGCTACCCACCCATCTTTGGTCATTGTTTGTTCATGTTTAAACCCGCGTTGTTTACACAATTCAATCATTTCTAGTTCATCACTTAATAATAAGCCACTTAATATCAAAATTCCATTGGGGTTGATTATTTGTGGAAACAATAACATATTAGCTTCTAAAATATGTCTATTAATATTGGCAATAACTATATCATATTGTTCAATAATAGAAATAGTATCAGACAATTCAATCTGAATATTTTTACAAGTATTCACTTGTACGTTTTCTGCTGCATTTTCTATACACCATGGGTCATTATCTACTCCTTTCACAGATTTTGCTCCTAATTTTTCAGCTAAGATTGCTAAAATCCCCGTTCCAGTTCCAAAATCAAAAACCATTTTTCCATTAAAATTGATTGATTCCATCAATTTCATAACTGAATAAGTAGTACCATGATGACCGGTACCAAAACTCATTTTAGGGGTAATAATAAGTTCATGTTTAACCTCATTAATAGGTTCATGAAATGATGCCCTAACGCCAACAAATTGATCAACTTGCATTGGACTAAAATTAGACTCCCATAAAATATTCCAATTCTGTTTGTTGATGGTATTTACATTCGCTGATAGTTCATATGGAGCTAGTACATTAATAAGCTCTTGCTGATTAAAGTATTCTGCAGCAATGTAGGCTTTCAATTGATTGGTCTCTTCTAAGAAACCATCAAATCCTAATTCCGCTAATTGTGCAATTAAGATTTCAGATTGGTCATCATTATGATTGTTTAATGGTATGATTACTTCTTGGTATTGTTCAGTCATAGCAGTTAATTAAAATATCAATGGCCCGAAAACGGGCCATTGAATTGTAGCATATTATTCAAGATTATCCTTCGTTATTAGAAGTATTTTCTCTCGGTTTTTGTTCTGGTCTTGGCATTAAGGCTTTACGACTCAATTTGAATTTGCCCGTTTTAGGGTCAAGTCCTACCAATTTCACTTTCACCATGTCTCCTTCCTTAAATAAACCATCCATAGACTCAAGACGGCTCCAGCTAATTTCGCTGATATGCAATAACCCTTGCTTACCTGGCATAAATTCTACGAAAGCACCAAATTCTTTAATCCCTTTAATTGGTCCTTCATAAACATCTCCAACTTCTGGAACTGCAGTTATACTGCGAACCCAATTAACCGCTTTATCTAAGCTTTCTTTTGAAGCTGAGAATATACTTACTTCTCCGGTGTTACCTACTTCTTCAATATTTACTGTAGCACCTGTTTCACGCTGAATTTCTTGTATCACTTTTCCACCTGGTCCTATTACAGCTCCAATGAATTCTTTATCAATAATTAACTTAACCATTCTTGGAGCATGTGGTTTCACTTCAGCTCTATGAGCTGGAATACAATCATACATTGCATCTAAAATATGTAACCTTCCTGCTCGAGCTTGTGATAAAGCTTCCATCATCACTTCCATGCTAAGACCATCTACTTTAATATCCATTTGAACACCACAGATACCATCTCTAGTTCCTGTTACTTTAAAGTCCATATCTCCTAAATGGTCTTCATCACCTAAGATATCAGTTAAGATTGCATATTTCCCGTCTTCACGAGTAATTAAACCCATTGCAACGCCACTCACGTGCTTAGGAACAGGAACCCCAGCATCCATTAATGCTAATGAACCAGCACAAACAGTTGCCATTGAAGAAGAACCATTACTTTCTAAAATATCACTTACGATTCTTACAGTGTAAGCAAACTCAGTAGATGATGGCATCATTTGCTTTAGAGAGCGTTGTGCTAAATTACCATGTCCAACTTCTCTTCTTCCAACACCACGCATCATTTTAACTTCG
This sequence comes from uncultured Sediminibacterium sp., assembly GCA_964612195.1. Lineage (GTDB taxonomy): Bacteria > Bacteroidota > Bacteroidia > Chitinophagales > Chitinophagaceae > Sediminibacterium. The sequence goes on from CAZTDV010000038.1 coordinate 34,815, forward strand.
CCGGTAGAAAAAGGAGGGAAATTATAGTGCAAGAAGAATTTAGAATATTCTGATTTAGCTGCTGTTTCAGACAATAACTCATCTAATTTAGTTCCGAAAGTAACCGTTGTAAGTGATTGAGTTTCACCTCTTGTGAACAATGCAGAACCATGTGGAGTTGGAAGTGGTTCTACTTCCATAGCCAAAGGTCTAACTTCGTCTAACTTACGTCCGTCTAATCTAATACGGTCTTCTAAAATCATATTTCTTACTACTTCCCACTTAAGGTCTTCGTAGTATTTCTTTGCTAATTTTTTCTGCAAATCTGTAACGTCTTCAGGCAAACTAGCCATGATTTCGTCTTTTAGTGCGCTGTAAGCATCTGAACGCTCATGCTTGGCAGAGCCCTTTCTAGATATTTCGTATACACCATTTTTTGCAAAATTGTAAACCAATTCCTTGATTTGCTCATCTTGTTCTGGCTTTTTGTAGTCGCGTTTGGTAGTTACACCTGCTTTCGCTCTTAATTCTGCTTGAGCTTTAATTTGAATACGAATAGCATCGTGTGCAATTTCAAGTGCCTTAACTAAATCTGCTTCAGCGCATTCTTTTGCCTCTCCCTCTACCATCATCAAATTCTTCTCAGTAGCTGCAATCAAAAATTCAAGGTCTGAATTAGCTAGTTCTGATCTTGTAGGGTTGATAATGAATTGACCATTTACTCTAGCAATTCTAACTTCAGAGATAATCTCTTTAATTGGAATATCTGAAACTGCTAAAGCAGCTGATGCAGCTAAGCAAGCCAATGAATCTGGTAAAATATCTGCATCACTAGAAATTAGACTTACTAGAACCTGAACATCACATAGATAATCTTCTGGGAATAATGGTCTTAAGGCACGATCAATTAATCGGCTGGTTAATATTTCATAGTCATTTAAACGAGCTTCTCTTTTGAAAAAAGATCCTGGAACACGACCTGCGGATGCAAATTTTTCTTGATAGTCTACGCTTAAAGGGAAGAAATCCTGACCATCTTTTGGGTCTTTATTAGCTACAACTGTAGCCATAATAATACAGTTTCCTTGTTGAACAGTAACAGCTCCGTCTGCTTGACGAGCCAATTTACCTGTTCCAAGAGTTACCTGACGTTTTTCGTCTAGGTTAAATTGAACACTTATTGGTTGTGATAACATAATCTTTTGTATGAATTGATTAGAAGCTATTTGAGCTTCAATCAATGGTTTGAATGGCTGATTGTAAGATACAGGATAAAACAACTATTCCCAACTACAATAAAATGTGAGTTGGGAATG
>CAZTDV010000039.1:0-35089 GCA_964612195.1 uncultured Sediminibacterium sp.
TTTCTTGTTTTAGTACCCACCTCAATAGGATCAGCGAGTGAAACGAGCTAATCCTATTGAGACATCGAGCGCAGCGACGTGAATCAATAGGAGAAAATTGCCATGTCGTTATAGCAGGCAGATACATTTTCCCATATTTCTACCCTGTAAAAAAATAATCATATTGAACCTTGTCAAAGTAGCAATTTAATTTCACTGCATCTTGAATTTTATGAATAGTACTTTTTAACAATTATCGAACTTTCTCTTTTTTCTTATGCTATCAATATATATAGTTTGACAAAATTTATAAAAATATGATCTATATATACAAAAGCTAATGCAGACATTCTACTATTTTTATAAATGAGCTTTAAACTGAATTTAGTCTGAAGTGCTATGTTTTAGATAAATGGATGAGAGTGAAACATTAAGTTTATGCATATGAAATATACCGGAATATCTCAAGAAAAACTCTTTATTCAAAATGTTACAACAGAAAATTTGTATGAGTTAGCCACTAATTTTAAAGATGATCTTTATATTTTATGGAATTTGGAAGAAGAAATGATATTACTGATTGATGGAATTGAGTTTAAGCTTTCTCCAAATCAGATGATCTTTTTAACCGAATTTCATAAAATTACTGTTAAGGCGGTCGGCTTAGTGAGACTTCTTCGTTTCAACCGTTCATTTTATTGTATAATTGATCATGATTATGAAGTAGGCTGTAAGGGAGTTTTGTTTTTTGGTGCCTCGCAGGTTCCTCTTATTACAGTAACAGAGGAGGAGTCGTTTAAATTTGAAACATTATGGGAAATGCTTACAATAGAAATGAACTCAAGAGATAGTTTACAGCAGGAAATGCTTCAGATGATGTTAAAAAGGTTTATTATTTTATCTATTAGGTTGTATAAAAGTCAGCACCAATTACAAAATATCGAAAAAGGAAAGCTGGATATAGTCAGGGAATTTAATTACCTAGTTGAAATACATTTCCGTACTAAGCATACAGTTGCTGAATATGCTGGACTCTTGAACAAGTCGCCTAAATCCCTTACAAATCTTTTTTACCAATATAATCAAAAAAATCCTTTACAAATTATACAGGACAGGATATTGCTGGAAACAAGAAGACAATTACTATACACAGATAAAATCATAAAGGAAATTGCCTACGAAAATGGATTTGAAGATATTCAGACATTTAGTCGTTTTTTTAAAACTAAAGAAGGAGTTTCCCCAAGAGAATACAGAGAAATGAAAGTTAAAAATCTTTTAATTAAGGCTGAAACTACCCGTAAATTCAATGTTACCTCCTATTAAAAAATAATTTCAAAAAGGGTCATGAACAAATTGCAGATTAAGAATCTTTCTAAAACTTATGCTAACGGTGTAAAAGCACTAGATAATCTTTCGTTGGAAATTGGCAATGGTATGTTTGGTCTTTTGGGTCCGAATGGAGCGGGTAAATCAACTTTGATGAAAACAATAGCTGGTTTGCAACCTGCCGATAACGGTGAAATTATTTTCAACGGACATAATATTTTAGAGAATCCTTTGTTTATAAAAAGGCAATTGGGGTACCTGCCACAGTATTTTGGTGTGTATCCAAAATTATCAGCTTATCAATTGCTTGATCACCTTGCTGTACTTAAGGGTATTCAAAAAAGCCATCGTAAACATCAGATATTATCGCTGCTAAAAATGGTAAATTTATACGAGTATCACAATAAAGAAGTGCATAGTTTTTCCGGCGGTATGCGGCAGCGTTTTGGAATTGCTCAAGCTTTGTTGGGCAATCCACAAATCATTATAGTAGATGAACCTACTGCAGGCCTTGATCCCGAAGAAAGAAACCGGTTCAACAATTTGTTGAGTGAAATTGGCGAGCAAATTATTGTTATTCTATCTACACATATCGTTGAAGATGTAAAAAGTCTTTGCTCTCAAATGGCTATCATTAACAATGGTTGTTTGATAGCCAGTGGTGCGCCTGCTATGTTTATGCAACAGTTAAATGGCAGCATCTGGTGCAAGACCATTGATAAAAGGGAATTGCAGCAATACAGTAAAGATTTCAATATTATATCTACACAGTTAAATGCGGGTAGGCTTAGTATTCACATACACTCAGCTACCATGCCAGGCATGGGCTTTGAAATAATAAAGCCAGATCTGGAGGATGTGTATTTTACTCAACTGTTTCAAGGCAAGCAACATGTTTAAGGAACAATTTATTTCAGAAGCCAACTTTTATTTCCGCAAAAAGTGGTTCTATGGGTTACTGTTGCTTTTCCCGGCTATGGGATATTTATTAACCTTTAAGGCAACCCTTTCGTTTCCGGATTTGTATGTTAATTCTCCTTATGTACTTACTTATGCCATCGGATTAATATCAATGGTTAACATTTTTACCATCACCATTTTCTCTGCACAAATTTTATTGAGAGAAAAAGATGCTGATTTTGATGCTATACTTTATACTACGCCGCTAAACAAAATGAATTTCCTGTTAAGCCGTTTCAGTCTTATTTTGATCATAACTCTGTTAAGTTATTTTCTGTTTGTTATGGGCTTTATGGCAGGTCATTTAATACAGGGAAATGACTCGGGGAAATTCATGGGTTTTAGATTCATTAACTACCTATACCCTTTTTTAGTGCTGGTATTACCAAATGCTGTTTTTTGTACTGCCATTGTAAGTTTGGCAGGTTTGTTATCTAAAAACAAAATGTTCATTTATTTATCAGGCCTGTTTACATATATCTTGTACATGACGGTATCGTTGTTTTCAAACTCACCAATAATCGCTAATGCTTCGCCAGTATCGGGAGATACAGTGGCATTAATGGCAATGATAGACCCCTTTGGCCTGGCAGCTTTTTTTGAACAGACAAAACTATGGTCTCCGGTTTTACGTAACACACAATTAGTGCAGTTACAGGGAAATTTTTTATTCAATAGAATTGCAGTTATCCTTATTTCCGGCGTATTCCTGTTTATCACTTACAAACTGTATCGTTTCTCCGTTGGGAAAAAAGAGAAAAAAAGGAGCCCCCTTACTTTTAAATCTGTAATGAATGAAACTATTGCTTATAAAACTTTGCCCAAAAATAATTATGATACGTTTTATAAATGGCGTAGCTTTTGGAGCTTTGTGAAATTAGACACACGGGCCATTATCACGAGCTTTCCATTCATTCTCATCTTTGTCTTGTGGACATTCTTTCTTGCTATGGAAGTATACAGCGAAATAGATGCAGGTATCCGTATGCCGCAACGATTCGCCACTACCGGATTGATGATAAAGAATATCATGGCGAATTTCTCGTTTTTCATTTTAGTAGTGCTGTTGTTTTATGGTGTAGAAATGCTTTGGCGAAGCAAAAATGTACAAATAGATGCATTAGAAAACTGCACCCCAGTTAATACATCTTCTATACTTTCGGCCAAGTTTGTCAGCCTTTTCATATTATCGGTTTTATTGATTTTATTCAGTATTCTACTTGGGGTTGTATTCCAATACCTGTTCCAGTATCCCATTATTGAATGGAGATTGTATGCTTCATTATTTTATGTTTTAGGAATACCTGCTTTTCTTGGTGCAAGTATTATTATCAGCATTTTGGCTATCGCCCGAAAAAAATATATGGGCCTGGTACTGGCTGCTGTATTCTTACTTATAAGCAATTCGTTTGTGGGGATAATGTTGGGGCTTGATCACCCGTTGTTTCGTTTTGCAAATTCATTAATGCCAAATTATTCTGACATGAATGGGTTTGGTGCATACTTGGAAGTGTTTGGGGTAAAAATGTTGTATTGGACAGCATTTACTGTCATTGTTGGTTTATTGGCAAGCCATTTCTGGGCAACTGATAAAAGCACCTCACTATTAAAATGGATGAAACAATCAAAGCCGGTCGGATGGATTGTTATTGTTTTATGCTTTATTACATTGATAGGCTCAGGTATTATCATCAAAGATAAAACAGCAATAGAACCACGGGCTGCAAAAACTGACTGGCAACAGAAATATGAGCAGACATATCGTAATTATCAGCAAATACCTCAACCAACCATTACTGGGGTAAAAACTTTTATTGACCTGTTTCCTGATAAAAATAGCTATACTATCAAGGGCGAGTACGTATTGATAAATAAAAACAATAAGGCATTGGATAGTTTCTTACTTTATTGCAAACCTGTTATGACTATAAAGGAAATTAAGATAGAAAATGCACAACTCATTAAAAGTGATGCAGTGCATGGTCACTATAGCTATCAACTTTTAAAGCCATTGCAACCCGGAGATTCTATAAAAATGCAATTTTCGATGAATTACATATGGTCACCTTATAAACTGCACGACCCGGTGAATGCAATTATAAGAAACGGTTCATTTATGCGCATCAGCAGGTATTATCCTGTATTTGGTTACCAGTCTGACAATGAATTAGAAGATAAATCAGAACGGGTAAATAGAAAATTGGGATCGGCTACAGCTTTAAAAAAACTGGAAGAGATTGATAGTGCTGCTTATGATTATGGCTTTATCAATTTTGATGCAGTTATTTCAACAACTAAAAAACAAACGGCTATTGGTACAGGTGAACTGGTTAGAGAATGGACGGATAAGGGAAGGAACTATTTTCACTATAAATCAATAGTTCCAATTCCATTTCGTTTTGCAGTATCATCGGCTGAATATGCAGTAAAGAAAACTTCCCAAAATGGTACAAACATCGATATATATTATCATCCTGCCCATGCTGAGAATGTTACACACTTGGTTAATGAGATAAAAAATACAATAGTTTATTGCGTGAATAACTTTGGCCCGTATCCATTCAAATCCATCCGCTTTGCAGAGATATCCGGCTTTAAGGAAGGATTTGCTGCTACATCATATCCTGCCACTATTTTTTTAAATGAAAATATGGGCTTTCATGCAGATTTGAGAAGAGATAAAGAAAATGATGTTATTAACGAGCTGGTGGGGCACGAACTCTCCCATGAATGGTGGGGTAATAATCAAATAGCCCCAGATCAAAGAGAAGGTTCGGCGATGTTAACCGAAACACTGGCCATGTATACGCAATTGATGCTTTATAAACAATCTCATGGTGTTGATGCCATGAGGCAGTTAGTGGCGATGCATCAGTCAATTTATGAAAATGGGAAAGTTTACAGTACCGATGAACCCCTATACAAAGTACAGCCAGGAAATATTTACCTGTCCTACAATAAAGGGTTGGTAGCAATGCACCAGTTGTACGAACTGATTGGAGAAGAAAAAATAAATCTTGCACTTCGGCATTTCCTTTCTAAATATTCTTTTCCCGACAAACCCCCTACAACAATAGATTTGATTAATGAGTTTTTGAATGTGAGTGAAAATAATGTTCATGATAAAATAAGAAAAATATTTATGTAGAATCTTTTGGAACAGGGCAAAATTGCCAACTCTTCGGGTGTTCCTGTCTAACACAAAGCATGCTTATCAATTCACCTTTGTATTGTTAATTTAATTACTAAAAATTTAAAGAAAAACAATGACAAAGTTCACAGTTCCCCTAAGAGATGAAGTAAGTGCAGATAACAAGGTGATATTTGATAATCTGAATTCTGCTCTAGGATTTGTTCCAAATTTATATGCAACATTAGCATATTCAGATACTGCTCTTGGTAACTACCTTCAGTTTCAAAATGGAAAAACTTCACTTTCAAACAAAGAAAAAGAAGTAATTAATCTGGTGGTTAGCCAGGTAAATGGTTGCCGATATTGCCAAAGTGCACATACAGCTATTGGAAAAATGAATGGTTTTACTGACGACCAGATTCTGGAAATCCGCAGCGGCGAAGCATCATTTGATAAGCGCTATGATGCGTTGGCAAAACTTACCTACGCGATATCTTCTACCAGGGGTAATCCGGACAAAGCAATTCTTGACAATTTCTTTACGTCAGGATATACCAAAGGTTCATTAGTAGATGTGATTGTTGCAATTGCCGATAAGATAGTAATGAACTACTTGCACAAAATAACTGATGTAGTAATTGATTTCCCAATTGCTCCATTAATGGTAACAGATTACGAATAGTAAAAACACAAATAATAATTAATAAACTAAATTAAAAAATGAAAAAAACAATTTTATCTGCAGCTATCATATTAATAGCGATATCTGGATTTGCTCAGCTCCCCAATCCTGGATTTAAATTCGATAACACCACTGCAATCGTAATTACAGATCCACAAAATGATTTTTTAAGTGAAAAAGGTGTGGCTTGGGGCGCTGTAGGCGAAAGTGTAAAGGCAAACGGTACTGTTGAAAACTTGCGCAAATTATTTGAAATAGCAGCACAGAAAAACATCCTTGTCTTTGTGTCCCCGCATTATTATTACGAACATGATCATCAATGGAAATTTGAAGGGGTTCTTGAAAAATTGATGCATAATATTAAAATGTTCGATAGAAAAGGAGCTTTGACAACCGAAGGTTTTGAAGGGTCAGGGGCTGATTGGTTGCAACCATACAAACAATTTATCAATGGTAAAAATGTAATTGTTACGTCTCCACACAAAGTGTATGGACCTGAAAACAATGACTTAGCATTGCAATTAAGAAAAAGAGGAATTAACAAAGTTGTAATTGCAGGTATGTCAGGAAATCTTTGTGTAGAAGCTCACCTGAGAGGATTACTTGAAGAAGGATTTGAGACAGCAGTTGTTTCCGATGCAACAGCTTCAGCCATTTTGCCTGGATTAAATGGTTACGAAGCTTCTCTAGTTAATTTCACCATGTTGTCAAGCAAAGTTTTCAAAACCAACGAATTTATTACTGAAATTAAAAAAGCAAAATAATTGCTAAATGAGATTGGGTTTGAAGACTAAGGGGGCTGTTATTCTACAGAACAGCTTCCTTTATTTTTTTCTTCTGCTTCATTATTCACTTTAAAACAAAAAAAATGTATACACAAAAAATTAATTGGACAAATGCAATCATTGCTGGGATTGCAGGCACATTAGCCTTTGATTTAATAGGGTTCTTTTTTACTGGCCAATGGTGGGATATTCCTGCACTACTTGGTGAGAAAACAGGGCTGGGATTTGCCTACGGTGTTCTAGGTCACTACGCTAATGGTTTGTTATTAGCTATCCTATATTCCGGCATTGCTTCATCATTATGGGGTCCAAGCTGGATTAGAACATTGACTTTTATGACTGCTGAAACTATTGCATTGGTTTGGTTCTTCATGCTGCCTCTTTTAGGAGCAGGTATAGCCGGTACAAAAATGGGAGCAATGGTTCCGTTAGTAACATTAACTAGACACCTTATTTATGGTATTCCATTATGGTTCTTTATCCATAAAAACATAAAAAAATAAACTATGTGTTAACTACCTCACAATCCTAAGTTAATAGGGCAATTTTTTTTTATGATTTTTTAGCATGAATAAATTTACCCTAATGTCATTATTATAAAGTATCAAAAATATTTTCAAGATGCAAGACAAAAAATTGCCATTACCTCCATTCACGGAGGAAACGGCAAAACAAAAAATCCAACTGGCTGAGGATGCCTGGAACAGCCAGGATCCTGTAAGAGTTTCTAAGGCATATACAATTGATAGCGAATGGCGCAACCGAAATGTCTTTGTTAATGGAAGGGCCGAGATAGTTGCATTCCTATCAGATAAATGGGAAAAGGAATTAAACTACAAACTTAAAAAGGAGTACTGGGCCCATACTGACAAGAGGATTGCTGTGCGGTTTGAATATGAGTATCAAAATAAAGAAGGGCAATGGTTCCGTGCCTATGGCAATGAAAATTGGGAGTTTGATGAAAAAGGGTTAATGGCGAAACGCTTTGCCAGTATCAATGATTTAGAAATTGATTACAGCGATCGAAAATTATAAAATAGGGCTTGCTTATTGAGTAAAGAGATACTATAAAATGAATATGGAAAAATTAGCTAAGCGGTAAAACAAATAAAAACTAAAATGACACAATTTAAAAATAAGACAGCCTTGGTAATTGGAGGCACAAGTGGTATTGGAAAAGCCACAGTAAACCTGCTCTTAGAGAATGGGGCAATCGTACACATTGCAGGAAGAAATGTAGAGAAATTTTTAAACAGTCCAAACCTGATTAAACATCAGACAGATATTTCCAGGATGGAAGATGTAGCTGATTTGATAGAAAAAATTGGGGTTTTTGATAACCTGGATTTTTTGGTCAACGCATCAGGAATATTTGCACCCAAAGCGTTTCTGGATCACAGTTTAGATGATTATGATTCCTACCTTGATCTGAACAGGGGATTCTTTTTTATTACCCAGGCAGCGGCTGAAAAAATGAAAAATACTAAAGGAGGTGCAATTGTAAATGTAGGTTCAATGTGGGCCAAACAGGCAATAAAGGCCACTCCATCATCTGCATATTCTATGCAAAAAGCAGGGTTGCATTCTTTAACGCAGCATCTGGCTATGGAATTGGCAGATTTTAAAATCAGGGTTAATGCAGTTTCACCGGCTGTAGTTAATACTCCGGTTTATCACAAAGTTTTTGGAGGAAAAAAGGAAGCTGAAAAAGCATTGGTTGGATTCCATAGTTTTCATCCAATCGGCAGGTTTGGAACGCCAGAGGAAATCGCTGAGACTATCGTTTTTCTTTTATCTGATAAGGCATCCTGGATAACAGGTGCAATTTGGGATATTGATGGGGGAGTGATGGCTGGGAGAAATTAGTTAACAGGATTACATTTTGTAATAGTTAATTCAAAAAAATAGAAACAATAATAAAACAAATATGAAAGCAGTAAAGACCTTAGAAGATTACGAAAATCTGATATCACAGGAGAAACCAATTTTATTAGATTTTTATGCTGATTGGTGTGGCCCCTGCCAGACACTTTTGCCAACAGTTGAAAAACTTGCAATAGAGTACGAGGGGAAGATTAAAATTCAAAAAGTTAATGTTGATCAAAATGCGGAATTGGCTGCGCAATTTCTAGTGAATAGTATCCCCGCCCTTTTTTTTATAAAAAATTCCAAAATTGTTGATAAGGTAAGTGGTGTTGTTGCTGAGAATGTGTTAAGAGAAAAACTGAATGCTCTTATTAAGTGATATAAAAGTGCTTTACAAGACAAACGCATAGGCTCTTAATAAGGTTTATTTCAGAGGACTTTTGGAGCACGCAGAAACGAAATGATTTAGTTAGTCCGATGTAATGTTTTGGAGTGTCAATGTAAATCCATTTATATATTGTCACATTTATCAAGTTGTGTGTGGCTGGCTATGCATCTTCTCAGGGGGCTATTTTTTTTCACCATTTTTCTTTTAATGGTATATCGGAAAAGAAAATGAAAATAAATAATCTCTTTAAAAAAAGAAACTTGTTATACTGGGTTGAAAAATTGAAATCGCTAACCTTTCTTATAGTATTGTAGGAGTATTTCCAAAGATAAAAATTGAAAATATTTTGAAAGTTATTTTTCGAAAGGTAAAATTGCCAACTCTTCAGGCATTACTGCCTAACACAAACTTAGCTTATCAATGCAACTTTGTCGGGTCAATTTAACGAATGATTACAATAAACTTTTAATCAATTAAAAAACGAAAAAATGAGTAAAACAGCAATCGTGATCTTTTCAGATCCAAAAACAGGCAGCGAAGAAGCGTTGGGAAGAGTATTCAATGGCTTGGCAGCAGCTTATGATTTTAAAGAAGCGGGTGAAGAAGTGAAAATTATTTTTCAGGGAACAGCAACAAGATGGCCAGAGCAGTTACAACAAACTGATCATATGCTTAATGCCCTCTACAATGCAGTAGAAGACAAAATCGAAGGTGTATCGTGTGGCTGCGCTGATGCCTTTGCTGCAAATGCGTCGGGCTTTGACTTGGTTACTGACAATAAAGTCCCTGGCACAACTGGTCTTTCCAGTTTTGTGAAATTAAAAAATGATGGATTCAATGTCCTAATTTTTTAAATAAACTAAGTTGCCGTTTTGTCAATTTGACAAAACGGCAACTTTAAATAATTTCATTATGGACGAGGTATATCATGACGGGGAAAAGCTAATTCAACAGAGAATAGGAGAAGTAGCTATTGCTAATAGAAATGGCGCAGTAATTACTGATACAATTATTAGAGGGGCTATCAATTTTATTGAAAAGCAACCAATGGCAATTGTGAGTAGCACAAATGCCATTGGAGAATCATGGGTTTCATTGTTGATAGGTAATTTTGGATTTACAAAAGTGCCCCATCCCAATGCAATTGTCTTTGATGAGAGCATGATCATTAGCAATCCTGATGATATTTTATACAAAAATATTCTGGCAAACCCGCAAATAGGTTCTCTCTTCATTGAACTGGATTCCAGAAGGCGATTTAGAATTAACGGCAGTTGCAAATTGAAAGATTCCAAAATTGAGGTTAAAATAAAGGAAGCTTTTCCAAACTGCCCTAAATATATTCAGCGGAGAGTAGTTTCATTACCCGAGCTTTTTGAAAAAGTTATTTCCTCTGCCACTATTGGAGATAAATTAACGGAAGCTGAAAAAAGATGGATTAGGAATGCGGATACTTTTTTTGTAGGCAGCAGTAGTAGTGAAGGAAGGCTGGATGCTAATCATCGTGGTGGTAAGCCGGGATTCGTTGAAGTTTTAGATGACGGAACGTTAAAGATACCCGATTACCAGGGTAATAGTTTATATAACACTTTTGGAAACATTGTTCAAAATCCAAAGGTTGGCCTTTTGTTTATTGATTTTGAAAAAGGGGAAACTCTGCAATTAACCGGCAAGGCTGAATTGTTGTTCGAGCAAAAATCTGAAGCAGATATCCTCAAAACGAATGGTACGGGTAGGTACTGGTTGTTTAATACTGACAGGTGGATTCATACTGAAAATCACCATAAAGTAAAATGGAGTTTTCTGGAGTATTCACCATTTAATCCCTAAATACAGTTATGTTCAGAGATTTTATTATAACAAAAATTGTAGTAGAAAGTACTACAATAAAGTCATTTTACTTAAAGCCAAATGATAAGGAATTATTAGAAGACTATCTGCCAGGGCAGTTCATTACAATACGGGTAAAGCCTGGTAAAATTGGCAAAGAACAAATTAGAAATTATACACTTTCTGATAGTCCGAAAAAAGATTACTATAGAATTACAATTAAGCGTGAGGAGCATGGAATTGTTTCAAAATACTTTCATGACGAGCTTAATGAAGGTGACAAGATTGAAGTGAGTAAGCCTGCAGGAAACTTTCATTTGATACCTGGCAGCTCCAATCCTGTTGTTTTTCTTTCAGGAGGTGTTGGAATTACGCCAATGCTTAGTATGCTGGAATTCATCACTGAAAATGAGGCAGATAAAGAAATATTTTTTCTGCATTCAAGTTTAAACAAAGACGTTCAGCCTATGCTTTACAGACTACAGGAAATCGAATCAAGAAATAAAAATGTTTACCTATCAATTCATCACACTAGTCCCACTTCAGATGAAATTCAAGGTACAGACTATCACTATGAGGGGGTGATTTCAAAAAACTTCTTATCACTTATATTGCCCCAAAATAAAGCAGAGTATTACCTGTGCGGTCCAACAATATTTATGGAAGCCATGTATCACTATCTGATTGAAATAGGGATAAAAGAAGATAGAATAAATTATGAATATTTTGGAGAAGGTAAAAGACTTGGCAGCCAGCCCTTAAATCAAAAACCCAGTGCAAATTCATTTAAGGTAAAGTTCACCAAATCGGATGTGGAAGCAAATTGGAATGAAACCAACCAAAGTATTCTTGAATTTGCAGAAGCTAACGGATTAAGCCCTGCATTTAGCTGCCGGATGGGTACATGTTCTACTTGTGAATCTACTTTGCTAAAGGGCAATATACAGTACGAACCTGAACCGTTTATGGAAGCAACTGATGGGAAAATTTTCATTTGCTGCTCTAAGCCAACATCGGATGTGGAAATAGAATTGTAAATAATTTAAAATACTCATATAATGAAACGGGAATTTTTCTTAAAGCAATTGGAATATGAAATGTGGGCCAACGATATGGTGATCAAAGCAATTGCTGATGCAGATTCTCCTGAAGACAGAGTATTTGAAATTCTTTCACACCTTGTTATTTCGCCGAATAACTGGGTAAGAAAAATTTTAAAAGAAGCACAAGTTTATAAATCATGGGATATGCTAACATTGTCAGATTGCCAGAGTTTATCTCAGGAAAATCTTATTAAATGGAATGCTTTTATTCTAAACAAAACTGATGAGGAATTAGAGCAATACATTTTCTTTCCTTTTATGGGAATATCATCAAAAATTTCAATTGAAGATTTACTGATTCATCTTGTAAATCATTCGTCGTATCACAGAGGTCAAATAATAATAATGTTAAAAGGAAAGCTGAAACCCTTACCTCTATCTACTTACATTGCTTACTCAACAAAAAAAGTGTAAATAAATTGTCATGGCTAAAAACTTTGCAGAGATAGCGTTTACCGATTCAGTAAAAAAAATTCAGGAACGATTAGGCAGCAGGGCTAACTATGCAAGGATGGAAAGGCAAACTTTTGTTGACGGACTTACTAAAAATGAAATTGATTTTATCAGTCAAAGAGATAGTTTTTATATGGCCAGTATAGGCGAAAATAATTTCCCATATATCCAGCACCGTGGTGGGCCTATAGGTTTTTTAAAAGTTCTGGATTCAAAACGACTTGGCTTTATAGATTTCCGGGGGAACATGCAATATATTACTGTGGGCAACACAGTAATTAATAGTAATGTATCAATTATTTTGATGGATTATCCGTCCAGGACGAGATTGAAAATACTTGCAACAGTTTTAATTGTAGAATTAAAAGATAACCCCGACCTATACCGATTACTTGATTTAGGTGAATACAAATTTCTCCCCGAGCAGATGATTGTATTGAACATTGAAGCATACGACTGGAATTGTCCACAGCATATAACACCAAGATATACCGTTGAGGAAATTATAGGAGTTTTTGATTCACAACAGATGTATACACAAAAATTAGAGAATGAAATAAAAGAGTTAAAGCTTAAACTAAAGAAAAAGGTCAATGATTAAAAACCTGAATCGTGTGGTTGTTACAGGTATGGGAGTTATCTCACCGGTAGGTAATAGTATTCCTGAATTTTGGGAGAATATTACCGCAAGTAAGAATGGGGTAGCTTCAATTACAAAATTTGATACTACAAATTTTAAAACAAAGTTTGCGGCAGAGGTAAACGGGTTTGATGGGTTAAGATATTTTGAAAAAGGTGAAATAAGAAAATATGATCTATTTACACAGTATGCTTTGGCTGCAACGCAAGAAGCGATTAGCAATGCAAAGCTTGACTTTGAAAAATTAAACAGAAATAAAATTGGAGTTATTTGGGGTTCAGGCAATGGGGGTATTAATACTTTTCAGGAACAGGTAATGGATTTCGCAAAAGGTAATGGCAATCCTAGATTCAGTCCTTTTTTTATTCCTAAAATAATTGCGGACATACCTTCAGGTGTAATTTCAATTAAGTATGGGTTACGGGGATTAAATTTTAGTACTATTTCGGCTTGTGCGTCTTCTAATAATGCAATTATTGATGCAGTAAATTATATACGTCTAGGAAAAGCCAATATAATTATAACGGGTGGCTCTGAAGCCGCTGTAAATGAAAGTTCAGTTGGGGGTTTTAATGCTTCAAGAGCACTTTCAACTCGAAATCTGAATCCTGAAACTGCTTCAAGACCTTTTGATATTTCTCGTGATGGGTTTGTAATAGGAGAAGGTGCAGGGGCATTAATATTAGAAAGTTTGAATAGTGCATTAGAAAGAAGGGTAACAATAATTGCAGAAATAATAGGTACAGGGATGGCAGCAGATGCCTACCACCTTACAGGTACCCATCCTGAAGGTGAAGGTGCATTTCTGGGAATGATGGATGCGATTAATGAAGCGGGTATAAGTCCGAATGCTATAGATTATCTAAATGCGCATGCGACTTCAACGCCTATGGGTGATCTAAGTGAATTGAAAGCAATTGAAAGAGTCTTTGGCAGTAGAAAGACTTTGTCAATTAGTGCTACAAAATCTATGACGGGGCATTTATTAGGTGCGGCAGGTGCGGTCGAAAGCATTATCTCAATTCTTTCGATAAAAAATAATATAGTACCGGCAACAATCAATACAAAAAGCATAGAGGAAGGGTATGCTGAAAAATATGATTTTGTATTAGAGAGATCTAAAGCTAAAGATGTTGTAATTGCAATTAATAATACGTTTGGTTTTGGAGGACATATAGCATCTACACTTTTTAAAAAATTCAACACTTAAGTTTACAGTTCTCACACAAGGAGAAATGGCATAGTGTAGAAACTTGGAATACACATATAATATGCGGCAATTATTTTAAAACATCTATTGTTAAATTGAATAAGATGAGTAGAATAGACATACTGGCTTTTGGGGCTCATCCCGATGATATAGAGTGTGCAGCAGGTGGTGTGATCCTTAATACAACTAAACTTGGTGGGAAGGTAGTATTTGTAGATCTTACTAGGGGTGAAGCGGGAAGTCACGGTACTGTTAAACAAAGATTAAAAGAATCAAAAATTTCAGCAAACGAGTTAGGGGTTAAATTAAGGGAACAACTCAACTTGCCTGATGGTAAAATAGTCAATGATATTGATAGTCAAAAGAAGGTAATTCAATTGATTAGGCAATACAGACCCAAAATTGTTCTTGCTAATGCATTTACAGACCGCCATCCAGACCATAAAAGGGGAGCAGAGTTAGTATCTGAATCATGTTTTCTTTCAGGTTTGAAAATGAATAAAACACAATATAAAGGAATTGTTCAGCAACATTGGAGACCATCTGCCGTTTACCATTACATTCAAGACTATTATGTAGTACCAAGTTTTGTTGTTGATATTAGCTTACATTTTCAAGAAAAGATAAATGCAATTAAAGCATACAAATCGCAATTTATAACATCAAATGATAATAATCCAAATGGGATTAACGGACTTATAAAGCAAATTGAATCAACAAATCAAATATTTGGAAGGGCTATAAATGTAAAGTATGCTGAAGGTTTTTTATCGGAACGGTATGTTGGGACTGATGATATAAGAGACTTGTTGTAGTTTATCAAAAAGAATATGCATCCAAAACATGGTTGCTAAAACTTCTATTAAATTCCAAGTGCGTCATTCTTAAAATAAATACACCAATTTTGTGTAAATCTTTTTGGCATTTATATTTTTTCTTTTTGCCATTGGCGGTATACTTTTTTTAATCTTTCGCTTAAAGGAAGTTTTAAATCTTTGTAAATATGATGTGTTTTTTTTTGATTAAGAACCATACCCTACTTCCGTAAACGGTTATAATATTTGAAAATTTTTGACTAGTTGGTTCTCAACTAATCCTTCCAAATCTCCAATTATGGTGCTATCAACTTCAATAGACCGATAAGAGATACTGTTTCTGCTTCTTGCAAAATAGAAAAGAACATTTCTGTACAAAATTTGCGGTAATCGTGACATAATTCCTAAAATTGTAATTACAAAATTTATTCTAATTTTAGACCTAGTAATTTGGGATGTTAATAGTATGTATCTCAAAAGATGGAATCTTCAGAAATACGAGACGCTAAAAATCATGAAGTTAGTAATGGTTCTTTGTATTTTACATGGTAGCGATTGAGGTAAGTTCAAAAATTCGTTTATGTTAGTAAATTTTAATTTTTTTATGTAGTTTTTATATTTAAATAGTTGTGTAAAGAAATTCTTATGATTTATGAATAAAATGGTACCAGTGCATAAGCAATATGAACTTTTTGGCAAACTAGTATTTGAAAAGATTGTAATGCAGCCTCCTTTTCAAAAAGTTGTTGTTATGCCTGACCAGGCTTGTTTTTTGTATGTATTTGATGGTTTAGTTGAGACGGTTTCAGAAGTTGAAAAATTAATAATTCCGGCGACTGAATCTGTTTTAATGAGATGTGGTACATATATTACTAAGATGCTTGCCACTTCCAAATCAGCAAATTTTCAGGCTATTATTATCCATTTCCATCCTGAAATTCTTAAGAAAATATTTGAGAATAATCTTCCTCTATTTCTAAAAAAAAGAGACGATCAATATTTTGTATCATTGTCTAAAATAAGTGGAACTCCTCTAATTTCTAATTTTATTAATGGACTCTTATTCTATTTCGAACATCCTGAACTAGCTAACCAGGATTTGCTTATATTAAAACTGAAAGAAATCATTCTTTTATTGTTGCAAACTGATGATTATAAAAATATTGATCAAATTTTTTCAAGTATTTTTTCTCCTACTACCCATTCTTTTAAACAGGTTATCGAGTCTCATGTTTATTCTGATTTATCAATTGAGGACCTTGCTCAATTAACTAATTTGAGTGTTTCATCTTTTAAGCGTGAGTTTAGGAGAAATTATAGTGACAGTCCTGCAAACTATCTTCGAAATAGGAAACTTGAAAAGGCTGCGGAACTTTTAATCGTTTCTGAATATAGTATTACAGAATTAGCTTATAATACCGGGTTTAAGGAATTGCCACATTTTTCAAAATCTTTTAAAGATAAATTTGGAGTATCACCATTAAATTATAAGCGAAATAAGAAGGGTAAGAGTTCTTCAAAGCCATAATTAGGTTCTGTATAGAATGATTTTTTTTGGTACAATGAATTGCTTCTATACTAAGAGATGACCAAAATTTATTTGCAAACCGTAATTAATTTTACATCGGTTGATTGCTTAAAGGGATGGAATTATTTTGGATTAATGCAGATTACTTCAATGAGTGCAGCAAGTAATGCCTATTTTTTGGTAAGAAAGCATACTATTCAGATGATTTATTGTCACTTGGTGTTTAGTTTAAATCAAAAAAACCTTTTTTGAAAATACCCATGCATTGCATACCTCCATACCTTTTCATAACTTCATACCAATAGTTTTATTAAAAAATTTGGACCACAAAGCTTTTGGAAACAGTTGAGTTAGCCTCTAAATGCTAATAATCTATTACTTGTAATGATTACTCGTATCTGAATTAGGCTCAGGAAGTGAAACGATGTGAATCCATTTGAATCACCTAACAAAGTAAGCTAATCAAATCTATGTGTCTAATAACGAAATATAATTTGAATGGAAGAACAGAATTTTAGTATTAATCCCCAAAATTGGTTAAGTAAATACGGTGACTCAATGTACCAGTATTTGTTACCAAGAGTGAATGATAGTAATGAAGCTCAAGATATCTTACAGGATACTTTTTTGTCTGGATTAAAAGGGTTATCAGGTTATAAAGGAGTAGCTTCTGAAAAGAATTGGCTATTTGCAATTATGAAAAATAAATTGATTGACTACTATCGAATTAAAGCAAAAAACCAATTTATTTTTCAAATTCCTGATCTCAATTCAATTGATGACGAGTGGTTTGATATAGACGGGAAATGGACCACTACTAAAATTCCAAGTACTTGGGAATCAAATATTTCCTCTTTTGAAAAAAAAGAAATTCAAAATATAATTAATATATGTAAAGAAAATCTTAACGAAATGTATAAAAATGTATTTGTTTTAAAATATTTAGAAGGTTTAGAATCCGCAGAGATTTGTAAGGTTTTAAATATAAGCTCGTCTAACTATTGGGTATTATTACATAGAGCAAGACTTCAAATGCGAGAATGTATTGAAAAAAGTTTTTGATTTAAATCTAATTATATGCAATTTTTAAGTTTTAAATATTTATTGATAAGTTGTAAAAAAGCAATTTTATTAATGTCAAAAAATGAAGAAGGGGCACTTTCATTAAAGGAAAAATTTCATTTACAGTTTCATACTTCAATGTGCACTTCTTGTAAAAATTTTAAAAATCAGGCTAGAATAATTGAAGAGGAAAGTAAAAAAATATTAGCTGATGAAAAACTTCCATTAAATTTTAAAGAGAAAATAGGTAAAATGATAAAAGAGACTACCTTATTATAATCTAGCATAATGTGTTTTTGTAGCTATATTATGGATTACTTGGTCTAATTCTAATGCTGATGTATAAAGGTCTGCTAAAAATGAAGACATTTCGGTTTCATCAAGTTTGATATGATTGATTAAATTTATTATTCCCATTATTTTGGCAACTGGGGCCCTTATTATATGTGACTGTATCCATGCAATATCTTGTAATTCTTTATTTTTATTTTCAATTGCTTCTACATATTTCAATTTTTCTGTAACATCATTTACTAATATTACACTCGCATTCCTTCCTTTATAAGTTAAGTAGGTACTTTGTATTTCAACATAAATTATTTCTTTATTTTTCGTTAGATGTTTTATAATGCCAGGCATAAACTTTTTTGAATGGTTAATTGCATTAACTCTTTGCGCATCAAAGAGAGGATAATCCTCACTGGGTCGTATTTCTCTCAAAGTCATACTAAAAAATTCTTTTTTAGTATATCCGTAATGTTTCAGTGCTGCATTATTTACATCTAAAAACTCAAGTGTATCAATATCATATACCCACATTGGTAAAGGGCTTAAATGAAATAGTTCATTGTATCTTTTCTCAGATTCGCGTAATTCATTTTTCTTTTTGAATCTTTCAATGCAATATATGATGCTTTTATATAGGATTTCAGCTGTCAAACTTTTTTTCAAAATGAAGTCTGCTATACCCTTTGCTATAAGTTCTTTGCTAAGATCAATATTTTCAGAATCTGAAATTAATATTATTGGTATTGACTTATAGGATGTTAGTAGGTGTTTTAATATTTCATCACATATTGTATCAATAAAGCAAAAATTTAATAGTATAACATCAATCTTAATATTTCTATTTTCTAATATTCTAATAGTTTGTTTATAACCTCTTGAATGATATATTTTATCGGTACTATTTTTTACTCTGAGTAGACTTTCTATTTTTAAATAGTCTTCATTTTTACTATCTACAATAAGTATTTTTCTTTCTTTATCTGTTTTTTTCATTTTGGTTGTTTGGTTTATTGAAATCCCATTTATATTTAGTAAGACGTGGAGGGAAGAATTTCCTTACAATGATTTGTTTTTTAGTTTAGTGATTTAAAATTCAATTTTTGTTCGTGTGCGTAATTTTTCTGGTTTTCAACTGTATCTTGAAACTTTAACCGCTGCTCCGAACAAATACATTTATAATGAGTTTCGAAAAAATCATCATTCTTTCATCTTCATTTGCCTGCCCTAATTGTGGACTAATAAAAGATGTAACAATGCCAACATCAAAAATATATTTGGTATTTGTATTACGCATTTTCAATATATAAAATCGTGTAAAAAATTTTTTATTGTTAGGTGATTAATTGAAATAATTGGTATAAAGCTATAGTTCATTTAAAATAATAATTATATGCCCACACCAAAAATTAATCTATTGAATGTTGAAATTTCAGAGAAATCCAACCAAATTTTAGAAACGACCCAAAAGGCATTAGGTTTTATTCCAAATATGTATTTGGGAATGGCCGCAAATACTTCTACGATAGATAGTTATGCTTATGCCTATGAAAGTTTTCGCAAAAATTCAGGTTTTACGCCTGTTGAGCAAGAGGTAATATTTTTATCTGTCTCTTATTATAATAATTGTGAATACTGTTTGGCTGCTCATAGTTTTGTTGGAGACGTTATGACAAAAGTCCCTTTTGAAGTAACCAATGCTATTCGAGATGGTAAAGAAATTCTTGATAAAAAACTAAATGCGTTATATAAATTTACAACAGTCATGACTGAAAAGAGAGGCTGGCCTTCTCAAGATGATTTAGAGGAATTTTTGGGAGTAGGCTATTCCGAAGAACATATTTTAGGTGTAATTACAGGTATCGCTGTAAAAACTATTAGCAATTATTCTAATCATTTAACACAGCCAACATTAGACAAAGTATTCGAAGAAAGAAAATGGATAAAATCAATTTAAAGATGAAAAAATTTATAAAGTCAATACTTAGCATTTTTTGTTTTTTCTGTACAACTTCAATTGATGCTCAAGTGCCTGAAAAAGCCGAAGATATTGCACCACTGCTTATAGGGGAAGTGCTACCTACAGCAGTTTTACAAGATTCGAAAGGGAATAATGTAAGCATTCAAGAAATTTTAAAAATAAAACCAACTGTTTTGGTTTTTTATCGAGGTGGCTGGTGCCCATATTGTAATCTGCAACTTTCTCGTTTAGCGAAAATTGAAAAAGATATTATTGACCTGGGCTATCAAGTTGTAGCTGTTAGTCCTGACGACTATAAAAATTTAGAAGCCACAGAGAGTAAGGACACAATTAAGTATACTTTATTTTCTGACCCAGAAGCAAATTTCATACAGCAAATTGGCATTGGGTTTAAGACACCAACAATTCTTAAAGGGTATATAGCTGCTAAAGGACAGAAAGGAGAAACTTCTGAAATTATTCCTGTTCCAACAGTTATGATTTTGGATAAGAAGGGCAAAATTCTTTTTGAATATATAAATACAGATTACAAAGAAAGAATAAGTAGCGAAATCTTATTGGCAGTATTAAAATCATTAAAAAAGTAAATATGGCAACTATCGTTAAAATAAAAAATTTACCAGAAGGATATCAAAGTATCATTACTAATGGAACACATACCATCATTGGTGATGAACCAATCAAAAGCAATGGAACAGATTTAGGATTAAGTCCTTCTGAACTTGTATTGAGTGGATTGGCCATGTGTAAAGTTGCAACTGTTCGGTTTATTGCTCGTAAGAACAATTGGGAAATTGTTGAGGTAAAAGCGGAGCTTTCACAAGAGGTAAAAAGGGGATTGGATGGGTTAACTACCAATATTAAGGTAGCCATTCATATAGAAGGGAATATTACTCAAGAACAAAAAGCAGAATTGTTAAAGCAAGCGAATGCTTGTTATGTTCACCGGCAAATAATGGGTGAGTGGAATATTGAGCACGCAACACAATTAAAATAACTTGAAGTTAAATTAAAAAAAATCAACTAAATGAATATTAAATTTCTATTTGCCTTTTTTATGCTTACTTATACTTTTTAAAATTGAGAACCAATAATTGTTATATTAAGTGCGCAGTTTTTGGGATAGCAGTTTCCAAATCTGTTGGCAATTCAAGTTGTGAAAATAAAGTTTATAAATCAAATTAAAATATTATGGACTGTAAAACAGATTCTTGCAAACGTGTCACTCCTAAATTTAAATTAACATGGTGCAATATTAAAACCATTTTAATTCTTTTAATTTCATTCATTTTTTGGCTTACTAATTAATAAATTAATACAAAAGCATATATTGACAGTATTAATTTTTAAGTATGAGCTATTTAATTGCTAAATGGACTGTAATTTTATTTGGGATGTTCTTCTTTGGTGTTGGTTTTCTTATGCTGTTTAAACCTCAAAAGGCCAATCAAATATTAAGAAATGCAGGTAGTACTAATTTTATCAACTATGCTGAAATTACTATAAGAATTATTCCTGCTGCAGCAATGATATTAGTAGCGGAACAATCAAAATTTCCAGAAGTATTCACCGTATTTGGTTGGTTCATGTTGTGTACCTCTTTAGTCTTGTATTTTGTTCCAAGGCAGATCCATCATAAATTTTCTTTGAGAGCAGCAGAAATTTTAAAACCCTTTTATTTTCAATTGATTTCTCCAATTACATTCTTTATTGGGTTGTTTTTAATTTATAGTGTATCTTAAATTTAAATGTATAGCCAACGCTATTTATGCAAAAACTAGTAGCCCTTCTCCGAGGCATCAATGTAGGTGGTCACCATAAAGTGCCAATGGCAGAGCTAAAATCTTTATTAACCAACTTGGGCTGTGATAATGTAAAAACCATTTTAAACTCTGGAAATATAGTTTTTGAAACCAAGAAAAAAGATATTGCTGGTTTGGAACGTGTTATAGAATCTACCCTTGCTAAAAATTTTGGTTTTTCAATCCCAGTGATTTTAATCGCTCAAAAGCAAATAACCCAATTGGTTAATAAAGACCCTTTTGCAGGTATTGATGTTCATAAAAATATTCGACTTTATATATCTTTTTTAAAGGATACGCATAAAGTAAAACTCACTATTCCCTACTTGTCCAATGATCAATCATTTAGTATTATTGATATTGAAGATAAAATTATTGTAAGTGTTTTAGACCTCACCATTTCTAACACGCCAAAAGGAATGGAAGACCTAGAGAAGCTTTTTGGAAAGAATATCACCACAAGAAACTGGAATACGATATTGAAATTGGTTGATTTTTAGAATTGGTTGATATTTGACCAATTATTACAATATCAATCTGTAAATAATGTATTACTTAGGTTTTGTTCTGTAATGATTATCAGCAGAAAGTGTTTGATCTTTAGTCTTTATCAATAAAATTGAAAAGGGCTATATGAAAAAACAGTCAATTAAATTTCTTTTACTAGCTATTTCATTTTTATCATTCACCGTACTCTCAGCTCAGGTGAATGCAACGGCAACAGCCTCTGCCACTATTTTAACTGGTATTAGTATTGCTAAAGTTCAAGACATGAACTTTGGTCGATTTAATCCAGGTGCAGGAGGCGGTACTGCAACTGTTTCTACAGCTGGGGTGGTTTCTCCTACAGGTGGTGTAACAAAATTGGCTGGTGCAACTCCAACTGCAGCATCTTTTTCTGTATCGGGTGAAACGGGGTATACATTTACTATTACCCTTCCAAGCAGTGATTATATCATCACAGATGGAAGTAGTAATAATATGACAGTAAATACTTTCAATAGTGATCCATCTTCAACTGGTACAATAGCTGGCGGGGGAACCACATTGAGCGTAGGAGCAAAACTTACCGTGAGTGCGGGACAGATTTCTGGTACGTATACCAATGGAACAGGATTTTCTATAACGGTAAATTATAACTAATTATCAAAAATATTTTTTATGAAATTCAAATTTTCAATACTCTTATTTTTTTTAGTAGTTAGTACATTTTCGCAACTATTTGCACAGGGTGATTTATTTATTACACCTAGAAGAATTATTTTTGAATCAGGTAAAGCTGCTGAAAATGTAAGTTTGGCAAATACGGGGAAAGATACAGAGCAATACACTATTTCATTGATACACTATATTATGAAATCGGATGGCTCGTTTGTAGAAATTTCAAAAGAGGAATCGGGTAAAATATCAGCAGAACCTTATATTAGATTTTACCCAAGATCAGTTGTATTGGCACCAGGTGAATCGCAGGTGGTTAAAGTTCAATACACAAAGTCTGCTAAAATTGCAGATGGAGAATACCGATCACATTTGTATTTCAGAGCTACTCCACAATCAAAACCATTGGGATTAGAAACCAGTGAACAAAATCAAAATATTGGGGTAAACCTTGTGCCTGTATTCGGGTTATCTATTCCGATATTTATTAAAGCGGGAAAAACAGATGTCAATATCAAATTGACAGATGTAAAGTTGGTTTCAATACCTAATACAATAAATAATACACTTTCACTTAACTTGGTTAGAATGGGCAATAGTTCTAGTTATGGTGATATAACATTAATTCATTTAGACCCAAATGGGACTAAAAAAGAAGTTGGAATTGTAAAAGGTATAGCTGTTTATTATCCAAACGAATTCAGATCTGTTCAAATTCCTTTAATTCCAGATTCGAAGATTCAAAATCATAAAGGCAAATTAATTATACAGTACAAAATCAGAGAATGTGGTTGCGAAGTAGAAGGCAAAATTGCTGAGTCTGTAATTGATTTGTAAAATCTAAACGGGTACTTCATGGTAAA
This sequence comes from uncultured Sediminibacterium sp., assembly GCA_964612195.1. Taxonomy (GTDB): domain Bacteria; phylum Bacteroidota; class Bacteroidia; order Chitinophagales; family Chitinophagaceae; genus Sediminibacterium. Next base: position 23,853 of record CAZTDV010000039.1, read on the forward strand.
GAGCAAATTATTTTTCTTTTTGCTTTTTCAGTTCGTATTTACAGTTTTGCATGCACAAACTGTTATTGTTACGGATGATTCTACATATATTACGGGCGCTTCAACAGCTGTATTGGATGTAAATAGTACTACAAAGGGATTTCTAGGCCCACGAGTTACGAATGCACAAAAAAAAATGATTGCTACTCCTGCACCAGGATTATTAGTTTATCAAACAGATTCTATTACTGGTTATTATTTATGGAATAATGCTAGATGGGAAAGATTGGATAGTGATGTTGGTGTAGTTACTGTTGTAACAAAAAACAATAATGCGATACTTTCAAAATCTGAAACATTTGTTTTGGCATCTAATAATATCACTTTAACGTTGCCATCAATAACTGCAAGCGATAATGGGCTATCAATTGTTGTTAAAAACACTGGCTCATTTACTGATTTAGTTCGGGTTATTGGGTATGATTCCGTAAATATTGATGGGCGTAAACTGCCGCAGAATTTAACAAGATGGCAATCAAAAAATTTTGTAGCTGTTGATGGTATATGGTTAATTAAAAATAAAGATTTAAGCAGCCGGGAAAATATATTAGAAATTTCTCCGGAAAGTAGTTGGACAAATTTAGAAGAAGTTATTGCATTTTTAAATATGCATATGGTTGCCCCATCAATGATTCGGTTGGCTTCTGGAGACTATGCCATTTCAAATACCATCACAATTAATCTACCTTATACTTTAACTATTGCTGGTATTAACTTTGGTGCTGTACAATTAAATGCAGCAACTGGTTTGTCTGGTAAACCTATGTTTAATTGCAGTTCAAATACTTATTTCCGTATGCTGAAGTTTGAAACTGCTACTTTATCTGGATATGGTAATGCAACCAATGAAGATGCTATCTGGATTACAGGTTCAACTCAAAAATATTATGATGTACAAGAATGCCGATTTAACGGATTTAATAAAGCAATTAAACAATTGAATCATTCTGAACTTTTTGTGTTTAATTCTAATTTTTTAAATGCAAAAGCAGTTGGTATAGAGCTAGGTGCAGGCTCACTTTCTGGTTTGGTATTCAGGGTGGCGGAAACCAAATTCAGTAACAACCCAATTAGTTTGAATTTATTATCTGGCATGAATGCTACCGTTTATATTGGTAATGGTGAGGCCTATAACAACAACTCTTCAGATGTAGTAGTGAATTATAATCCTTCAAGTTTTCTTACTATTAATGCAGTAACATTAACGAATATGCACTGGAATGGAATAGGCAATTTAACTCAAGGTTTTGATTTTACCAGGCAAGATGGAAGAGATGCCGCTGCTTATATTCAACAGAATGTTAACAAGAGTGATTATAATCCAAGCGCTTATATTAGTGTAGTTGCCAATTCGCTTCTTACTGTTTTAACAAATGCAAATGTATTTTATAAAGCCAATTGGTAAAATAGTGATTCAACTGTCACCAATATGGGTATTAATAGGAATCGGATTACTTTTTTGAGCCATTATAAAAGAGATATTATGGTCTACATATCAGGGAGCCTAATAAATTCTTTCAGACGAAATAATAATAGAAGTAATATTTCTATTGGATTAGTAAAAAACGGGAATACTTCTCAAATCTTTGGCCTAATTACTTTAAATGTGCCAAACATTAATGATCGCTATCAATTTGGCACTACTATTTATTTGAAGAATGTTAATCAAAATGATTATTTCGAATTGTTTTGCAAATCTGATACAGCAGGCGACGAAGTAAAAATTATAGATCTGCAGTGGCTTACAGAAGCTAAATGATTGCTATGCATTATATCAGTATTATATGGGTATCAATTTTATTTTTCTATAGTCCAGTAATTTTTTCGCAAGGTTTACTGAATCATAAGGCATTCCTTATACAAACAAATGGAAATATTGTAACTCAACATCATTTTACTAATTATGGAAAATTCACACAAAGTGGGGGCTCATTTGTTTTTGCTGGAAATGGGGATTTACAAAAATTAAAAGGAGATAGTTCTGTTGCATTTAATAAACTACATATTGCTTCGGGTAGTAATACTGTTTTAGAATCAGGAGGGCATACAATACTATCTACTTTGAAATCTGATGGTTTATTAAATGCAAATAATAAAATAACCCTATTATCCACGATTAACGCTTCAGCAGCTGTTGATGGGTCTGGCCTAGGAGAAATTACCGGTAACTTAACCATGCAATCTTATTTCGCAAATGGATATGGTTATAAATACCTTGGTGCTCCTTTTCAATCCCTATCTGTAAATGATTTTGCCAGCTATGTAAATTTAAATGCAAGTTTCCCTTCTGTTTATCAGTATAGTGAGAACATTTTGTCGAATGGGTGGGTAAATTATATGTATCCGTCTAATTTGCTTGAACCAATGAAAGGATATGCTTTCCAGTTTGGAAACAATAATTCGCCTAGAACTGTTTCAATAAACGGTGTAGTGAATAATGGAGCTATTACCTTGAATTTAATTAATAATAATAAGATTTATACAAAGGGTTTTCATTTAATCAGTAATCCTTATCCATCCCCTATCAATTGGGATGGGCCATTGGGTTGGACAAAATTGAACATGGACAATGCTATCTATTATTTTGATACCGATGAACAGTCTATTTATACAGGGGTTTATAATACTTATATAAACGGGATCTCTAGCAATGGTTTGGCTAACAATTTTATTCCAGCAATGCAGTCTTTTTTTGTGCGTGTTTCAGATGGGGACTATCCTGTTTTAGGAAACCTTTCTATCAATAATCAGGCACGACTCAATCATATTACCCAACCTTATCGAAAAATAAATAGTACCAATGATTTTAATTATCTGCGTTTAGCAGTAAGATTGTCAGGAAAAAAAATTGCTGACCCTTTGGTTATTTATTTTACTGAAAATGCAACTAGCGCATTTAATAATCGAATGGATGCAATTAAATTGATGAATACGAGTGATCATGTTCCAAGTTTGTACTCCTTAAAAAACGATGGCAACTTATTGTCGATTCAATCCTTGCCAAAAATAGCATTAAGTGTAAAAGTTCCTATCGGAATTGTGGTTAAAACCTCTGGTGAGTATATTTTCGCAAATACCAATCCTTTTTCCTTACCAACGGGTATTTATTGTTATTTATATGATGCCCTATCAAAAAAATATATTGATTTAAAAGAAAATAATGAATATAAAATTCAATTGTCTGCTGGAGAATATAATCAACAATTTTTTGTTGTTTTCAGCAAATTTCCAATAAGCAATACTGTTACGGTTGACCCTAATTCCTTATTGAATGAATTTACAGTTCAGGTTGTACAAAAACAAGTTTTTGTAATATTACCAATGATTAATGGCAATACTCAAACAATTCAAGTAACCAATTTACTTGGTCAAAAAATATTTTCGAAATCGGTTACTCAGTCAGGCAAACATTTATTAGACTATCCATTTATTTCTGGAGTATATATTATTACTGTTTGGGATAACCTAAATTCTTCTTCTAAAAAGATTTTAATTGCTAACTAATGAAAATGACCATAATATTTTTATGCTTACTAGGATCTAATGAACTTTTTGGTCAAACGCCACAACCCCCTCCAAGGCCTATTGAAATTTTTGCAGATCCTTTGCAAGGTCTATTCTTTGGAGCCGTATTTCGTGGGCCAACAGGTGGTTCTATTATTGTATTTCCAGATGGTTCTAGATCTGTAACTGGAGATTTGCAAAAAGCCAATACTGGTGCACCTTTCTCTCCAGCAATATTTGAAATTGAGGCAAACCTTGGTACGATTATCAATATTGTAAATGGTCCAGATGTACTATTAAATGGTTCTAATGGGGGTACTGCAAATTTGATTGTGGGTACATCTAATCTCGGAAGTACTTTTATTACATCGGTTGCTCCGCCTCAGCGTACTACTTTAAGAATAGGAGGTACACTAGTGATAGGGGGGCCTTTGGTTTCTCCATCAGGTGTTTACAATGGTTATTTCTCTCTCACATTTGTTCAACAATAATTTCTTCTGTTTGCTAAAGAAGGCTTTATATTATTTTTTCCTCGCAGTACTTCTATTGGTAGCAGAACTGCATGCGCAAGAACCAGAAAAGGTTGTAGTAGAGCCTGTAAATATTGATATGCATTTTCCGTTGGTTGCCGATACTGTGGTAGTTGGTTTAGTATTTCAACAACTAGTTTGGCTTCCTATTGAAGATGTATTTGAATTCTTAAAAGTTAAAAAAAGTGCCATTGACAGTGGAAAAATAATTACTGGCTTTCTTTTTCATGCAGATTCAACCTATGAAATTAACGCTAGAGTAAATCGAATTCAATTTGGTGGTAAAATTGTTTCATTCAATTCTAATGAGTTGATTCTTTATGAAGATAAATTGTATCTGAAGTCGTACTTATTCTATTCAATTTTTGGTATTGAGTGTCGTTTCGATTACAGATCTCTACAAATTATTATTCAGTCAAAAAAAGAGCTGCCCATTTTATTAATTCAAAAGCAAAGAATGCTTCGCTTTAATATTAATAAACTTAAAAATGAATTAATTGTTGATACTTTAATTAAATCGAAAAATAAGTCTTTGAATATTGGGGTAGCCGACTGGACAATTAATAGTGTTTTAAATGTGAACGGAAGGGCTGAATTTCAGGGTAATCTTGCTTTTGGAGGATCAGTGCTTGGTGGTGAAATGAATGCGGCTTTTCAATACAACAATAAGTCTCAGTTTGATAATCGGCAACAATATTATCTTTGGCGTCATGTAAATAATGACCACCAATTTATTAAGCAAATTGGTTTGGGTAAAATTAATACGAATGCAATTTCCTCACTTTTTGCTCCGGTAGTGGGAGTGAGAATAAGCAATACATCAACGATTCAAAAGCAAGATTTTGGCACTTATCGAATTGAAAGAACTACCAATCCTAATTGGACAGTAGAATTATATATTAATAATTTAATGGTTAATTATACTCAAGCAGATGCCGCAGGTTTTTACAGTTTTGAAATTCCTGTTATGTATGGTAATGCTCAGATAATGTTAAAGCAATATGGTCCGAATGGGGAGCAAAAAATGAATGAATTCAATATTAATATTCCTTATAATTTTTTGCCAAAGTCTAAAATTGAATACATTGTAAATGCTGGTATAGTTGAAGATACGTTAGCAAGCAGATTTTCAAAAGCTCAATTAAACTATGGATTAACAAATAAGATTACAATAGGAGCTGGCGTTGAATATTTATCTTCAATATCTACTAGAAAGGATATGCCTTTCTTACAGACTAATTTTAAAATTGCCAATAATTTACTTATCAGTGCTCAATATATTCAGGATGTTAAATTTAATGTTTCTGGAAATTTTAAGGCCTTTAAAAATGTATTGATTGATGCACTTTACACCAGGTATAAAGAAGGTCAGCAAGCTATTTTCAATAATTACCTTGAAGAAAGGAATGTAACAGTTTCTATTCCTTGGAAGGTTAAGAAAAATTATTACTATTCCCGAATTAATGTTTACCAAATTGTTTTGCCTGCAACAAAATACACCACTGTAGAAGCAATGATTTCAGGTAGGTTTTTGGGAGCCGGTTTTAATATGAGTAATTTTGCTTTACTCACTGAAACAAATAATCCTTATTTGTATGCTAATTTTTCCTTTACTTATTCTTTAAAAAGTGGTTTTTTATTGCAGCCTATGTTTCAATATGAGTATAATAGCGGTAAGTTAATCTCTTCTAGGGTTCAATTAGATAAACTAGTATCGCAAAAAGCTTTCTTAAATTTTTTTTATGATCATAACTATAAGAGTAATATTAAAAGTTATAATATAGGTATTAGGTACGATTTGAATTTTATGCAGTCTGGGTATAATTTCAGAACTAATTCTAGCACAAACAGTTCTCTGATTAGTTATTTACGCGGAAGTATATTATTTGATAAACAAACAAATTTTATAGGATTTTTTGGTAGACCAGGAATGGGGCGCAGCGGGATTGTGCTTTATTCTTTCCTTGATTATAACAATAATCGTCTTAAAGATTCAAATGAACCTAAAGTTTCAGGAATTAAATTTTCTATTCCAGGAGGTTCTAGAGAATGGAATAATAGAGATACCGCTTATATTGTAAGAAATTTAGAACCTTATTATAAATATATTCTCACTATAGATAAAAACAGTTTTGATGAAATTGCTTGGCGAATAAATAAAGCCATTTTGCAAATTCACTTAACGCCTAATCAATTTACCAATATTGGAATTCCTATAAATGTTTTGGGTGAGGTATCTGGTACTGTAAGTATAGTTTCTGGGGGTAAACAAGTAGGGTTGCCTCGTATATTATTGGAAATAGTAAATGCGAAAGGCCTAATCGTTGCCAAAGTGATGACTGATGATGAAGGTTTTTATAATTATTTAGGTTTATCTCCTGGTAAGTATTCAATAAAACCCAATATTGAACAATTAGAAAAGCTTGGATATCGATTACTCAAGCCATCCATCTCTTTTTCAATTGATGCAATGGAACATGGCGACAGCAAAACGGATATAAATGTAGAATTAATAGAAAAGTAATATTGGTTTTAAAATCTAGAAGTTTAAATATATAACCAAACTAATAGCTTTTTGGAAAAGATATTACTACTCGAAACTGGAATACTATTCAAAAAATCAATAATTGTTGAGTACTATTTAATAAAATATACCTAAAAGGGTATAATCTTTGTTTAAAAATATATATTATACCTAAAAAGGTATAATATCAATAAATTTCTTACATTTATACCCATAAAGGTATAAAATGAATCTTTCAACTTTTCTAAAAGAACAACGAAAGCAAAATAATCTTACACAGGAAGAACTTGCTATAAAATCAGGAGTGGGTCTTCGACTCATTAGAGAAATTGAGCAAGGAAAAGTGACTATGCGAATGGATAAGGTAAACCAGATACTGGCTTTATTTGGTGCGGAACTAACTGTCAACTTTAAAGAATACAAAAATGGCTAAAACTGCAAGAGTTTTGTATGATGGGGCATTGGCTGCTTTGCTATCTGAAACAGATGATGGCTATGTTTTACAATACGATGAGCATTATCTACAAAATCCAACAAGTAAACCAATCAGTCTTACTTTACCATTACGTAAAGAAATTTACGCCAGCAAAGTATTATTCCCCTTTTTTGATGGGTTAATACCTGAAGGCTGGTTGTTGGATATAGCAGTTACTCATTGGAAAGTAAAAGCCAATGACCGTTTTGAATTATTATTAACTACCTGCAGAGATACTATTGGGGCTGTTACTGTTGAATCTGAATAAAAATGCATCATGAATAGTTGTTGGTTTTGTTATAAAGCAATAGAAGATGGAAAATATCATCCGTCCTGTGCAAAAAAATTTTTTGGCGCGAAGGAAGTGCCAACCTTACAATTGGATGAAGCATTGATAGAAGCAATGGCTAAACAAACCGTTAACAAACGGATTGCAGTAACAGGTGTACAGCCTAAATTATCACTTACCCTGCAAAAAGAGAATGGCCAGAGTCGTTTAACAATTGTTGGCTTGTGGGGTGAGTATATTTTAAAACCACAACATTACGCTTATCCGATGATGCCAGAAACAGAAGACTTGACTATGCATTTAGCAACATTGTTTAAAATACCTGTTTGCGAACACGCTCTTCTACAAGCAAGTAATGGAAGCATGGTATATATCGCAAAACGGTTTGACAGAGTTAATGGAAAAAAAATTCATGTTGAAGACTTGTGCCAAGTGTCTGAATTTTTAACAGAAAATAAATATAAAAGCTCTTACGAAAAAGTTGGTAAGCTTGTTGCAAATTATTGTAATAGAGGACTTGACACGCTTCATTATTTTGAAATAATTTTATTTAGTTTCCTATGTGGGAATAATGATATGCATTTGAAAAATTTTTCACTAATGCATAAAGAAAGCGGGGTTACGTTGAGCCCAGCTTATGATTTGCTTAATGTGAACTTATTAAATCCAAAAGATTTAGAAGAATTGGCACTTACAATAAATGGTAAAAAAGCTAGAATAAAATTAGTTGACTTTAAAGTCCTCGCAGAAAAATTAAACATTCCTGAAAATGTTTACAACAAAATATTTAAATTTTATAGTAGTAAAAATGATGAAGTAATGAACCTAATTGATTGTTCATTTTTAGATGATAATATGAAAATAAAGTATAAAGAAATATGGATGAATAAGCAGAAGCTATTTGCTTAAAACAGTAGCATTCTTTGGCCCATTAAGCACCTATTTAATTAAAGCTATATTTGTATATTATAGCATAATATGACTTTTCAGCAACTCAACCTCAATACAGCCCTTTTTTCAGCCTTAGATGATTTAGGATATACCACTCCTACAACTATTCAGCACAAGGTATTTCCCTTAGCAATGTCTGGAAAGGATGTTTGTGGCATTGCTCAAACTGGAACTGGTAAAACAATGGCTTATTTGTTGCCCTGTTTAAAGCAATGGAAGTTCGATAAAAATAAAGACCCTCAAATTTTAATTGTTGTTCCTACGAGGGAGCTGGTTGTTCAAGTGGTAGAAACAGTAAAGAAATTATCTGCTTACATGAGTTTGAATGTGGTAGGTGTTTATGGAGGTGTAAATATCAATACCCAGCAATTGGAAGTGGAGAAAGGAGTGGACGTGTTGGTAGCTACTCCAGGCCGTTTATATGATTTGGCCATGAATGGTGCTTTTAAAACCAAGTATATTAAAAAGCTGGTTATTGATGAGGTAGACGAAATGATGAATCTTGGATTTAGAACACAGTTGAGAAATATCATGGATCTTTTGCCCCAAAAAAGACAGAATCTTTTATTCTCGGCAACCATTACTGAAGAAGTGGAGTCATTAATGGAAACTTATTTTAATGCACCTGTGCGTGTTGAAGCTGCTCCAACAGGTACTCCTTTAGATAATATTGAACAAAGCCGTTTTAATGTTCCTAATTTTTATACAAAAGTAAATTTACTTGAACTGTTATTGGAACAAGATGCTACAATGACGAAAGTATTGGTCTTTACAGCAACAAAAAAATTAGCAGATCAACTGTATGAATCTTTAGAAAAACGTTTTGAAGGTACAATTGGGATAATCCATTCTAATAAGGAACAAAACCATCGTTTTAATACGGTTAAACAATTCAAGGAAGGAACATATCGATTTATTATTGCAACGGATATTGTTGCAAGAGGAATAGATATTTCCGAAGTAACGCATGTGATTAATTTTGATACCCCAGATATTCCTGAAAACTATATTCATCGAATTGGAAGAACTGGAAGGTTCGATAAAAAAGGTATTGCCATCAGTTTTACTACCGAAAAGGAAATGCCTTTTATTGTTGCTATTGAGCAATTGATGAAATATGAAATACCGGTTGTAGAATTACCTATTCAATTAAGTATTTCTGATGTTCTTACGGAAGATGAGAAGCCCAAGGTTTACATGAAAGTGCCTTATATCAAGCCTAAAAAGAAATCGGATGCAGGTCCTGCATTTCATGAGAAATCAGCCAAAAATCAAAAGAGAAATGTGAAAGTGAGACGTAAAGATGAAATGAAGAAAAAATACGGTAAGCCCATTAAAAGAGGTGCAAAAAAATAACTAGCATTTAAATCTTTCTGCCGTAGCTCTTTCTAACGCTTCTCTATGATCTGGATGCGCAATACTTATTAATGCTTTAGCTCTTTGGGTCATATTCATCCCAAATAAATTGACTGCACCATATTCTGTTACCACCCAATGAATATGTCCTCTAGTGGTTACTACACCTGCCCCTTGTTTTAAATAGGGTACAATCCTAGAGATGCCTTTATTGGTTACTGATGGAATGGCAATGATGGGTTTGCCACCTTCGGACAGTGCTGCTCCCCTAATAAAATCCATTTGACCGCCAATTCCTGAATATTGGTACATACCAATTGAATCTGAACAAACCTGACCCGTTAAATCTATTTCAATAGCACTATTAATGGCCGTTACTTTTTTATTTAAACTTAATACCCTTGGATCGTTTACATAATCTATATCTAACGATTTAATGATTGGGTTATCGTCTGCAAAATCGTAAAGCACTTTGGTTCCCAACATAAAGGAAGTAACACAATAGCCTTTTACAATTTTCTTTCTGCTGTTGTTGATGGTGCCGTTTTGAATCAACGGTATGACCCCATCGGAAAACATTTCTGTATGTAGTCCTAGGTTTTTGTGGTTGGTTAAATTCTTAAGAACCGCATCTGGTATACTTCCAATGCCTAATTGTAAAGTGGCTTCATCTTCTACTAATTCTGCAACAATCTTTCCAATTTTATGATGCACTTCTGTTGCTCCACTTGCATAACTTACTTCGGGCAATGGATCATCTGTCCATACAGCCATATCAAAGCGAGAGAAAGGAATAAAACCATCCCCATGCACTCTTGGCATATTGGGATTTACTTGTGCTATAACAATTTTAGCTGAGCGTAATGCAGACTTTACTATGTCTACAGAAGTGCCCAGTGAACAATATCCATGTTTATCTGGGGGTGAAACTGAAACAATGGCTACATCTACTGTTAAAATATTTCGATTAAATAACAATGGTATCTCACTCAAGAAAACAGGGGTATAATCACCCATTCCTTCACTAATCGCTTTTCTATTACTTTCAGAAACAAAAAGTGAATTCATGTAAAAATGTCCAGCCAATGAAGGATCATTCAAGTTAACCCCTTGTTGGGTGATGCTGATTAATTCAACATTTTGTAGCCGATCTTTTTGATTAACCAATTCATTAATTAATCTTACCGGAGTTGCTGCACTTCCATGTAAGAAAACCGTTGAATTGGATTGAATTTGTTGAATAGCTTCTGTGGCGGTTACAAAATGTTGCTTATCTATCATAGGTTTTTTATACTTGTCAAAATTAATGTAATCATTCAGTTGAGAGTATGATTTTGCGCAGTTCCTTTTTTTTTTGATATTTCCTCCATTAAATATTTGTTTAGTTTAAGAAAGTTGTAGCTTTCCTGTTTAAACGATTGCGTGATTTCAGATAACTATATTAATCAGTTACTTGAATCAATTTCTGTTAGAGATTGTGAAAAGTCTTATAAAGAGATATTCATTGCCCTTCATGATAAGCTATATAAGTTCGCGTATGCTATTTTAAAATCTGCTGAAGATGCAGAA
>CAZTDV010000040.1:0-34808 GCA_964612195.1 uncultured Sediminibacterium sp.
TTACAACCTATTTCTCGCATGGCATTATTAAAGTGTGTCAAAGGCAATATGCGAGAAATAGGTTGTAACCAAGTAGGGAAATTATCAATAGAAAAAAAGGTACCTGCCAATAAAAACTGTGGCAAGGTAATTAAGTTGGCAAATGGAGGAATAGTACTTTCACTTTTAGCCACACTACTCACAATAAAACCAAAGCCCATAAATAAAATCAACGCAATAAAACTAAGTACCATTATTTCCGCAAACGTAACCAAGCCATTTACCAAAGTAAAATGAAAGGCATAATGGCCTACTAAAATAATGATGACAGCGGTAATCATTTGAAAAATCACCCTGCTCAATGCCTCGCCTAAAACAATATATGATCGTTTAATTGGGGTAGCATAAAAGCGCTTCAACACTAATTGTTGTCTTAAATTAAAAAACAAAAAAGCAACCCCAAAAACGCCCGCGCTCAATAAAGAAAAGCCCAATTGCCCGGGTAATATAAAATCGATGGTTCTGTAAACCCTACCGGGTACTTTTTTAACTTCCTTATTAATAACTGCAATAGTAGGAGTTGATGGAAACTGCTGTTGGTTGATGCCGCTAATAACCGCATTGAGAATTGACTGAAGCACTTGAATATTTTGCGGATTAGCTGCTTCTGAACTAGTTAGTTGTATACTATAAGGTGCCACAGAATTGGCAGGCTGAGCAACAATATTCAATATAGCAGTAATCCTGCCTTTTTCTAAATCTTCTTTTAACCGATCCCCTTTTTTTTCAGACACTTTAATACCTGAAATATTTTTAAGGCTTTGATATACTGGATTAGATGTATCGGATCCATTAGCAAATGCAATATTGACACTCAGTTTTCCACTACTACCAATAAAACCAAAAACCAAGATAAAAATCATGGGAAAAGCAATGCTAAATATAACAGCAGAAGGACTTCTGAATATAGACCTTAAACTCGCTTTTGTAATGGCCATCATGGCCTGAAATTGGCTATACGCTTTGTTCATCGGGCTAATTTAGGGGCAAATCTATTGTATATTAACAAGAAAGGGAATCCTAGCTTGCGGAACACCCACCCAATTCTTCACCTGTTTTAGTTCACGCATTACTTGCAGTGCAGCAGGATCAAATTCTTCTTTCATTAATTGAGTAGAAATAGATTTTTTATAGCCACTCATGATTTGCTCAATCAAGTTCTTCTTTTCAGGATATTCTTTAAGTTTAACTTCCGACTTTTTAATATCGGCCATTCTAGCTGCACAGTCTATTGCGTCTTGCAATCCACCCACTCGATCGGTTAACCCTATTTTTTTAGCACTAGTACCCGTCCAAACACGGCCCTGTGCAATACTGTCTACATTGGCAATCCCTAATTTTCTTCCATCAGAAACCCTAGATAAAAAAGTGGCATAAATACTGTCTACAGCCGATTGAAAATACCTTTTCTCGTTATCGTTTAGCGGTTTACTAATATCTCCCATATCGGCATAGGGAGCAGTTTTAACACCGTCGAAAGTAACCCCAATTTTATTTTTAAAGAAGGATTGCATATTGGGCACTACACTAAATACCCCAATAGAACCCGTGATGGTATTGGCATTGGCAAAAACAGAATCTGCATTACAAGCAATATAGTAACCACCCGAAGCAGCCACATCTCCCATACTAACAACCACAGGTTTTTCTTTTCTAATTAAAGAAATTTCTCTCCAGATGACTTCGCTAGCCAATGAGCTACCCCCACCAGAATTAATTCTAAAAACAACGGCTTTAATCGATTTATCTAACCTTACTTTACTTAAGATATTTTTATAACTATCACTTCCAATTATTTCATCATCACCTTGACCAGAAACAATATCTCCATTCGCAAATACTAAAGCAATTTTCTCGGAGCCGTTGGGTTCAAAATTGGCTGCTTGTGCATAATCGGAAAGAGTAACAAAATTGATTCTGGTTTTAATTTCTTGTCTAAGCTTCTTACTAATATTGGCTTTAATTTGATCGTCGTATTTTAAATCGTCTACTAAACCATATTGCTTAGCGTCATGGGCTGTTTGCACCAAACCCTTTACTGCTAAAGAACGAAGCACAGCTGTGTCTTTATTACGAGACATGGCAGCAGCATGTAAAAAATGGGTATACAATTCGCCTAACCAAACACCTGTTTGCAATTTATTGGCTTCGGTCATTTTGGTTTCTCTTAAAGGCTCAGTGGCACTTTTAAATTTACCCGCATAAAAAATTTGTGGTTGAATTTCTAGTTTATCTAGCATTCCTTTTAAAAAAAACAAATTGGTAGAGAACCCACTCCAATCTACCCCTCCCTGCGGGTTGCAATACAATTCATCGGCAGCACTACCAATATAATAGCCTTTTTGTGAAATCACTTCTCCATGGGCAATTACAAATTTTCCACTGTTTTTAAAATCGACTACCGCTTTGCGTATTTCTTCACTGGCTGCAAAACCATTGGCATTATCGGCGCAAAGAATATACAACCCTTTTACTGCAGAATCTTGCTTGGCATGCTTTAATAATTGAGTAATCTGGAACAATGAAGGAGCAGTTTCTTCTCCTTCATTCAACAAAGCAGCAAAAGGATCTTCTTGGTATTGTTCTTTAAAAGCAACCCCTAAATCTAATACCAACACTGCTTTAGACCCTATAATAGGCTTATCTGAAGATGCAGCACTGGTAGCAATTCCAATCAAAACAAATAGCCCAATTACAGTAAATAGTACCAATGCAATAAATGTTGCGAATACAATTTTTAAAAATCCTCTCATATTAATTGATTAACCGATTATTAATTAAAGATATTTGATGCTCAGTATACTACCAATTTATGCATTTAGCCTATTTATTAATCGGAAGCAACTTAGGAGACAAATCAAGTTATCTAAAAAATGCCAGTTCATATATACAACAACAATGCGGCCAAATAGTTAAACAATCTAGTTTTTATGAAACCGAACCATGGGGATTTACCGAACAACCCAGCTTCTTGAATCAAGCCCTATGCATTAAAACCGAATTGTCTCCTACACAATTAATGCATTGCTTATTGCAAATAGAAAGTGAAATGGGCAGAACCAGAACCCTAAAAATGGGACCCCGTATCATCGATTTAGACATTTTGCAAATTGACCAAGAAACCATTGATACCCCTTTATTACAGCTACCCCACCCTGCTATGCATTTGAGAAGGTTTGCACTAATACCAATGGTAGAAATAGCCCCATCATTGGTACATCCCCTTTTCAATAAAACCATGACCCAACTTTTAGCAGAATGTGAAGACAAAACCGATGTGCAAAAAAAAATCGCTTAAGCAAGGGTGTAGCAATTAATTTTGGGCGCATAGGTTATTTACATGAAGCATCAATTTATTACAATCGAGGGGAATATTGGAGCAGGCAAGACCACTTTGGCTACTATACTGGCCAAAAAATTGAATGCAAGAATAATTTTAGAAGAATTTGCAGAGAATCCATTCTTATCTAAATTTTACGACAACCCAGGACAATATGCATTCCCATTAGAATTGTTTTTTATGGCCGAGCGCTATAAACAATTGAAAGAAATGGTGCATACCAAAGATTTGTTTCAAAGCATCACCGTATCTGATTACTTGTTTACCAAATGTTTATTGTTTGCAAAAGTAAATTTACCCGAAGAAGAGTTCAGGTTATACCAAAAACTATTCGACATTATACACCAACAACTGGTTTTTCCAGATGTATTAATTTACTTGCATGCACCAGTAAATAAGTTGCAACAGAATATTAAAAAAAGAAATAGACCATTTGAACAAGCCATACCCGATGAATATTTATTCAATATTCAGGAAACCTATACCCATTATATAAAACAGCATAATATCAAAACCATATTTGTAGACGCCAGCAATGCCGATTTCGTAGGCAATGAAGCACATATTAATATTATTCTAGACGCCCTAGAAAAGGACCTAGATTACGGACAACATTATTTTACCCTACCCTAACTAACAATTACTTACACCGAACCAATGCCCGAAAACACTCCGCAAAAAAAAGAAGCATTCAAGGTATTGGGCATACCAGAATTCAGGCATTTATTAACGGGCAGATTTTTATTTATCATGGGCCTGAGAATGTTGGGCACATTAACGGGTTGGTGGATTTATGAATTAACCAACGACCCATTTGCTATTGGTTTAATTGGACTTGCCGAAGTAATACCAGCCGTTTCCTTGGCTTTGTATGCGGGCTATATTATAGATATTAGTGAGAAAAGAAAATTACTACTTAGGGGAATCCTATTTTATTTAAGCTGCGCTCTTGCATTATTATTATTGAGCACCCATTATTCATTAGCACAACTGGGAAAAAACTGGGTAGCATTTTCTATTTACATAGTCATTTTTTTTACAGGTATTATACGTGCTTTCACAGGACCTTTGTTTGGGACTATGCTGGCAGCCATTGTACCCAGAGAACAATTACAAAGTGCCACTACATGGAACCAAGGCATTTGGTTATCGGCTTCTGTTACCGGACATGCCGCAGCTGGATTTTTAATTGCAGGCATAGGCAATACGGGCGCACTATTAATCATCGTCAGTTTTATTGCAACAGGATTTGTTTTTTTATACCAGCTCAAAGCCAAGCCAGCATTGAATAAGAAAGGAGAAAAAACAGGACTAGAAAGCGTGAAAGAAGGATTGAGATTCGTGTTTAAAACAAAAGAAGTATTAGGGGCATTGTCATTGGATTTATTCGCTGTTTTTTTTGGAGGAGCAGTTGCCATGGTACCCGTATTTGCTAGAGATATTTTAGCAGTAGGCCCCATAGGTTTTGGTTGGTTGAATGCAGCCACCGATATAGGTGCCATCTGTATCATTATACTGGCAACCATTTATCCATTAAAAACCAATCAAGGAAAAATTTTGCTTTGGGCAGTGGGCGGATTTGGTGCCTGCATCATCATTTTTGCACTCTCAAAATTATTCTGGCTCTCCTTTATTGCGCTTTTAATGAGCGGCATATTAGATGGCATTAGTGTAATTATTAGAGGTACGATTGTGCAAATGAAAACACCCGATCATATGCGCGGCAGGGTTATGAGTGTAAATTCAATGTTCATTAACAGCAGCAACGAATTGGGTCAATTTGAGAGTGGATTGGCCGCTAAAATAATGGGCGTAATTCCTTCCGTTGTTTTTGGGGGATCAATGACCATACTAGTGGTACTGGCTACTTGGTTTAAAGCACCAGCACTCAGAAAAATGAAATATTAATTATGCACGAATACGTGAATCATTATTTAACAATGGCCATTAGGTTTTCCATCACATGATACACCGCCGGACAGAAGCTTGAATTTTTTAAAGTAATCAACGGACGCTTTAATAAAACATCTTCGTCGGTATAAGGGAAACGGGCACAATCGGAAGGACGTTCATCGTAAATACTACAAAGATTGTCTTGTCCTAAAAATGGGCAAGGGGTAGATTTAACTACATAATCGCCATCCGAATCAAGGTTTAAGTATTGATCTATAAAAGCCGTTTCCTTCATGCCCAGGTACTTACTAATTCTTTTGATATCGGGTTGTTTAAACCGAGGAGAGTAATTCTTGCAACAATTGGCACAATCTAAGCAGTTGATTTGCTCAAAAGCCTTTTCATGCAGATCAGGCAATACTTTCAACACTTTGTTTTTGTTGG
Organism: uncultured Sediminibacterium sp.; assembly: GCA_964612195.1. Classification (GTDB taxonomy): domain Bacteria; phylum Bacteroidota; class Bacteroidia; order Chitinophagales; family Chitinophagaceae; genus Sediminibacterium. The sequence goes on from CAZTDV010000040.1 coordinate 5,717, forward strand.
CTTTTTTTAAGAACTGCCCATACTTTTTTTGGTGTTCAGCAGATTTTTTCTCCCAATTAATCATCAAGTCTTCCACAAGTATCAGTTAAACATATTAAGAAATTAATCACAACTCAGTAAAATTATACTATTCGCTCAACAAAGCAGTTAAATTGATGTTCATACTTATTACCTTTGCGCCACCAAAAAGCCCTTTGAGTATGAATTTATTTGATCAACAATCCACCGAATTTCAGAGAAGACATATTGGCCCGAATGCGACCGATTTAAGTGCAATGCTACAAACAATACAGGAGCCCAATGTAGAATCATTGATCAGCAAAACTGTACCAGATAGCATCAGAATAAAGCAAGATCTTGCAGTGCCTGCCGCTATTAGTGAGTTTGAATATTTAGCAGAGCTAAAGAAAGTAGCAGCAAAAAATAAATTATACAAAAATTTTATAGGTCAGGGATACTATGGAACTATTACGCCCAGTGTGATTCTCAGAAATATTTTTGAAAATCCAGGATGGTATACCCAATACACCCCCTACCAAGCAGAAATTTCTCAAGGGCGTTTAGAAAGTTTATTGAACTTTCAAACAATGGTAACCGATTTAACCGGATTACCAATGGCCAATGCTTCCTTGTTAGATGAAGCAACAGCAGCAGCAGAAGCAATGGCTATGTTGTTTCATATTGCAAACAAAACAGATAATATTACCAAGCCTAAATTATTTGTAGACAATAATATATTCCCACAAACCAAGCAGGTATTAATTACCCGCGCAGCACCTATTCATATTGAATTGGTATTTGGCGATTACAAAACTGCCCAAATAGATGAAACCTATTTTGGTGCCATCATACAATACCCAGCTAATAATGGATCAGTAAACGATTACAAAACATTTATTGATGCAGTGCATGCAGCCAATGCCTATATAATCATGGCAACCGATTTATTGGCGTTAACCGTATTAACTTCTCCTGGAGAATTAGGTGCAGACGTAGCTGTAGGATCTGCACAACGTTTTGGTGTACCAATGGGATATGGTGGACCACATGCTGCATTCTTTGCTACAAGCGACGATTTTAAAAGAGGCATGCCAGGCAGATTAATTGGTGTAAGTATTGATGCACAAGGTAATCGTGCATTAAGAATGGCTCTGCAAACCAGAGAGCAACATATCAAACGCGAAAAAGCAACCTCCAATATTTGTACAGCACAAGCATTGTTGGCCAATATGGCTGCCATGTATGCAGTATACCATGGACCAGTTGGATTAAAAAATATTGCATTAAGAGTGCATGCATTAGCCAATGCAACCGCAAAAGCATTAAGCAGCTTAGGTGTTCAACAACACAATGCCGCATTTTTTGACACTTTACATATAAGTGGTGTAGATGCAAGCCAATTAAAAACAGCTGCAGAAAATGCAGGTATTAATTTCCGTTATTATAATGATGGAACCGTTGGCATTGCAATTGATGAAACCACTACCATTGCCGATGTACAAGCAGTAGTAAAAGTATTTGAGCAAGTAACCGGCAAGCAATCAGCTGCGCTAGCAATCAACGATACCGCTTCAGCATTACCAACCACATTAAGTAGAACTAGCACCTATTTAACCCATCCGGTATTTAATACGCACCATAGCGAAAGCCAAATGATGCGTTATATCAAATTGTTGGAGAACAAAGACCTTTCTTTGAATACCAGCATGATTAGTTTAGGAAGCTGTACCATGAAATTAAATGCAGCAACCGAAATGATTCCAGTAAGCTGGCCAGAATTCGGAGGCTTACATCCCTTCGTACCTATCAATCAAACAGAAGGCTATCAACAAATTTTAAAAGAACTGAACCAATACCTCTGTGCCATTACCGGATTTACAGCATGTAGCTTACAACCCAATAGTGGCGCCCAAGGTGAGTATGCAGGATTATTAACCATTAGAGAATACCACAAGAGCAGAAACGAAACATTTAGAAATATTGTATTGATTCCAATTAGTGCACACGGTACCAACCCAGCAAGCGCAGTAATGGCGGGCTTTAAAGTGGTAGTGGTAAAATGTGACGAAGCGGGCAATATTGATGTGGCCGATTTAAAAGCAAAAGCAGAACAATACAAAGACACCCTAGGAGGCTTAATGGTTACTTACCCCTCTACCCATGGTGTGTTTGAAGAAACCATTAAAGAAATCTGTGCATTAATTCACGAGAATGGTGGATTGGTTTACATGGATGGAGCCAATATGAATGCACAGGTTGGATTAACCAGCCCAGGTATGATTGGCGCCGATGTATGTCACTTGAATTTGCACAAAACATTTGCCATACCACACGGTGGTGGCGGCCCTGGAATGGGACCTATTTGCGTGAACGATAAATTGGCTCCGTTTTTACCAGGCCATTTATTAGGCTACGATAAAACAGGATTAGAAGTAAGTGCTGCACCATTTGGATCTGCGAGCATTTTATTAATCAGCTATGCATACATCAAAATGTTGGGTGCAGATGGAATTAGAATGAGCACAGAATATGCCATCCTAAATGCCAACTATATGAAAGCAAGATTAGCCAACTACTATCCTATTTTATATACCGGAAAAAATGGTACCTGTGCACATGAATTCATTGTAGACCTAAGACCATTCAAACAAACTGCAGGAGTAGAAGCAGAAGATATTGCGAAGCGTTTGATAGATTATGGTTTCCACGCGCCTACCATGAGTTTCCCAGTAGCAGGAACCATCATGATAGAACCAACAGAAAGCGAAGACAAAGCAGAACTAGATCGCTTCTGCGATGCCTTAATTGCCATTCATGGTGAAATCAAAGACATAGAAACTGGCAAAGCCGATAAGACGAATAACCCATTGAAAAATGCGCCACATACACAAGCAGTAGTATGTGCAGACGAGTGGACACGACCTTATAGCAGACAAGAAGCTGCATTTCCATTGTATTATGTTACATTGAATAAATTCTGGCCAAGTGTAGCAAGAGTGAATAATACTCATGGAGACAGAAACTTGATTTGCACTTGCGAATCAGTCTCCTCTTATGCAGAAGAGAACGCATAAGCTTTCAGAGAGCAAAGCGTAGAATAAACTAAATAGCCAAAGCGCTCCTTTTTAAGGGGCGCTTTTTTTTGAGCAAATCAATCAATTCATTTTTATCGGCCAAAGATTTTTGGAGCAATACAATTTGTTCTTGCAAAACCTGCACCATTTCAACCACAGGTTCTTCTTCTGCAGAACAAGGCAATGCATGCCGAATCATTCTACCTTTTCCCGTTAACAACCAATGAATATTTAAGTCGGGAAAACATTCTTGAATTTTCAACAATACATCAGAACCCATCGTGCCTTTTCCACGGTATTGTTTGCCCAAGTAACCATTGCTTAAATCGCAACTGCGTTCAAATGCATAGGCACTTATTGCATGAAAATGCAAGTACTGGTATAACCGATCAATAATTCGCATGAGTTTATTTTTTAGGTGGATTGAATCCTCCTAAAATAAAAAGCCTCCCCCTTTAACCCGATTCGGCTATTACGGAATTGTTATGTTTTTTGACGGGATTCTTATAAATAAAGGCCTAAACCCATACCAACTGGTGGTGATTTTCAGGGAACTCCTTTCAAAGAAAAAAGCCCCAAAAGGCTTCCAATAAAATTAAAGATAGCATAATACAATGTACTGATTAACATTTAATTATGATATGTTAACTAATATTAAAATAGAAGGTTAAAAATCGAAATTGGAGATTTAGGCAAATAATTATACAGCTCTTTTATTGAAAAAAAAGCTAGAACTTGTGGTATTATAACGTACACAGTTGCCATTTTATTATAAAAACTAAAAAAAAAGATATGTCTCGTTTACTAACAGGCATTGTTTTAATCGGGGTAAGTTTACTTACCAGCTGTTCAGGCGGCAAAAGCAGCAGTAGCTCAAAGGGCTACTTGAAAAGCAGTACCCCACAAAACAATCCTGCTGCTAACAATTCATATGCTCCGCCAAGCAATGCCTCCTCAATCGACAAAAGTCAATATGTAGCTTTTTCACGCGAATTACAAATGAAGCTGATGGCTTATAATGTAGACGTAAAAAGGGTACAATTCTATATTGACCAAAAATTGATTTTGACCAGGGCATTAGACAGTGCCAAAGCTGAAGTGGCTTCTGGAAGTGTTCGCTTTATAAATGGCAAATTGATTAATGAAATTATTATTCCCGCATATACTCCAGGTATAGTTGAATCAGCTGATTTAAATGGCCTAAGAGTAAGTTTTGAAAACGGCAACTCCTTTTACTTTGTACCAGCCGAAGGCGAGGACAAATTTGTAGTAGCCGGAAATAATTGGGACAATGGAACAGTAGAAATTCCTTATGATAAAAATATTTACAGAGCAGCTGCCGGCGTAACCAATGGTAGTGTAGCAGATGTAAAGTTGGTGGTTAAATTAACCGATGTTACTAAAAGTGACAAGAAAACCCGTACCCTACAAGGCAGAAAGTTGGGTTTATAAGACTTTCAACAAATTTAATCCTTGCCTTACAATGAGCACCCTTCGGGGTGCTTATTTGTTTTAGAGATGCACAAGAACTACATCTAGTTTCTTTTGAAATCAAACAAAGTAGCGGTGAATATAGCGCGCTCGCGCTTCTTGAAGATCACATCCCAATTGCCTTTGTAGCGAAGTGTTTTAGGCACGATTAAATTATTCCCCAAATTGGTCATTTCTACTTCCATGCTAACATCAAAATCGTATACACCTGCTTTATAACTTAACGCATAATTGCGAGCCAGTACCGACATGGTTTTCATGTTAAACCAAGTAACCATTTGGTCTACCACAATGCGATCATTTTTAATGAACCCTAAATCGGCCTTGGGCATAATAGAAAATACATAACAAAGCTCACCCTTGTATTCTTCAATATCTAACCGATAATCGTAGTATTTATGTGCGGTTTCATCATAGAGGTCTAGCTTGTCTCCTATGAAAGGAATACCCCCTATTTTTTTACCCGGATTAAAGAACAACATTTTCAATTGTTCTTTGTGTTTCTCCATTCCTTTTTTACCCGCCACAGAACGCTTCTTACCCGCAACAATATTGGTTTCCCCACAAATGGTTCCCTTGGTAAAAAACAGGCTGGCATAGAGCTCAGGAGTCATATAATTATAATCCCCAGAACGATCGTAAAAATCGCCAGTCACCCTTTCTTCTAACACATCCATGGTTCTGCAACCATTGGTTCTGTTTTGACGCGTTTTACTAGACAAAGATGCTACTACAGTACCCTTCTTGTCTTTCATTTGAATATCGTTATAAGAGCTGAAACCCAGTATGCGTAAGTTCTTGAAGGCTTTGTAAAAAGTAGTGTCTTCTTTAATTTGATCTAAAAGCATTTTATAATCGAGGTTATTTCTAACCACCACTTCCGATAAAGTGAAACGTTTTTCATCGATGATTAAGGTACTGTCTTGCGCTAATAACTGCGTAAATAATTGCAAAAAGCAACAGCACAAAAATGACCCAAAAATCAGTGAAGACCTCATTTGGCAAAACTCATTTTATAATCCACTTTAATTTTGCCCTTGCTGATATCATTGAGTTTACCCTGCAACATTTTCTTGCGCAAAGGCTTTAAATAATCAATGAATAATTTTCCTTCAATATGATCGTATTCGTGTAAAATAACACGAGCAGTAATACCAGAAAAAGTAGAACGAAACTGTTTAAAATTTTCGTCGTAATAAGTCATGGTAACGGCTTCCCCACGCATAATGTCTTCGCGAATTTTAGGAATGCTTAAGCAACCTTCATTGTAAGCCCACTCTTCACCATGAATCGCTTCAACTTGTGCATTTATGAATACTTTCTTAATGCCTGGTGCATCATTGTATTTGCCCTGCTCATCTTCTTCTAAGTTTTCAAAAATTTGCTCAGAGTCTACTACAAACAACCGAATATCACGGTTAATCTGCGGAGCAGCCAAACCTACCCCATTGCTAGAATACATGGTTTCCCACATATCTTCAATCAATTTAGTAAGCCCAGGATATTCATTGGTAATGGGTTGTGCTATCTTTCTTAACACAGGTGCACCATACGCTACAATAGGAAGAATCATGCTATTTTAATTATAATGGGGGCAAAAGTACCCCGAAACAGCGAACCAGCAAAGCCAGTTAACGGTTTTGCAAGAACTCTTGCAATAACATAGTGGCAGCAATCTGGTCAATATTGCCTTTTTCTCTACGGTCTTTTTTTTTCATGCCCATATCTACCATGGCTCGAACCGCCAGTTTAGAACTGTAACGTTCATCCACCGTTTGAATAGGAATAGTGGGAAAAGCTTTTGTTAAATCTTGAATGGCTTTCTTCACCAAGGGGGTACCGTGGGTAGGGCTATCGTCTAAATTAAGCGGCTCTCCTATTAAGATTAATTCTACCGGTTCGGTAACCATATAATTTTTCAAAAAAGGAATTAGCTCTTTGGAAGGAATAGTGGTAAGTGCAGTAGCAATAATTTGCATTGGATCGGTTACTGCCAAGCCCGTGCGTTTACCACCGTAATCAATGCAAATAATTCTAGCCATAATTTTTAGTTATTGGGTGGATTAGACCCGCCGTACTATTCAGGTGTACTACCAGCCGTACTGCAAAAACAAAGCAGCAATTACAAAAATAGCAAATACCACAGAAGCTATGCCATTACTCGTCATGAAAGCCAGGTTCACTTTACTCAAATCATTTGGTTTCACTAAACGATGTTGATTAATGAGCATGCCCACAAAAACCCCATACCCCAGAAAATACAACCAATGAAAACCACCATAGACCCCAGCAATGGTAACACAGGCAGCACTGCAAATATGCAATGAACGTGCTACCCACAGCGCCCGCTCTTTACCCAATGCAGCAGGAATAGAATTCAATTGATGTGATTGATCAAACTCTACATCTTGCAAAGCATAAATAATATCGAAGCCACTAACCCAGAAGATAACAGCAAAAGAAAACAACAAAGGCAAGAGGGCGAAACTGCCTGTAACAGCTAAGTAAGCCCCAATGGGAGCCAGTGATAATCCCACCCCTAAAACCAAATGACATAGCGCCGTGAAACGCTTGGTAAAACTATAAAACAACACCACAAACAATGCCACAAAAGACAAATAAAAACAGAGTGGATTAATGAACCATGTGGCTATTACAAATACGATGCTATTGCCAATCACAAAACGCAGAGCCGACTCAGCCGATAAAATGCCCGCAGGAATTTCTCGGATGGCGGTGCGAGGATTGAGTGCGTCAAAATGACGATCTAAATACCGATTAAAAGCCATGGCCGCATTGCGGGCTGTAACCATACAAACCAATACCAGTAAGCCTTTTTGCAATAGTATTGGATTCAATAAACCAGCCATGGTGCCCTGCACTTCTAATAAATTATTACCCGAAACATTGGCAGATGGTATGGCCAAAAAGAACCCAATGAAAGCAAAGGGCATGGCAAAAATGGTATGCGAAAATTTTACGAGACTCAGGTATTTTGTAACAGTAGTCAAATTAAATTATTTTAAAACAGTGCGTTCTGTAATAGCCCAAATAATAATGCCAGCAGCCACCGAAATGTTTAAGGAATGCTTAGAACCAAGTTGCGGAATTTCAATACAACCATCGCAAATATCCAAGACTTCATCGGCCACCCCTTCTACTTCATTGCCCATTACAATGGCTAATTTAGGTACACTCGATGGAGACGAATTTGCAGCATCGGTTAATGCAGTTGGATCAAACTGGTCTAAATAAATAGCCCCCTCTGCTTGTTCTACAGCATATACTTTGTAGCCCATTGCTTGAAGCTTTTGCACGGCTTCCACTGTGGTGGCGGCGTATTCCCAAGCAACGGTTTCCGTAGCACCCAAAGCAGTTTTATTGATATCTCTATGCGGTGGTTGTGGCGTATACCCACATAAGTACATTTTTTCTACTAAAAAAGAATCGGCTGTTCTAAATACCGAACCCACATTGTGCATGCTTCGGATATTGTCTAATACCACTACCAAGGGCGTTTTAGGGGCTTCCTTAAAATCGGCCACCGATTTTCTCCCCAATTCTTGCATAGACCATTTGCGCATGCGGCAAAGGTAAACCCATCCATTCAAATAATCTTTGCGGGTTTGTTCTAGAAAAAAACTACATTAACATTCTCAACTTAAACAAACATACATGAGACAATTTGTTAAGCATTCCTTGCTATTAGCCTTGGCCAGCCCCATTATGGCGATGGCCCAGACCGAGCCAATTGACCAAGCCGTAATTAATCGAATCCGCAAAGAGGGATTAGAAAATTCCAAAGTAATGGATATTGTTTTTAACCTGACCGATATGAGTGGCCCAAGATTGGCCAATTCACCAGGCTATAGTAGAGCTGCCAATTATGCCATCAATACCCTAAAATCATTCGGGGTAGAAAAAGCGGAATTAGATGCATGGGGTGAATTTGGAAAAGGTTGGGAATTAGAGAAATCATATATGGCCATGATAGCGCCTTATTATAGACCTATCATGATTTATCCAAAAACTTGGACAGCGGGCAACAAAAAATTACAAAATGCAGAAGTATTGGTGATCAGCGCTAAAGACAGTGCAGATTTGATGAAATACAGTGGCCAGTTAAAAGGCAAAGTAATCATGATGGATCAATTGGTTACTTATAAGCATTCATTTAAAGCAGATGCGGTACGATATACCGATGAAGAATTGGCTAAAATGGAAGCCGCCACCATGGCTCCTCCAAGACCAGTAGATACAGCCGCACAAAGAAGACAAATGCAAGCCATGCAACAACAACGTGGTCCAGGCGGTGCAGCCCGTATGATGGCCATCTTAAAAGAAATGGCCAAGGCAGAAGGCGCTGTTGCCTTATTGAGCAGCGGAGGCCCTAGAAGCCATGATGGCACTGTGTTTGCGCAAGGTGGTGGTGCATACAAAGGAACCGATCCAGAAAACTTTTTAGACATTGCGGTAGGCATTGAAGACTTCAACAGCATTTTACGTATTGCTAAAACAGGCACCCCTGTTAAATTAGACGTGGATGTAAAAACCAAGTTTCACACCAAGGATTTACAAGGCTATAATGTGATTGGAGAAATACCAGGCACAGACCCTGTATTGAAAAATGAAATCGTAATGATTGGTGCACACTTAGATTCATGGCAGGCAGGAACCGGTGCCACCGATAATGCATCAGGTTCAGCAGTGATGATGGAAGTCATGCGCATTTTAAAAGCCTTGAATATTTCTACTAAACGCACCATCCGTATTGGATTATGGAGCGCAGAAGAACAAGGCCTTTGGGGATCTAGAGGCTATGTTAAAAAGACTTTTGCCGATCCAGCAGATATGAAATTATTGCCCGAGCATGAGAAGTTATCTGGTTATTTCAACATCGATAATGGTACTGGAAAAATCAGGGGTATTTATTTACAAGGCAATGAAGCATGCAGAAATATTTTCAAAGCATGGTTAATGCCATTCAAAGATTTAGGTGCACACGCGGTAACCATAAACAATACCGGCGGAACCGATCACCAATCATTTGATGGGGTGGGATTACCAGGGTTTCAATTTATTCAGGACCCCATTGAATACGATACCCGCACCCACCACAGCAATATGGATGTGTACGACCATTTAATTGAAGACGATTTAAAACAAATGGCAACCATCGTGGCGAGTTTTGTGTACCACACTGCACAGCGTGATGCAAAGCTTCCAAGAAAACCATTGCCTGCAGCAAGACCAGCTGTGAGAAGATAGAGCAAAAAATATACTACGGGTATCATTATATTTGTTGCCATGGCAAAATCTGGTAACGATACCCCATTGATGCAACAGCATCGGGCTATTAAGCAAAAATACCCCGATGCTGTTTTGTTATTTAGAGTAGGTGATTTCTATGAAACATTTGGAGAAGACGCGATTATAGCTTCTCGCGTATTGGGCATTACCCTTACCAAAAGAAACAATGGAGCAGCAGCTTCAAGCGAGCTCGCAGGATTCCCGCATCATTCTTTAGAAACCTATTTACATAAGTTGGTAAAAGCAGGCCATCGAGTAGCCATCTGCGATCAATTAGAAGACCCTAAAATGGTGAAGGGCATTGTAAAAAGAGGGGTCACCGAAATGGTAACGCCTGGCATTGCCACCAGTGATAAAATGCTGGAGAACAAAAGCAATAATTTTTTAGCCGCTGTACATTATACCGAACAAAATACAGGCATTGCTTTATTAGATATTTCCACCGGAGAATTTTTTGCCGCAGAAGGCAATGAAGAATACATCGACAAATTGTTGCAGAGCATGCAACCCGCAGAAGTCATATTTGAACGCAGTTACCTCAAGAAATTTAAAGAGCAATATGGAACCAGGTTTTATACCTATACCATGGAGCGATGGATATTTGAAGAAGGATTTGCCAGAGAAAATTTGGTGAAGCAATTCAATACCCATTCCCTAAAGGGATTTGGGATAGATGCCATGCCAGCAGCCATTATAGCGGCCAGTGCCATCTTGCATTATTTAAAAGACACCGAGCATCCGAACCTGCAACATATTACGCAGATACAACGCATAGAACGCGACCAGTTTTTGTGGATGGATCGTTTTACGATACGCAATTTAGAATTGCTACCCCTACAATCGGAAGGCCATACATCTTTATTGCAAGTGATAGACAATACGGTAAGTGCCATGGGCGCAAGGCTATTGAAAAGATGGTTGGTATTTCCACTAAAGAACAAACAACAAATTGAAGAACGCCTAACAGCCGTTGAATTCAGCATTGTACAAACCGAACTTAGGCAACAATTGGCCGCAGCCATCAAAGCATGTGGCGACATTGAACGATTGGTGAGCAAGATTGCGTTGAGAAAAATTGGGCCAAGAGAAGTAGTACAATTGGCCAGGGGATTAGAGCAGACGGCCATTGTAAAAGCCCTATTGCAGAATAGCCCCAACCAATGGCTGGGCAAATTATCTAATCAGTTGGATGCTTGTGAAGCCATGCAAACCCGCATCAACAGAGAGATTCAGGAGAACCCTGCTGTACTCATTAACAAAGGCGGCGTAATAGCAACGGGTGTAAATGAAGAACTGGATCAGTTAAGAAATATTGCCAACGGAGGAAAAGAATTCTTGGTAAACATACAAGAAAGAGAAGCTGAAAGAACAGGAATTAACTCGCTCAAAATCAGTTTCAACAATGTGTTTGGTTATTATTTAGAAGTCACCAATTCGCATAAAAACAAAGTGCCTGCCGATTGGATACGCAAACAAACCTTGACCAATGCAGAGCGATACATCACCCCAGAATTAAAAGAATACGAGGAAAAAATCATTGGGGCCGAAGACAAGATTTTAGCGATTGAACAAGACTTGTACAATCAACTCATTACCGATTTACAAGCCTATATCGCCCCTATTCAAGTAAACGGAAATATACTGGCCACACTGGATTGCATTATTTGTTTTGCAGAGAATGCTTTACAATACCAATACAGAAAGCCAGTGATTCATGAGGGATTGGAATTGCAGATTAAAGAAGGCCGCCACCCAGTAATAGAACGCAAGCTGGCATTGGATGAGCAATATGTATCGAACGATATTGAACTCAATAAAACCGAACAGCAAATCATTATTTTAACGGGGCCGAATATGAGTGGTAAGAGTGCGCTCCTGCGCCAGACCGCTATCATTACTTTGATGGCCCATATGGGATCTTTTGTACCCGCAGCGGCGGCGATGATCCCCCTAACCGATAAAATATTTACTCGTGTAGGTGCTTCTGATAATTTAAGTGGAGGCGAATCTACTTTCATGGTAGAGATGAATGAAACGGCCAGCATCATTAATAATATGAGTGAGCGCTCGTTGATATTACTCGATGAAATTGGAAGAGGAACAGCTACCTATGATGGTATATCGATTGCATGGAGCATGGTGGAATACATACACAATAGCCCCTTTGCGCCGAAGACTTTGTTTGCTACGCACTACCATGAGTTGAATGAATTGGAAGAACATTTACCGCGCGTAAAAAATTACCATATCACGCACAAAGAGCTGAACAATAAAATCATTTTCCTACGCAAAATGGCCACAGGCGGCAGCACGCATAGCTTTGGTATACAGGTAGCAAAAATGGCGGGCATGCCTACTGCATTAATTAACCGAGCTACTGCAATTATGGAGCAGTTAGAGAAGGAGCACGTCAGAGAAGAAGCAGGTAACAATATCGTAAGCGAAGCTGTGCAAAACGCCTCTGTACCCAAAGTACAGTTGAGCATATTTGATGCGCATACCGAAACCTTCGAAAACATACGCGCTAAACTGAATGCGATTGATATTAATCAATTAACACCCGTAGAAGCATTGATGAAACTGAATGATATCAAGGCTTTGCTGAAATAAGGGTTGAATGATTAATCGATAACAATTTAATCGAGGCTCGCGTAGTCATTTAAATATTCGAAAGGTTCAGTGAGTTTGCCCTTATCTAAAATAGTGGCACGCTCAATAATGGCCGACCCGCCTTTGCGCACATCCTCTAAAATATATTTGATGAGCTGCTCACCAAAATAACGACTGGCATCGCGTGGCAATTCATTGGGCAGGTTCCCCACGGCCATGATGTCTAGCGAATTAGACAAATATGGATCGGTTTTTTGACCAGATAATTTGTTCACCCCATAGACCGGATCTTGAATGGTGGCATCACCCAGGTTACAAGGAATAGAACCATGTTTATCATCGGTAATATCTGCAATGGTTTGAATCTTGAAATTGGGACGCTTCAAGGAATCCATCGAAAACAAACGAGGCACATTGGTACCCCAATAAATCCCATTCATGAGAATATCCGTATGCGAACAATATTGCTCGAACAAACATTCATATTCTTCCGGATGCTCGTGAAAATGATCACGATGATAGGTTTTATTGGTGCTATGCTGATAAAGGTTATTGCCCTTTAAATGCACATACACCGGATAGTCAAAGTCTTTGCTCAAGTATTCCTCAGGCTCTACTTCCTGCACATCTAAAAGGTTCATGATTTCTAAAATACCATGGGCTACTCTCCCACTCCCCGTCACTGCAATTTTAATGGGCGGCAATTTCAACCCAAAATAAGTATGGATCAGTGCACGATAGTCTTTGATTTTATGCACCCTTTCTAATTTAAACGCACCCGTACGATTGCCATACGCCATGATACCATTGTGCGCCCCAACTATGCCAGCAAAAAAACCAAAGCCGATGATGCGCTGCCCATCTTTGTGTTCCAGGCATTCATAATCAATCAGGGTAATATTTTTTTGAACCATGGCCTGCATGAGGGCACGGTTATAAGGCTGCATTTTTTTGGTATGCGAAAAGAACATGTAACGCTTGTTCGGAATGAGTTTGCTCACGGGCACTTCCTTAATACCCAACAACAAATTACAATCAGAAAGGTCATTGGTAATTTCCACCCCCGCCCGCGCATACTCCTCATCAGAATAACAACGATCCGGCGCCGACTCCACTTTCACCACAACATTCTCAACATTCTTGGTAAGGAATTTACACTGCGCCGGCGTTAAAGCCACACGACTATCCGCCGGAATTTTACCCTCTCTAATAAGACCAATAACAAGCATCGAACAATTTTGCACGAATTTAACTGATTGCCCACTCACGGAACAATGATATTTATCATTTCTCGAAACCTTAATGAATGCGAAGGGCTTAAATTTGTGACATGAATTATTTTGAATTATTCGGAATCGAACCCAGTTTCAACATTGACACCGCAACCATAAAGAAAAAATTTTACGAATTGAGCAGGGCCAATCACCCCGACTTTTTTGGCGGAGCCACAACGGAGGAACAAAATACTGCGCTAGAACAATCGGCAACGATTAATGAGGCCTACAAAACATTGCAGAACAAAGACCAATTGATTAAATATGTTTTGGGATTAAAGGGATTGATACAAGAAGAAGAGAAATACCAATTACCCCCCGATTTCTTAATGGAAGTGATGGACTTAAACGAGCAAGTAATGGAACTAGACAAAGCCGACACCGCAGCCGTAGCAGCCATTAAAACCGCAGCCAATAACCTACAAAACGAAATTTATGAAGCTATTGAGCCAGTTATGGCGAATTATACAGAGAATACTACTACCGAAAAAGAGTTGCTGCAAGTAAAAGACTATTACTTTAAAAAGAAGTATTTAGATAGAATTTTAGCCGGCTTGCAATAGAATATTTTGGAAATTATACCTGCATAGGCTAATATTGCACTCCAATTAAAGCCCAGATGGCGGAATTGGTAGACGCGCTAGACTCAAAATCTGGTTATCGCAAGGTAGTGCAGGTTCGATTCCTGTTCTGGGCACAAAAGCCTCCAACGAAGTTGGGGGCTTAATTATTTCTGAGGACGTCGCGAATTTATTCGCGAAAGGACGAAGAAATGATTAAGCAGCACCACCAAAGGTGGTGCGAGGCTTTTGGGTACGCCCCCCTCTTAGGAAGTCGGCGCAACGAAGTGGAGCCGACAATCCTGCACTTTCTTTTAAAAATTCTAAAAAAGACGATATAATTATTTTATCACATGATGATTTATTAATAACTTCCTAATCCCAATTTATTCCTCCCCCATTTGTTACTGTTTGTAAGTGTATTACTGACCCTGCAATTTTATGTCTGGGAGTCAGGGGGCGTTGCTTTGAATAAAATGTAATTACCAAACAATTGAAAAGTATAATTAAGAAAATTCTTAATTCAATTCAAATAGTATAACTGTATTGACGCAAGAGAAATTTTAAAAAAATAATTCTAAATACTTAAATGATAGCTTATTACAAAATTGAGATTGGATTTGGAGTAGCGTATATTTAAGCGTTGCGGCGAAATTCGTCAGCTGATTAAAATTTAACGAGAGGTAGTTAGATTTTTATGTTTAAAAAAAATAAGACAAGTGTCAAGAAGTTTTAAAACTGCAAGCCTTTAGTCGAAGGCGCCGCAAGCTTGCTAGTGAAGCGCCGTAGGCAAAAGGCTTGCATGAAGCTAAATATTTTCATTACAAGATTCTGATTATTTAGAATGGATTTATACTTAACCTGAATGTTTTATCACCCAATTGTATTCAAAGTAACATATCTACTAAAGCAACAACATAAACTTCTTTTATGTCATTGCTTTAGTAGTACTATCAAATACAGAATGGCAATTCAGCTGACGAACTCCGGTCGTCATTTAAGACCACTCAAATGATAAAAGACAGACGACCTTCGCCCAACATTGGTATTGACACTATCGGCGAAGCCTAAAGTAATTAATTAACTAATTTTAGCCGACAGCATCAATACCTTAACGTTGTGTGTCATGCTCGAAAAAAATCGATACAAAGCCTCTTCAAATAATCTAAGAATGAAATATTTATTAGTTATACCTCTAATGTTATTATTGGCTTGGCAGAAACAAAAAAGCGATCAAATAACAGTTGATGCTATCAAAGCAGATCAATCATTTATTCATTATATGGAACTTATGAAAGCTCACCAAAGAGCTATTATAAGCGATGATTGGAGCTTGAGGTCCGAGAAGGTAAAAAGTAAGATGGAAGAGGCTAAGAAAAATAAGACGACAGTTGAACTTTATAAAAGATTGAAGAATGCCAAAGGTATCTCTTATTATACAGCAACAAATGAGCTGATGAACAATTATATAAAGCTAGCAATTAAGTATTCGCTAAAAGATGAAGTAAATAAGAAGATGTTTAATGAAGCGACGAAACAGTATTATAGCGAACATAAATAATTCTAACGGTGCAAATTGAAGCACGAACACACAACAAAATGCTTTGCGCAATTTGGGCTTCCATCAAGGGGCTATCATCTTTTGGTATTGCTAATCAACTGTAGTAATTTGGCTTTAACTAATCGAGTCTATAGTGGCCAAGCTAGCAGTAGGATCAAAGATTATCCAAACTGCGCAAAGCCTGGGACGTTATGTGCAAGGCAATTCAATCCTGTTTATATGTTTGGAAGATTAATGCAAATATTTATTGACTGCAGCGACTTGTTTTTAGTAAACGAACGGAACTTGATTTTAAGTGGTGTTAGTGAGAGATGCCTATGTGGTTCATTTATGTTAATCCTACGAAGAGCATTAGACAATAGTGAATTTGCTAACTATTATTCAGATATAGAGTATAATAGAAATTTCAATGGACTTGTTAAAACCATCATTGACGATAATATGGAGGTAGTGAATATCACTTGTGACTTAATTATTCACAGCAGAGGAGAAATTCCTAAGCAAGATAATTTGATTGCGATAGAAATGAAAAGGGATAATCACCCTGAAGCTGAAAAAGAAAAAGATAGAATTAGACTAAGGGCATTGACAAAGTCGACTAATGATACCATAACATATTTAGGGAATGGAGTTGAATTACCAAGACATGTTTGTGGCTATGTGGTAGGCGTTTTTTATGAAGTTAGCATCGCAAGTAGACACATTAACATCGAATATTATCAAAATGGAGAACTTCATAATAGATACGTGAAGTACTTCTAAAGTGCTGCACATAACATTGCATTGGCAATATGGCGGGGCGACGAATAAATTCTCAGATTTTTGATCGCTACTCAGCTTCGGTTTCGGCAGGCCAATAACGCCAAGCAGCAGAATAAACAATGAGATTTGTATCATTAAAAAGCAGCAGCACCTGACAGACGGAACACAGAATTCCGCCACATCACCAATGCTTTACCGTTAGCAACAACACATGATAGAAGACAATAAAAAAGAGAATATAACTGAACAGCTTTTAGAAGAGCAAGAGGCTTTTATTCAAAATGAATTAATTAAAGAAAGGAAACTAGCTATAAAGATTGGGATAGTTTTCTCTTTATTCGCATTAATAGGACCTTTGCTTCCGCCTAAAATACCTACTTTTCAAGAAACAAAAACGGACTATTTCCCTTTAGTAGTTTTTCATTTCCTTTTTTGGGGATTACTCTATTTAACAACCCTAAGAAAACTTTTTAAATTGAAGAAAGACTATGAAGCAAAAATTAAAGTAAATACTTCAACGCGAGTTTTGAAAAAAGAAATATCAAAGGGTTCTGTTTCAATAAAGTATACTATTAAAATTGAAGTTGAAAAAAAAGGAAGTGAGAATTTTAAAGTAAGTCAAGATTTATTTGAAAAAGTTGAGGAAAATGAGAATATTTTTATTTCATACACACCTCATTCTAAAACAATTTTAGAAGTTCAAAAAATTTGATGTTGCTAACAAAAGGCTTTACGCAAGTTGGTCTTTCAGCAATGGCCCATCAGCTTTGGTATTTCAAATGAGCTTCAGTAATTTGGCTTTAGCTAATCGCGTCTTTAGTGGACAAGCCAGCAGCGGGAACAATCCTTCCCCACCCTGCGTAAAGCCTCGGCCTTTACCGGTCATGTTAAAACGAACTCCCTACTAACACAAACAAGATAATCTAAAATGTATATATCAAAGGTAAGCTTAGTTAACTACAGAAACTTTTTGAATGCAAGCTTCAAGTTCGAAAAAGGAATAAACACAATCATCGGAGAAAATGGTTCCGGTAAGACTAATGTATTTAGAGCAATCAGACTATTGCTTGAAGACTCTTCATTACAATATGCGTATAAACTTTCAGAAGGCGATTTCAATAGAAGTCTTGGTAAAGATAATTGGAAGGGTCATTGGATTATAATCAGTATAGAATTCGACGATTTAAATAATGAAGAAGCGATACAATCTTTATTTATTCATGGAGCAGGATTGGCAGAGAAAGACTACGTAAAAAAAGCGACTTATAGCTTATTCTTTAGACCTAAAGCAGATATAAGACAGAAACTATCAGAACTAAAAGAAGGAGACAAAAAGGGATTGGAAACTTTTCTGCAATCATTGACCATTAAAGACAATTACGAAACATTTTTTACTGGCAAGAGCACTGTAGATTTTAATAATCCTGAGGTGTATAAAGAATTGGTTGGAGATTTTGAAAAAGTCAAATTCCCTTCGACAATTGATGCATCAAAATTCGGCTCAAAAATTCCACATCAACTTTCTGTATCAAGCGAAGTGTCTTTTACATTCATACAAGCCTTAAGAGATGTAGTTAGCGACTTTCACAACAATAGAACTAATCCTCTCCTAAATTTATTAAAAAACAAAAGCGGAGAAATTAAAGAGGTGGACTACAATCCAATAAAAGAATTAGTTAAACAGGTAAATGAAAGTATTGAAGGACTTGAAGACGTTAAAAACATTAGAAAAGACATTAAATCAACTATTCAGGATGCAGTTGGTCAAACCTATTCACCATCTTCTTTATCTATTAAATCAAGTGTTCCTGATGATGCAGACAAACTATTGCAGTCATTGAAATTATTTATTGGTGAACCAAATGAAGATTATGAAGGAGGCATACATGAATTAAGTCTTGGCGGAGCTAATCTAATATTCCTTACTTTGAAATTATTGGAGTTTAAGTATCGTAAATCGAAAGATACGTTTGCTAATTTTTTAGTTATTGAAGAGCCAGAAGCACATATACACAACCATATTCAAAAAACTCTATTTGATAAGTTGGATTATGGAGATACACAAATCATATACTCAACACACTCTACACAAATATCAGAAGTTAGCAATGTTGAAAAGATTAATATCCTTGCCAAAAAATTAAATTACGCAGAGGTATACAAGCCTTCTGTTGGCCTAAATACAGAGAACTTAAATCAAGCGCAACGGTATCTTGATGCTGTAAGGACAAACTTGCTATTTGCTAAAGGTGTCATATTGGTTGAAGGTGACGCAGAAGAAATATTAATACCTCAAATAGTTAAGAGTGTCTTTGGGGTTAATCTCGATGAATTGGGTATTAGTTTGATTAATATAAGAAGTACTGGTTTTGAGAACGTAGCACAACTATTTCATGACGAAAGAATCAGAAGAAAATGTAGTATACTGACTGATTTGGATGATGCAATTTGTGATACAACAATACAAGCAGGAGATTCAGTACGATTAAAGAAATACAAAACAACGGTAGAAAACTCCAAACAAAAAGGTATTGAACGAAGGGACAGGCTTAATGCATTTGCCAAAGAAAACAAATGGGTAAGTGTTTTTTATGCAAAACACACTTTCGAGGTAGATTTTATTATGGCTGGTAACGAATGGGAAGTTGTTCAATTACTCGATAAAGTTTACACTGACAAAGACACAAAACTATTAGCGAAAAAGCAATTAGAGTCAGGAGATGTTTCACTTTTTGGGAAACGGGTTTTGACTATTGCTAATCAAGAAGGTAAAGGTTGGTTTGCTATAATGCTTGGAAAGTATATAAGCTATAAAACAGAAATGCCTGAATATATTCTTGATTCTATAGTTTTTGCAAAAGATGAATATACAAATAATCTCATTGCTGATATGGTTGAATATCGAATGAATAAAAACCTATTAGATGACAAAAAACTTGATTTTAAAGCATGCACTAATGTGTTAAATGATTTCAGAAAAGGAACATCTAAAATTGCTCTTTTAAAAGCAGAGCTAAAGAAAGTAATAAAAGACGACCAAATTATAACATTCTTAAATCGCTTTAAATAATGTTTATTTGGGAAAAAGATAGCTTAAATGATGAACAGGAAGATGCAATCAAAGAAAGTGAAAGTGTTTTATTGGTTGCTTGTCCGGGGAGTGGCAAAACAAGAACACTGACTTATAAAATTGCATTAGAACTATCAAAACTTCAGTCAAATAAAGAGTATATTATAGCAATTACTTACACAAATAACGCTGCCGATGAAATAAAAGGAAGGGTTGAATTACTTGGTGTAGATTCAACACAATTGTGGATAGGTACAATCCATTCTTTTTGCTTGGAGTGGATTCTAAGGCCATATCATCTTTATCATGATGACTTAAAAAATGGATTTAGAGTAACTAATGCACATGAATCTGAACTCTTATTAACAGATCTATGCAAACCTTATAGTAAGCAAAGAATAACATATTGGGATTGTGGTATTATTGCGAAAACCGACAATTATTATTTAACAAGTTTAGATGTGTCAAAGCATTCCGCTTTACAGAAAATAATTGGAGAGTACTTTAACATACTTAGACTGAACAATCAAATAGACTTTGAGCAAATACTATTTTATTCATACCAACTACTCTTAAAAAAGCCAATAATTAACTCAATATTAGCGAATCTTTTTCCTTTTATTTTAATAGATGAATATCAGGACACCAAAGAAATACAGTATCATATTGTTGCAAAAATATTAAATGCAAATAAAGGGAAATCAAAGACCTTAATAGTTGGCGACCCTAATCAATCTATCTATGATACACTCGGTGGTTATCCAATTGATAAAAAAGAGTTAGAGTTATTATTCGGTTTCAGTTTGAAAGAAATGAGTCTATCTCAAAATTATCGTTCATCTCTTAGGGTAGTAGAATATTTTGATTACTATAAAACATTTAACAACCCAATTGTTGCATGCGGTATTTATAAAAATTATCCGAGTATAATCACATTCAATGATAATATTGCTGTAGGTAATCTGATTGATGAACTGGTTAAGTTGATACAATTCAACATTATTGAACAAAAAATTCAACCTAATGAAATTTGCATCGTAGCACCACAATGGATACACCTTGCTAGCATTACAAGAAATTTAATGGTAAAACTACCTGAATATAGTTTTGACGGCCCAGGAATGGCTCCATTTTCAAGAGATATTGATAATTTTTGGTTTAAACTATCTAGAATAGTTCTGACAGAACCTTCGCCTTACATGTATGTGAGAAGACTAAGGTGGAGTAATGAGATTTTGAGAGAATTAGAAAATGCTGGATTTAATACTTCTGACATTAATAACAAGCAATTTTTAAGCCTATGCAACTCTATTAAAATTAATGAGACTGATGGGCTTGAATATTTAGAAAAGTTTTTTACTGAAGTGTGTCACACTTTAAAAATTGATTTAAAATTATTCCCAAGTCTTTTTGAACATCTAAACTCATTCTTTGATAGTTCAAAGGCAAGAATTGAGAGATTGAAAAAAGAAGGAAATACATTTATTGGAGAGATTGAAAACTTCAGAAAAGTATTTAAACAACGAGAAGGAATTACTGTTTCAACTATCCATGGAGTAAAAGGAGAAGAATATGACACTATGATTGGCTTTGCTCTTCTTGATTCTTATGTCCCACATTTCAATGACAACAATGGTGCAATTAACTCAAAAAAACTTTTGTATGTTTTGAGTTCTAGAGCTAGGAAGAATTTACATTTAATATCTGAAACAGGGAGAAATGTGCATGCTTTTCATAGACCCTATGGACTTACGCCAACCCAACATTTAATTGATTATCAATATAAATATGATGAGATTGAATAAAGCACGAACCGGTAACATTGCATTGGCAATATGGCGGGGCGACGAACATATTCTCAGCTTTTTGTTCGTTATTCAGCATCGGTTTCAGCTGATGAATAGAGCCAAGCAACAAGATAAACTATTAGCCTTTTATATTTAATCAGCAGCGGCACCAAGCAGACGGAACACAGAATGCCGCCACATAGCCAATGCTTTTACGTTGTATGCAAGCAAATTGAACACCCTAATTTTTCAAAATGACTTATTTATTTCTTGACACCTGTGTTTTATTAAATCTAGCAACAGACGTTAAATTATACGAGGTTGTTGTTAAACTGTTGGAGCTTAGTGATAATGGACAAATAAAGGTTATAGTATCTGATGTTGTAAAGAAAGAATTGACAGACCATAAAGGAACTATTGTAACAAAAAGGATAGCATCATATACTGGACACCTCAAAAATATAAAGAACCTATATGAACTATTTAGCCAAGACACCGTAGACCTTCTAAAGAAAGAAATTCAATCTGTTCAAGAAAATCTTCCAAAAATGGGAGAAATCCTGACCAAAAACTTAAATGAATTGGTTAAGTTAATAGACAAATCAACTGAAGTACCTTATACTGAAAAACATAAAAACAATGTAATTGAAAGGGCTATAAACAAAACCTTTCCTTTCCACAGAAACAAAAACTCAATTAAAGATGCCTTAATATCTGAAGCATTTATTGAGTTTATACAAAATCTTCCAGCTGATTGTGAAAAAATATATTTTATAACTGATAACACTGAAGATTTCAGCGACATTTCAAATAGAACAATTCCACATCCAGATTGGGCTTCAAATTTTAATGACACAATACTCTATTCCACTAATATTGCTAGCGTTATTAATGAGATTGTTCCAAAATCTATCGATCCAGAAATTGAGGAAGAAATAAAAGAGAAATCAGTTCATAATTGTTCAGATGGTGGCCCTCATCATTTTGACACTGAAAATGGGTTTTGGAAAAATTCAATGTATGGTGGTGGACTTTCGTGGCATTACCGATGTACAAAATGTGGTATAACATACGATACTGGTGACTATTGGGATTAAGATTACTAGCACACAACATTGGTATTGCCAATACTGGGGTTTGACATTGGAGCAATCAACAGCGGTAATTCTTTTTACTGCAGCTCGGGGCTCGACGAATAAAGCCCAGCTTTAATTTTTTAATATTTAACTTATTCAAAAAGCAAGGCAGCAGTTCCGGCGGACGGAATTCTATTTCCCAACCATCGGCAATACCTGCCCGTTAGCTGCCATTTTTACGGCACTTCTAAATGCCTGAAAAGTATATGAATTTTAAAAGTGAAGAACACGAAAACATTTATGAAAAATTATCTTCAATTCTTCACATAAAATTTAAATCACAAATACAAAATGGTCCAATTGAATTTTATAAACTAGTTAGATTTGAAAACTTAATCTCAAATGGGATGTACTACGTGCTTTTTATGATGCAAAATCAGAAGCAATATCTTTTAAAAACAAAATTGAATTCAAATCAGAGTTTGTCAGGTATATAGATGTAAAACATAAACAACTTCAAGAAGAATTTGATTCACTAAATAAATTTGAGAGTATGAGTTTGGGAATAAAGTACGACTAAAACGAAGTATATATGCGACACGAACTCATTCGTAGTGGAAAGCATAAGCTTAGCAAATTAAAAGAACGACTTTTAAAATTCACCAATTAATATAAATAATATGACACCAATTAAAATCGGTAACTGGGATGTTACAACAAATGGAATTGAATGGAAAGGACCTTATGGCAGAGAATTGTTAATCGACAAGGATAGATTAGACGAAGGCGGTATTGGCGACAGAGAAAATACTTATGATTGGCTTATTCATCTTGTTGAGAAGACTTGGCTGACACGAGGAGATATTTATGCTTTAAACTCTGCATTCATTTATGCTTTGCAAGAGTTTGACATAGATTTAAACTCTCAATCTTTTAGCAAGACTATTCAATTACAAGACAAAGAACTTGCTGAAATGGAAAAATAAAACGGCAGCTAACAAGAGGTGTTGGCATTGAAATGGGTCTGATAATTGAACAAATTAATTCAAAAAATGAAAAGAAAAGTATAGCGCTAAGAGCATTATATAATCTTGAGCAGCTAGAGAAATATAAAAAGGAAAAAGTTAGATTAGAAAACTCAACCCCTGCATCACTTTCTAAAGAATCATTTGAACATATAACAACTGCTTCATTAACTAAACTTTCAAAAACTATAAAATCTGTACTCAGAGGATATAAATATCCAAACCTAACCAGTGTAAGCTATAGTGAAGAAATGAACGATTTTGTCATATCAGGTGAAAATAGAAATCTATCAGGAAAAGGTTATAGAGCTATTATTTATTCCGTATTTATTTTAGGACTTCAAGAATTAATAGCAAAAAAAGATTATTCGATTGATGTACCGATTTTGGACTCACCATTAGTTACATATCGTAAACCTGAAAACAAAGGAGAAATCACAATTAGTGACGATTTAGCAATGGATTTTTATAGATATGTAGCAAATCAAAATAAATTAGAGCAAATAATAATAATAGAGAATGAAGTTCCACCAAATGACATTATAGAAAAGATAAATCACATAAAATATACTCGTGAAAATGGATTTATACCAAAAGAATAAAAGGCTTCAACTAACAACTTTTTTGCAATTGCGGAGGATTTATAGCTTCTATAAAAGTAAAGTGATAAATTCAATCTTAGTGCATGATAAATTTTAGTACTGAAAAACTACGCCTTTGCAAAGCAGCAAAACGTTGTATTCAAAAAACTTAACACCGAAACCAAATCGACAGTCATCATGGATAATCCATTTCGAATAAATAAATCCTATCGTATTAGGCATAAGATACTAGAAGTTTTGTATCGAGACTGGGAAGCAAATGGTAAATCGTTAGACAGACTGGTTGGCTCTATCAAGATTGCTAGTCACACAAATATTCCTATTGCAGAAATCCATCAATTCCAGTATTTGCTAGTAAACAAAGGAGAAATAATAATTTCAGACAACGACGGACAATCAATGATTTCTTTGCAAAGCGATGGAATAACATCTTACATAGACCGAAAATATATCAAGGAGGGTAGAAAAAGTAGATGGGATGGTATTTTTGATTGGGCTAGAATTTTAATTCCCCTAGGAGCTTTAATTTTATCGATTATTAATTACTATTCCAATCGAATCATTTCAACACAAGTGAAAGACCTACAAAATAAAATTAATCAGGTAAAAAAATAATTAATATGTACAAAGTAGCATACGTTTCTGGAAACAATGTTGACATTTCAACATCCTTACGCCAAACAATCGATAGTATCAATCAAGCCAAAGGCCAAATTGTTCAAATCGTTCAATCGCAATCAAGTCATCAATCTGGACATACTATTGTAACAATAACGATTATTTATGTTTTGCAATAGTTTGAAAGGCTACCGCAATAATTCCAATGCAATTATTGCGGTAGTGTATCTACTCTAATTAATTAGATATCCAATTTGTTTTTTCTTCTAGGTATTAATCAGCTGAGCGAATTCTGCGGCACAACGAAGTAGAGCCGACTGCCCTGCTTACTTTATATTGACCATTTAAAACATTACACCAATTAAGAATTAAAAAGTAGCTCATCAATCTTTTGCGGTTTAATTCAAAAACTAACATTGTATGATAATTCAGCGAATACATTTAAATCAACAAAGCTGCCCATATTCTAAGAATTAACAAATTTTAATAATAAGTACTTAGCTTTTATTATCACAATTAATTAAATTGTAAATATCAAAAATACTGGAATAATAAAATGAGTTGGGTTTATTTGATAATTGGTTTTATAATTTGGATTATTTTCAGCACTAGTATAGAAAATAATCCACGATTTGGCTCAGTAATTAGTCAAATAATTGGTTGGACATTCAAAATTACTATACTTTTATTTTTTTTATCAACACCATTCATTTATATCTATTTATTAAATAATAAAGAGAATTTTAATACATTTTTTCAACTCTTTAGTATTTTAGGGTACGCTGTTGTTATATATTTTATTTTTCTTGTCTTAAAGAAAAAAGGAGTAATTAAAACACTTTTTAAATCTTAATCAATCACTGTAATATTTTTTATTTTTTTTAAGATAAATAATTTTCAGTTGTATAAAAAGAACTAGTATTAATCCTAAGCATAAAGAGTTCAATTAATTAAATTATTCTAATCAAAGAGAATAACATAAAATAAAGGAAGTGAAATACTCTATAGAATATCGATTAATATTTCACATATAACTAACTTAAGACTATGAAAAAGATTATAGGCGATTTAGTCAGCTGGATTATTCCAAGTTTACTAATAGGACTTTTTATTGTTGGTGCAATTCATGGAAAGAAAAAACACAATGTCGACCCTTTCTCCGCAAATTTTTTTGTTTGTTGGTATTATGGGATAGAAACGGTTTGGCACAAGACAGATTTTAAAGAACTTAACGATGATATCAAAGTTGTTGTCTTTTTGATTATGACAAAGCCAGTCAACTCAGATGCAAAAGACCAACTTGAATTCAATGAAACAAAAAAAGACATTAAAAAAGTAATTGAAAAATTAGACAGCAAAGAGCTTGAGTATGTTAAATCAGGGGTCACCACATTTATTGATTATACCGCATCTTTTCAACAGGACATGATAGATGGCATGATGCAGTTTAAACAAACTCAAAAAATGAATATTTCTTTGAGTAAAAAAACTAATTCATTAGCAAAAAAGTGCACGGATTTTGGTCTTGAAAAAGAAATGAATGAATTAAAATCTGCAATTGAAAAGTTTTCATTAAGCATAAAAGAAAAAATGGAGAATAACCCTTACAGCATCGATAAAACATTGATTCAAGAAGATGTTATGAAAGCTGAAATGAAAATGAAATCAATGGATATAAAAAATACTTACATGGAAATCTTTGACAAATAAGAAAAATAAAATCTATGCAATATTAAAATTCATTTCAATATTTTGTAATTATTCAAAATCGTTAAGCAAATTAATGGCAACTTAAAAAAACTCAGATACTATAAACTCAACCTGAAAAAAAGCAAATCTCCACCCTCCCCCATGACCTATCACCAATTCAAAACCTTCCTACAAGAAAAAATGCGCATGTCGCACATATACCAACCGGTGATGATCAGGAAGCTATTAGAAACGGAAGGACAAGCCGAAGATATTGATATAGCGAATGCTTTATTACAATACGACCCAAGCCAAATAGAATACTACCAGAGCATTACCAACAATATGGTTGGGAAAGTATTACGCAACCATAATATAGTAGAGAAGAATAAAAAGCTATACAAGCTAGTAGGCTTTGAAGAATTAACCCAATCCCAAATAGAAGAACTCAAAAATATCTGTGATAGTAAGGTAGATGCATATATACAGAAACGAGGCGATGCCATTTGGAGTCATCGCACCACTAACCGCGCACCAATATTAGGCAGTATTCGCTACCAGGTATTAAAAAGAGCTAGTTTCCGATGTGAGCTCTGTGGTATATCAGCAGAAGAGAAAGCATTAGAAGTAGATCATATAACCCCTAAGAATTTAGGCGGAGAAGATTCAATCAATAATTACCAAGCACTATGCTATTCATGCAATGCTTCTAAAAAGGATAAGGACGATACAGACTTCAGAGGGCAACATGATAAATACAACTGTAGAGATACAGAATGCTTATTCTGTAAAATGGATAAAAAAAGAATCATAGCAGAATCCAACTTGGCATATGCCATCCAAGATAAATATCCAGTCTCAAACGGACATTCCCTAATCATACCCAAAAGACATTTCCCGGACTACTTCGAGATTACACAACCAGAATTAAATGCTGTTAACACCCTCCTATCCCAAATAAAGCAAACACTTCAATCAAAGGACAATTCAATTTCAGCATTTAATATTGGCATAAATTCGGGCCCAGATGCAGGGCAAACAATATTTCACACCCATATCCACTTAATCCCCAGGAGGAAGAACGATGTAACCCAACCAATAGGCGGAGTTAGAAATATTATACCAGGCAAGGGAGATTATAATGTTTCAAAATAACAAAAACACATGATCGAAGGCATTTACGAAGAATTAGTCACACAATTAGTTTCTCAAAAATTAGAGGGAATTGATAAGAACCTGTTCTATATAAATAAATCTGTTTTAGACAAAGAAGAAGCATCAACTGTATTATCGAAGCACTTAGCACAAACGATCAAGAATGCATTAAATTATGTAAAACCAGATAACCAAATTGAAACCCAAATTGCTATAGCCAATAAAATTATACTACTACTCAAAGAGGAACTCCAAAAAGAAGAATTTAAAAATGATTTGATTGAAGTGGAGGGAAATATATTAAATGCGGTCTTCTCTTCAGTAGATGCCCATTTCGCGGATATTAATCTTCACTTAAAAGAAATTACCCCTTACACCCGATTAACCCATAGCGAACTATTCACAGGTGGCAATGCAGGCCTTTCCCTTGAAAGTGAGTTGAAGAAGGAAATTTTATCTTCTAATCAAATTGATCTTTTGGTTTCCTTTATAAAGTTTAAAGGAATAATTATTTTAGAGAAGGAATTAATCGAGTTTACAAAACGAGGCGGTAGATTAAGAGTTATTACAACTACTTATATGGGGGCATCGGATTATAAAGCCATCCAATTATTATCAAAATTAGAGAACACTCAAATAAAGATATCATATAATTCTGGTAACGAGAGGCTCCATGCAAAAGCATACTTATTCAAAAGAAATACTGGATTCCATACAGGCTATATAGGCTCATCAAACTTTTCAAGGTCTGCATTAACTGATGGGTTAGAATGGAATTTAAAAATAACCACTAAAGAAGTTGGCCATATCATTAATAAATTCCAAAAAACCTTTGATTCATATTGGCAAAGCGAAGACTTTGAATTATTTGATGATTCAATTCATAAAGAGAAACTAATTCAATCCCTGAATCAGGGAAAGACAGGAAATAATTCCAACTTAAACCTTTCATTTTTTGAAATTAAGCCTTTCCCATTTCAATTGGAGATCTTAGAAAAACTAGAAGTTGAACGCACTGTACATAATAGACATCGAAATCTAGTGGTAGCAGCGACTGGAACTGGGAAAACAGTAATTTCTGCATTCGACTATAAAAAATTCAAAAATGAAAACTCATCAGCAACACTTCTTTTCCTAGCCCATAGAAAAGAAATACTAGTACAATCAGTAAATGTTTTCAGAGGAATACTTAGAGACAATAATTTTGGAGAATTATGGGTAGATGGACTTGTCCCCAATTCTTATGAATATGTTTTTGCATCTGTTCAAACAATAAAAAACCGATTAGATGAAATCAACTTATCTCCAGAATATTTTGACTATATCATAATTGACGAATGCCACCACCTAATTGCCAATAGTTATAGAGGTATAATTGTAAATACCAGACAATCTGATCCCCATTCGCCAAAGCAATGTGACCCCCTA
>CAZTDV010000041.1:0-31353 GCA_964612195.1 uncultured Sediminibacterium sp.
AAGAACGCAGTTGTATCTCATAAAGCCTTAATTGAAAGTGACATTGAAGCACAACGTGCAGAAATCATGAGTAAGTTAGAGAAAGGTCAAGTACTAGAAGGTATCGTTAAAAACATTACCGACTTTGGTGCATTCATGGACTTAGGTGGATTAGATGGTTTATTATATATCACCGATATTTCTTGGGGTAGAATTTCTCACCCAAGTGAAGTGGTTAAGATGGATCAGAAATTACAAGTGGTTGTATTAGATTTTGATGATGACAAAAAGCGTATCAGTCTTGGTCTAAAACAATTGACTCCACATCCATGGGATGTATTACCAGAAGGATTGTCTGAAGGTTCTGTTGTAAAAGGTAAAGTAGTAAATATTGAAGATTACGGTGCATTCTTAGAAATTCAACCAGGTGTTGAAGGCTTAGTTCACGTATCTGAAATCACTTGGGCTAATACACCAATTAATGCAAAAGAATTCTTTAAACTAGGAGATGAGCATGAAGCAAAAGTGGTTACCCTAGATAAAGATGCTCGTAAAATGAGCTTGAGTATTAAGCAAATGACTCAGGATCCTTGGAATACTATTGAAAATAAATTCCCTGAAAACAGCAAACACAAAGGTTTAGTTAAAAACATTACTCCTTATGGCGTATTTGTTGAACTTGAGCCAGGAATTGGTGGAATGATTCATATTAGCGACTTAAGCTGGTTGAAGCGTTTCAATCACCCAACTGATTACACCAAAGTTGCTGATCAAATTGATATTATCATTTTAAGTATTGATAAAGAAAACCGCAAACTTCAGTTAGGTCACAAACAACTAGAAGAAGATCCTTGGAATTCTTTAGAAGAAACATTTGCTATCGGATCTATCCATGAAGGTACTGTTACCCGTAAGGATGATAAAGGCGCATTGGTTCAATTACAGTATGGTTTAGAAGGTTTTGCACCTAACCGTCACTTAAACAAAGAAGATGGTACTCAGGTTAAAGCTGATGAAACTGCACAATTTGTTGTAATTGAGTTTGATCGCAACGAGAAGCGTATTGTTTTAAGCCACGCTCGTATTTGGGAGCAGCATATAGCTGAAGAAAAAGAAGCAGCGAAGAAAGAAGCGAAAGCTGAATCTGATAACACCAAGAAAGCAGTAAAAAATATCCAAGCTAAGGTTGAAAAAGCTACCCTTGGAGATTTAGGCGCTCTTGCTGAAATCAAGGCTAAATTGCAGGAAGGAGAGGGTGATACCAAGTAATATCACCTGAAGTTGTAATAGAAAAGGCTGTCCGGTTGTAAAACGCTGGACGGCCTTTTTAGCTATTAATTAACGCCCTTTACCATTAACTTGAGAAAAACCCTTCTTAAATTGCCATTTTATACGTAATTTCGCCAACTTCTATGGGTAGAATTGTAACTATTTTATTGTTGACCGTTTTCTTGGCTTCGTCTTGCACTACAAAGTTTGCTAAAATAATGAAGAGCAAGGATTATGAGTATAAGTACAAAATGGCCGAACAGTACTACGCAAACAAAAAATACCAGGAAGCTTTAAGGCTCTTTGAAGATATATTTCCGTATTTAAAAGGTACCCAGCGTTATGAAGACTTGTATTATAAATACGCGTATTCTTATTACTACATAAAGGATTACCTGAATGCGGAAAATATGTTTAAAAGCTTTGTAGAAAACTTTCCTGCAAGTACCAAAAGTCAAGACTGCGAATACATGCGGGCTTACTGCTATTTTAAACAATCGCCTAAAGTAGAATTAGATCAAACTAATACTACCAAAACAATGGGTTTAATGCAGGCATTTATCAGCACACACCCTACTTCTAATAGAGTTAAAGAAGCAACAGATATTATAGATTTGTGCAGAGAGAAATTAGAGAGGAAAGAATTTTTAAGTGCAGAGTTATATTATAATCTAGGCTTTTATAAAGCAGCTGCAATTGCGTTTAACAATGTATCTGATAATTTTCCAGATTCTAAAAAGTCTGATGAATACAAGGCACTCATGATTAAGTCGTACTTTAAGTATGCTGAAATGAGTTACGAGGAAAAACAAAAAGAGCGCTACGAAAAAGTGATTGCTGAATGCAATGAATTTTCAGACCGATTCACTGATAGTAAATTTTTAGAAGAAGTTAGTAAGTATAAAACACAAACCCTTAACATACTTAAAAAAACGGGAAAAAATGAGTAAATTAAGAAGGCAAATGAGTGCCAACACCGCTAGTGTGGTAGAAACCAAAAGCCTAATCTCCATAAAAGAGAAAACAGGTAATCTGTATGAATCAATTGCAATTATTGCAAGAAGAGCCAATCAGATCAATATTTCCCTACGTGAAGAATTGCATAATAAGCTAGAAGAGTTTGCAAGCCATACAGATAGCTTAGAAGAAATTCATGAAAATAAGGAGCAAATTGAAATTTCCCGTGCGTACGAGAAAATGCCTAACCCTGCAATTCTAGCAACAACTGAGTTTATGGAAGGTAAAGTGTACCATAGAAGAAATATTGATACCGACTTATTTAGATAAGCCAATTCTTTCTAAAATGATTTAAACGACAGTATAATACTGTCGTTTTTTGTTACTTTTAGTTTCTGTTCAAATTAACTTTGATTATGCGTAAGCACTTGTTTTTATTGATTGTTACAGTTGTTTCATTATTAAATACATCTGTAAATGCCCAAGAACTAAAAGCAAAAGTTACCGTAATGGCAGGGCGGGTTGCAACAACTGTAGATAGAAAAATATTTACTACTCTGCAAACTCAACTAAATAATTTCATGAATAACCGCAAGTGGACGGGAGATGTATTTAGAGAAAATGAAAAAATTGAATGCAGCTTTATTGTAAATATTGAATCTGCGGTTGAGCCCAATATATATAAAGCTTCATTAACTGTACAAGCAGCAAGACCCGTATTCAATGCTTCATATCAAGCAGCTTTGGTCAATTTTATAGATCCTGAACTATTATTTAAATATGTTGAATTTCAACCAGTAGAATTTAACGAGAACCGAGTACAAGGAACAGATGCGGCTGTAGCTAATTTAACGGCTGTTTTAGCATACTATGCATACATGATTATAGGATTGGATTACGATTCTTTTTCTCCTAAAACAGGAGAACCCTATTTTAGAAAAGCGCAGAATATTGTAAATAATGCCCCGGAAGGACAACGCATTGCAGGCTGGAGAGTGTTTGATGGATTGCGAAATAGGTATTGGTTAAATGAGAATTTAATTAATACTAAATTCAATATTATTCATGATGTAGTTCATACTTATTATAGGTCTGGATTAGATAAATTGATTGAGAATGAAAATGAAGCTAGGGCCAATATATTGCAAGCATTAATTCAATTAAGTGCATTTAATAAAGAAAACCCCAATACAATGATTCTTCAATTTTTCATGCAAGGCAAAGTGAATGAATTAATTGGGATATTTAAGAAAGGTACTGCCGAAGAAAAAGCTAAAGCAACAGAAATTTTATCTTTGTTAGATATACCGAATGCAAATAAGTATAAAGAGGAATTAAAGTGAGAAAAAGTATTGGTTTATTTTTATTTGTGTTGGCCATTGCTTGTACAGGTGAAAAAATACCTAAGCAGGTAGTTCCAATAAATGATATGTCTAGAATAATGTGGGATTTAATGAAAGTAGATGAGTACTTTATTAGAATTACTGCAAAGGATACATTGAATAAGCTAGCGAAAGAAAATATTCGATTATACGATCAAGTTTTTCGTAGTTATGGTATTGAAAGGAAAAAGTTTTACGATAGCTATGCTTACTACACAGCTCATCCAGAACAGTACAAAGTTTTAATAGATTCAATGGAAGCCATTTCTACAAGACAAAGAGCTTTGCTAATACAAAAAACACAACCTACTAAATAATGAATAAGGTATTTAAAGATGCTATAGAAGCAACTGTCGATATTAAAGATGGTGCAACAATTATGTTAGGCGGATTTGGTTTAAATGGGATTCCTGAAAATTGTATTGCAGCATTGGTTAAACACAATGTTCGTGATTTAACTTGTATTTCTAATAATGCAGGCGTTGACGATTTTGGTTTGGGTTTATTGCTTCAAACCAAACAAATTAAGAAAATGATTAGTAGTTATGTTGGCGAGAATGCCTTATTTGAAAAACAATTATTAAGTGGTGAATTAGAAGTAGACTTAGTTCCTCAAGGTACTTTAGCTACAGGAATTCAAATGGCTGCAATGGGTATCCCAGCTTATTTTACGCCTGCCGGTTATGGAACAGAAATTGCCCTTGGAAAAGAAGTAAGAGAATTTGATGGTAAAATGTATTTAATGGAAAAAGCCATTCATGCTGATTTTGCTATTATTAAAGCTTGGAAAGGAGATAAAGCAGGTAACTTGGTTTTTAGAAAAGCAACACGCAATTTTTCTACTTCAATGGCAAAAGCTGGTAATATCACTATAGCGGAAGTAGAGCATTTGGTAGAACCAGGAGAAATTGATCCAGATGATGTGGATGTTGCAGGTGTATATGTACACCGTATTTTTCAGGGTAGCAATTATGAAAAAAGAATTGAAAGAAGAACTACTAAAATCTAATTCATTACAATTATTAAATTAATTCTATTTTATGGCATTAGATAAATTTGGAATTGCAAAACGCATAGCCAAGGAGTTAAAAGATGGGATGTATGTGAATTTAGGAATTGGTATTCCAACTTTAGTAGCTAACTATATTCCTAAAGATATAACGGTGGTTTTTCAAAGTGAAAATGGTATTTTAGGAATGGGTCCTTATCCGGAAGAAGCTGCTATTGATGCAGATTTAATTAATGCCGGAAAAGAAACTGTTACCGTAATTCCTGGCGGTGCATTTTTTGATAGTGTAGAAAGTTTTGGGATGATTAGGGCTGGCAAAATAGATTTAACGGTGCTGGGTGCTATGGAAGTAAGTGAACAAGGAGACATTGCGAATTGGAAGATTCCTGGTAAAATGGTAAAAGGAATGGGTGGCGCCATGGATTTAGTAGCTAGTGCAAAAAACATTATTGTTGCAATGATGCATACTAATCCTAAAGGGGAAAGCAAGTTGTTGCCGCAGTGTAGTTTGCCTTTAACAGGAGTTGGTTGCGTTAAGAAAGTGGTTACAGAATTAGCTGTGTTAACCATTACACCCAACGGGTTTCAATTGATAGAGCGGGCTCCTGGTGTTTCCGTAGACGAAATAATTGCTAAAACAGCAGGAAAACTAATGGTACCAGCAACTGTTCCAGAAATGGACATTTAATAACACTAGTGTTTCCAAACTATTTGTAGAATACGCTGTTAAAATAAAAAATATCATAAACCATAAAATAAATCATAATGAGTATTCAAGTTGGCCAAAAGGCACCAGCGTTTACCCTGTTTAATACAGAAAAACAAAAAGTAAGTTTAGAAGAACAGCAAGGGAAGCCTGTTGTATTGTTGTTTTTCCCATTGGCTTTTACCGGTGTTTGTACTGCTGAGCTTTGCAATGTAAGAGACAATATTGCTTTGTACAATAATACCAATGCACAAGTGTTTGGTATTTCAGTTGATTCACTTTTTACATTAGATAAGTTTAGTAAAGAACAGAACCTTAATTTTCCTTTATTAAGTGATTTTAATAAAGAAGCTGCAACAGCATTTGGTGTATTATACGAAACCTTTCCAGCATTTGAAATGATGGGCGTGAGCAAGCGTGCAGCATTTGTTATAGATAAAGATGGGGTGGTTCAATATGCCGAAGTTTGTCCTACACCAGGCGACCTGCCTAATTTTAGTGCAATTCAAGCAGTATTAGCTACATTGTAATTTAATTGTATATCTACGGCATTGTTTTTCAAATTATTGAAAAGCTATGCCGTGGGTATTTTTGGTATTTCCCCAAATACTATTTAACTTCATTTGACAATAAGTTGAATGAAGATTTTTTACAGATCAATTTTATGGGTATTTTTTGCTATTGGCTGCAGTTGTTTTGTAGTGAATGGTAATCCTGTAGATTTTGCTGCATCTGTAAACGCCGATAATAAAATCCAACGTTTTTATCCCAACCCTGCTACCCAATACATCCATTTTCAAATGGATCCTTCTGTAGATAAATCCTATACCTTAGAAGTATTTAATTTCATGGGTAGAAAAATGAGTTCGCAAAGAGTGACTGCATCAAAACTGACTATTTATTTTGATGATAATTATTATCGTGGATTGTATATCTATCAGTTAAAAGATCGCTCTGGTAGAATTATTGAGTCAGGCAAATTTCAAGTAGCTAGATAACAATTTTTCACTTTATCTATCTGTAACTTCTACAATTAAAAATTTTAAATAGTTGGTATTTTCCATTCCCCAAATGATTGGATGATCACTGGCTTGTGCTTGAAAAGTAACTTGTTTAATTCGTTTGCGAGCATCTTTAGCTGCTGCATTAATTGTATGTAAAAACAGTTCTGGATTCACCAAATTAGTGCAGCTTGATGTAACGAGGAAACCCCCGTTGCGTATCAGTTTCATTCCCCTTAAATTAATTTCTTTATAACCCGTAACTGCATTTTGAATATTCTCTCTACTCTTAGTAAAAGCGGGAGGATCTAACATCACCACATCATACAATGGTCCATCTTTGCCCCAATCTTTTAGCACATCAAATGCATTCATGGTTTTAAATGATACTATTTTTTCTAATCCATTTAATGCAGCATTTTTATTGGCTTGTGCAACTGCTTGCTCAGAAATATCAATTCCTAAAACAGATTTAGCGCCATAGTGTGCTGCATGAATTTCAAAAGTTCCTGTATAAGTAAAAGCACCCATTACTTCTGCTCCTTTTACAATATGTTGAATGGCTCTTCTATTGTCTTGTTGGTCTAAAAAATATCCGGTCTTTTGGCCATTCTCTATGTCTACATAAAATTGTAGTCCATTTTCGTTGATGATAATATTGGTATCAAAAGGGGCAGATAAAAATCCTTTTTGTTGTTCTAATCCTTCCAGTGTTCTAACGGGTACATCATTGCGCTCATAAATTCCTTTTGGTTTAAAAATCGTTTCCAAAGCTTTGATAATGGCTGGTTTCCAAATATCAATACCTAATGCTAAAGTTTGAATAACAAAATAGTCGTTGAATTTATCAATAATTAAAGCAGGTAATTGGTCAGCTTCGCCAAATACCAATCTGCAGTTTTCGGTATAACCTGTTTTTTGGCGATAATGCCAGGCCTGTAAAATTCGCTGATAAAAAAACGCTTCGTTAATTTCTTCTACCTTTCTGCTAAGCAAACGGACTATTATTTGTGATTGGGGATTATAATATCCTACACCAGCCAATTTACCATCGGCAAATCGAACTTCCACAATTTCGCCTGGCTCCGGATTACCTGCAACCCTATCCACTTCATTACCATAAATCCAGGGATGTCCATTCGCTATTCTGGGGGCTATTTTTTTTCTCAGGTATACCTTAATCATTTGGCAAATATAAGTAGGCTAGAACTGTCATTTTTTCCCTTTTCTTTGCGTGGCAAAATTATTGCCTATATAGGCTATCAAATATTTTACACTATGGAAGAGCAAGAATTACCAAATAATAACGAAACAACCGAAAAAACAGCAGATATGGACATTAATGCTGACGAAACTGCAGCTGGAACGGCTCATTTAAATGAACCAGTAGCAGAAGAGACCGCAATGGCCAAATTAGAAGAAGAATTGGCAGAACAAAAGGATAAATACCTACGTTTAATGGCTGAATTCGACAATTTTAGAAGGAGAACGGCAAAAGAAAGGTTGGAATTGATTCAAACTGCCGGAAAAGACGTAATTGTTTCTTTGTTAGATGTGTTGGATGATTGTGATAGGGCAGAAAAGCAATTAAATGGCAATGATGATATAGCGGTTCAAAAGGAAGGCATTTTATTGGTCTTTAATAAACTGCGTAGCAACTTACAGCAAAAAGGCGTTAAAGCGATGGAAAGCATTCAAACCGACTTTGATGTAGAAAAACATGAAGCCATAACTGAAATTCCAGCTCCTACAGAAGAATTGAAGGGTAAAGTAATTGACGAAGTAACCAAGGGTTATTTTTTGAACGACAAATTAATTCGCTTTGCTAAAGTGGTAGTAGGAAAATAATCCAATTTTAATTTTATGGCAAAAAGAGATTTTTACGAAATACTTGGGGTATCTAAATCTGCATCTTCGGATGAAATCAAAAAAGCTTACCGTAAAACGGCTATGCAATTTCACCCTGATAGAAATCCGGGAGATAAAGCAGCTGAAGAAAAGTTTAAAGAAGCGGCAGAAGCTTATGAAGTGTTAAGTGATGCTGATAAGAAAGCCAAGTATGATAGATATGGACATGCTGCCTTTGGTCCTGGAACGGGTGGAGGAAATTATGGTGGTGGTGCAGGCATGAATATGGACGATATTTTCAGTCAGTTCGGAGATATTTTTGGAGATGATATGTTTGGAAGTTTCTTTGGCGGTGGTGGAAGACAACGGGGTGGTGGAGGAAGACAACGTGGAACAAGAGGATCTAACTTACGCATCAAGCTAAAGTTAAACTATGAAGAAATAGCCAAAGGTGTTACTAAAAATGTGAAAGTAAAAAAGCATGTTGTTTGTACTACTTGTACAGGCAGTGGTGCTAAAGATAAAAACAGTACACAGTCTTGTTCTACTTGCGGAGGTTCTGGTCAGGTAAGAAAAGTAACCAGTACTTTCTTAGGACAAATGCAAACCGTTTCAACATGCCCAAGTTGTAATGGAGAAGGCAGTACAATTACAGCTAAATGTGGTTCATGTAAAGGGGAAGGACGTGTATATGGCGAAGAGACCATCAGCATTGAAATACCAGCTGGTGTTCAAGAAGGAATGCAGTTGAGCATGAGTGGCAAAGGAAATGCTGGGGAGAGAGGTGGATCTAATGGAGACCTGATTATTCAAATTGAAGAAGAATCACATGAAGAACTTCATAGAGATGGATTAAATGTTGCCTATGATTTATATATCTCTTTTCCTGATGCGGTATTTGGAACACAGGTAGAAGTGCCAACTATTGATGGAAGGGCAAAAATTAAAATTCCCGCAGGCACACAAAGTGGAAAGATATTCAGGTTAAAAGGAAAAGGATTTCCTGAAGTACAAGGATATCATAGAGGCGATCAATTGATTAATGTAAACGTTTGGACGCCACAAAGCATAAGTGCAGAAGAAAAACAAGCATTGGAAAAATTTAATGCAAGCGGTAACTTTAAACCCAATCCTGCAAAAGGAGAAAAAAGTTTTTTTGATAGAGTAAAGGAAGCTTTTAGTTAAGAAGTATAAATATTTTTAAAGGCCTTGCAACTAGTTATAAAATTAATTGCGAGGCTTTTTTCTTTTAATAGGGTTATAAATTTTATCTGCTTTTTGAATTAATTGCAATAGCTCGTTTTGTAATTTATTTGCTGGGTTGCAAGTGGTTTCTGCTAAAGAAAAAACTTGGTCAAACTGAAATCCGTTCATAAAACTAGATTTTCTTAATACTCCTGCAAATGCTGCAATGGCAATGGACCTTCTATACGCTGAGTCTAATTCAAACAAATTAATATACCTATTTTCTAAGTTAAAGTTGATGGTATCTTTTTCATTACTAAAATTTGGTTCAAACTCAACAGATACTTTAGCAATATTACTGGGCGTATATTTTTTTGA
Organism: uncultured Sediminibacterium sp.; assembly: GCA_964612195.1. GTDB lineage: Bacteria > Bacteroidota > Bacteroidia > Chitinophagales > Chitinophagaceae > Sediminibacterium. The sequence continues at coordinate 9,715 of CAZTDV010000041.1, forward strand.
TGGAATAATTTCGAATAACGCAATTGAATGATGACCGCTTCCTAATTCTCCACCACTCAACTTAGCAGTGCTGTCTGCAATTGCATCTTTTTTGTTGTCAAAACCTATTAGTCTATAAGAGTCAATTGCTGCATTATTAAATTGAATATTTAATATGGCATTTCTAGCTACTGAATATAATGTAGTAGTGAATTCTTTAACCAATACTTTTTCTGCTTCAGCAATTTTATCTATGTAGGCAAAATTTCCACTACCTTTTTTTGATAAAGTTTCTAGTTTACTGTCTTTGTAATTTCCCATTCCAACTCCCAAGCAGGTTAATAAAATGCCTGACTCTTTATAACTTACAATCATCTCTTCCAATTCCTTTTCTGTTCGTTGACCTACATTAAAGTCTCCATCTGTTGCTAAGATTACCCTATTGTTTCCCCCTTGAATAAAACTACCTTTAGCTAAGTTGTAAGCAACTTTAATGGCGTTTTCACCTGGTGTATCTCCATTTGCACTTAATGAATCTATAACGGTATTAATGGTTTGTTTTTCAGCACCACTTGTAGGGAATAAAACAATGGAGACATTGCCACCATAAGTTACTATGCTTACTGTATCGATGCTTCTTAAATTGGCTGTTAACAATTTAAAAGCAGATTGTAATAAGGGTAATCGATTGGGGTGATCCATAGAACCAGAAACATCAATTAGGAAAACAAGGTTACTTGGAGGAATATGATCTAGCTTAATTTTTGGCGCCGCTAAATTGACCAATAGTAATCGACTCTCATTGTTCCAAGGGCAATCTGTTACTACCGATTCAAGCCCAAAAAATTGATCTTTATGGTTATTTTTAAAATCAAAAGAAAAGTAGTTCAACATTTCTTCAGTTCTTATTGCATCAATTGGAACATACATTTCATTAAATAAAAATCTTCTTACATTACTATAAGCAGCTTTATCAATATTTAACGAAAAACCAGTTTCTGGATATTGAGATGCCTGTATAAAACCATTCTCTATTAAGCCACTATAGCTTTCACCCATACCTGCATATACAGATGTTTGCGAAGGTTTTAAATTAGTAATTACTGATGCTAGATTCTTTTGGTATAAGCTTGCTGTGTTGGGCAACATTGTTAAAGTAAGGCGTTGAAAAACAGCTGCTTCAACCCATGCCTTCGTACTCTCATATCCTGGTAACGATAAATAAATACTATCAGCTAATTTATTTAAGGGAATCCCAAAATCCCCATCTTTACCACTTATGAATGGGACAGTTCCTTTTGATTGTAAATGAATAATGACTCCTTCAAGTTTTTTGCCTCTATTGTCTTTTATTTCGCCCCTTAAATAATATTGGGCACCAATGGTAGTAGTAAAAAGTAAAGAAGTCAATATGATGAGAAACCTATTCACTCTCTTTAAGCTGATAAATTTCTTTAATGTTTCTACCAAACCCATCATAGTCTAATCCGTATCCTAATACAAAACGGTCGGGGATACTAAAACAGCAATAGTCAATTTGTACTGGGTAAACAGTTGCATCTGGTTTATGCAATAATACTGCCATCTTAATAGAAGCGGGTTGTTGGTGATACAATTGTGGAATAAACTCATTCATAGTTTTACCAGTATCAATAATGTCTTCTAATAAAATTAAATGCCTGTCTCTAATATCTGTATCTAATCCAATAGCAGTAATTACATTTCCTGTAGACTTGGTACCCTTGTAAGAAGCTAATTTAATAAAACAAATTTCGGCCTCAATAGTAATTTGTTTAAAAAGGTCGGCTGCAAACATGAAAGAGCCATTTAATACTCCAATGAATAAGGGTCGCTTTCCTTCGTATTCTTTACTTATGATTTCCCCTAATTCTTTAATTTTTTCTTGAATTAATGATTCAGGTAAATAAGGCTCAAAGGTTTTATTAAACAAAGTAATATTAGACATGCTTATTTTTTGTTTGGAGTTGTTTTGCTTTCTGCCTGACTTTTTAAATATACTTTACTGCCGGGAGTGAGAAGGGAAGATTTATTCCATTTATTATACAACAAAATACTCTCTAATCTTACACCAGTTAATTGTGAAATTTCATTTAAGGTTTCTCCTTTTTTCACAATATGAAATTCATTCTCCCCTTTTTTTTGTTTTCTTTCTATATAAACGAGCTGATCTTCTTTAAGTATATCTACTTCTTTCATATCATTATACAGAAGTAATTTTGAAAGAGAGATATTGTATTGATTGGCAATTGCAAGTAGAGACGTTCCAGACTTTGCTAATACCACTCCCGTATTATTAATGGTGAATAAACCTTCAGGATAATTTAGATGACCATATTTACTGTTTGATTGGTCAATATTTTTTTTGCTAGTTGGTATATATGTTTTAGATTCAGTTGTTTCCGAATCCGGTTCTTTTTCTTGGATAGGGGTACTTATTTTTTCATTTGGTGTAGATTCAATTGGAGTGGTTTCTACAATTGGAACGATAGGATTTTTTGCTCTAGCCAATGCAATCAAATTGTATTGGTCTAGTTGGTAGTCCTTAATTATTTTGATAAGCTTTTGTGGATAAGTTGGCGCAGTAGCATAGCCAGCTTTTTTTAATCCTTTTGCCCAAGCTTCGGAATCGGTTGGACTCAAACTAAATAAGAATTGATAATGGGCCCTAGTTCTTAAAAAATCGGAATGGTCTTTAAAAGATGCTTCCGGATTCTCATAAACCCTAAAGCATTCTCCCTTTGCATCATCATCATGAAATGTTCTGGCACCAGTCCATTCTGGTTTGCATTTTATTCCAAAATGGTTATTCGATCTTTTTACTAAATCACTTTCTCCTGATTGAGATTCAAGAACAGCTTGTGCAAGTGTAATTGCTGCTGGTACACCAGAACGAATCATTTCATTGATGGCAGTTTCTTTGTATTGATCAATGTACGCAACAGTTTTACTATTCTGTGCATTTATTTGAAAAAATAGCATTAGACCAACTACGGTTACAATCAATTTCATTTTACTCATTTCTTTTTGATGATGGTTAATCCATCTCTGATAGACAACATCACTTGTTCTGTTCTAGGGTCCTGCTGAACATGCTGGTTAAAAGCGTGTACGGCTTTGGCGTTTTTCCCTTTTAATGGCTCTTCTAATACTTGCCCATGAAACAATACATTATCTGCTATAATAATCCCATCTTTTGCTAAAAGAGGAACAACCATTTCATAATAATTGATATAGCCTGTTTTGTCGGCATCAATAAAAACAAGATCCCATTGATAGGGTAGCTGACTAATGATTTCTTTAGCATCGCCTATATGCAAAGTTATTTGCTTATTTGCATTCAATTTGCTAAAATTTTCAGCAGCCGTTGCAGCATCTTCTGACCTAATTTCAATGGTATGAATTTTACCATCTACCGGAAGGCTTCTTTGCATACAAAGGGCGCTATACCCTGTAAATGTTCCTATTTCTAATACGTGCTTTGGTTTTAACATAGCACATATCATATTTAAAAATTGCCCTTGTACATGCCCACTAATCATATGTGCCAAAGGATGTATTGCAACTGTTGCTTTGTTTACTTCCTCTAATTCAATAGGTTCAGGACTAGTAAACTGAGCAATATAGTTTTCAATTAGGGGGTTAATTAGTTCCACTTCCTTTTTTTGAAATGAGTAAAAGTCCTAAGAAAGTAATGGTGCCATTGATAATTAAAAGTTCTAATCCAACTTCATATGAGCCTAATAACGACTTCTGGTATTTATCTATGATAAAACAAATAATTGGGGCAGCTATACATACATAGGGTACCCAGGCATCCTTTACTACGCGCTTTGTAATTATTCCAAAAGTAAATAATCCTAATAGTGGTCCATAAGTGTAAGCTGCAATTTTAAGTAATAGTCCAATCATGCTTGGATCATTTACCCATTTAAAAATCAACACGAATACAAGGAATATTGCTGCAAATGTTAAGTGTACTCTTTGTCTAATTTTTTTCTGAGCTGCTTCAGTTAAGTCGGCTCTTCTTTGTATACCTATGATGTCTATGCAAAAAGTAGAAGTTAATGCGGTAATTGCACCATCTGCACTCGGGAATAAGGCAGAGATTAAAGCAATGATAAAAATCACAGAAACCACTGGAGGCATATGTTCCATAGCTAATACAGGGAAAATTTTATCGCCAGAAACAGCAATATTTAAATTTTCAGCATATAAATAAAGCAATCCTCCTAAGAACAAAAAGATAACAATAACCGTAGCCAATGTAATGGCCATTGACATCACATTTTTTTGAGAATCTTTTAAAGTTTTTACTGATATATTTTTCTGCATCATTTCTTGGTCCATACCAGTCATGGTAACTGTTATGAAAGCACCTGCAATAATTTGTTTTAAGAAGAAAAATTTGCTGTTGGGATCAGTAAAAAATATTTTAGAATATCCTCGGTCATTCATTGCTTGTAAACTATCCCCAAAGCCCATATTCAGTTGATTTAAGATATAGAATACACATATTACTAAGCCTGCTAACATACAAGTAGTTTGAAGGGTATCGGTGTAAACAATGGTTTTTACTCCTCCTTCAAAAGTGTACAACAGTATCATTACTAAGATGATTAAAGTAGTTGCCCAAAACGGAATATTAAAACTGTTTAAAATGGCTTCTTGTAAAATATTAACTACTAAATATAATCGTGCTGTAGCACCTAATGTTCTAGATAGTATAAAAAAGGAAGAACCTGTTTTATAAGAATTGAATCCCATTCTAGAGCTTAGATAATTATAAATTGAAGTCAGATTAAGTTTATAGTAAAGCGGTAAGAGAATATATGCAATCATTAAGTAACCAAATAAATAGCCAATTGTTATTTGCAAATAAGCAAAAGATTCTTTGGCAACAGCTCCAGGAACACTTACAAATGTAACGCCACTTAAAGAAGTTCCTACCATCCCAAATGCTACCAGCATCCAGTTACTATTCTTATTCCCAATGAAAAAAGAGTGGTTATCGCTATTTCTTCCAGTATACCAAGCAACTACTAATAAAATCAAAAAATAGCCAATAACAAATGAAAACAACAATAAGGGAGACATATGGGTTTTGTTTCGTTAAAAGAATTTTGTAAAGTAGTAAAAATAATTCAGGTATTTTGTCTGTCCTAATGGTATAATATGAAAATTAAAAATATAGCTGTTTTCTGTGGTTCCAAATCTGGAAATGATCCTGAATTCTTGTTGCAAACAATTGAATTGGGAAAATTAATGGCTCAAAAAAAAATCAGGTTGGTATATGGAGGAGGTAACAAAGGCCTAATGGGAGCTGTTGCTGATGCGGTAATGCAAGGAGAAGGAGAAGTAATCGGGGTAATACCAGAGGTATTGTTAGAGTGGGAGCACCAACACAAAGGCATTACCGATTTAAGGGTAGTAGCCGATATGCATGTTCGAAAAAAAATGCTCTATGAACTTTGTGATGCTGCCATTATTTTGCCAGGAGGTAATGGAACTTTAGACGAGTTGTTCGAAATGCTTACATGGAACACCCTCAAGATTCACAATAAAAAAATAGTGATATTAAACTGCAATGGATACTATGACCATTTAATGGCACATATAGATATAATGTACCAACAAGGGTTTTTGTATGAGGATTGGAAAGAGCGATTACTAGTAGCTTCTACTGCAGCACAAGCTATCGCTTTCTTGAATTAAGGTACATGCCAAATCCGCCCCTAAATACAGGTTGTGGGTCTCCAAATTGATCACGGTAAGGAGAATTGATGGCTTGATTTAAATCTATCATTATTGTAAAATGAGAAAATCGATTGCCAATTTCTCTGGTACCATATCCAATACCAGCTAACATACTGGGTGCTTGAAGTTTATATTTAAATGTTTGCCCAGTATTTACATCAGTTTGCGAAGAACTGATCCAGTTGTATTCAGGTTGAATTTGTAAGTGTAAAAAACTGATTGGCCAAACTCTTAAAAATGCACCGCCCCCAAAATTGAAATTTTTGTATTTGATGCTATTAAATCCAGTTGCACTTTGCGAGTAATAATTCAAGTTCATTGCAACACCAATATCTAACCAATTATTTAAACTATAGCCCACTTCGGGGTTAAGCCCTAAATTAAAAAAGCGATTAGATAAACCAAGGTTTAAGCTTGTACCAATAAATACCCTTGCAGGATCAAATCCTACTGGCTTCTCAGGAGCTTCTATCTGCGCCTGTATTTTACTAAAACTGAAAAGCACTAAAATCAAGATCCACCATCCCTTTTTCATACAATTTATTTAGATAAAATTACTCAATCCTTCGTATCAAATATTTTCCCAACATTTAAAATATTGTTAGGATCAAAAGCTTTTTTAATATCTCTCATGAGTTGAATAGAATTCAAGCTAAAGATCGTTTCCATGTAAGGTTTCTGAATGAGTCCAATACCATGTTCTCCACTGATGGTTCCCCCTAAACTTTTGACTAATGCAAATAGGGCTTTAAGTATTTGGGTCATTTCTGGGTTGCCATGACTATTTTTAATAGTAGCATGATTGATGCGAATATGTAAGTTGCCGTCGCCCGCATGTCCATAACAAACCACTTTAAAACCATATTGAATACCCAACTCTTTTACTCCTTTTATGAGTGCAGGTAATTCGGCCCTAGGAACCACTGTATCTTCTTCAATAGTATATCCATCTAATTTAACTGCTTCAGCAGCTCTTCTTCTTAGTTTCCATAATTCTGCTTTCTGTTGAGCATCGTCTGCAAATAAAATATCTCCTGCATCAAATTCAACTAAGAGTTCTGCAATGGCTTCAACCTCTTGCATTAATACGTCCATATTGTTTCCATCCACTTCTATTATCAAATGGCCTTCTGTTGATTCTGTAATAGGAACAACACTACTGTCTACCATTTTACTTACAATTTGTAATGCATTAATTTCTATCAATTCTAAAGCACTTGGAACAAACCCAGCTCTAAATATTGCACTAACTGCAGCTCCTGCTTTTTCAAGCGAATTAAAAGGAACTAACATTAATAAATCGAATTTTGGATAGGGTATTAATTTCAATACAATTTTAGTAACAATACATAATGTGCCCTCACTACCTACAATGAGTTGAGTAAGATTATAACCAGTTGCATTTTTTAGCACATTGGCTCCGGTCCACATGATTTCACCATTGGGTAATACCACTTCTAAATTGAGTACATAATCTTTAACTACTCCATATTTTACCGCTTTTGGTCCACCGCTATTCTCAGCAATATTCCCTCCAATAAAACAACTCCCCTTGCTACTAGGATCTGGTGGATAAAACAATCCTTTTTCTTTCACTGCATTTTGCAAAACTTCAGTAATAACACCAGGTTCTGTAGTTACTTGTAGGTTTCTTTCGTCTATTAAAAGAATTTTATTGAGTTTTTCAGTGGATAACAAAACACCTCCTAAATGAGGTAAAGCGCCGCCACTCAGTCCGGTACCAGCACCCCTAGGAGTAACGGGAATTAAGTGTTGATTACAAATTTTCATTATTTCCGCAACTTGCTCAGTATTGGATGGTTTTAACACTATTTCAGGCAGGAATACCAAGCGTTCGGTTTCGTCGTGTCCATAGTCGGTTAAGCTTGTTTCATCCATTAGCACGTTTGCTTCCCCCACTATCGAAATAAATTGGTCTACTATTTCCTTTGTTAGAAGACCCTGCTGCTTTTGCCCACCCATGAATTAAATTTTGGTAAAAATACGACCCAAAGAGGGTAAAAGTTGTGTAATTAGTACACAAATAATATGTTCAAATAATTAAACAATGTACTTTTGCATACTAACTAACGATTGTTTGTATATGTCATTACCAACTTTAACAGTAGACGCATCAAAATTTTTAGCCTTGGGATTAACCAACGAGCATGGGGTACATTATCAATTATCTCCTGAAACATTAGTGAATCAAGCCTTATTAAAAGGGCAGGGTGTATTAAACGATACCGGTGCACTTTGTATTAATACGGGAGAATTTACTGGAAGAAGTCCACAAGACAAATTCATTGTAAAAGATGAAATAACCGCAGATACAGTTCATTGGAATAATTTTAATATTCCTATTGATGAAAAATACTTTCATCAACTAAAGAAAAAAGTGTTGGATTATTTAGGACAACAAGATGAAGTATGGGTAAGAGATGCATACGCTTGTGCTGATGATAATTATAGATTAAATATTCGGGTGATTAATGAAAATCCTTGGAGCAATTTATTTGCATACAATATGTTCTTAAGACCAACCGAAGCTGAATTAGAGAACTTCACCCCTGAGTGGCATATTATTCAAGCCCCTGGTTTTAAAGCAGACCCTACAGTAGATGGAACAAGACAACACAATTTTGCAGTTGTATCATTTACACATAAAACCATTTTAATTGGCGGTACAGGATACACAGGTGAAATAAAGAAAGGTATATTCACCATCCTCAATTATATACTTCCACAACAAAAAAATGTGTTGAGCATGCATTGCAGTGCTAATATGGGCAAGGAGGGAGATGTTGCCGTATTTTTTGGATTGAGTGGAACTGGTAAAACAACTTTAAGTGCCGACCCAAATAGAAAGTTGATTGGAGACGACGAACATGGTTGGACCAGTAATAGTGTATTTAATTTTGAAGGTGGTTGTTATGCAAAAACCATCGATTTAAGTGAAGAGAAAGAACCAGAAATTTATCTTGCTATTAAGCCAGGAGCTTTAGTGGAAAACGTAGGTTTTGTAAACGGAACCAATCAAATTGATTTTAGTTTTAAAGGCATTACTGAAAATACAAGAGTAAGTTACCCATTGCATTTTATTTCAAACGCTATTGAACCAAGTATTGGAGGACTACCAAAGAATATATTTTTCTTAACCTGTGATGCTTATGGTGTTTTACCGCCAATTAGTAAGTTAAGTCCAGGTCAAGCAATGTACCAGTTTATTAGCGGATACACAGCTAAAGTAGCGGGAACTGAAGCAGGGGTAACCGAACCAAAGTCTACGTTTAGCGCTTGTTTTGGGGCGCCATTTTTACCTTTACATCCTGGCAAATATGCCGAAATGTTGGGTGCAAAAATGAAAGAAAATCAAGTGAATGTTTGGATGATTAATACCGGTTGGAGCGGTGGCTCATATGGTACAGGTAGCCGAATGAAATTAAGCTATACGAGGGCAATGATTACGGCAGTTTTGAATGGTAGTTTAGATAATGTATCATTTGAACAACATCCTGTATTTGGCATGATGATTCCTACCAGTTGTCCTGCAGTTCCTTCGGAAATTTTAAATCCAAAATCTACATGGTCAGCTGCTGATGCATATGATGCAACAGCTAAAAATTTGGCACAACAGTTTATTAAGAATTTTGAAAAATATGCAGCCGGTGTTTCGGCAGAGATTCTGGCGGCTGCTCCAATCGTATAACTATTGATTGCTAAAGTTGTTGCGATTGTTTGCCTGAAGAGCCTCCTTCTGAAAAGAGGGAGGCTTTATTATTTTGCAGATAAAAAGTTGCCAGGTAGTCGCATCCCTTTCTCGTCGTCTACTACTTTACGCATTACTTTTTTTAAGCCATCGGGTAATTGTTCTAATTCTGTTTCATTTAATACATGCACTATTTCGTGAAATTCATCTTCATCGTCGTAGTAGCCCACAAACAAATCAATTGATTGGTTAGAATGCATTCTAAGTGAAATTTCTAAATCTTCTTCATACTGGTGCATGCTAACGATGGCCCATTGGTCGTTGTCTTCAAAATTGAATAATACTTCAACGGGATCTTGGCTTACCACATGGGTTACCAATTTTTCAATTAACTCTCCTGAATGATTTTTTACTAGTTCTTCGTAGTTCATAGTCTATTATAATGCCCATTAAAAAAGTCCAAAAAGCATTCCATCAACTTTGCTGATGATTTCACCAAATTGTTCTTCGTTTTCAGCAAATTTATTTTTATCGCAATCTATAATTAATAGTTGTCCTTCTTTGTATCCATCAATCCATTTATTGTAATACTCATTTAGTTTTTTTAAATAATCTAAACGAATATTTTCTTCATATTCTCTGCCTCTTTTTTGTATTTGAGATACCAAAGTAGGAACAGAGGCTTTTAAATAAATCAATAAGTCGGGTGGCTGAACCATGGTTTTTAATGTCTGAAAAAATTGATAGTAATTATCAAAATCTCTTTTACTCATCAATCCCATCTCATGTAAGTTGGGCGCAAATATATTGGCATCTTCATAGATGGTTCTATCTTGTATAACTGTTTCAGTTCCGTGTTGTATATCTAACAACTGATTTAATCTGCTATTTAAAAAATAAATTTGCAAATTAAAACTCCAACGAGGCATGTCTTCATAAAAATCCATTAAATAAGGATTGGTGTCTACATTCTCAAACTGAGGAATCCAGCGATAATGTTTACTCAACATTTCGGTTAAAGTTGTTTTGCCCGCTCCAATATTTCCCGCTATTGCTACGTGCTTTGGTTTTTTAGGTTTTGCCATTGGTAAATGCTGTTAAAGTGTCGCAACTTAAGTAAACTAATCTGATTTTGGTGGTTTGAGTACTAATAATTCAATCCTACTGCATCTCTAACCATTTTTAAGGTTTCAGAAGCCCTAGACCTGCCTTTGTCGGCCCCTTGTTTAATGATTCTATGCAATTCATCTGGATTAGCCAGAAGGTCTGCAGCTTTCTCTCTGATTGGTTTAATAAATGCAACCATATCTTCTGCCAATTGTTTTTTCATATCACCATATCGAATGATACAGTTTCCATTAGAACTGGCATTAAAATCATCTTCAAATTTTTGTAAAGTATCGTCAGTACTTACTAGCTTCATCATTGTGAAAAGATTTTGAATAAAATCTGGCTTTTCCGAATTTGGTTCAGTAGGTCCCTGGTCGGTTTTGGCTTTCATTATTTTTTTTCTAATCAACTCGTCGTCGTCTGCTAAATAAATAGTAGCATTTTGATTTTCACTCTTACTCATTTTACCGTTGCCATCTAATCCCATAATTCTGATTAATTCATCCCCATAATTAAATGCATAAGGTAAAGGGAACACATCTCCGTAACGATAATTAAAACGGTCTGCAAAATTTCGGGCCATTTCTAAATGCTGTTCTTGGTCTTTACCTACAGGAACTTTCACTGCTCTTTGAATAATGATATCTGCAGCCTGTAACACAGGGTAGGTAAGCAATCCAGCATTTACATTTTCTGGTTGTAATCTTACTTTCTCTTTAAACGTGACTGTTTTTTCTAACTCCCCTTTATAAGAAAGCATATTTAAATACAAATAGAGTTCTGCAATTTCAGGTACATCGCTTTGAACATAAAATGCCACTTTTTGTGGATCTAATCCACAGGCAATATTTTCTGCAATAACCCTATAAACACTATTTTTTAATTCTTTGGTATCGGGATGGGTGGTTAAACTATGCCAGTTGGCTACAAAGAAATAACAATTAAAATTGTCTTGCATGCGCACATAATTACGCATTGCACCAAAATAATTTCCTAGATGAAGAAATCCGGTAGGCCGAATTCCACTTACTACAACCTCTTTTTCCATGTGGGCGAAGATAAATATAGTGTTTGGTTTTTTATGGTTGGCATCAAAAGAAATCGGAAATTGTAGCCGGAACCATATTATTATCATTATTTCAGCTGTAAATACCATACTCGCTTCGCCTATTGAATACCTTAAGGGGGTTGGACCGCTTAGGGCAGATATGCTTAAAAAAGAGTTGGAGTTATTCACTTTTAACGATTTACTTCAGCACTATCCCATCAGGCATATTGATAAAACCAAGGTTAATAAAATTAGCGATATCAACTTTCAAACGGAATATATTCAAGTTGCAGGGAGATTATTTCAATTTGAAGTAATAGGAGAAAAGCGTGCCCGAAGATTAGTTGCGCAAATAAGAGATGCAACAGGTATACTTGAATTAACTTGGTTTCAAGGTATTAATTGGGTGCAGAAAAGTTTATATATTGGATCAGATTATTTGGTATTTGGTAAAACCACTTATTTTAATGGAAAGCCCCAAATGGTGCATCCTGAAATTGAAGTGTTTATTCCTGCTAAAATGGGAGGCGCTGCATTTTTAGAGCCTGTATATCCTTCCACAGAAAAATTGAAAGCGAGAGGTTTAAATGGAAGGCAGTTGGCTAAGTTCACCTATACTTTACTTCAACAATTAACGACCAATGATTTACCAGAAAATATTCCATTAAGTGTTTTAAAAGAATTAAAATTATTGGGACGCTATGAAGCAATAGCTGGCATCCATTTTCCTACTTCAGATCTCCATTTTAAAAAAGCAATGGAACGCTTAAAGTTCGAAGAATTTTTTATTGCCCAAATTAGATTGCAATTAGTAAGGTTGCAAAGAAATACCATTAGTAAAGGAGTTGTTTTTGAAAAAGTAGGATCCAATTTTAATGACTTTTACCAACATTATCTTCCATTTGCATTAACCGGTGCACAAAAAAGAGTTATTAAAGAAATTAGGCAGGATACAGCTCGCGGTAAACAAATGAATCGATTATTGCAAGGAGATGTGGGGAGTGGAAAAACAATTGTTGCTTTATTGAGCATGTTATTAGCAGCAGACAATGGATATCAAAGTGCATTAATGGCACCTACCGAAATTCTAGCACAACAACATTATCAAGGTTTAACTAGTTTGTTAAAAGAAATGCCTGTTGAAATTGCGCTTTTAACTGGAAGTACCAAAACTGCAGAACGAAGAAGAATTTTAAAAGGATTACAAGAAGACACTATTCATTTTGTAGTTGGAACACACGCCATTATTGAAGATAAAGTACAATTCAAAAATTTAGGATTAGTAATTGTAGATGAGCAACATCGATTTGGTGTTGCACAAAGAGCAAGGCTTTGGACCAAAGCAGTAATTCCGCCTCATGTTTTGGTGATGACCGCAACGCCTATACCAAGAACTTTAGCTATGACTGCATATGGAGATTTAGAGTATAGCGTCATGGACGAATTGCCTCCAGGAAGAATACCTATCACAACAGTTCATAGGAACGAAATGGCTAGGGCAAGTGTAATGGGTTTTGTAAAAGAAGAAATTGCTAAAGGACGACAAGCATATTTTATTTATCCATTGATTGAAGAAAGTGAAAAATTGAGTTATGAAGATTTGATGCAAGGGTATGAACAAGTCAAAAGTTTTTTTCCTGAACCTAATTATCGAATTAGTATGGTTCATGGAAGGCAACCGACCGATTTAAAGGAAGCCAATATGCAACGCTTTGTAAAAGGGGATACCCAAATTATGGTGAGTACCACCGTAATTGAGGTAGGGGTGAATGTACCTAATGCTTCTGTGATGGTAATTGAAAGTGCTGAAAAATTTGGATTGTCTCAATTACATCAGCTCAGAGGAAGAGTTGGAAGAGGTAGTGAAAAAAGTTTTTGCATTTTATTAACGGGTAGCAAAGCAAGCAAAGAAGCCAAAGAACGTATCAATATAATGTGCGCCACCAATGATGGCTTTAAAATTGCCGAAAAGGACCTAGAAATGCGAGGTCCAGGTGATATTGAAGGAACCAGGCAAAGTGGTGCTTTGAACTTTAAGCTAGCAAGTATTGTTAACGACAAAGCTTTGTTAGAAAAGGCAAAGGAAAAAGCTGCTGAAATTGTGGAACAAGATTTGTACTTAGATTCAACTGAGAATGCTATGTTAAAAAACTACTTGTCATCACAACAGTTGAAGCATGGCTGGAGTAAAATATCGTAACTTAAAGTAGAGATGTTGAAAAAAATTGGATTGATATTGGTTTTTTTGATGGGAATGCTGGGCCTAAATGCACAGGGTTATTTAGACTTTATTGAGAATAAAGGCCAGTGGCAATCTGCCATTCAATTTAAAAGTGAACTTCCTGCCAGTGCATTTGCACTTACCAAAACTGGATATAGGGTTTTACAACATCAAGTAAGCGATTATGCAAGCATTGCCGAAACAACCCACCCACATGGAACTAGTATTGGTGCAGGTTTCAATACCCGAAATTCAACAGAGCCTGGGAGCCCTCAAGAACCTATACTAGATAAAACTTTGCGTTCGCATGTGTACGAAGTAAAATTTTTAAATGCAAATCCCAACCCTACAATAGTTAAAGAAAAGCCATTGCCAGGGGTTAGTAATTATTTTATTGGGAATGATCCTGCTAAATGGGCTAGTAATTGCAAAACTTATCAATCAGTTACTTATCAAAACATGTATCCCAATATTGATATTCGGTATTATACCAATAATGGGGTATTGAAATATGATATTATTGTACATCCAGGTGGTGACCCATCTAAAGTTATTTTATATTTTGAAGGAACTGAAGGGATTTCATTAAAAAACGGGGCATTACAAGTGAATACTTCAGTTGGTGTACTACAAGAAACGGTTCCTTATACTTATCAATTAATTGATGGAGAAAGAAAAGAAGTAGCATGTGGCTATGAAGTAAAAGGAAATTTAGTCAAGTTTAAGTTAAGTAATCAGTACAATCGCAATAGTACTTTGGTGATTGATCCGCAACCAGTATTTATCAGTTATTCAGGAAGTAGGGCAGATAACTGGGGATTTACTGCCACTTATGATTTACTCGGAAATTTTTATGCAGGTGGTATTGTGTTTAGTGCTGGATTTCCAACTACTAATGGTGCTTTTAGACAAAACTATTCAGGTGGTATTAATGAGGGAAGTATCACAGGTTTCGACATGGGTATCTTAAAATTTGAACCAGGTGGAACCAACTTAATATATGCTACTTATGTGGGTGGAAATGGAAATGAACAACCACATAGTTTGGTAGCAGATGCTGCTGGAAATTTAGTAATTGCTGGAAGAACTTCATCTGGTGATGCATATCCTACAGTAAATGCATTTCCTTTATATGGAGTTGGAGGTGGAACTTTCGATATCATTCTCACTAAATTAAATAGCACAGGAACTGCATTAATAGGTTCGCTTAGAATTGGTGGAACAGGAAGAGATGGAGTGAATATTAGACCAAATTATGAAAATCCTACAGGTTCTGAAACTACTAGAAGAAATTATGGTGACGATGCAAGAAGTGAAGTGATATTTGATGGACAGGGAAATATTTTATTGGCATCGGTTACTCAATCTACCGACTTTCCAACCAGTGCAAACGCATTTCAAAAAGTTCGCGGTGCTAGTAGAACTGCGCCAGATGGAAGGTTTCAAGATGGTGTAGTAATAAAATTAGATGCCAATTTATCGCGAGTTATTTTTTCAAGCTTTTTAGGAGGAGCAGATGATGATGCGGCATTTGTATTAGCCATCAATCCTGCTAATCAAAATATTTATGTGGCAGGTGCTACTTCTAGTATTGATATGCCAGCAAGACAAAATGCGGCCCCAAAATTTCAAAATACGAATGGGCCTGTTGACGGGTTTATTAGTATAATTACTCCTGATGGTTCTAATATAATCAGCACCAGTTTTATTGGAACGGATAGAGTAGACGTTATTTTTGGTATTCAATTTGATCGACAAGGATATCCTTTTATTGTGGGCACAACAACCGGGGTTTTAACTCCAATTAATTCTCCATACAATAATAATAATCCCGGACAAGCATCAGGCAAACAATTTATTGCTAAAATGCAACCCGATCTTTCCGATTTTATTTATCTGACTAATTTTGGTTCAAGCGGTGCAACTATACCCAATCTTTCTATATCTGCATTCTTAGTAGACAGGTGTGGAAATGTATATGTCTCGGGATGGGGAGGTAGTAATATCAATAATTTTCAAACAGCACCACTGGCCAATATGCCATTGACTCCAGATGCATATCAATCTGGTACTGACGGCGCAGATTTTTATTTCTTTGTTTTAGAGCGAGATGCACAAAGGCAACTATATGGTTCTTATTTTGGTCAAACAGGTGGATTCGCCGATCACGTAGATGGCGGTACCAGTAGATTCGACCCGAATGGCACTATCTATCAATCTATTTGCTCATGCAGAAGAACAGGAGATCCAAGTAGACCCATCGTTGGATCAGGAGGTGCATGGTCTACTACCAATAGAAGTAATTCCTGTAATTTATTAGCCATCAAAATTGCCTTTAATTTAGCTGGTGTTGGTGGGGGGATTAAAACCGCTATCAATGGTGTAGCGCGCGATACCTCGGGATGTGTACCCCTTACTGTCGTTTTTTCTGATACACTAGAATTAGCCAAAACTTATCGATGGGATTTTAATGATGGGTCACCAGAAGTTACCACCAACAATCCATCAGTAACCCATACTTTTAATAATGTTGGATTGTATAATGTAAGATTGATAGCCATTGATTCAGCTTCATGTAATATCAGTGATACCTCTTATGTAAGAATGAGAGTAAGAGCCGACGAAGCTATTTTGGCATTTACTCCGAATAAATTATTGCCTTGCGAATCGTTAACTTATCGATTTGATAATAATTCCATTGCGCCCAAACCCTTTGGTGCCAATGCTTTCCGTTGGGATTTTGGCGATGGTACCCGTCAAGTAGCTTCTTTTGGTTCGGTTACGCATACTTATGCAACTGCAGGATCTTATAATGTGCGATTAATTTTAATAGACACTAGTTTTTGTAATGAGTTTGATAGTGTTGGAATTCAATTGCGTATATCTCCATTAGTGAAAGCACAATTTGAAACTCCCTCATTAGGATGTGTTCCCTATACTGCTGTATTTAATAATACCTCATTGGCAGGTAGAACATTCTTGTGGGATTTTGGCGATGGCACCACGTCTACACAAACTTCACCACAGCATTTATTTGCATCCGTAGGTACTTATACAATAAAATTAGTAGCTATAGATTCCTCTACTTGTAATATAGCAGACAGCACTGTATTTACGATTGCTGTAAGAGATAATCCTACTGCTGGTATTAGCTTTAGCCCTGATCCAACAGAAGCCAATACGCCTGTAACCTTTACCAATAGTAGCTTTGGGGCCAATCGATATAAATGGTTATTTGGTGATGGAGATACATTAAACACACTAAGAACTGATACTACTGTTCGTCATTTATACAACGCTAGTGGCACTTACAATGCTTGTGTAGTAGCATATAATGATGCAGGATGTGCAGATACCAGTTGTGTGCCAGTACCAGTAACCATTGTCCCTGGTTTTAATGTGGCCAATGCATTTTCTCCAAATGGAGATGGTACCAATGATAAAATATTTGTAAGAGGATTTGGAATTGTAAAAATGACTTGGAAAATATACAATCGATGGGGCAAATTGGTATACATTGGTACCAGCCAATCTGAAGGATGGGATGGCAGGTACAATGGAAAATTACAACCACAAGAAGTATATCACTATACCCTTGAATTAGAGTTTAGTGATAAGGAAAGGGCAACTAAAAAAGGAGATATAACACTATTGCGATAATGATAAAAAGAATATATATATATAGTCTCTTTATTGTTGCATTGTTTGTGCAAAAGCAAATCAATGCACAAGCATTAAATTACTCGCAGTATTATAATGCCCCATTGCTTACCAATCCAGCTAATACAGGTTTTAATCCTGATTACGATTATAGAGCAGGAATGAATTATAGAACCCAGTGGGCATCTGTTGGTACCCCTTATAAAACAATGGGGGTATGGGCCGATGCTAAATTATTTGCCAACCGTTTCGAAAATGGTTGGATGGGTATTGGAGGATCAATTATAAAAGATGTAGCAGGTGCAGGGCAACTCACTGCAACAGGTGCCGCCGTATCTATTGCATGGCACCAAATGTTGGGTTATAATAGTTTATTAAGTGCAGGTTTTAGTGCAGGAGTTACTACAAAAAGAGTTGACCTTTCCAAACTCAATTTTGATAATCAATGGAACGGTAAATTCTTCGATATTTCTATTCCTACATTTGAACCCTTTGCATTTAGTCAAGTAGGCTATTTAGATTTGAATATGGGTTTGAACTATGCCTATTTTGCTTCTGAGAACTTTTATTTTAATGCAGGAGTCTCCATTATGCATTTGAATGGTCCTAAAGAAAGTTTTTTTTCACCCAGTATTAGTGATGCAAGGGTACCAATGCGGTATAATTTTTTCGCCAACGCTAGTTTAAAAATGGACAATTTGTGGATTCTAAATCCCAATATCTATTATAGTTCGGTCATCAATAAAAATGAATTGGTAATGGGGATGAATGCGAATAGAAATATTAGTGGGGATGGCATGCAACAAATGATATTGGGCCTTTATTATAGAACAGGAGATGCCATTATTCCAATGGTTGGATACCAAGTGAACGACTTGAAAATTACAGTAAACTATGATGCTACCATTTCTGGATTAAGTAATTTAAATGGATCTAGAGGGGCTTATGAGTTGTCTATCATTAAACAAGGAATATTCCCTAGTTCACAGGGCAGGTCGGTTAAATGTCCTACTGTGCGGTTTTAAGTGCCACAAACTTTATATATTGCGTATCTCAATTTGAATACGCATGAAATACCAGCCATTAGATCCAGCTATTTTTATCAACAATAGAAAAAGGTTTGTTAGCAATATGCTGCCAAATAGCATTGCTGTTTTTGTAAGCAATGATGAGTGGCCCAATAATGGGGATGCTTTGCATTCTTTCAAACAAAACAGTGATCTATATTGGTTAAGTGGTATTGTACAAGAAGATTCCATGGTGGTACTTTTTCCCGATAATCCAGATCCTAAATTCAGAGAGGTATTGGTATTGGTTCGTCCTAATGAGTTAAAAGAAAAATGGGATGGTAAAAGATTAAGGGCAGCTGAAGCAAAAGCAATTGCTGGAATTGGAACTGTAGTTTGGTTAGATAGTTTAGATGCATTGTTACAAGGGTGGATTCATTTAGCAGATACTATTTATTTAGACAGCAACGAAAATGATCGTAAAGCATCTGCCATTCGGTCTAGGGAATATCGCTTTATTGATGAAATGAAAGCGCAGTATCCTTTGCATCATTTTATGCGTGCGGCAAAAATCATGAAAGAGCTACGCGCTATTAAATCGAAAGAAGAAATAGTGGTAGTACAAAAAGCCATTGATATTACCGATAATACTTTTAGAAGATTGTTGAAGTTCATACAACCTGGTGTAAACGAATGTGAAATTGAAGCAGAAATTTGGCATAGTTTTTTAAGTCAACGAGCTACAGGTCCGGCTTATGGAAGTATTATTGCTAGTGGCGATAATGCAAGAACCTTGCATTATGTTTCTAATAACGCGGAGTGTAAAGACGGCGATTTGATACTAATGGATTTTGGTGCTGAATACGGAGGGTATTGTGCAGATTTGACTAGAACCATTCCAGTAAATGGAAAATTTACCCGAAGACAAAAAACAGTGTACAATGCATGCTTGCATTTACACAATTATGCAAAATCTATTTTGAAACCAGGCATTAGTATTCTTGATTATACAGATAAAGTAGGGGAAGAAGCTACCCAGCAATTTCTAAAAATTGGGTTGTTAAAAAAGTCGGATATAAAAAATGAAGACCCAGAAAACAGGGCTTATCGCAAGTATTTATACCATGGCATATCACATCATTTAGGCATAGACGTACATGATTTAGGAACTAGAACGGCGCCCATAAAAGCGGGCATGTTGTTTACTATTGAGCCAGGAATATATATTGAAGAAGAACAAATGGGTGTTCGTATTGAAAATAATTTTTGGATTACCAAAAACGGCAATACCGATTTAATGAAAAATATTCCAATTACGGTAGAAGAGATTGAATCTTACATGAAGCGATAATATGAAGCAACAAATTCCTAACTGTTTTACGCTGATCAATTTATTTTTAGGCGCAACAGCTATTATATACATTTTGCAACCCGGATTGGCCTATCATGCTGATGGCGATGGCTTGGTTACTATTCCTGAAAAAATGATGGTAGCCAGTTGGCTTATTTTTGCCGCAGCCTTAGTTGATTTTTTGGATGGATTTGTGGCAAGGTGGATGAACCAATGCTCAGAAATGGGCAAGCAGTTAGACTCTCTGGCCGATGTAGTAAGTTTTGGTGTTGCTCCTGGTTTGATGGTCTTGCAATTCTTGCGATTTTCTTATGCAAGCACAGAAGGGGGCTTAGACGTTTCAATGGGTTTTTTATTGCCGGCATTATTAATTCCGTGTGCAGGGGCTTTTAGATTAGCTCGTTTTAACTTAGACCAGTCAAAATCTATCGGATTTAAAGGGATTCCTATTCCAGCAGCAGGAATTTTGATTGCCTCTTTTCCATTGGTGAATTGGTATGCAACAGAAGCATGGGTATTAGACCTATTATTAAATAAATGGCTATGGTATGGGTTAATTTTGTTGTTAAGTGCTGGAATGGTTTCTACTGTACCCATGTTAGCACTCAAATTCAGTGGATTGTCATTTAAGAAAATATTACCCTTTTTAATCATTTTAGCTATTGCATTACCAGTAGCCTTACTTTTTGGATGGCTAGCAATTTCCGCAGGATTTATTGCGTATGTAATTCTATCTTTGTTGTTTAAACCAACCGAATCATGAAGTTTGAAGTAGAAATCAATGTAATGCCATTAAAAGATTTATTAGATCCTCAAGGAAAAGCCGTGTTGGGTGGATTGGCTAATTTGGGTATTACAGAAGTAAAAGATGTAAGAGTAGGTAAGCATATTACTTTATCGGTTGAAGCAGCTTCAGCTGAAGAAGCAAAAGCTATTGCAGAGAATGCCAGCAAGCAATTATTGGCTAATCAAGTGATGGAATATTTTGAGATTACCATAAACGGCTAATTTGCTTTATTTAGTTCCTACACCTTTAGGTAACCTAAAGGATATTACGTTGCGTTCACTAGAAGTGTTGAATTTAGTGGAGTTGATTTTATGTGAAGACACGCGCACATCTTCTAAATTATTGCAGCATTACAATATTCAAAAACCACTAACTCCTTATCACCAGCATAACGAGCATAAGATAGTTTTGCATTTAGCAGATCAGTTGGAAGCAGGTAAAACCATGGCATTAATAACCGATGCCGGCACACCAGGTATTTCTGATCCTGCTTTTTTATTGGTGCGAGAATGTATTAAAAGAAATATTAGGGTAGAGTGTTTACCTGGTGCAGCTGCATTTGTACCTGCATTAGTAAATAGCGGTCTTCCAACCAATCGATTTGTTTTTGAGGGGTTTATTCCAATTAAAAAAGGTAGACAAACTTTATTAAAACAATTAGCCACCGAAGAGCGTACCATGATATTTTATGAAAGCCCAATGCGACTAGTTAAAACCCTAGAAGATATGGCCCAATATTTTGGGGAAGATCGCAACTGTTCAGTTGCCAGAGAGCTCACCAAACTATTTGAAGAGAATAAAAGGGGAACATTAAAAGAAGTGGCTGATTATTTTAAATCAAAATCGGTGAAAGGAGAAATTGTACTGGTAGTGGCAGGCGCAGACTAATACTTATTGCAATATATTTATAAACAATTACTACCTAACGATAATACAATGAATATGCAAAAATTGAGTTTTTCTTTTTTAGTAGGATGCTTGTTAATGAGCAC
>CAZTDV010000042.1:0-31169 GCA_964612195.1 uncultured Sediminibacterium sp.
CTGGTATAGCGGTTGTTTCTGTGGCTGCAAAGTTTACTACCGCTCCACAATTACTCGCTGATGCATCCACACGTATTGTTGCAGGTACCACAATCACTGGTGGTACACCTACTACGGTTACGGTGAAGCTTGATGTGGCTGTATTACCCGCTGCATCAGTAACTACGAAAGTATTTGTTGTTGTTCCTAATGGGAATGTTGAGCCACTTGGTAAGCCTGCTGTTTGTTCAGTTGTAGCTCCGCCAACATTATCTGTTCCAATTGGTGCAGTATAATTTACAACTGCTCCGTTTGCACTTGTTGCGTTTGTTGAAATATTTGTAACAGTGTTAATACTTGGTGGTATTATGTCGTTTACTAGAACAGTGAACGAGTTAGTTACTGATCCACAAGTATTGGTAGCAGTAATTACAACATTGGTTACACCAATATTAAATATTTGACCGGAACCGGTTCCAGTTCCACTTCCTGTTGTTGCGCCATTAAATGTATAAGATAATGTTGCAGAAGGAGAAGCTGTTACAGTTGCATTGTAGGAAACAATTGCACTATTCAATCCTGTTGAATTAGTAGCCGTTTGATTACCCGGACTTACTGTAAATACTGGTGCACTATTTATGGTAACGGTTGCGGTTCCTGAAGCAGTTCCCGAACATGAAGTGCTACTCGCGTCTTTTACAGAAACCAAAGTATAGGTAATATTTCCAGTTGCTCCAGTTGGAACAGAAACTGTAGCAATATTTCCAACTGAGGTTACTGTTTGTGGTGCACTTCCGTTAATGGTATAGGTGAATGTATAAGGTGCAGTTGCATTGGCACCTGTAAATGTAATTATTGGTGAAGTTGCATTTTGACAAACTGTTGTACTACCACTAATTGTTGCGGTTGGCAAAGGATTAACTGTTGCAGTAACCGTATTACTCATTTGTAAACTACAGTTAGCTTGAGATCCACAATTGACATTACCAGCAACCCATGCTGTTGAAGCACTCATGTTAGTGAGTGTACCATTAATACCACCTTTTGAGTCTACTGCAGTTAAGCCAGCACCATCATCAAACTTGTAATTAGCCAATAATCCATTTTCTGATCCAGTTAAGCAGGCACTCATTGCTCCTTGTATTTCTGCTTGAGTTCTTACTACACTCCATATTCTAGCTTCATCAATACTTCCATTAAAATAACCATGATATCCATTACCAAAATATAAGTCATCTGGTGGGTAGCTAGATTTATTACTTCCTCCTGCATAAGCACCTTGCAATGCGCCATTCTTATACAAAGACCATAAAGATCCGTTGAATGTAAGGGCTATATGACTCCATGCACCTGTAGGAACATTTGTTGCGATATAGTAGTTCCCATTAATGTACATAGTAAGTGTTGCACCACTATAATACCAATATACATAAGGCACTCCTGTGCCTACTCCATTAGCCCATTGAAAAATGCCACTATTGGCACCTGTATTTGGATTAACCCACATTTCAATAGTGAAATTAGATAGTTGAGACCCGTTTAATGGTGCTTTTACATATTGATTGCTACCATTAAAAGTAATAGCACCTGAACTAGCAGTTTGAGCTAGAACATTATACGTTGTTGTAGAAGATATTGTTCCTGTATTAAAATTAAGTGGACCACCATTTCCTTGAATTGGACCCGCTACTATAGCATTATTGGTATTATTACGAAGTGTGTAATTAATTCCTGCTTGTGAACTGGCCAATGAAATGGTTGCCACACCACTTCCACAAATAGGTGAGGATGATAATGAAACGGTTTGATTATTGATTGTGGTAACTGCAACTGAAACAGGTGTTCTTGCTGCAGAGGCACAAGAGTTCGCATTACTAACTTCTACATAATAGGTAGTATTACTAACCAAATTAGGTGTTGTAAAAGTTGCCCCGGTAAACAATAAAGTGCCGCCAGTTGATTCACTATACCACTTAAATATTGGGGACGCCGCAGCTGAGGTAGCAGTTAAACTTGTTGAACTTCCTGAACAAATAGAAGTAGTGCCGGTAATTGCACTAATTGTTGGAAGTGGATTAACTGTAACAGTTGTTGCTGCTGATGTTGCAGAACAACCATTTTGGTTGGTAACAGTTAAGGTATAATTACCAGAAGTATTGGCTGTGATAGATTGAGTGGTTGCTCCACCTGGAGACCAAAGGTAGCTTGAATTTGAACCATTAAGTGGTGAGGTAGAAGGAACTTGCCAAATTGGTGTGCCAACCATACTACCATTATTCGAATTCGAAGTGGCGTCTGTAATACTACTTCCTGTTCCTTCATCAAATTTGTAATAAGCAACCAATCCACTGCTGTTACTAGGAATTGTTGCATTCATGCTTGCCAATAATTCTGCTTGGCTTTTTACCACATTCCACATTCTTAATTCGTCCATTGAACCATCAAAAATATTGCACTGACAACCTGTTGGATCTTGTCTTCCAATATTTAAAGGTCCATTGTCTCCAGTACTATTTGTGCTGGCGGTGTAGGTTCCTTGAAGTATACTATTTTGATAAAACTTAACTGTACGGTTTGCATAAGTAACTGCAACGTGTACCCACTGATTTACTGGAACAACTCCAGCTGAATATATCCAGCCAAAACTTCTATTATATAAACCTAAACCCGTCTGTCCATTCGGGTGGGTTTGGAATAGAAAGTTATAATTTCCTTTATCAACAATGGTATTATTTGCACCATCGACCACTTTTATCCAAGCTTCGATAGTATATGTTGTTCCAGATCCTAAGCTATTTAATGAGCTATGTGGAACGCTTAAATACCTTCCACCTAATGTTAATGCATTGCCTGATCCAAATTGGGTTGGTCCACTCAAATTTACAGAACCACCTGCACAAAATGTAGTTGGTCCACTAGTTGTGATGGTGGCAGTTGGTAATGGATTGATTGTTCCACTAACCGCAACATTTTGTGTAGTTGCGCCAGTTGAAGCAACTGAAATATTTCCCGAAGGAGTTCCTGTTGCTGCACTGCTTAGCCTTACAAATATGGAAGTACTTGCAACTGTTCCCGCAGACGGAGTTATATTCAATGAATTACTATAAGTTCCACCATTGGTTAAAGATATTTCAAAACCTGTTGGTGCTGTAATAGTAAGATTACTAGTAAGACTACTACCAGAAACAGAAATAGATTGAGCTGCTGAAGCAGTTCCTACGCAGGCAGCAAAAGATGTTGGTGTTCCACTAGTCGATAAGATTGGTGGCAAAGGCGGATCTGCATTACGCAAAACCGAAACGGTATTTGAACTTGAATTCTCCGCCACTAAATCAGCCCGGCCATCTCCATCTAAATCGCCGATGGC
Organism: uncultured Sediminibacterium sp.; assembly: GCA_964612195.1. Lineage (GTDB taxonomy): Bacteria > Bacteroidota > Bacteroidia > Chitinophagales > Chitinophagaceae > Sediminibacterium. The sequence goes on from CAZTDV010000042.1 coordinate 3,347, forward strand.
AACTGTACGATTTAATCCTGAGTTAAAATCTACTTTAGCCGCAAAACTACCTGAACCAATACTGCCACTGGAAGATGTATTGCGTAATACCGAAACGGTATTTGAACTAACATTAGCAACTGCTAAATCAGCCTTGCCATCCCCATCCAAATCGCCGATGGCCACTGAAAAAGGACCTGTACCGGTTGTAAAATCTTGTTTAGCTGCAAAACTACCTGAACCTATGCTCCCACTGGAAGATGTATTGCGTAATACCGAAACGGTATTTGAACTAACATTAGCGACTGCTAAGTCAGCCTTGCCATCTCCATCCAAATCGCCAATGACTACAGTGATAGGGTTTGATCCTGTTGTAAAATCTACCTTAGCTTCAAAACTACCTGAACTAATACTGCCACTGGTAGCTGTGTTGCGCAATACCGAAACGGAAGTTGAACTTTGGTTCGCCACCGCCAAATCTTGCTTGCCATCTCCATCCAAATCGCCGATGGCAACTGAACGAGGAGTTGATCCAGTTGTAAAATCTACCTTAGCTTCAAAACTACCTGAACCAATACTGCCTCTAATAGCTGTATTGCGCAATACCGAAACATTATTTGAACCTTCGTTCGCCACTGCTAAATCTGGCTTTCCATCTCCATCCAAATCGCCGATGACAACTGTACGAGGAGTTGACCCTGTTGCAAAATCTTGCTTAGCTGCAAAACTACCTGAACCAATACTCCCACTGGTAGATGTGTTGAGGAATACAGAAACAGAAGCTGAACCATAATTCGACACCGCTAACTCTGGTTTGCCATCTCCATCTAAATCTCCGATGGCTACTGAAAGAGGGTTTGTTCCTGTTGTAAAATCTTCCTTAGCTGAAAAACTACCTGAACCAATACTCCCACTGGTGGAAGTATTACGATAGACTGAAACGGTATTTGAATTAAAATTCGCTACTACTAAATCAGACTTGCCATCTCCATCCAAATCACCTATTGTAACTGAAAAAGGAGTTGAACCTGTTGTAAAACCTACTTTAGCCGAAAAATCGGTAGCTGTTATGCTAGTTTTTGCTGGGCTATATGTAGGTGTAAAATTACTTAAGCTATATGCCGCTAAACCAGTTCCTGTATTTAATAAGGTTATCGGCGCATAGGTTGCGCCTGTTGGTACTGTAACGGTTAAACTTGTAGCAGATGCAGCAGTTACTGTTGCTTTTGTTGCTCCAAAGAAAACAATATTATTGGTTGTTGTTGTATTAAAGTTGATCCCTGTAATGGTTACAGCGTCGCCGGGTTTAGCACTTGCAGGGGTAAATGACGTGATTTTGGGCTGCGCAAATACACTTGTGAACGAGGTTATTATAATAACCGATAATAAAACTGATAATTGGGTAAAGATCTTATTCATATGTATATATTACAGTTAACTAAATAACATTAGTAATGCTAAAAATTAGCATTACTGGAATATTCATAGGAATGGATAATTAAACCTATCCTTTTTTGTTAGCTACGATGTTTGTATCCCTAGATTTGTTTTGAAATAGCATAAAATAGGTTTGAAATGCATATTTTATTATAAAGAATCTTGATTTCACATACAAAATGGTGTTGTTTAAGACAAAATTTAAATTCTCATATTAAGATTCGCTATTTTGTTTTCATTAAATGAGAAAACCCCTTCTGATATTATTTTTTAGTATTAAGACCGTTCTGGCTTTTAGTCAAACCATTCAACCAGCATTACTAGGAAATCAACATTGGAAAAAAGTGGATAAACAACTAGGCCCGGTTGAACTCCCTGTTACTAAACATGTATTTAAAATAAATAAAACCACCACGCTCAATAATACCAATACTATTACTCGAGTTAAGATTGACCCAAAAGGAATTCTTATCCATAATGGTCCCACAACTCCTGTTACGCAATCAATAAGGCATATAGGTAAAAAGCTTACAGCACCAATTGCTATAAAAGCATCCCCGCTTTTAATAAGAGACAACGCTGCTTTCAATATTTCTTACAGCAATAAACAAAATGGTTTTCCTGGAAATTTCACTTATGATTTTGCAGAAGACGACCAACACAATATTTGGATAGCAGCTGATAATGGGTTGTATAAATTTGATGGCTATAATTATTATTTGTATAATAAAAAGAATGGGGTTCCCATAATGGCAAATGCGTCTATTTTATACGATCAAAATAAAAGACTCTGGATAGCCTCAGATAGTGGGTTATATTATATTCAAAACGACAGTCTATTTACTTTACGAAACGAAAAATTAGACTTTTCAAATGTTCCAAGTTTTAAAGTTCAATCAGACCGTTTCAATCATATTTGGGTTTCAACCAAAAAAAACGGGGCTATTCGTATTAATGAATCAACTATTCAGGTATATGATACCAAATGTGGATTATTATCAAATAATATTACTTCTATTCTTATCAATAAAAATGGTACCATTTTTTTAGGAGCTACAGATATTGGGCTTTATGTAATTGAAGCCAATAAAATGCGCTTGCTGTTTAAAGATTCAAAAAACATGCGTGTCCATTCTATTTTGTCTTTGTATGAGGATGAAGATGGTGTTTGGGCTGGTGGATTTTTATCTGGATTTATGTTGTTAGGAAAAAAAGACACCCTCCAATATTCGATCTCTGGAAAATACAATGAGCGAATTTTTGATATTAAAAAAGCGCCAGATGGATTATGGCTCGCATCTTATAGTTCGGAGTTGTGCTATTTCGACAAAGAGAAAATGCTCATCATCAATGAAAATAATGGGTTGATTAATCGATTCCCCTATTTTCTTTTTGAAGACAGTTTTCATAATTTATGGGTAAGTAATCCTCAATCAGGTTTTTCAAGAGTGAATGAGAACTCTCTGTATATTCAAGAACATAATAACAAAGCAATTGGTAATATTAAAACAATCATATCGGATAACGAAAAGGGTAAATGGATAATTAACCACGGGAAAAATTTGGTTTATCAGAAAGATAATATTGCAACAAGTTATATTGCAAAAGTAAAAGACGGAACAGAACCATTTGCCTTTCTGATGGATGGTATTTTAAATGAAGATGGTAGTTTATGGCTTGGCAATTATGGCGGGGGATTAACACATGCAACAGACAAAACCTATACTTCCTACTTTTATTCATCCTTCCCTGCAGATGGAATTATTACCTCTGTTAAAGAGGACTTTGAAAAAAAGATATGGTTTAGTCCAACCAATTTTGGTTTAATATTTTACAATAAAAATAAGTTTTGGAAATATAATCAAACCGCAGGGTTACTTTCGAATAATGTAAAACAGGTAATGCTAGATGGAGATAAAAATGTTAATTGGACATTTGAGAGCGGCTTACAGCGAATTAATAACAGCAAAATTGAAACATTCTTTATTGATGATAAATTAATGGACTATCAGGTAAATGGAATATTGCCACTCGAAAAGAATAAATCAATTTTAGCAACAGACGAAGTTGGATTGTTGTTACTAGACAACAATAAAGTATATCAGTTCTCTACAGCTGAAGGATTAAGCAATAACAATATTAAAACGATTATCAAAGATGTAAAGAATACAATCTGGATAAGTACTGATAAAGGAATTGAGTCTTTTAAAATTAATGGGATAAACCTAACGGATCATACAATATTCAATAGCATTAATGGGAACTATATTTTAGATGCTGAAAACGTTTTTTTAAATGAATCTGGATTGCCTAGTTGGGTGGTGAAAGATAAAACGATTATATATGATCCACGGTTTACCAATACTCAACAAAAGCCTCCCGTATTCCGTTTCAAAAAAATAAGTATCGATAATGAACTAGTGGACAAAAATGATTTAGTGTCTGTTTTTCCAAACCAAGAAATTGAAATTGATTATACTTCCATTTATTGGGGTAGAGAAAACAATTTAATTCATCAATATTTATTGATTGCAGAAAAAGGCGATACCGTTTTCAATTCAATTGGAAGCCTGGGTCATATTATTTTAAACGATGTTTATCCAGGCAAGTACAAATTAATCATCTCAGCGAAAGACAATAATAGCGTCTACTTCTCTTCTCCCATTTTTATTCGAATAAACAATTTCTGGTACAACACGTTGATTTTCAGAATTTCTATTATTTTATTGTTGTTACTCATTTTCATTTCGCTATTTCAACAGAAAGCTAAAAGACAATTAAAAATAAATAATCGATTAAATGAAATGGTTGAGGAGCAAACCATTGAATTAGAAAAAGAAAAAAAAGAACTAATAGACAGCTACCAGATTATAAATAAACAAAACGCAGAAAAAGATATACTGATTCAAGAAATCAATCATCGAGTAAAAAATAATCTTCAGTTCATTCTTGCAATGGTTGAAATGCAAATGGATAAGAATGAAACTACAGGGCCACTCATCAGCACAGCTAGAAGAATCACTGCGATGTCATTGGTTCATGAAATGCTTTATGATAACAAAGAGGTTCAGGTTTTACATTTAAAGAAATATGTTTCGGAATTAATAAAAAACTTTACGGACTTAGCCTCCAATATGGAAAACCCGGTTGATATTCAATTAGATATTGCAGATACTATTGTTAGTGCTAAAACAGCTATTTCTTTGGGAATTATTATTTCAGAACTAGTAAGTAATTCATTTAAGCACGCATTTAACAATATTGAGTTCCCGATTATTACCATTCAAATTGTAGAAATGAAAAATACCAATCAAATGGTTTTAACAATCGGCGATAATGGCAATGGAATGAATGTAGATTGTTTGTCTTCAAATGGATTTGGTATGAAAATGATAGACATTTTTAGTAGACAACTAGACGGTGAATATAGTATCGACTGTAATAATCATTTCATTTATACACTTACATTTAATAATTAGGTTATGAGTGTGCCCAAAATTTTAATTATTGAAGATGAAGTACTAATTGCTGAACATATAAAAAAATATTTAATCGATTTTGGATATACAGAGATATACTTGGCCCATAATACCAGAATTGCACTAGAAGCAATCAATAAAATACAACCAGACCTTGTATTATTAGACATACAGTTACAAGGTCCTAATGATGGAATTTTGATTGCCAAAGAAATTGATTTAAACCATAAAATCCCTTATTTATTTATTACCGCAAATACGGATATGCTGGTCCTACAAAAAGCAGTATTAACCAAAACAATTGGTTATATCACTAAGCCTGTAAAAAAGACAGATTTATTTGCAAGTATACAATTGGCTTTGAAAACTGAAGCAGCAAAAACAGAGTCCTTTATATTAATTAAAGACCAGTCAGGTAATAATAAAGTGAATCTGAATGAAATTAAATTTATAGAAGGAAATGGTAATTATATTAATATCCATACAAAAGATAAAAAACATATTACGAGACATACATTTGATTGGGTGCAGCAACAATTAACAGAAAGTCATTTTATAAGGGTGCACCGATCGTTTTTAGTAAACATGCATCATGTTACAAGAAAAAGCGCAACCGCTATTTTTATAGATGAAACAGAAATTCCGTTTTCAAGAACTTACTTGCCTAAATTATCTGTTTACTTAAAAATGAAACAATAATAAAGTAATAAAAAACTTAACTTCATGTGTAGTATAAATGAGTTGCAGCCATGATTGATTCCATTATTGACTACTTCAATACCATCCCTAGTTTACATAGAGCGCTGATTTTAGCGGGAGGGATTTTATTTTTCTGGATAGTAGAAGGCATAGTGCCATTGGCCAATTTTAAGTACAATAAATACCGTCACGCGGGCATCAATCTATTTTTCACTGCTACTACTATCATTATCAATTTTGCTTTTGCATTGGTAATTGTAAAAGCCAGTGAATGGGCTATTTCTAATCAATTTGGATTATTGCAACTAACTGCAATGCCTTCATGGCTGATGTTGATTGGTGGTTTGTTATTGCTGGATTTGGTGGGTGCTTATTTTATCCATTTTATTGAGCACAAAATAAAATGGATGTGGAAGTTCCATATGGTGCACCATGCAGATACCCATGTAGATACTACCACCGCCAATAGACACCATCCAGGTGAAAGTGTATTTAGGGCCGTATTCACTACCATTGGAGTGATTATTTGTGGTGCTCCCATGTGGTTAGTCATGTTGTACCAAAGTTTAAGTGCAGTCTTATCACAGTTTAATCATGCGAATATGCGTTTGCCGCTTTGGTTAGACAATGCTATTAGTTGGGTGATTATTTCCCCCAATATGCACAAAGTGCACCACCACTTCAAACAGCCTCAAACAGACAGCAACTACGGTAATATTTTTTCTATTTGGGACCGTTTGTTTGGCACTTATAATTACACTCCTGTAGAATCTTTGCATTATGGCTTAGATGTACTAGATGATAGTACAGATGAAGCCCTCAACTATCAGTTGAAGATTCCCTTTGACAATAGCATTAAAACACATTACTAGGAAGTTTCGCATCATTTTTTTCTACTTCAGCCCGAGGTAGTGCATCTTTGCATAAAGATTCTGTTATGACCATTGTTGCAATGATTCCTGCGCGTTATGCTGCTACTCGTTTTCCTGCTAAATTGATGCAAGAATTAGGCAACAAAACCGTGATTCGTCATACCTATGATAATACAATCGCCACTGGATTATTCAGTGATGTGATTGTAGTAACCGATAGTGAAATTATTTTTAATGAAATCACTAGCAACGGAGGCAAAGCCATCATGAGCAAAAAAAATCATGAAAGCGGGAGTGACCGAATTGCAGAAGCTGCGGCTGATTTAGCTGTAGACATTATTGTAAATGTGCAGGGCGATGAACCCTTTGTGCAAAAAGACCCTCTAGAAAAATTACTCGCAACATTTAAAGAACCTACTGTTCAAGTTGCTTCTTTAATGCAGGAGTTAAAAGATCAAACATTGATTGAAGACCCCAACTACGTGAAAGTTGCAGTGGACCGAAATATGAATTCACTGTTTTTTTCTCGCAGCGTCATTCCTTATCCTAGAGATAAAAATATTTCCATTCCATACTATGAACATATTGGGGTGTATGCTTTTCGTAAACAAGCTTTACTCAATTTTACCAACTGGCCAATGACTCCATTAGAAGCAGCAGAAAAAATTGAATGCTTGCGCTACCTTGAATATGGCGTTCCGCTAAAAATGGTGCTCACCCAATACATGGGAGTGGAAATTGATACGCCTGAAGATTTAATAAAAGCTGCTAAGCTTTTAAAGTGACGAAGTCTTTGTGCCTATCGTCCTCTGTTAAAGTCTTTCGTAAAGTGTGCGCAATTTTTCTCGAGTCATAATGCTTTCCCAATCCTTTCCCAATGCATTTTCCCATAAGGGTTTCATGCCCAAGGATACATTCATCATAGTTTCGAATTGCTCATCGGTTAATCCTTTACAAATGCCTTGTGGTATTTCAATTTGATTTTTTTCTACCATTAATTTGAATTCCTTCACCCCGGCAGGATAATATTCTTCCAAATGATTCATGACAATGCAATTGCCAATGCCGTGCTTGGTACTTAGTAAATAACTCAAGCCATAACTCACTGCATGTGCAACACCCACTTGTGAATAGGCAATACTCATTCCACCTGCATAAGAAGCCATCATCAATTGGTCATCACTTTCGTTGTCCCATTGATTTTTTTCAACAAATACTTTTTGACAAAGCTGTAATGCTTTCTCTCCATAGCTTTTGCTGAACTCATTTAAATAAGTGCCTTCTAAACTTTCTATGCAATGGATATAACAGTCCATCCCGGTATAAAAACGTTGATTTGCTGGAGCATCTTTGGTTAATTCAGGGTCAAGTACAATCTGGTCAAAAGGTGTAAAGTCTGAGTTCATTCCCAACTTTCGAGTTGGTCCTGTTAACACCGTGGTTCTACTTACTTCTGCACCTGTTCCACTTAAGGTTGGTATGCCTACTTTGTAAACACCTGCCTCTTGGACCAAGTCCCATCCTTGGTAATCGGCTGATGATCCTGGATTGGTCATCATCAAAGAAACCGCTTTGGCTAAATCCATGGTTGATCCACCACCAATGCCAATCACTCCACTAATGGTTCCAAATTCTTCTTTCAACGAGCGAGCCAACTCATCTACCTGACTCGTCTTTGGTTCATAAGTAACATCAGCCAACACTACTTTGTCTTTCCCTCTTAATGGAATGCGATTCAACAAAGGCTTCCCCTCAAAATAATGGTCTACTAAAAATACCATTGGAGCATCACCTTTTCTATGTGGGGTTAATATTTCATCTAGTTGATTAAAACTGCCGCGGCCAAAAACCACATAACTAACCATCTTAAAATTCCTGAAGCTCATAGTGTTGTTTTACTTGGTAAAGTTCGTATTTATTTCCAGATAGATCTCATAGGCCAGAACCATATATTCTCGAACACTGAGATATTGCCATCACTAAAAAATTCTATCCCAGTATCGTTTTCTTCTGGGAAAATTTGTGAAGTAAATACCAGTTCTCCATCATTAGCATACACTTCAACAATGCTTTTATCAAAAAAGATATGCAGTTTTACTTTATCGTTTTGTTGTTTTAAGTACGCATTCTTTTTAGCAAAATAGGGATACTGTTTGCTAAATCCTGAAGGAGTATTGGTTCTATCAATAAAGAGTTGTTCAAGTGTTGCATCGTATCCAATTACAAAATTTCTGTTTCCACCAACTGCAATTTTAATTCCACTCACACTGGTAATGGCGGGCTTCAACTCAACTTCCATTTCAAAACAATTGCTTCTAAAAGGAAGAACATACCCATTCTTAACCGCAATAGGTCCTTGCAAAACCTGTCCGGTAGAACGTATGGCTCGTAAGGCTTTGATGGGCTCTTGCACGAGCACCCATTCTGATCCCATTTTTTTAACGGCTAATTTTCTAGGCAATGACATAGCACCTTTCCAAGGATTGGTAGGTATTTCATTAGCGTAGTTCCAGTTATTGACCCAGCCTATCGAAATAGGAATTCGATCCGGTGTATTCTTATAAGTAATAGCCGCATAATAGTCGCTACCATAATCGGGCCTTACTACTTTATTGGATGGGTTTTCATTGTAAAATTTAGCGCCATCAAATTCTCCTACAAAATATTGCATGCTCGAGTTCTGTGATACCAATAATACCCATTTCTTTTTATCAGGTTCTCCTACAACAGGTACTTGAATTAAATCAGGACATTCCCATACACCAGATGTGTCGCCAATGGGGCCAAAATCACTTTGGAAAGTCCACTGCTTTAAACTGAATGAAGTATAAATCGAAATCATTTTTTCATTGGGCATGGACACCATCATCACCCATTGTCTGGTCTTATCGTGCCAAAATACATTGGGGTCTCTAAAATCGCGCATATTTAAATCTAGCACTGGATTGCCCGAATACTTCGACCAAGATTTTCCATGATCAATACTGTATGCCAAGTGTTGGGATTGATTAAGGCTGTCGTGTGCCGTAAACACTGCTACTAGCGGCGGGCTCTCTCTATTGCTGCTGAGGGCGCTAGTATTTTTTGCATCATATACTACCGATCCAGAGAAAGCCATTTTACCATCTTCTTCTCTTAGTGCCAATGGCATTGGCGTCCACTTCACTAGGTCTTTGCTCACTGCATGCCCCCAACTCATATGTCCCCAAATATTTCCAAACGGATTGTGTTGATAAAACAAATGGTATTGACCATTATGGTATACTAATCCATTTGGATCGTTGATCCAATTTTTTTGTGAAGAAAAATGGTACTGAGGCCTAAAGCGCTCCGCATAATAAGACGTTTGCGCATTTAGTATGAAAGGAAGTATGAATAAAATAAGACCGACCGTTTTTTTCATGAATCAAAATTATGCTTACTTAAATTTAATGAATTATACTGATGCTACTTTATTTCATCTCTGTCAAGGTTTTTTGTAGCCTAAACATTTCATCTCTTAATCTTGCGGCTTCTATAAAATCTAAATCTCTTGCGGCTTTCTCCATTTCTTTTTTCACTTTCTTAATAGCCGTTTCTACTTGTGGTATGGTTTTAAATGTTACTTGTTCTTCTGCAGCACTTGGCACCAAAGATTCTTCTTGTTGTAAAGCATATGGATTAGATGGATCATAGCCCTTAATATCTAGTACAGATGTTTGTGCAAAAACCTGCTCTTTGCTTTTACTAACCGTTGTTGGCGTAATGCCATGTTCTAAATTGTAGGCAATTTGCTTGGCCCTTCTTCTAGTGGTTTCATCAATGGTACGTTGCATGCTCTCGGTCATTTTATCTGCATAAAAAATAACCAATCCGTTTACGTTTCTTGCTGCACGACCGGCTGTTTGTGTTAAAGAGCGTTCATTGCGCAAGAAGCCTTCTTTGTCTGCATCCAAAATTGCTACCAGAGACACTTCCGGCAGGTCCAATCCCTCCCTTAACAAATTCACCCCCACTAATACATCAATTACTCCCAAACGCAGGTCTCTCAAGATTTCTACGCGTTCCAAAGTATCTACATCGGAGTGAATATATTTTGATTTAATATTAATTCGGCCCAAGTATTTGTCCATTTCTTCGGCCATTCTTTTGGTTAGTGTTGTTACTAAAACACGATCCCCTTTTTTAACTCGGTCATCAATAGCATCTAATAAATCATCAATTTGATTGGTGCTTGGTCTTATTTCTATAGGCGGATCTAATAAGCCTGTAGGCCGTACCACCTGCTCTACCACTACGCCACCCGTTTTTTCTAATTCATAGTCTCCAGGTGTTGCGCTAACAAATATGGTTTGCCCTGTTAAGCTTTCAAACTCATGAAAATTGAGAGGGCGGTTATCCATAGCACTGGGTAATCTAAATCCATAATCTACCAGTACCAGTTTTCTACTTCTGTCTCCACCATACATACCAGCCACTTGAGGAATCGTTTGGTGGCTTTCATCAATCACGCATAAAAAATCTTTGGGAAAATAATCCAATAAACAGAAGGGTCGGGTACCTGGTTTTCTTCTATCAAAAAAACGTGAATAGTTTTCAATACCATTGCAATAGCCCAATTCACGAATCATTTCTAAATCGTATTCCACTCTTTCTTTTAAACGAGACGCTTCTATAAACTTTCCGACCGATTTAAAATATTCTACTTGCAACATCATTTCATCTTGTATCTCATGCATCACTTCTACAATCATGTCTTTAGGAGCAAGGTATAAGTTTGCGGGGAATATAGCCGCCGTATCCATTAGGCCAATACGCTTATTGGTAGCGGTTTCTATGCTTTCAATTTCTTCAATCTCATCTCCAAAAAAAGTAACTCGGTAGCCAAAATCTACATAGGGCAGATTGATGTCTACCGTATCTCCTTTAACCCTAAAAGTTCCGCGGGTAAAATCGCCCTGCGAACGATTATATAAAGAGTTTACCAATGCATGCAAGAATCCCTGGCGAGATAACACCTGACCTTTTTGTATACGAATAATCCCATTCTCATATTCGGTAGGGTTTCCCATACCATAAATACAACTCACACTGGCCACCACAATTATATCTCTACGGCCACTCAGTAATTGTGAAGTGGCTTGCAGTCTAAGTTTGTCTAACTCTTCATTAATACTAAGGTCCTTTTCAATATAGGTACCCGTTACTGGCATATAGGCTTCGGGCTGATAGTAGTCGTAATAACTCACAAAATAGCCCACTGCATTCTCTGGAAAAAATTGCTTGAACTCTCCATACAATTGTGCCACCAAGGTTTTATTATGGGTCAAAACCAGGGTTGGCCTTTGTACCTGTTGAATCAAATTGGCAATAGTAAATGTTTTACCACTTCCGGTTACCCCCAATAAAGTTTGGTATTGTTCGCCTTCGTTAACTCCATCTACCAGTTCTTGTATGGCTTTTGGTTGATCCCCTGCTGGCTGATAATTCGTGTGTAACTGAAAGGGCATAACTAAAATATTGAGCAAATTTAGCGGCAAATTGACCAAATCGGCCATTTTACTGCTTTTTAACAACGCTTTTGAAAAACTTAATATTAATTAATTGTTACCTTTTTGTAACTTTAAGAAAATGGGATATCGGTGAAGAAGGGGGTTTGGACCATATTATTAATAAGTTGCTTAGGTTTTCAATCATTGAAAGCTCAATTTAAGATTGGGCAGGGATTGACTGAAAACCACGAGACCTATATTAATTTTTATGGAGATACCGTTCATACTCCAGGCGTAAACCAATTACAGGTTCAATTAAACCAACCTATTTCTCATAGTTCCATAGAATCTTTTTATTCCACATTAAGTCAGCTACCAGTTAACGAATTCGTCAATAACTTATTAGCCTATAAGCAAGAGAAGCAATTAGACGATTGGTTATTTTATCAATTGATTAGGACTGCGGCGGAATCAATTAGCCCTAAAAAAGAAAATTACCATCGCTATACTTTATACAAATGGTTTTTGTTGAATCAAACAGGCTATTCTGCAGTTACCCGTTTAAGGAACGATACTTTATTGTTGTATGTTCAGTCAAATGAAAATGTGTATGATATTCCCTCCATGTTGTATAATCAAGCGCAATATATCTGTTTAAATTATCACGATTATGGAAGCAATATTGATTTTAAGCAAGGACGTTTTCAGGATATTAAAATAGTTGCACAAAATAATACTGCCAAAGGATTCTCTTACAAAATCAATCATATGCCCGATTTTAATCCTGAGGGTTATGAGGTAAAGCCTATACAGTTTGCGTATGGTCAACGCAATTATGAGTTCAAAGTAAAAGTGAATAAATCAATTAATAAATTATTCAATAATTACCCTTCTGTTGAATATTCAATGCAGTTTACTGCACCACTAAGCAATGCCACATATCAATCTTTGATTCCTGCATTAAAACAAACAGTGGCTAAAATGAATCAGAAAAAAGGAGTGGACTATTTAATGCATTTAACTCGTTCCTCTTTTGCGTTTGAAAACGATGCTTCCTTATACGGAAAGGACAAAAGGTTTTCTCCTGAACAAACTTTGTTTTCAGAGTACAGTGATTGCGAAGACCGCGCTGCTTTCTTTTTTTACTTAGTAAAAGAGATTTACAATCTTCCAATGATTGTGCTTTCCTATCCTCAACATGTAACTGTTGCCATACAATTTGATACTCCACAAGGAAATCCAATTGTTTACAAGGGAAACCAGTATTCAGTATGTGAGCCAACCCCACAATTTAAGAATCTAAAAATTGGACAGGGTATTCCTTCTCTTAAAAAAGAGGCTTTTGAAGTAGTATATGAATACCAACCTAGTTACCGCTAGTGTTTATTTTCTTCTAATCGTGTGAATATAAACAGGGGGCTGAAGGTATTGATTGGCTTCTTTTAAATCATGAATTTTTCTTACGATGGGCAGGCCTCTTACAACCGAGCCAAATGCTGCAAAACCCAATCCATCCGCCATATTTTCTCCGCCAAAATCAAATCCTGTTTCGTCTTCTACCATTATAAAAAATTCAGGCCCTCCTGAACCAGGCTCGTTCCTAGCCATTGAAATGGTACCTTCTTTGTGCAATATGCCTGTTTGCTTTGTAGACTCGTGGGGTATTCCTTGAAGGCTTTGTGCCAATTTATTATTTGATTTCCAAATGCCTCCTTGTACTAAAAATGCCTTTGGTGCATTTGATGGTTGATTGTACATATTAAGCACTCTGTAAAAATTGCTTTGATCATAATAGCCTGAATCTATATAAGACAAAAATGCATTTGCTGTTAATGGTGCTTTGTGCGTGTATAATTCAATTTCTATTTCTCCATACGCCGTTTCAATAATCACATGAGGTAATCCCTTTTGCGTTTGTTCTTTACAAGACCAAAGCAGAATGACTAAACAAATCGCAAATGGTTTTTTAAACATATCAGGAGGGTGATTAAGATTTCGGAGTCTTTAATTCTAAGAGTGTTATTTGAGACTTTTGAATTGGGCTAAAATTATTATCTGATACCAATAATATACTTCTATTTCCATTAGGCAAAACAGGTCCAAAGCTGATCCCTTCGATATTGTCGGTGTAAATACCCAGCTCATCTAAATTCATCAACAAGGTTTTTTTCATAGGTTGATATTGAGCTGGCGCTTTTAGAGAAGTAAAGGTAGATACATCTGTAGCTTGGTTATAGTCTGCTAAAAAAATTCTAATGGAGCATGGAATTCTTCCAGTAGAATAGGATCTTTCCAATACCAAAAGTTGATTATTCCCAATCCACAAAAATTCAGGAACACTATTAATTTTGTATTCATTAATAGGATTGGGGGCATATACTACTGGTGATAGTTCGTATGCATATTGGTGTGTAGGTTTTTTTGTTTGCATGTCAAATTGGTAAAATCGAATCATTGCACCATTCGGCTGTAAATCTGCTCTTGGACCATCTTCTTGTAATGGCTCTTCTACATTTACCATCAAGGTTTTATAATTATCTGCATAACTCATCCCCTCTAATACACCGTTTTGTCTAGGCCCTTTTTCCTTAAAGCTCATGTAAAGATTACTAGGCATTGAAACGCTGTCTTTGAATTTTCCATTGGGTGTTACGAAATAAACCGATGGATTAATTAATATACTGTCTTTTCCTCTAATCGCATTTTCACCTTCACTACTCCAAACCAATAACTTGCTGTTGGGATTATATCTTATGCTTTCTGGGTCTGGTGTTTTATACGGATTTTCTTTAGTTCCCGGATAGGTTTTACCATTTACATCTTTCAAATAAGAAAGCTGGGTGAATATAACCGTATCAATTTTATTTTGGCTTATAGCAATTTTTGCTTTGTAAAACCTAGCTGGATTTAGTGAAGAGCGATCATCACATACCATATAATATTGATTAGTTTTTTCATCATAATCAATTGCAGACAAGCCACCCACTATGGTTTCTTTAAATGTATAATTATGGGGGATGGTATACGTATGTAAATACTGCAGTTGATTGTTTGTAGGAGTGTAATTAGTAGTTAATTGCTTAGTACTAGTACAAGAAACGAAAACCACGAGAAATAGCAATAAAATGCCCAAATATTTATTCATAAAAACGATTCAGGCGGCAAATGTAGTAAAAATGGGCTACCATCGATTGACTCTAGCGTATTGCACCATCATAGCAGTATTTTTTAAATTCAGTTTTCGTAGAATATTTCTTCGATGTGTGTTAATGGTTAATACACTTAAATTAATGGCTTCTGCAATTTCTTGACTGGTTAATCCTTTGCTGATTAAAGAAACGATCTCCTTCTCTCTTTTACTTAATCCCCCATCTTCTTCCTTTAACTGGGCCTGCATTTCTTCCCCCCACATAAACACAGGATTTCCAGCAATTACTTGTTCAATAGCTTCAATTAGTTCATCAGATGAAAGATTCTTGATAATATATCCTTTTACTCCCAATAGTCTACATTGGTGCATGATATCGTTGTCGTTTTCCATACTTAAGATAATGATGGAAGCATTGGGAAATTTACTTAGGATTTTTTCAGCTACCTGATAGCCATTACCATCTGGAAAATGATAGTCTAATAAATAAATATCTGGGCGCCTATCTTCGTATAATTGAAAAGCATCTCTTGCAGTAAAAGCTTCTCCTACCCAGTTAATCCATTCTTGTTCTTTTAAAACCATTTGGATGCCTTCTGCAAATATTTTATGGTCGTCGGCAATGGCAATTCTTGTTCTATTGGGCATGTGGGGGGGGGTTTCGATCCAGATATTTCAATTACAATACTAGTGCCTTTTGTGTTTGAATCAATCAAAATTTTTCCACCTAAGTATTCAACTCTATAGCGGATATTTTTTAGACCAATTCCCTCAGATTGATTGGGTATAAACCCTGTTCCATTATCTTCTACCAGCAATGTGATGGCTTTATTGTTTATTTCTTCCCATAATGAAATATATACATCTGTGGCATTTGCATGTTTTTTCACATTATAAATAAGTTCAGAAACAATTCTATACAACCCAGCTTCCACAGCCAATGGGTATCTATTATTAATAGAACAATCTAAATGAGTAATGAATTCATTAGACAAATTCCATCTTGAAACTGTTTTTTCTAAAACAGATACCAATCCAGTATCAGGTAAATTAACGGGCATTAAATCGTGTGCAATATTTCTTAAGTCTTCAATTGCTTCAGATAATTGCATGTCTAACCAAGCCTGGTTAGGAGCATCTTGTTTCAATTTATTAAAAGCGCCAATTCGAATGCTGCCTAGTAAGCCGCCAAGACCATCATGAAGTTCTCTAGCCAATCTGGAACGTTCCTCTTCTTGTGCCTGAATTAGCCTATCAGCTTGTAAACTTCGCTCTTTAGTTAACTCATATTGAGCCTGTTCTCGTTCTTTTTTATAATAATTATAACGCTGTGTTAATCCAAAAGAAAGAATGGTACTATTCGCTAATATACCAATAGCCGATCCATATTTATTGATGAAGAAAACCCAATTTTCTTGAACATTATACTGAGATAAAATAATTAGAATGATAAATATTGCTAATGCTATAAAAGAAGCTAAAAAAAATAATGAAAGCGTTTTCGCTTTTTTATAACTCTTAATGCTAAAAAATAAAACAGTTAATGTCGAAAGTAGCCAAAGAATATTTGCAATGGTAAGCGTAAAATACCTTACCCATTCATTTGCTAATGCTATATTACTAATTAAAATTGTTCCAAATAAAAACAACAATAATAGTTGTAAAATGCGTGTTAAGCCAATGTATAAAGGCTTTTTTTCAATGGGGGTAAAATACCTTCTGGATAATTCTAAGATAAAAATAAAAGAACTGGTGCTAAATAATGGCCTTGCTTTACTAGCCATTTCTGGATAGTTTGGCCAAAAATATTGAAAACCCAATCCCCAGTTTGCTATAAGCCAAAGTGCAGAAGAGCATACAAAAAGAATATAATAGAAATGAATATTGTCTCTTAAAGAAGCCCATAAAAATAAATTCAACAAAACAAGGAAAATCATCCAACCAATAAAAATGCCGTATGCCATTTTTTGATTGGAGAGGTATTGAGTCATTTCTTTTTCGGCTACTATCCTAATAGGTAGTTCAAGAGATTCTCCTTTTTTATCTACTTCAATTAATAATCCATTGGTTAAACTAGGAATTTGAAACCAAAAGTCTGGATCAACTATTGTTCTTTGCTTAAACTTAAAATAATCGCCTGATTCATACATTAAATCTGGTTGATTATTATTTATTGAATAAATTCTAATTTTATTAATATGCGGATTAGCAACCTGTAAATAATTTCCTGAATGATGAGTAGTTTTTACATAAACCCACCACTTGTACTGTGAAAAGCCAGGATTAAAAAAACCATTAATAAGGCTATCTTTTTGAGTCATCAACAATTCAACCGCTTTAGCTGGTGTTATTTTTTGCGTATCAGCATACACATAAATGACTGGTTCTTGATAATTGTTTTTGGTTTGAGTAGCAGTAAAAATTGAATATACCAAGCCAGCAAATAGCAATAAGCTAATGATAATAGCAAACAGTTTGTTGAAGCTTATTTTGAAAACACTGGCGGAAAGGTGGTTTCCCATTCGGTTGCTTTTTGATAATATTTTGCTGCTAACAATATTGCTGCTTCTTGGTATAAGTTGCCTATAAAGCTTATACTAGTTGGTAGTCCTGATCTTTTATCAAATCCTGTTGGCGTACAAACTACAGGCTGTCCGGTTAAATTAGTTATAGCTGATTGGTTTCCGCTTCCTCTTGTAGGACAAATTATTACATCAACAATACTTAATGCTGCATTTACTTTTTGTTGCAGCTGATACCTCATTCGATTGGCATTTACATATTCAACTGCCGGTACCAATCTAGATACCCTAAAACTATTTGGCCAATCAAAGGGTCCTTGTCTAGTTAACTCATCGTCTATATTCAACCTTGTTAAACCATCAAATGCAGCTGCAGATTCTGCACTAATAATTACATCCATAATATTTGCTTTATACACTGTAGTATCTGGAAACTCAATAGGTATTAACTCTATGCCCATTTTTTTAAATGATTCTAAT
The DNA here is from genome assembly GCA_964612195.1 of uncultured Sediminibacterium sp. Classification (GTDB taxonomy): domain Bacteria; phylum Bacteroidota; class Bacteroidia; order Chitinophagales; family Chitinophagaceae; genus Sediminibacterium. Next base: position 21,434 of record CAZTDV010000042.1, read on the forward strand.
ACTTTCCATTCATTTCTAGACGTGTCTTTAATAAGGTCAAAATAGTTTTTTGCGTAACCTATTTTTAATTTTTTGATGTCACCATCAGGTTGATAGTTAAATGGAATATTCACTGCAGACAGGTCTAAGCCATCTGTTCCATGAATATAATTAAATACAATTGCAGCGTCTTCTGCAGATCTACAGATTGGACCAATCTTATCTAAACTCCAACTTAATGCCATAGCGCCAGTTCTACTAATTCTTCCAAACGTTGGTCTTAATCCGGTTGCGCCACAGGTAGATGATGGAGATATAATAGAGCCCCAGGTTTCTGTACCAATTGCAAACGGAACCAAACCTGCTACTGTTGCAGACGCAGAACCTGCGGAAGAGCCGGAAGAGCCCATTCTTAAATTCCATGGATTTTTAGTTCTTCCACCATACCAATAATCACCCATTGCTAAAGCACCCAAAGTAAATTTTGCAACCAACACTGCACCTGCTTCTTTTAATCGATTGTACACATATGCATCTTCATCAATCATTTGATTTTTATAGGGTTCAGCACCCCAGGTTGTTTTGGTTCCTTGTACAGAAAATAAATCCTTTAACCCATAAGGAATACCATGCAATGGCCCGCGATATTTTCCTGAAGCAATTTCATCATCTGCCGCCTTGGCTTGTTCTAAGGCAATTGATTCTGTAATTGATATAACACATTGAAGCGTATCTGCATATTGTTTAATTCTATCTATAAAAAATTGAGTGAGTGCAACCGAACTAATTTGTTTAGTTTTTATTAATACCGACAAGTCTGCAATAGGGTAAAATGCCAAATCTGCTTTGTTGGTTGGAAGTGATATGTTTTTATTGTACTTCCATTTAATAGCGTGTTGCTTTTTTTCAATTTGCAATCCAGGCACAACAGGGCTTTGCCACAAACTCATTGGCAAGCCATTGTTGAGATTTGATTTATGCATGTCTTTATACACTTTTAGGTTGTCTTTAATACCCGCATACATGGTATCAACTTCTTTAGTATTGTATTGCAAGTCGAATAGCTTTGCTGCTGACAAAATATCTTGTTTAGCAATAGTATCTTGTGCATAGGATTGCATTCCCACTAATAGCGCAATTAGAATGGTGTATTTTTTCATAGATATATATTCAATTTTTATTCTTCCGATTTGGCAAAAGTATTTCCTTTAAAAGGGTCTCCTGTTTCAAATCCTTTTTTAAACCAATACATTCTTTGTTTTGATGTTCCATGGGTAAATGCATCCGGAACAATATACCCTTGACTTTGCTGCTGTAGTCGATCATCTCCTATAGCATTTGCCGCATTTAATGCAGCTTCTATATCTCCTGGTTCTAAGATCTTCTTTAACTGGTTGGCATGATGGGCCCAAACTCCAGCCAAAAAATCTGCTTGTAATTCTAATTTAACCGAAAGTTGATTGTACTCTTTATCAGATAAACGAGCTCTCATTTGTTGAACGGAAGCCGCTGTTCCATTCAATTGTTGAATATGATGTCCTACTTCGTGGGCAATAACATAAGCCATAGCAAATTCACCAGGCGCATTAAAACGATTGGCCAGTTCTTGAAAAAAAGAAAGGTCAATATAGATTTTTTGGTCGGGTGGACAGTAAAATGGGCCTGAAGCATCGCTTGCAAAACCACAACCAGATTGTGTTTGTTGAGTAAATAATACCAATTTAGGTGCATCATAGGTTTCTCCACGCACTTGGTAAATTGAGTCCCAAACATCTTCTGTATAAGCTAATACTACTTTTGTAAATGAAGTCAACTTTTCATCGGCTTCAGAAAGAGGTTTGGAGGAACTGACTGGAGCCTGTTGAATTACTTGATTTACAACCACCGAAGGGTCACCTCCTAGAAATAGGTATAATAGGCCAATGATAATAGTGCCAATACCGCCACCTGCAATAAGACCGTTTCCGCCACCTCTTCGGTCTTCTACATTATTACTTTCTCTATTACCCATCCAACGCATGGCTACAAATTACCAATAAAGCATAGGTTGAGCAATTATTTATATGGGTTTTTACAAAGAACAATGGTTCTTGCAGAAAGTATAAATAATAGTAGAAATAAATAGGCAATATAACCAACGAACCAATAGAGTATTATTAAAATGAGGAGGAGATAAATAGGATATACAATAAACAAGCACCCAAATAATACCGAATCATAAAAAACGGTTCCCCTTGTTTTAAAATACACCGACTTTTGGATCACACTAAATATAGGTTGGTGTAAAATGATTCCAAGGGTAGATAGTAATTGTAGGGACTTATGCTTTTTTGTGTGAGCAGTGTTTGGCTCTATGATTAATTCTTGAAGCCGTTGTTTCACTTCTTCATTAAAGTAGTTCATATTTTTTGCCCTATCCTCAAAAGGCAAGAGATGATTTGCTAAAATAGGATTACCCAAAGCTATATGTACCGTTTTTCCCCATGAATTAAAACCATCGTATGCTATTCCTATAGGAATAATTTGCAGTGGATTTTTTCCTTGATAATCTAAAGCAATTCTGGCTGCACCTTTTTTAAATGGTTGCAACTGGTTGGTCAACAAACAAATTCCTTCAATAAAAATCAAAACAATACCATTGTTTTCAAGTATTTTTTTTGATGCTGCAAAGGCATAATTATTCAACACTAAGTTTTCTTTTCCTTCGCTTAGTCTATAAATAGGAATCATATTTAAAAGACTTAATAAAAACCGATGGTGTGGTTTATTAAATGCATCACCTCTTGCCAAAAAATGAACAGGGTGTTTAAAAAAAGCACCAATAATAATCGCATCAAAAAAAGAGTTTGGATGGTTGGCTGTAAGAAGTAATGGACCTCTAAACTTGAATGCGGATCTATTTTGAATATATATTTTTCTACAGAAAAAAAACAACGCAATACGAATAAGCGGCTTAAGTATTGAGTAAATCAATGCCTTTTGTTTTATGGTAATCTTACTGTTACAAAAATATTTGCACCCATTCCTAACCCAGCATTTTTGCCCAATAAAGTGTAATATGCTTGAAGAGTAGGGGTAATCATTCGATTGATTTTTCTACCTATACTTAAGTTTAATGTTGCTGCATTAAAATTTTTATTCAATTGTAAATTGGGATTAAAAGCCGTGTTTACACTTTGAGATACTTGATGAGACAAAGATGCTGTTACAGAAGTGTGCTTATTATACATTTTACCCAGTGTGATTACAGCCCTATATTGATTGGGACCGTCTTGATCGTCTAAAAATCTAGCGTAAATAAATTCAATAATTGCGAATCCATTTTTATACGGGGTAAATGAATAGTTGGCTCCCAACATAACCGACTTAGAAGCATATCCTAAATAAGGGGTTTGGTTATTTTGATATCCGGGTATTCCAATACTTCCTCTAATGGTAAAATATCTTTTATAATCAATTGAAGGAAAGTGAACAGATAATCCAAGATTTATATCGGTTATACCAGATTTTGTTTCTGAATTATTTCCATTGACCAATGTTTGTGAAGCAAAAGGGATGGTAACAGACAAATCAACTCTTCTACCTAGTCCGTGTGAAATATTCAAACTATATGAACTAGCCTGAAAATAATCACCTGGCGCATTACTAATCAATTTTCCTTGGTCATTAAAATATTTGGATGAATAAAAATAATTAAAGGTTCCTGTTATAGCAGTACGCTTTTTACCAATAGGATAATCCGCAAAAGCCGAATTGACGCTGCAAAGCATGCAGGCAATTAGTAAAAAAATATAATTATTCGTCTTTTGCATCTATTTATCTTTTCTTTTTACTTACAGCTTTTTCATTAAACCAAATACCTATAAATGAATTATGGTAAACGGGAATTTCATGTCCTAAGTCAGGAAAAATAAATAGCTCACTTTTTGAAAGCGCATCATACGGCAATTTGTTATAAGCCGCAATGGCACTTCCAGGAGCAATAAATTCATCTTGTAAACCTACTGCATACAATACCGGACATTTTACTTTTGGCATGAAGTTTTGTAAATCAAAATAATTAAAGGTTTCCAGCATTTGTTCTTCGGTAAAATCGGGATTGTCTTTTAAGTATCTAACAATTGCATCTGATGGAAAAGAGAGTTCTCGTTTATTTTTTCCCACCGCAAAACTGTTTTTCCAATCTGCAAAAACGGGATTACTCGCAATTACTGCATTTATTTTATCGGGCATTAGTGCCGCTGTTACTAAACCCATTGTAGCTCCCTGGCTACCACCAAAAGCCAATACCCTATTTAGGTCCATTCCCATATGTCCATGAGCATAAACAAATTCAACCGCCCTAACACAGTCCATGTAAATTCCTTTGTAAACATAAGCATCCTTATCTTCTACCTTAAGCATAATCTGCTCAATATTGTCCGGATTAAATTCTTTCTCGTATTTTTTATCAATTCCTCTTACGTTTACAGAGAAAGAAATAAACTCATCAAAAAGAAGAGGCATTACCTCTTTCTTGTAACCACCAAAACCAATAATAACAGGATAATTTCCTTTTAACTTGGGAATAGACAAATAACCATAGAAGGGGAATTCGTCTATTCCCTTCATATCTACTTTATATACATCATGGTATTTGGTACTATGCTCTTCGTCTCTTGAAATTTTATACTGTGGATCTACTTTTGCCAAATCGCTCATTGCTGTTTGCCAATATTCATCAAAATCTGGAGGCAAATAATATGGTGTCTTTATTTTACCAATATCGAAACCAAAAGCATATCGTGCAGTATCATCATAGGTAGAAGTATTAGTTGCTGCTCTCAAATTATAAACGCCCTCTTTTTTGGGTTTAGGAATTTCAATTTGAAAACTCTTTTTACCCTTTTTTGCAATTTTGAGTTTTACTTGAGTTGAACTAACTGTTTCTCCTAACTCTGTTTCTACAATAGCAGTAAAAGTACCGTCCTGTCTTACCTTATACTTATTGGCAATGGAAACAGAATATTTTATTTTTTCACCATCATAAAATACCCCATCTTTTTTAGACGGTATTAGTTTGATGATCATTTCGCCCTCTTCCTCTGTTGACTCTGGTTCTTCTGTAACCGGGGCGTCTTTTATTTCGTCTGCACTTAATGATTGTCTTCCTGCAACACCAGATAAATTATCTTTTGACCAATTGAGGGGTGGGGTGTTTACAATTGGCTCTTGCGTTATTTCTGGTTTACGGTCTTTTGATTTTCTTGGTGGTCCTATATAAGCAAAGCTACCATCGTAATTGCTATTGAAATTGGTTAGTTCAATTCGCATTTTAATTGTGTAGTTTCCTTCTGTTACAATTGGAACTTCAAAATTAGAAACCAGCGTTTTTTTGGCGTTTACTTTTACGTCCAAACTGTTTTCTAAAATCTCTTGGTTGGCGTTGTCAAAAACTGTGTACACCAATGTACCTTCTTGTGGATCTTTTAAATTATTGACAAACTGAATTTTATATTTAACAGGAAACTTTTTATTGAATCTTGCCTTCTTATTATATGGTATAATATTTACAGTAACAGGATCTTTGGTTTTCCCTTTTTGCGCCTTTCCTTCAAAGCACCATAATACCATTGTGGCAATGAGTAGAAATGTAAATTTTATAAGTGTGCTATATTTTGGATGGAAAATCATAATTAATTTTTCTTTTCTAAGAAGTTTGATTTCCGAATGTATAGGTTGATAGGCTCTTCTATAAACTTATACAAAATAATTGAGATAAGGGTTAATATAAGCAAGTGAGAAAACAATACCAGTGCAGTATAGTTCAAGTGTTCAGATAGCCACCAATATTCATTTTTATCTAACCATGCATAAAAAACATCCGCTGTGTTGTGCAGCCAGTCCGATGTTAGTCTTGAAATAAAACCAAGGTGAATAAGGTAAAGTATATAAGAGCTTTTACCAACTAGTTCTCCTGTTTTACTTCCTAGAATCGATTTAACTACAGACTTTTCTTTTATTAAACCATAAAAGAAGGTTGCAATTGCAATGGGTAATAAAATATTATTAGTAAAAATACCAATTGGTTGGTATAGTGCAAATGGCACTTCTTTGCTGATTGGTTGATTAATCATAATTAGGTTGGTGCATGCAATCCCAATAATTCCAAGCCATGTGTACAAAGAAAAATTGCTAACAGAATCATCAGCCTTTCTAATTATCATTGCCAATACCATCCCCGCAAAAAACTCAAACGTTCTTCCAAGAAAAGTTGAAATAAATAAGAATTTAAATGAATTAAAAAATCCATAGAAATCTACATTTCTAAAAATCAATACCAATAAAACACCAAAAGCGGTAATAACTAATGGAGCAACTAAAAAGTATATTTTGTTTCTTTTTATTAAAATAAAAAATATAGGTGCAGAAAAATAAAAACACTCTTCTACTGTTAAAGACCATCCCTGTGCAATACCCGTAAATTTCATGTCGTCAAAAAATCCCCTAAGGAATGTGATGTTCATGATGAACAAAGTAAGCGGACTATTCTTTCCGTTGTAAATGCTGGTATCATTGGCTATCCAGGCAAATAAGAAAACAATAATTGTTAAAATTAGATAGATGGGATAAACGCGTGCGATTCTATTTTTTAAATACTTGCGCATCCATTTACTCGATAATTCTACATTATCATAATAGCGCAAACAAATTAAAAAACCACTTAAAACAAAAAACATCGATAGGGGAAAATGAAATTCATTTAATACCCTAAACAATAGCGGTGGAAAATCTTCTTGATTAAAATGATGAAAAAAAATCAAAATAGAAGCCAAGCCTCTAACGCCTGTTAACGATGGTATATATTGTTTTGCTGTCATTAAATTTTTGTTCTTTTATAATTCGCCAACTAAGGAAATAGATCCTCCGCCTCCCTTACCTGTATTCCTACCGTTCACATCAGTAAACACCGAGAGGAAAATTTGATATTTCTGGCTGATTTTTCTACCATACCCTGCTGTTAATCTAAAATAATTAAACTGGCGGTTTAAGAACAAATTGTTCGGATTCAAGACTAAACCGGTTTGTGTACTGGTAGACTTGGTACTGGCTAGTTGAAAAGTCAATTTATTGTCTTCGTCTAGTGGAATTCCTAGAAGAGCATCACCAAAAATTTGGGTAGGCCCTTCTGGGCTAAAGTATTGGCGAACACCTAAATTGATATCAAAATAGGTATTAGAATATCGCTCTCCATTAGATCCAGAATAAGTGAATTTTACTTCGCCTCCTACTTGCTGAAATCCGGTAAACGGTTGTTTAGCTGCATCATTGGTATAAAGCGGAACAATTAATGAACCAGTAACCGTTAAAAATTTAGAATAATCAAACGTATTTAACAAATAAGATAAACCAAAGCTAGCATCTCCAAAACTAGAATTGGATTGTGCTAAATTCGTCTCCAATTTTCTTTGCATGATATAAGAGATATTTCCCACAAAATCCAATCGTTCTCCAATACCAATACCACCATATATTCCAAAATAATGAGACGCAAATCTTCCTCCATTAGAGAATGGAATATAGGTACCAGAAGCATCCCAATAACCCTTGGTTGTGTATAAATTATAAGATGGTACCAATAAATATTTTCCTCTTCCTATTGGAAAACCTGCATAAGCAGTATTTGCTATAAATGCAATAACTATAAGGCTCAATAATTTTTTCATCAATTTTTTTTTACGTTGCTCAGAGTATTTTTTTCATCCAAAAACTTTCATAACTATAATAAACATGATCCATTCCATTATCGTCTAAACTCATGTATATATTTCTATTATCAATTCTAATTTGATTGTATAAAGCAATTGCCGCTTGTGGTGGGCATATGGTGTTTTTTTGATTGTGCCCAAACAAAACCCTGCAACGAATATTGGGTGCAAAATTGACTGGATCAAAAAAGTCCCAGTTTTTAAACAATGCATCCTGGTTTAGTCGGTTTCTTGGATTTTTTATATATGCCTGAAAATTCGCTACAGGCCAAGGCATTACTTTTTGTGAACCTGCCATAAAAAACAAGGTTCGCATATCCGTGTAAACGGGTCTTTCTATAATGCAACCCTGTGGTCTATTGTCTAATGATGCAACTACTGCAGCCAATACTGCTCCCTGACCTTCCCCTTTTACAATTACTTTTTTGAGGTCTAATTTTAAGTAATCGTGTCTATACAAAAAATCTAACCCGCGTAATGCATCCATATAAACAGCTCGATAGATATATTTATTGCGGTCGTTTAAATTAATTATGTTGAATGTATTGAAATCGGCATTGGTATTGTCTTTACTATTTCCATGCCCTCTAACGTTAACCCTAAAAACAGCCATATCTGTTCTTAAAGAGTCTGGGCGCATGTCTTGTAAATAACCAGGTAATTCATAAATAACCGCAAACTTTCCTTTCCGTTTAGGTACCGATAACCAACCCCTTATGGTTTGATACTCGAGTGATTGAAATTCTACTAAAAACACATCTACGTCTCTGGTACTTTGATCGCCCCTTCTGGTAACCCTGAACTTTGGATCAATATTGACTAATTCCCTTCTGGCATCATCCCAAAACTGGTCAAAATCTGCAGGTCTATTTACATTTGAATACACTTTCTCCGGATCTACCCCATATCCAAAATTTAGGGTATCAACATAATTATTGGCTGAAACCATCAACTGTAATTGATAGAATCCTGGCTTTGTTTTATCATTTTCTAGGTATAAATCTTTCATATACCCTTTTTTAGCGTCCATGGTAAAACCCATTTCTTGGTTAAATACCTCTTCGCCTTTATAGTTAACCACTTTAGCTTTAATTGTTCCCCTGATTTTTTCTTTGGTATTATTACGAAAACGAAGGTTATAGCCAATTTTATCATCATCTCTAAAAATGGCTTCTTTTCTAAAGGGTTTAATATCGAATCCAATCCCTTTCTGTGCATGCGCAATACCACCGAACATGCATGCCAATAAAATCAGGCATTGCAGAATACGGCCGCTCAGGATGGAATAACTGGGTACCTTTGCGTTCATTTGCACGAATGAATTAAAATTTAGGGCAATAAAGAGCCACTAAGTGTTTGATAAACGACTAGATAGGGGTGAATATTATCTAAACAGGGATTAATTTAATACAAAAGCCCCGGTCTTTGCAGACCAGGGCAATTTACTAACCCATCTAAAAAGCGATTTATTGTTCTGTTGCTTCAGCGGGAGTTTCCGCCACTACAATTAACTTAGCCCTGATTTTAGCTTCAATTTCGTTGGATAATTCTGGATTATCATGTAATAAGGTTTTCACTGATTCTCTTCCCTGACCTAGTTTATTGCTTTCGTAGCTAAACCAAGATCCACTTTTTTGAACAATGCCCATTTCAACACCCATATCAATTATTTCACCCACTTTACTAATACCTTCTCCAAACACAAGATCAAATTCAGCTGCTCGGAAAGGTGGGGCCACTTTATTTTTTACTACTTTAACCTTTACTCTATTACCTATTGCTGTATCTCCATCTTTAATTTGAGTCATTCTTCTGATATCTAAACGAACAGAAGCATAGAATTTCAAGGCATTACCACCCGTGGTTGTTTCTAGGTTTCCGAACATAACCCCAATTTTCTCCCTGAGCTGGTTAATGAAAATACAAATGGTATTGGTTTTGTTGATAGTTGCCGTTAATTTTCTTAATGCTTGGCTCATTAATCTTGCCTGCAAACCCATTTTACTATC
>CAZTDV010000043.1:0-30142 GCA_964612195.1 uncultured Sediminibacterium sp.
GCAAAGATAGTGCAGCGGATTTAATCCACCAAATATTAGTCTACTATTTTAGTAGGGTAGTATTAATTTTCCTTTTTTATAGAGCAGCAAACATTGGGGGCCTTCCCTTGTTTGTATCTTTAACTTCCATTATGGCAAAGAAAGAAATAAGCAAGCAACCCCTCCTTGAGAATGACCAAGATTTTATTCAGGTTTTTGGTGCTAAGGAACATAATTTAAAAAATATTGATATCTCTATTCCCAAAAACAAATTAGTTGTTTTTACGGGAGTGAGTGGAAGTGGTAAATCTTCTTTGGCTTTTGATACTATTTACAACGAAGGCCAACGCCGATATATGGAAAGCTTTGGGGCTTATGCCAGACAATTCATGGGCGATATGGAAAGACCTGATGTAGATAAAATTACCGGCCTTTCTCCGGTGATTTCTATTGAACAAAAAACGACCAATAAGAATCCTCGATCAACAGTTGGTACGGTTACCGAAGTGTACGATTTTCTTCGTTTACTGTACGCAAGAATTGGGGAAGCATACAGCTATGAGACTGGAAAAAAAATGGTGAAGTTTAGTGAAGAGGAAATTGTAGAAAATATTTATGCTCGTTTCAAAAATAAGAAAGTGAGTTTATTGGCTCCTTTAATTAGAGGTAGAAAAGGGCATTATAGGGAATTGTTTGAGGATATTCGCAAAAAAGGTTTTTTAAAAGTACGAGTAGACGGAGAGATTTTAGACCTTACTCCTAAGTTGCAAGTAGATCGTTATAAAATTCACGACATTGAAGTGGTGATTGATCGTTTGCCTGTTACCGATGAAATGCGTGTTAGAGTTAGTCAAAGTGTACAACAATCCCTTAAAATGGGTAAAGACTTATTGTTCCTTTTATTAAATGATACCAATAAAACGATTCAATATTCTAAACAACTAATGTGCGAAGATACTGGGCTCAGTTATGAAGAACCTTCACCAAATGCCTTCTCTTTCAACTCTCCCTATGGTGCTTGCCCAACATGTAAAGGCTTAGGGAATGTTTATTCAATAGATATGTCGGCAGTTATTCCCGATAATACATTGAGTATTAAAGAGGGGGGAATTGCTCCGCTGGGTGTGCAGCGTGATGCTTATATGTTTAGGAATGTAGAGCAGTTGGCTAAGAAAAATAAAATCAATTTAGATAAGCCCATTAAAGATTTACCAATAGCAGGGTTAAACATTTTGTTATACGGAAATCCTGAGGGAGATAGTTTAGAAATTGATAACCCAGAAGAAATTGCAGGTGTTGATCCGTATAGTGGAGATTTTGAAGGAATTATTCCGATGCTTAAGCGTTGGTTCACTGGTGTTAAAAGTGACGGAATGCGCGAATGGGTTGAGCAATATATGGAATTGAAACTATGTACTAGTTGCAAAGGTAATCGATTGAAAAAAGAGAGTCTTTGGTTTAAAGTAGACAACAAAAACATTGCTGAATTAAGTGCACTCAATTTAGATAAGCTGCACCAATGGTTTGATGGCATTGAAGAAAGGTTGAATAATAAACAAAACCTGATTGCCAAAGATATTTTGAAAGAGATAAGAGAAAGATTGCAGTTTTTATTAGATGTTGGGTTAACTTATCTTTCTTTAAGCAGGTCTTCTAGAACCCTTAGTGGGGGAGAGTCTCAGCGGATAAGGTTGGCTACTCAAATTGGTTCTCAATTACAAGGCATTACTTATATTTTAGATGAGCCTTCTATTGGTTTGCATCAGAGAGACAATCATCAATTGATTTATGCACTAAAAAATCTTCGAGATATTGGTAATAGTGTTCTAGTGGTAGAGCATGATAAAGACATTATGCTCGCTTCCGATTATTTGGTAGACATTGGTCCAAGGGCAGGTAAGTTTGGTGGTAATATTGTTGCAGAAGGAACTCCTGCAGAAGTATTGGCTTCTAATTCTGATACCGCTCAATACTTAAATGGACAAAAATCAATTGCAGTTCCTTTGGAAAGAAGAATTGGAAATGGAAAAGAATTGATTTTAAAAGGCGCTTCTGGAAATAATTTAAAAAATGTTACGGTACATTTTCCCTTGGGTAAATTGATTGTGGTGAGTGGCGTGAGTGGTAGTGGTAAGAGTACCTTAATTAATGAAACCTTGTATCCATTGTTGTCTAAGCATTGTTATAATAGCAAAGTTAATCCTATGCCTTTTGTTTCGGTGAAAGGCTTAGAGCATATTGACAAGGTAATTGAGATTGATCAATCACCCATTGGCAGAACACCAAGAAGTAATCCTGCTACCTATTGTGGGTTCTTTACCGAAATCAGAACCTTATTTGCTGCAATACCTGAAGCTAAAATCAGGGGCTATGCGGCTGGTCGTTTTTCTTTTAATGTGAAAGGAGGTCGTTGTGATGTTTGTGAAGGTGGTGGTATGAAAGTAATTGAAATGAACTTTCTACCAGATGTTTATGTGAATTGTGAAAAGTGCAATGGTAAAAGATACAATCGAGAAACGTTGGAAATAAGGTATAAAGGCAAGTCTATTAGTGATGTGCTAAACATGACGGTAGATGAAGCTTGCGATTTCTTTCAGCCTGTACCTTTCTTGTACCGTAAAATCAAAGTTTTACAAGACGTTGGCTTGGGTTATGTAACATTAGGTCAATCTGCTGTAACACTCAGTGGAGGCGAAGCACAGCGAGTAAAACTTGCAACCGAACTAGGTAAAAAAGATACGGGTAAAACTTTTTATATTTTGGATGAGCCCACTACGGGTTTGCATTTTCAAGACATCAGTCATTTACTAGATGTATTAAATAAATTGGTAGATCGAGGTAATTCGGTCTTGGTGATTGAACACAATTTAGATGTGGTTAAAATGGCCGATCATGTTATTGACTTAGGCCCTGAAGGGGGTGATGGGGGTGGCCAAATTTTATTTGAGGGCACACCAGAGAAAATGCTCTTGCACAAAACCAGCCATACTGCTCGCTTTTTAAAAGCAGAAATGAATTAACTTCAAGCCATGAATTTAAATGATTTAAATTTTTTACCTGAATGGGATGAAAGTAGGTACAAAGTAGGACCAGGTGATGCTGCGGAAGAATGGCGTAGAGGTCCTGCTAGGGCTATTGCTAAAGCCATGTACAATCAATGGAGAGAGGTATTTGGGTTGGTGATTGCTTTTGCAGAAAACCTAGCTGATGATGGAGAAGAAACACATCCAGCTTCTACTAAGGCATTAATATATGAGAACGTGATGATTGTTGCACCTAAAATTATTGGTGCCATCAGTATGGATTTGTACGTACTCAAAATGGAAAATGCATCCAATATTAGAACCAATGCCAAGCAAATGATGGAGCAGATTGGTTTTGCAGTTTTAATGGGCTGGGCAGATGAATCGCACAAACAAGTAATTGAAGAAGCACTGTATAAATTTAGAGAGCTTTATAAACAATGGGTAAGCACATTTCAAAAAGATGCTTATGAAGATGAATGGGGCTTATTTGTTTAGTAGTCCGATTTCTTGGTATGCATTGGTTTCCAAATTAAGTAGTAGTAAGCAAGTATTAAAATTCCTAATGTGAAAGGAATAATGGCTAAGTGCTTAAACGTGTAGTCTCCCCAAATAATTTTGTGGTCGAAACCAAAAAACTCACTGACCATCCAATAGGAGTTGGCAGAAATCCAAATGGTAATTGCCAGGTTATGGCATAATTCTGAAACGTATTGCCTGGTTCTATAAGCAATAACAATGGAGATGATCAGGGTGGGTATAATCATTACAGTTCCTAACCATTTTAAGCCCAAACACCATGCTACGTCTTTAAATAGCCAAAAAACGATATGCAGGTTTTCCATCTTTCTATACTTCAATGGAATATTATATTGATTATTTTTTACCGTTGGGGATTGCTCCATGCCTAATTCATTTGAGGCACAATATTAATTTTTTGTAACCAATTAGCGGCTTAAAATATTCTTGAATCGATGTATATCGGCCAATGGGTGTATAGGTTTGCCATTTATGATATATTGCGTGAGCTGATGCGCAAAATAAGGAGCAAGGCTACAACCCTTGGTGCCAGTGCCATTTAATACGCCTAAGTTTTTTTGTAAAGGATGAAAGCCTACAAAAGGTCTGCGTTCTACATTGGCTGGTCTTTCTGAAGCTATATGGTCTACTATTTCATAAGGGAGCTTTAGCCAATTTTGTAACTGTTGGGTTGTTTTGTCGTAAAAAGATTGGGTTGGATGTAAATGCTCATATTTCCATTCATAAGTAGAACCTATCCAAAATAAGTCTTCCTTCCAAGGAACCACACTGATTCCTTGTTTGTATATATTGTTTCTAGGAAGGTCAGGAATAGAAACAATCAGCGCTTCTCCTTTATTGCTCGCATAGGGTAGTAATTCAAAATAAGGATTGTTGATTCCCCCAGTTCCTTCACAAAAAATAATTTGATTGGCTTTAATTCCTTTCCATTCTACCCCATTAGGGTGAATGATACAATCATCCCATTGAAATCTTTCTTCTATCAGTGCATTTTGCTGGATCAATTTTTTTCTAAATGCATTCAGCATTTCTTGTAATTGAATTAACCAACATGGATGAATTTCTCCTACGCCAAACAATAAATGAAAATAGGGCTCCCATATTTTTTCATCTGCCACACTTAAGTATTCTGTTTCCTTTGGTAATCTTTCCGCAAAGGCAATCTTGTTTTGTGGGGTAGCATGAAAATCAAGAATATTACATTGAGTAATTAATTGGGTTGCTAATTCTTTTCCCAATTGGGTATAAGCATCTACTGCAAATGGCATGAATAGTTCTATTTCCCAGGTGCGTACAATTCTCCTTCCTGTTACCGGATTAATCACCCCGCTGGCTACTTTGGTTGCACTATTGAGTATAGATTCATCTATTACCATAACCTGTTGTCCTGCATTCATCAGATTCCAACTCAGCATTGTGCCGCATAATCCCTGTCCTATAATGATTGTATCAACCTGCATTGTATTATTGTTCTATTCTTAGTTTTATGGCATTGGAATTGGCATTGAAAGCAGGAGCATACATACTTTGTATACTTGCAAAACCAGCCGTGTACAATCCTTTATGCGTTGCTCTTATGGTATAAGTAAATTGGTAATTTCCCTTTGGTAAATAGTTGAAGAAATAATTATTACTTACATCTTTGGTGCTTTGATAATAAAATAAATTTTCTTGAAAGCGGTATCCACTCAGTTGACTGGTAGGTTCTGTTGCAGCGGGTCTTAAATCTTTTAAATGAACATAATCCATGTCTCTGTCTGCTTTGATGGATAAGGATACCATCATTAATTCCCCTAGTTTTACGGGTTCATTTTCATTCAATTCAACCCATTTATTATTTCTTTCAACTAATATTTTTTTGGTAATCATCATCGGTCCTTTACTGGCAGTGATTTCATCCATATTGGCTAAATATTGCCAGTAAATACTTCCATAAGATGGTTGATTGGAGACCATATTTTGCGTGGCAGTTGTAATGGTAATATTTCCCATTTCGGGTTTTACTTTTTCTCCTTCAATTCTCTTTTTAAAATAACCTGACCCTTCCATGGCTTTTTCTGTTGCAGTTCCAATGGTTGTTTTACCAAGCTCTATTCTCACTGCTCGCTTATTATTCATCCATTGTTGACCATTGTCTACCAAACTGTATACCGCATCTGCAGTTGCAATTCCTGAACCCCAATGATTGGTCTCTTTATTCAAGATTAACCAAGTGAGCATTGCATTGATTTGCTTTTTGTAAGGTTGAGTAGGTAATTGGCTATTGATTTCGTTAAAGCAGTCAATCATCATGCTTTGGTGTACTATTGGCATTGCATACCAACGAGAAGTCAATCTGTTTTTCCAATACATTCCTTGTTGAGAATTTATGACCGTGTTTTCTAATAATGCTCTTACTATTTTATTCGCCAAATTGGGTTCATTGTTTCTTTGTGCAATTAATGCTACCATTGCTTGGCCATATTGGTTTTGTTTGTTCCAGCTATTTTGAGCTATTTGCCAATAAACTTTGTACGCACTATCATTCTGTATGATAAGTTCTCTATAAAAACTTCTCATGAATAAATAGTCTAATTGATAGCTGCTTATTTGTGTTGGATTACTCTTTTTATATTCATACCTAATGGCTTCATCAGTAAATGCCAATGCCTTCATTAAAAGAGGTTTTAACCGAGCAGCGATTGATGGCGTGATTGCTCCAATTCTTTTTAATTTGCCAATTCCAGTTAATATGTATCGAGTGATATATTCATCTGAACGCCCACCTTCAAACCAACTAAAGCTTCCGTCTGTTAATTGTAGTTTTTCCAATTGAACCAACCAGGCTTCGTTTTCTTTTATTATGGTTTGGATATCCATTTGAGTAGCTAATTCTTTCAATAAAATATTGCCCGTTTTGGCATCCATTACCCAAGGTGTTTCTTGTAGTAGTATTTGTTTTAGTTCCGTATTTTTTTCTAGTGGATTATTTAATGCGGTGGAATCTTTTTTCCATTCACTGATTACTCTTGCAATCATTGGATATTTAGTCATCAAATGCAAAGCCATAAGGTTGGCATAAATACGGTTGAATTGATGTATAGCCGATTGCTCTGGGTCTGTTTTTAAATAGCCCAAAGCTTGTATGGCATTCCAAATAGGTTGTGTGGTATACTCTACTGTTAATCCTTGAGTACTAATTCCTTCACTTTGGTTATTGAGTAGTTTTTCAAAACGAAATTGTTGTGTTGTATCTTTTTGTAAATAGATGGGTAATGTTTCTGTTACCAATTGTCTATTACTTAATACTGCTAAGGTATTTTCTTCTCCATCACTTAACTCGTTGGTTCTAGCAATAATTCGATAAGTAAGTGGTTTATTATAACTGAAAGGAATTTGTATTGGAAACTGTGCTACACTAGACTGCATTGCGTCTACTGTAAAATATTGTTGCGGAAAAACATTTTGAAACCAACCATCAACAGATGTTTGTGTAGTTGCATCTATTAATTCTAATGCAATGGTTCCTGTTAATTCTTTGTTGGTGAGGTTGGCAATTTTAACACTCAACTCCATTTGATCTCCCTCCCTTAAAAACCGAGGAATATTGGGTTGCACCATCAAACTTTTTTGAGTAACCAATTTTTGTTCGGTATAACCTGTTGCCAAATCTTTTGTATGTGCAAAGCTCATCCATTTCCATTGGGTAACTGCATCTGGAAATTGAAAGCTGAATTGGTATTTGCCAGTACTATCTGCATACAATTGCGGGAAAAAGAAGGCTGTTTCGTTAAAGTTTGTTCTGATTTGAGCAAGTTCTTGGTTTGGTTTATTGCCAGGTATGAATCTCCCATTTTGAATGATATCACCTGTATTGGGGTCTACTATTTCTACTTCAGTATATACTTTGTCGTAGCTCTCTTCTTTAAAAGTATTAACTCCTCTTATTGCAATGTTACCAGGCGCTGGGGAAGCTGTCATTGCTTTCTTAGATTCACTTGCCATTGTTTCATACAACCTTTGTTCTCTTATTCTCCATGGAAGATCAATAGATGCCATAAGGCTAGGGTGTACGTAGGGTTTTGCTTCACAAAAACATTCATTGTTGTCAAATTGGCGGATGGCTTCTAATCTAAATAGATTGCTGCTAAAACTGGTGCTGCTATTGTTGCTGCTCCATAAGTTCAATGGGTCCCATCTGTTAGGATACAATGCATCTAAACTTGCGTCATACATGCTGGTTAATAATTCTGCAGCCTTTTCTTTTCCATTCAATCCGTCTATCTCAATGGTCCAGGTTTCTTTAGATCCAGGTTCGTTAATATTTCTATACGTACCAGTTCGAATTTTTAAATCTTTATTATTGAATTGAACAGCAATGGCTTGTTGATGGGTAAAAAGTCTTCCCATCCATATATACGCTTCGTTAATGACAATACCACCTCTGTCTTCGGCTGAAATAATTAGTTGTTGTTGTGTTAGCTTACTCAATTGTAAAAACTGATAGGTTTCTGTTTGTTGTGCTTTCTTTATTTTTTTGGTTACATAAATGTTTTCATTTGGGTAATTGATAACAGACAAAATACTATCTCCTGGGTTGGTATAGTTATTTGAATAATAATGAAAAGATTGATTGCTTTTTGTTCCCTCATTCACATCATAAATCGTGATTATTTTTTCTGAAGTGATTGGCAATCCAAAACTGTCGATTGCTGTAGCTTTTATTTTATACATGCCCGTCTCCACTTTATTGATCGGGGTTGCTGTTTCTTCTATTCTCCAACTATCTTGGTCTGCTTCGTTTTGGTATTCGTCGTAAGGGAAATATTTTTTGTAGGTAGCTTCATCAAACAAATGCAAATCAGACTTGCTCCAATATTTTTTTCTCGTCAGTTTATTGGGTTGTATAATTTTGAATAATGCAGTTTGAATTGGGGTGTTTTTTTCATTACCTAGTTGATCTATTGCTGTTGCATTTATTTTTTGAAAGGATTGTTTATTCACTGCAATAGGGTGATTAATAACTAATTGCCAAGCTGTTTTTTTAGCTGTTAAGTTTACATTTCCAGATTGTGTTTCTCCATTTAAATCGGTGACATCTACCTGAATAATATAGGTAACTGAAAAATCATTTCTCAGCTGTTGGGTTGAATCATAAATGGCTTTAAACGAAAGGGTAAATGCCCCTTTTTCATTAGTAATGCCAATGCCACTTGTAACTTCTTTGCCTGTTTGGTAAATGGGGTCTATATTTCTAGCAATTGGATAAGGGTATAACGCATATTGCTTAACGGTATATTTAACCTTAGCGCCGTTTACTATATTTCCTGCATAAGCCTGAGCTTTGATAGTATAATGGATGCTGTCATTTAATCGATAACCTATTTTGGGTTGATCAAAAATAAGTTGAATAGTAGGTCGTTTATATTCTTCTACTTTAACTGATTTGCTTGAATAGTTAAATGCTTGGGCTTCTATGCTAAAGTTTCCGGTTAATTCATTTTTGGGTAATGCAAAGCTACCTGCTAATGAGCCATACTCATTAATGGGCAACAACAATGAATCTATCCTTTGTCTATTCGTATTCAGTAAATATATTTTAACCGGGTTTTTATCTACAACTACTTTACTATATTTTGTGTCGAATTCTCTGGTTAATGCAATCCCTTTAAATTGTACCAACTGACCAGGTCTATAAATAGATCGATCGGTGAAAAAGTAGATTCTACGATTATTTTGTTCGTAGTTGGTTTTTTCGTTTGGCTGGTTGTTGTATTCTTGGTAACGGTATTCGTATTCGCTAAAAATGAGCTGACTTTTCTTTTTATTGATTTCAATTTGGGTATTCCCATTTAGTTTTTGTGGAATGCTAAACTGACCATTCTCATTGGTTTGTGTTTGTTGAATTAACTGTGTGAGAGTAGTTGATGTTTTGTAGTCGTATTTTGTTTCAAATATTTTTACTTCTGCTTGGTTAATGGGTTTTCCTGTTGAGTAATCTCTAATGAAATAATGATTGTTGTCTTTAAAATAAACCCAATCTGCAACCGAAAAATGTACGTACCCTATTTTGTTGATTGCTAAATTGAAATCCTTTCCTGTACTCGTTAATACAATATAATTTCCTTGTTGTAAAGGATCAATTTTTATTTCTGTAAAATGTGTTTGGTAATCTTTTGTTTGAATAAGTGGTATAGCTTGTTCTTGAACCAATTTTTGATTGGTTATCTCTTTTAATTGATTGGCGGTATTGTTAAACTTTAGCTGAAAATTAAATGGGACTTTGAATATTTTTAAAAAAAGGGTATCGGTATTCTTGTAGCTTAAATAGGCTCTGAATGGTTTTTGTGTTTCATTAATCTTTTCTACTTCCACCCAAATTTGTTTATTCTTAATTTCATTGGCTAAGTCTAGTAAGCCACTTTTTTTAAAATGAGAAGAATCTACATTTGTCTTTACTTCTTCTATAATGGCTAATGCTTTTACTAATTCATATTGATTGGCCGTATCATTTAATGCATGATAATTTTTCCCTTTTTCAGTGATTGCATTGGCAATTAAATACCATGCTGTTGCTTTTATTGATGATAAGTAATCTGAGTGGGTGTAGTTTTTTAACTCTGCTAAAAACGCCTCTTCTTTAATTAATTGGTTTTGTTTTTTCCAAACAAGTAAGTCTAGTTTGAATCTTGCTACTAAATTGTTGCGTTGTTCATTAGGGTGAATCTGAAAAATGTTTTCATAGAGCTTAAGTATTTTTTCATTGTTTTCTTTTGTGCCATCATTTCCTAATTCGTTGCTGTAATACTGAATTTGTTCTGCTATCAATAAATGGTATAAGCTATATTTTTTCAGGGGCGCTGATCCACCCAATACCACTGCTGAATAATCAGCTATATCAATTGATTGTAACGCTTTTGCATTTTGATTGGCTGCATCAAAATGCATTTCTATACTGTCTTTGAAGGATTGACTGTTCCAGTTTTTTTTCTTTAATAAAACCCATCTTTGATTGTTATAATAGTCATTGTATTTTTTAGCCATGATGGTGTGTAACACTGCCTGCATGACCCCTGAATTGGTTTTTCTTAATGCTCCCTTAAAAATATTGATGGTATTAATGAATCCCTCTTCTGTTACTTCATTTTCTAAATCTGCTTTGTACACCAAGGCTTTTATTTGCTCTGCTTCTTGCTTTTCGGCAACCGCTTTTTTGTAAAGCTGGTCAATCTTTTCTATGGCAGATTTTGTTAACCTTTCTTTTAAAATGAGGCTATCAATTATTTTATAAGCTGCCGTATAAGTGGTTTCTTTTGTTTGTTGAGCTGCCACCGTTAAAATGGATAAGCAAAAAAATAGCGATAGGATAGTGCGCATGAATAGTAAATTAATGTATAGTATGCTGTAGGGATGCAAGATGGGGTTTTTTGCATAAAAAAACCCGAAGCTTTAACGCTCCGGGTCTTATATTAACAATTGATTTTTTTATTTTTTTAATGCAGCCGCCATGGTAATACCAATATCAGCAGGGCTTGCTACTACTTCAATACCACATTCTGCCATAATTTTCATTTTAGCCGCTGCAGTATCTTCTGCACCACCTACAATTGCACCAGCATGTCCCATTCTTCTTCCCGGAGGTGCTGTTTGACCAGCAATAAACCCTACAACCGGTTTGGTTTTATTTTCTTTGATCCATCGTGCAGCTTCTGCTTCCATGCTACCTCCGATTTCTCCAATCATGATAATTCCATCTGTTTCAGGATCGTTCATTAATAATTCAACGGCTTCTTTAGTAGGGGTTCCAATGATTGGGTCTCCACCAATGCCAATTGCCGTACTAATTCCTAAACCAGCTTTTACCACTTGGTCTGCTGCTTCGTAAGTGAGGGTTCCACTTTTAGAAACGATACCAATTCGTCCTGGCTTAAAAATGAATCCTGGCATAATACCCACTTTGGCTTCCCCTGCTGTAATAACACCTGGGCAGTTTGGTCCAATAAGACGAGTAGTTTTGCCCAATAAGTAACTTTTTACTTTTACCATATCCTGAACAGGAATGCCTTCTGTAATACATACTACTAAACCAATTCCTGCGTCTGCAGCTTCCATAATTGCATCAGCAGCAAATGCCGGTGGTACAAAAATGATACTCACATCGGCATTGGTCAATTTTACTGCATCGGCAACTGTATTAAAAACGGGTTTGTCTAAGTGTGTTGTGCCACCTTTATTAGGGGTAACACCACCTACTACATTGGTTCCGTATTCAATCATTTGGGTTGCATGGAATGTTCCTTCTGTTCCGGTAAAACCTTGAACAATGATTTTGGAGTGCTTGTTTACTAATACTGACATAGCCTATCGTTTCGGATTTTTTTGATGATTCCGCGGCAAAAATAGGTTAAAAACAAATTAGTACAACTCAAATTTAATCGGGAGGGTAAACCTTGTTTTTACATTACGACCCTTAATTTGACCTGGATTCCAAGTTGGCATAAGGCGAACCAAACGAACCGCTTCTTGCTCTATTCCAGAACTAATATTTTTTGATACGGTAGTTGGAGTATATATTTTACCAGCTTCATCCACCAAAAATGTAAGTAAAACTGTTCCTGAAACACCATTATCAAGCGCAACTTGGGGATATATCACATTTTTCTGTATAAATTTTTCTAGTGCTTTTTCACCTCCTGGGTAGGATGGCATTATTTCAGCTCTATTGTATACGCCATATCGATCTGCCTCAATTTTCATGGTTTGGTCAAAATCATATGGAACAAAAATAATTTTTGGTTGATATTTTTTCCTTGTGGTTTTAACGGTAGTTTCTGTTGTTGTGGTACTGTTGTTTGTAGCCTTGTTAACAGAATCGGCGTACGCAGCATCTGCCGTCTCTTTTACTTTTTGAATACTGTCTTGTAGTACCTTAATTGAGTCGGTGTTAATTACTACTATTTCTTCTGTTTTGTTTTCTTCAGATTTACAAGCAATAGAGCAGGATACAATTCCTACTAGGGCAAGTATTACAAAATTGTTTTTTTTCATGTTTTTTTATTTTAATTGGTTTTTTTGAATGGTTTCTTAGATTTTAATAGATTGGCTTTTTTGGTTGAGTCTTCAACGCGTTTTCTTTCTTTTTTGCGGAAATATCCTCGTAATAAAATATTGCTTTTTGCAGCCTTCATATTTTCGCTAAAGCCATCTGCACTTTTTTTAATGCTTTTTACGGTTTCTTGGCTTGATGATATGGTGCTTTCAAGATTTTTTGCCAATTGATCACTGTTCAATAATCGTCCAATAGATCCTTCTCCGTTATTTACTTTAAATACTATCTCCGCTAAGTTTTCGGTGAGTATTTCGGCATTATCGGCAATGGCGGTTAACTTCAACATAATATCGGCCATTTCTACAGGATCAATGCCTTCTATAAAGGCATTTTCTTTAACAATGCCACTTTCTGTAGTGCCCGGGGAAATTTGAAGTAGTTTATCTCCCATAATTCCGTCGCTACCAATACTAACAATAGCATCTGCTTTTATGAATTTCTTTACTGCTTGTTCTAATTGTAAACTTACTTTAACTGTGCTATCATTAATTATGATGATATCTGTTACTGTTCCAATATTTATACCTGCTAGTCGTACATAATTACCCGATAATAATCCTGATACATTACTAAATTTTGAGTGTATAGTAAATGTTCGGTCGAATAGATTTTTTTGCTTCCCAATTATAAAAATGGTTACTAATAGTAGTAAGATTCCCGCAAGTACAAATAGCCCAGTTTTTGTTTTTTGTTCAACGGTTGGTTTCATATATTTATTTAAAAAATGATTGTATAAAAGCATCTTTGCTATTACTTAATTCATCAAAACTGCCTTCTGCAATACATATCCCTTGGTTTAGTATAATTATTCTGTTAGCTGTTAATGCTGCACAAGAAATATCATGGGTTATGATGATGGATGTAGTTTGATACTTCTTTTGAACTTCTAGCATTAACTGACTTATTTCTTTTGAAGTAATGGTGTCTAACCCTGTAGTTGGTTCATCATATAAAATAATTTCAGGTTTTACTATTAATGTTCTTGCCAATGCCAAACGCTTGCGCATTCCCCCTGATAAGTCGGAAGGCATTTTATCTATTGCTTCAGATAGCCCAACTGCTGCCAATACTTCTTTCGATAAAGATTCAATTTCAGATTCATCAGTAATCTTCAGAACGCGCGACAATGAAAATGAAAGATTTTCGCGAACAGTCATTGAATCGTATAATGCACCACTTTGAAATAGAAATCCTACTTTAATTCTAATTTCTTTCAATTGATGGTCATCTAAACCCACTATTTCTTTTCCAAAAATTTTGATACTCCCTTCATCTGGTTCTATCATGCCAATCACGCATTTAATCATGACTGATTTTCCTTCCCCAGATTTTCCAAGTACTACAATATTTTCTCCCTTTGCTACGGTTAAATCAATTCCTTTTAATACCTCTTTGTCTCCAAACTTTTTTTTCAATCCTACTATTTCGATAATATTTTCCATGAATTTTTTATTGATAAAGAACCAGACTTGTAATTTGAACGGCAATGGCATCAATGATAATTACCCAAATTGAAGCTGTAACAACTGCTGTATTTGCTGCAATACCTACACTTTCTGTTCCTTTATTAGAATTATAGCCTTTATAACAGCCTACAAATCCAATGGCAAATCCAAAAAATACCGTTTTTATTATTGCAGGAATTAAGTCTGAAAAGTCGATGCTTTGTAAAGATTTATTAAAGTAAAGAGTAGCAGTGATATCACCTGATATATTGTTACCTGCAAAGCCGCCCAATAATGCCATTGCATCTCCAAATAGGGTAAGTAACGGCACCATTAATGTACAGGCTAAAATTCTGGTAACTACTAAATATTGCATTGGATTAGTGCCAGAAACCTCCATGGCTTCTATTTGTTCAGAAACTTTCATGCTGCCTAATTCAGCACCAATACTCGATGCTATCTTTCCTGCACAAATCAATCCTGTGATTACTGGTCCAATTTCTCTTATAACAGATATTGCAACCATACTTGGTACAAAGCTTTCAGCACCAAACTCTTTCAAAGTTGGCTGCGATTGAAGTGTAAGAACAAAACCAATAATAAAGCCTGTGATTAATACAATGCCTGCAGAACCGTAACCAATTACATAACATTGTCTTACAAATTCATTCCACTCAAATCCATTCTTGAAAATATTTTTAAAGAACAATCCTGTAAATCGAGCTTGTTCGCCTGCTTCATTTACAGTGTTAAAAGAATATCGTTTAAGGGCATACAATAATTGCATACTTAAAGTGTGCAAAATACATTCCACTTTCAGCACTACTTATTTGGGGAATAAAATCTACCATCTCTCTGCATTTTCAAGGAATAGTGAACCATGTAATTTTTTTCTACAATAAATCTGTAGAGAAAAATCCCCAAAATCGGGCCTAAACTTATATATAAGAATGTTTTGTTTACATAATTTATCGTTAATGCAGTGATATCAACGATTAACAGTTAAATAAGTCTAACATTATGAGACCATGTACAAGATTTTAATTGTTGAACAAGACATTAGCACATGCATTTTATTGGAAAATTTCTTTTCAAAAAATGGGTATATTGTTTATTATGTTCATTCTAACAAGAAGGCGCTTCTAGCGTTATCTTTTTTTAATCCAGATATAGCAATCATCGATTATAAAGTTGTTACAGCAACAGAAAAAAGTATAATTAAACAGTTTCATGAATTTAATTCCCATTTGCCTTTGATTATTATTTCAGATGCTACAGATATAAGAATTGCTGTGGAAATGATAAAATTGGGTGCGCATGATTATGTCATGAAACCGCTGTATCCAGATGAAATTTTAATGATAGTAAGTAAGGCACTGAAAGAAAAATTGAACCAGAATTATTATACAAATTGTCTTCCTAATTTATTATTCACAGACAGCAAAGAATTTAGCGAGGTTTTATCGCAAATAGCTTTGGTAGCTCCTACCAATTATAGTGTAATTATTTATGGAGAAAGTGGCAGTGGTAAAGAAGGTATTGCATTGGAAATTCATAATAAAAGCTATAGGGCTAATGAGCCGTTTATTCCCATTGATTGCGGAACCTTAAGTAAAGAACTAGCAGCTAGTGAACTTTTTGGACATGAAAAAGGCGCATTTACAGGTGCAAGTGAACAAAAGATTGGCATTTTTGAATTAGCAAATGGCGGCACTGTTTTCCTAGATGAAGTTGCTAATTTATCCTATGATGTACAAGTGGCTTTATTGCGAGTGGTACAACAGAGAAAAATAAGAAGGGTAGGTGGTAAACGTGATATACCCATCAATATTCGGATTGTAGTAGCTAGCAACTATAGATTATGGGAATTGTCTCAAGAAGGCAAATTTAGGGAAGATCTTTTTCATCGATTCAATGAGTTTAGTATTGAATTGCCTCCACTACGAAACCGGAAGTCAGATATTTCTACTTACAGTTTATTTTTTTTGGCAGAATCAAATGAAGAATTGGGTAAAAATATTGAAGGATTTAAGCCCGATGTGATACAGCTTTTCTTAGAATACCAATGGCCAGGAAATCTTAGGGAGTTAAAAAACATTGTTAAACGGGCAACACTACTGGAAACTTCTAATGAGATACAGTTAACTGCCCTGCCTTTTGAAATGATTGATCAATTTTCAATAAAGGGTAAGCAATTATTTGGGGAAGATCATAAAGCCCCACATTTATTAACTTTTATTTTACCTGAAACTCAATTTAAGCATGACCAAGTAGTTAAGGAAAAGGAATGTGTATTGAATAATTCCTATGCATTAAAGAAAGCAAGCATTGGCGCTGAATACGAAATGATTCTTGAAGCAATCAAAATGGTTAATAATAATAAGAGTAAAGCGGCTTTATTACTCAATATTGATAGAAAAACCCTTTACAATAAAATGAAACAGTATAAGGAATATTCTATTACAAAAGCGGCAGTTAAAAAATGAAAAGAATTCTAAAGTGGATAGGAGTTGTTATTTTATCGATGGTTCTTTTAGTACTTATGACTGCTGTATTGTTGAACACCCCAAAAGGAAAAAAAATTCTAGTTGCAAGTATCAATCATTATTTAAATAAGAAATTGGGTAATGCTGTCCAAATTGGTTCATTGGATTTTAGTATTCCAAAATGGGTTGAATTGAAAAATGTGTATATAAAGGATCAAGCAAATGATACCCTTGTTTTTGCTAGTTATTTGCGCATAGATATGAATTTGCGTTCTTTCTTGGGGAGTAAATGGGTGTTGAATGATATTCAAATGGAAAAAGCAGTGATTAATATTAATCAAATTAAAAATAGTCGATCCTATAATTTTCAATTTATTATTGATGCATTTATTTCAAAAGATAAAGCAGTCAACAATAAAGCAACATTCCCTTCCATCAATTTAGCTAAACTGCAATTTCGTAATATTCAATTTAGGTTTAATGATTCATCACAAGCCATTTATTCGAAAATTGAAGTACTTAATTTACAAGGGATAAAATATGCCTCAAAAAAATTTTATGCTCATACTCTTGTGTTGAATCACCAATTCGGTTACAATAAAATTAACCAGCCTTTTCTTAAGAAAGGCTTTGATTTTAATCATATTCAAATTCAACAAAATTTGTTGCAAGCAAATCAATTGAAATATGATGCTGTAGAGTCGTCAGCAATTATTAACAAATTGACATTCTTAGATCAAACTGGATTTAAAATAATTCAATCCTCTTTTTTATACCAACAAAAAGACAGTAGTATTCATTTCAAAAATATTCGTTTAAAATCTGCTTTTTCTGTTATTGAAGGATCAGTATCCATTCAACCCCAATTGTATAAACTGGCATTGAGAAATACTACCATTTCTAGAAAAGACATTCAATTGTTACTGCCAACCGAATTAGCCAAACTTCAACCTGCTCTTGCAGAAATCAACTCCATCACTTTAAACCTAGAAGCAAGAGGGAATGAAAAACTATTAACCATTCAACAACTAGAAGCGGCTTCGAATAATCAACTATTTTATATAAATACCAAAGCGGCTATAACTAATTTCACCAACCCCAATCAAATTAAGTATCAATTAAGTATTACTAGATTAACAACCCTTCGGCAAGTAGTTTTTGCATTTTTGCCTAACGCTCAACAAGAAAATATTCAATTGCCGCCTGTTTTATCTGCTACTGGTACTTTATCTGGTACATTAACAACACTTACCCCCAATTTATTAATCACTAGTGCTCATGGCAAATTAGGCGTAAAAGGGATGGTAAATAATTTCACGAATCCCCAATTAATTCATTACGACTTGGTACTTAATGCCCAAAAATTTGAAACAGGAAAATGGGTTCAACAAGATAGCCTATTTGGCAAGTTCGATGGAGTTGTTATTGTAAAAGGAAGGGGTACTAATTACAAAACGCTACAGTTAAATTCTAATATAAGAATTCATCAATTAATGTACAATAAAGTACTATACACAAATGCCAATATTTCTTTGAATGCTAATAATGGTTTGTATAAGTACCAATCTAATATAAAGAATGAATTATTGAATGCTTCTCTACAAGGCTCCGCTTCCTTAAATAAAACTTACCCTTCTATTAACGCTAAGTTTGCTATACATCAGGCCAATATAATGGCTATGGGTTTTGTAAAAGACAGTTTGAAGGTGCGTACTAAGGGAGTACTTGATTTGAATAATTTAGATCCCAATTTTCTAGATATTTCAATTAAACTCAATAGCGTTCAATTTTTATCGGGGTTTAAAAAATTAGCGGTAGATAGTATATTATTAATAGGTGATATTGATACTGCAAAGCAGACTAATTTCATGCTTCGGTCTGCTTTTTTAGATGCCAATTTGCAGGGTAAATTTAAGTATACCGACTTGAGGAACATCTTTTTGGAATTATCTAATCGTTATTCAACGGCTGTTTTTTCTGGTTCATTTACCCCTTTATCCTATAGCCTCACAAGTGCTATAACAGCAAAACCGCATATGGTTTATGCAACATTGTTGCCCGGACTATTGTTTAGTAAAAATATTTTATTAACTGCTGGGCTTAGTTCAATCCAAACCGATAGCATTGTTTGGAGTAAACTAGTTGTGCCTGAACTAACTTATGAGGGCAACCATATTTCTATGTTGAATGCAAGTGTGAATGGTTTCAAAGACTCACTCAAACTGCTAGCTACAGCGGATACCTTGCAAGCTTCTTCCATATTATTACATAATACAAAATTGATGGGGGAATATAGCAAAAATGGATTTACCGCAACAGTGAATACGATAGGTCAGCAAGCAGCTGATGTATTTTCTTTTGGTATTAATGGAAATTTAAGCCCTGGTGCTACACGAATTCGATTGCTGGAAAAGATTTTGTTGAAAGACAAACTATGGACTGTTAGCCCCCAAAATGAATTGGTAATAAATAAAAATGGGTTTTATCTACAACGTATGCTCATTGAGCACAATAATCAATCTATTTTGCTAAACAGTCAAGAAGCAATTGCAGCTTCTCCTTTACAAGTTAAAATAAGTGATTTTGCCTTAAGCAATATCACCCATTTGATGAATAAAGATTCATTATTAGTTGTGGGTGTTTTGAATGTTGATTTGGTTGCCAATCATTTCACTAACCCTTTGCCTTCTTTTGACGGAATGGCTTCTATTGACTCCTTGGTATTTCAACAGGTTGCAATTGGTAATTTGGTCTTAAAGGCTACATCAAGTGAACAAACAGGTGTTGATTTTAATGGGAGCTTAAACGGAAATGGCAATCAACTTTTAGTAGCTGGAAAATACAATCAACAGCAGGTTAATGCAAAGGTTCAGTTATCACCTTTGCAAATGAGTGCAATTGAGCCATTCACCATGCAGCATCTAACCAAATCTCAGGGTAGCATTTTTGGTGATATAACCATTAGCGGCAACGTTGCTTCACCTGTATGGAATGGCAATATTCGATTTGATTCAATATATACGGTATCAAAAGATTATGGCACGGTCATGCGATTGAACAATCAAAAAATTGAATTAGCCTATCCATCTGTTCTATTTAATCAGTTTACTATTGCTGATTCTTTAAATAATGAATTAGTAGTGAATGGCACACTAACCCATACTTCTGGAGTTGATTTCACGAATAATTTAACTGTAAGGGGGAACAACTTTATTGCTGTTGATAATGCTGCATTGTTGAATAGTAGCGTATATGGAAGAGGTATTATTACTGTTGATGCAGATATAAAAGGGACTATTTCTGCACCAGATATTGCAGGCAATATTGCTTTGCAGAAGGGGTCAAAAATCACTTTTGTAAGGCAACAATTAGCGGCATCTGCAAAAGATCAGGTTGGGGTTATACAATTTGTTGATATGGATACAGTAAAACCTTGGACTTTACCAATCGGCAATGTTGATCTGCCCAAAAAGTCATTCTATGCTTCTGCTTTACACTATAACCTAAATATTGATGTGGACAAAGAAGCTGAATTTATTTTGGTTATTGATCCAATCACTAGAGATGCACTTTCTATCACTGGAAGTGCGCAACTTAATGCGATGCTTAATCCTAATGGAAGCATTTCTTTAATTGGTGCTTATAATTTATCGAAAGGAACTTATCAATTGAACTATTCTTTTTTGAAGCGAAAATTTGCTTTGCAAGAGGGCAGCACCATCTTGTTTAGTGGAGATCCTGAAATGGCCGAGGCAAATATTACGGCCGTTTATGAAATAGAAGCTTCACCATATGATTTAATTGGCACTGAAATTAGTGGCAATTCAAGTAATGATTTGTTTCGTCAAAAAATGCCTTTTGAAGTGGTGTTAAAAGTGAAGGGTAAAGTGTTAGAACCTCAGTTATCATTTGATATAAAACTAAAAGAAAAAGTTGCTGGTATCAACAGTCAAATGCTCACCACTATTGATAATAAATTAACTCAGTTGCGTTCAGACGCTTCAGGTATGAATAAGGAAGTTTTTGCATTGCTGGTTATGGGCCGTTTTATAGGCGAACAGAGTTCCGATTTTTTTGCGGGTAGTAATAGTGGGGTAAAAGCCGATCAAGTAGTTAAAGAAAGTGTAAGTCGTTTTTTAAGTGATGCAGTTAGTCAAATTGCGTCTGATTTGATTAAAGGAGTAGATATTGATGTAAACCTTAGAACCATCGACGAATATTCTAGCTCCACACAAAGGACAGATCTAGGACTTGCCTTATCTAAACGATTTTTAGATGATCGATTAACCATTTCTGTTGGTAAAAATTTTACTGTTGAAGGGAATGATCCAATTGCAAAAGGACAGAACAATGCCAATATTTCTTTTTTGCCTGATGTATCTACTGCTTACAAGCTTTCTAAAGACGGTAGATATATTTTAAGGGCTTACAGGAGAAACCAATATGAAGCAATATTAGATGGTTATTTTATAGAAACGGGGCTTGCTTTTTCTTTAACTATGGAGTACAATAAATTCAACGAATTATTAAAGAAAAGTAAATAATGAAATTGGCTCAGTTTATTTTTATTGTTTGCTTACTTTCTGTAATGGCTACTTCTTGCTCAATTAGTAAGCAGTTACCAAAGGATATTTATCTGTATAAAGGGGCAAAATATACCATTCTGAAAGATAGCGGTAACAATACTAAGCTAAGCGCTGTTCGCAAACAATTAAAGCGTTCAACTTCACCAATTGCCAATAAAACAATATTTGGTTTTCCTTATCGAGTATGGGTTTGGTATGCGGTGGGTGAACCAAAAAAAGATAAAGGATTTAGGTATTGGCTGCGCAATAAATTAGGCGCTGCTCCGGTGTTAAGCTCGCAGTTAAATCTTAAAGCCAATGCCGAAAACTTTCAATATACACTAGGAAATCAAGGCTATTTTAGAACTACGGCAACTGCTGACACTATTGTACATAAATCTAGGGTAACGGCTGTTTACACTATACAATTAGGTTTCCCATATAAACTAGACACCGTTAAATGGATTATTGATAGTTTATCTGATATAGGTAAAGCAATATATCAAATGGATCCTAAAGAAAGCTATGTTAAAACAAAACAACCATTTAATTTGGCTGATATTAAGGCCGAAAGAACTAGAACTGATATTTTTTTAAAAACAAAGGGTTATTATTATTTCAATCCAGATTTTATTATTGCACAAGTTGATAGTACCGTAGGAAGCCATAGGGCTAATATTTTTTTTAGGTTAAAAGATGAAATACCCGTTGCTGCAGTTATACCTCAAAGCGTGCAAAAAATAACTGTTTTTCCTAACTACACATTGTTGAATCCTCCCCCCGATACTTCTAAATATGGATTGACTTTATATAATGGTATTTTTATACGCGATACTATTCATGCAATAAAACCTGCTGCTTTAACACGCTCAATTACTTATCGAAATAATGATTTGTACAATATTAGAGAACACAACAAAACGTTGAATCGATTTATTAATATGGGTTTATATAAGTTTGTAAAGAGTAGATATATTAGCGATACTGATACCATCTTGCCTACTAAAATTAGTGTGTTGTATTATTTAACACCCTTGCCCAAAAAATCGATTCAAGCAGAAATAGGCTCATTTAGTAAATCCAATTCTTTTACTGGTGCACAAGCCAATATTAGTTGGAAGCATCGAAATACTTTTAAAGGTGCTGAGCAGTTTTTTGTAAAAATGTACGGCGCATTTGAAGGATCTAACAACGATTCATTAAGGGCTAATAATAATTTTAGATTTGGTGCCGAAGCATCACTTAGTTTTCCACGCTTTTTAGCTCCTTTTAAAATTAAAGAGAGTAATTACTTTCCACCGAGAACCAAATTTACTCTAGGCTATGAGTGGCTTAGAAGACAAGGGTTGTACACAAAGAATTTTTTTAGATTTCAATACGACTTTACCTGGAAGCAAACGGTAAACCAAGAACATACACTAGCTCCTTTAAGTATTACTTACAATACAAGTTCAGATTTTAGTGATACCTACGCTGCGCAAGTGAATCAATATCCTGCTCTTCAAATTAGTAATACGCCTGAAATAATTATTGGTGCTAATTACAGTTATACTTATAGAAGTGTAAACCCTAATTCATCGGATATCTTTTATGTTAACACTAATCTTGATGTTGCGGGAACTTTAACTGGATTAATAAATGGTAAAGCCACTCCATATAGTACAACTATTGCTGGTGCTTATTTTGCACAGTTTGCAAGAGCAGATGTAGATTTTAGGTATAGTAGGAAATTGGGAGATGAAACCTATTTGGTCAACCGAATATTTATAGGACTAGGGTTGCCTTATGGAAATTCCTCCTTTTTGCCGTTCTCTAGGCAATTTATCATTGGAGGCTCTGGCAGTTTAAGGGGCTTTCAGCCTAGACAATTAGGTCCTGGTAGAACACGCTCTACCGTGATTCAACAATTGTATTATCCCCAAGTTGGGGGTGATTATAAATTGGAATTGAATACTGAATTACGTTTCCCCATTGTATCAAAAATTAAAGGGGCTCTTTTTGTAGACGCTGGTAATATGTTTACAAAAGATACTTTATTATATGGTAAAGAAGGGTTGCTTACCAAGGATTTCATGAAAGATATTGCCATCAGTGCTGGCTTTGGTTTTAGATTCGACATAAGCATTTTAATTATTAGACTTGATTTAGCAACTCCATTACGTAAACCGTATTTAGAAAGAGGGAAAGAGTGGGTTATTAGAGAGATACAACCCTTTAGTAGTGTGTGGCGAAGAGAGAATTTGGTACTCAATATTGCAATTGGGTATCCTTTTTAAAACCGTCATTCCGTCATATATAAATAAATGGCATTTTTGTTGTAATAATTGTATACAATCAAACAACAAACAATTAACTTACATCAAATACAACAACTATGAACACAAAGAGAATTACCCTTATTGTCATTATCGGATTAATTGTATTAATTGGCGGATGTGGTATGAGTGGTTATAATGGCTTGGTAAAATTAGATGAAACCGTTACCCAGTCTTGGAATAATGTACAAAGTGACTACCAGCGCAGGGCAGATTTAATACCTAATTTAGTGAACACCGTAAAGGGGGAAGCTAATTTTGAGCAAAGCACTTTAGAAAATGTAGTTAAAGCTAGAGCTAGTGCAACCCAAATGAAAGTGGACGCTAAAGACCTTACACCTGAAAAGCTTCAAGAATTTCAAGCTTCTCAAGGTCAACTTTCTCAGGCATTGGGTCGTTTGTTAATGGTTACCGAAAATTACCCAAATCTTAGAGCCAATGAAGCTTTCAGAGGCTTACAAGCTCAGTTAGAAGGCACCGAGAATCGCATAAAGGTTTCTAGAAACGATTTTAACGCTGCTGTTGCCGCTTATAATGTTAAGGCAAGATCTTTCCCTATGAATATTTTGGCTAGTATTACTGGCTTCAAAGTAAAAGAAGGGTTTAAAGCAGAAGTAGGTTCTGAAAAAGCGCCTGAAGTAAAATTCTAATTCCATTGCATGTTTGGATTATTCAAAAAGAAACAGCGTGAATATTTTACTCCCGCTGAAAAGGAAATTATTATAACAGCTATTCAACAAGCTGAGCTTCGCACCAGTGGTGAAGTAAGGATTTATGTTGAATCTAAATGCGAAATGGTTAATCCTGTTCATAGGGCAAAAGAAATTTTTTATCAACTTAAAATGGATCAAACAGCATCCCGCAATGGGGTGCTGTTGTATTTGGCCATGGACGATCATCAACTAGCGGTTTTTGGCGACGAAGGCATTCATGAAAAAGTAGGATATGATTTCTGGAATAAAGAAGTAGCATTAATGCTATCTGAATTTAAGCAAAAGCATTTTGTGGAAGGTATTGCCCATATCATCAAAGATATTGGGGAAGCTTTGGTTACCCACTTTCCTTACGATGGTGCTACCGATAAAAATGAATTACCTGACGATATTGTTTTTGGAAAATAAATGAAGAAACTACTACTAATATTATTCTTACTTGCTAATTTTTTGGGTGTTTTTGCCCAGACAGTTATTGCTCCCCCCAACCCGCCTAGATTAGTGAATGATTTAGCTGGTGTGCTCAGTAAAGAGCAAGTGACTATTTTAGAAGAAAAGCTGGTTGCTTTAGATGATAGCACTTCCAATCAAATTGCTGTAGTTATTCTAAAAACTTTAGAAGGATATGAAGTTCAAGAATATGCCAATAAATTATTTAGATCTTGGGGTATTGGAAATAAGAAAACAAATAATGGGGTATTGATTTTGGCTTCTATTGAAGACAGAAAAGTGTGGATTGAAGTGGGTTATGGATTAGAAGGTGCTATTCCCGATATCACTGCTTCTAGCATTTACAGAAACGAAATTGTTCCAGAATTTAAGCAGCAAAATTATTTTAGGGGGATTGATAATGCCATTAATGCTTTGTCAAAAGCTGCAGTGGGGGAATATAAAACCAAACGCAACAAACCAGCTAGTGGTAAAAGCGGCGGATCCATTTTGACTTTTTTAATCATTCTTGTAGTTGTAGTCTTTATCGTTGCTTCTGGTCGTGGCGGTGGCGGTGGAAGAGGCGGTGGAATGATGAGTAGAAGAGGTGCTGCCAATGTTGCAGAAGCGTTGCTATGGTCTACGCTCTTAGGTGGGAATAACCGGGGTGGCGGTGGCTTCGGTGGCGGAGGCGGCGGTTTCGGCGGTGGTGGATTTGGCGGCTTTGGTGGAGGTAGTAGCGGCGGCGGCGGTGCAGGAGGCTCATGGTAATTTCAATAAATATGCGTTGGAGTATCAATCCTATAATTGTAATTGTT
The DNA here is from genome assembly GCA_964612195.1 of uncultured Sediminibacterium sp. Classification (GTDB taxonomy): domain Bacteria; phylum Bacteroidota; class Bacteroidia; order Chitinophagales; family Chitinophagaceae; genus Sediminibacterium. The sequence goes on from CAZTDV010000043.1 coordinate 25,402, forward strand.
GTATCATTCTTACTTCTATACAATAATAGTATTGCCCAAAATGCAAAGCCTACTAATGACTTTATTGTTACTCACACGCTCAACAATAACACAACATTTCATATTCCCAATCAGCCACTTTTCTTTCAGTCGAATAAAACCACCAATACCCAGTTTGCCATTCTTCATGCTGAAGATGAATATTTTCAACTTACAGCTACTGTAATATCCGTAAAAGGAAAACTTTTTGCTTTTGGCCAAGAGCAATTGTTTAATAGTGATGATACAGCTGGTTTAAGCAGCAATGAATTGGCTTGGTTAAAAGAAATAGTGAATAAGCCAAAAACCATTGAGGTCAAGCAATTTCACGCAGTACAATCCCCCAGTAAAACCAATCCATTTTTTGATATTGAACTAGAAGATGCGGGCAAATATTTTTTGCCCTTTGCTACTTCAGTTGTTAAAGCAGGACTTAGTTGGTCCGATTCTACTTTTAGTGATAGTAGTAAAACAATCCACCAATATTTAATTCTGAAAGTGCAAGACAATAAGGCTACGGTTTCTGTTTTGTCAGATTTAGTTATTAAAACTTCTTTTACTCAGTCTGGGCAATCTATTCAACAAAACTTGAAAGGAATTGCACGTGCAGAAAGAATTTATGATTTAAGTTCGGCTAAGATGATTACTGAGATTGTTACCACTAAATTGTCTGGCAGTAGTAGCAATGGAACCGATATTATTCCTTTATCTATAGAATTGAAAGCATCTAGTTCTTTATCATGGAAATAAAAACGCCCCGAATAAATCGAGGCGCTTTTAGACTTTATGCTGAAATTAGTTTTTCATTTTTTCTTTCACATAATCGGCTAATGCTTGTGCCCCAGCAGCTTCTTTCTTAGCAGCCAAACCCTTTAAAAATACATTGTTGATTACTGGATCTGTTTGCGGCCTTGCTGGAGCAGGTATTTCATTTCTGAATGTTACTACTGCATCAACGCCTGCTTTAAATTTCACTTCATCTGTTACTTTAGACAAGAATTCAACAATAGAAGATAATGAACTGAACTTAGCTTGAGACAAAGGCATTTTATTGAAATTGCCCATAATGTAATCGTAAGCTGATTCATCTCCATTGGCTATAATTACCGAACTGATTGCAGCACTTAATCTCCCTTTTGCAGGTGATTTTGCTAATTGATTAGCTAATGCATAAGCTTTCTTTCCATCTAAATCATTTAGGGCAAGTAAAGCTGCACCTGCTACTGAATAAGAGGAGTCATTTATATATTGTTCAAATTGACTAGCATATGCTGCATTTTTTTGTATTCCCAAAATGCTTATTGCATCTGCTCTTACCAATTTTGATGCATCCTCTTTCGCCATTTTTTCAATTAATGCAAGTGTGGCATTATCTAATTTTGCATTTCCAAAACTACCCAATGCTTTCATTCTTATTCTGAAATAGGGGTCTTTTAATCCTGCAGCAACAATTGCATAAGCTGCTGGATCTGATATTTTTTTAGATGCCATATCAACGGCTTCTCTTCTGTCTAAGTAATGACCACCATATTTAAATTGATGTGCATATTCTTCCAAAGTTTTTGTTTCTTTTTTCTCTGCTAGCAATACTTTGTCTGCATCTACATTAATTAAAATAGGTTTTGTTGCAGCGGCAAAGTAAAATGTATCTGCCGCATTTTTTGCCCAAACCTGGTATCTCTTTTTTGCTGCCCCATAATATAAATCAACTGTTACTGGTAATTGAAATAACCCAGTAGTTTGTGTTTGTTTAATCACTAACATGGCTTTTTGTGCAGCTGCATCATAACTATTACTGATAACTAAACTTGGATGGCCACTATTAAAATACCATTGATTAAAAAACCAGTTTAAGTCTTTCCCTGTTACTGCTTCAAATGCCAATCTTAATTTATGTGCACTTCCATTTCCAAATTTATTATCCGTTAAATATTTATTCAACGATTTAAAGAATGCGTCGTCTCCTACATAGTTTCTTAACATGTTCAATATTCTTCCACCTTTACTATAACTAACTACATCAAACATGTCTTCCTGTGTATCATAATAGAAACGAACTAAATGTTTTGATGCATCTGCTCTACTATTTAAGTACCTATTCATTGCACTCCAATTGGTAAATGCTGCTTCATCTTTACCAAATTTATACTCAGCCCATAAGTATTCGCTATAATCTGCAAAGCTTTCATTTACGGTTAAATTACTCCAGCTTTCAGCGGTTACATAATCACCAAACCACTGATGAAATAATTCGTGTGCAATGGTACTTTCCCAATTATTGCCATCTGTTAGTTCTCTGGCATCTTGTTGTGCAGATTCTTGGTGTAAAGTAGCAGTGGTATTTTCCATCGCTCCACTTACATAATCTCTTCCTGTAATTTGGCTATACTTAATCCAAGGGTAGTCTACGCCCAATTTGTTAGAAAAGTATTGCATCATTTCAGGTGTATTCCCAAAAATTTTTCTGGCAACTTTTTCATAATCCTTCTCTACATAATAACTCACTTCTTTTCCTTTGTAAGAATCTTTAATCACTGCATAATCTCCCACTCCCATAAAAAATAAATAGGGTGCATGTGGTAAATCCATTTTCCAGCTATCTGTTCTTGTTCCATTTGCATTCTTGGTTTGCTTAACCAACTTACCATTGCTAAGTGTTACATATTTTGCAGGTACAGTTAAATTAAATTCCTGTGTGGTTTTTTGATTCGTTTTGTCAATAGTGGGTACCCATACTGAAGTGGCTTCTGTTTCGCCTTGGGTCCATATTTGAGTAGGCTTGCTCTTGTCTTCGCCAGTGGGATTGATAAAATACAAACCCTTTGCGTCTGTAATAGCCGCGCTCCCCTTAACTTCTAATTCATTTGGTTTTGCTGTATATTCAATGTATACCGTATAGTTTTCATTGCGTGTGTAAGTTTTGTCTAAATTGATTCGCAATACCCATCCATCATATTCGTATTTGAGTGGTCTATTTTTTCCCGCTTTTACAATAGCTACTTGTTTAATATCCATTCCTTTTGCGTCTAGTTGCAAAGAATCTGTGGTATAAAAGTGAGGCTTCAAAGTAATCCAAACATTTCCATTTAGGCTGGCTTTACTATAATCAAAGCTGGCGTTCAACTTGGTATGAACCAAATTGTTTATTTTCTCTGGTACCGCTCTATACACTTTTGGTGCTGCCTCTTTTTGTTCTTGTGCCATCAAATTGCCCACTTGTGTTAGGGTAATTAGTAGTAATAGTTTCTTCATAATTGGTATTAAGTAGTAAATTTGAAAAAAGCAAGATTACATGTTCATCCGTTGTATTGTACACCGTTTATCCATTTTAACCGGATTTTTATTAATGGCGTTTTTAGTGAATGCCCAAAATAATTTCTTGTATATACAATCTGAAAATAATCAGCCTTACTATATACAGCTTAAAGGTAATGTGCATTCTTCTAATGCGAAAGGGTATCTATTAATTCCTAATTTATCGGATGGAGAATATAGCATGGTATTGGGTTTTCCTGCTGGGGCCTATAGAGAATACAATTATAAATTTGCTATTACAGGTAAACCTAAAGGCTATTCGCTAAAGATTACACAAGAAGGAGAGTGGATGTTGATGGACATGGTTTCTTTAGCATTAATTAGAGGAGAAGCTCCTGAACAACCAATTACTGCAATTCCTTCCGAAAAACAAATTGAAAAATTGTCTGAGCGCAATACAGATGCGGGCTTAGAACAAGTGTTCAAAGTGAAAAATGGCACTAAGTACGAGAATCTGGTAATTTTGATTCCGATACCAAAGCCCATTGTTGTAAGAGAAGCACAGAAAAAGAATAATTAGTTTATGCCCAGGTATTTTTTGGAGTTGGCATATAAGGGCACTGCGTATCATGGTTTTCAAATACAAGACAATGCGCCTACTATTCAATTAGCCATTGAGAGGGCTTTGTTTACCTTATTTAAAGTCAATATTGATTTAACGGGTTCTTCTAGAACAGACGCCGGTGTACATGCTTTACAGAACTATTTTCACTTCGATGCTGATTTGTCTATTACCAATAAGCATGTATATAATTTAAATGCCATTTTGCCTGATGATATAGCGGTGAAGTCTATAAATGCAGTGGCCGATACAGCACATTGTAGGTTTGATGCTGTAGCAAGAACCTATTACTATTATATATACCAACAGAAGAATCCTTTTTTAAAAGATAGGGGTTGGTTCTATCCTTATGAATTAGACTTTTCCCTTTTACAACAAGCTGCTGCCATTTTAAAGAACCATACCGACTTTACCAGCTTTGCAAAGCGCAATACACAGGTTTTTACCCATAATTGTTCAATTCTTATTTCGGAGTGGAGCATAGCCGCCGATCAACAATACATTTATCAGGTTCAGGCCAACCGGTTCTTACGCGGAATGGTGCGTGGCCTAGTAGGCACCATGCTTAAAGTAGGTAGAGGGCAATTATCATTGAATGATTTTGAAAAAATCATCCTTGAAAAAGATTGCACTAAAGCAGACTTTAGTACGCCTCCTCAAGGATTATTTTTAGCTAAAGTTATTTATCCTTAATTTTTTTTATTGCTTGAAAGCCTTATAAATAAAAGGTTCTAGCAAACAGGATGAATTTAGTTTCAAAAAACATTTGTCAGGTAAAATATCCGTCCTATATTTGCATCCCGCTTAACAAAAAGGGGATGTTCTTTAAAGGTTTTTAGGAGATAG
>CAZTDV010000044.1:0-29329 GCA_964612195.1 uncultured Sediminibacterium sp.
TAAGGAACTTAAATTCTAAAACATTGTCTGGTAGCAATGCCAGACGCCAAGCATAATCAAAATGGAAAAACAAAAAAATGCAGTTGGTCGCCGTAAAGAAGCCGTAACACGTGTCTTCATTAGCAAGGGCGAAGGTAAAATAACTGTAAACGACAAAGATTACAAAGCTTATTTCCCATTGGTTTATTTACAAAACCAAGTTGAAGCTCCTCTTAAAACAACTGAACTAGAAGGCAAGTTTGATATCGTTATCAATGCTGCTGGTGGTGGTTTAAAAGGTCAGGCTGAAGCAGCTAAATTGGGTATTGCCCGTGCGTTGCTTGAAGTAAATCCTGAATTACGCCCTGCATTAAAAGCTGCTGGTCAACTTAAGCGTGATCCTCGTAGTGTTGAACGTAAGAAATTTGGTCATAAGAAAGCACGTAGAAGCTACCAGTTCAGTAAGCGTTAATCGTTGTATTGAATATCTACTGAAATTAAATTTTAAAAAATTATATAATTCACCACAATGGAAAATAACACTTCACTACAACAGCAACTATTGGAGGCCGGCGTTCACTTTGGTCACCTTAAAAAGAAGTGGAATCCTAAGATGTTGCCTTACATCTTCGCTGAGAAAAAAGGTATTCATATTATTGACCTTAACAAAACAGTAGATTACTTACAAGAGTCTGCTGCTGCCATTAAGCAAATTGCTAAGAGCGGTAAGAAAATCATGTTTGTTGCTACCAAGAAACAAGCTAAAGAAATCGTAACTGAGTGTGCTAAGCGTGTAAACATGCCTTATGCTACAGAACGTTGGTTAGGTGGTATGCTTACCAACTTTAACACTGTTCGTAAGAGTGTTAAGAAAATGCAGAGCATTGAAAAAATGTTGGCAGACGGTAGCGCTGAAAGCTTAACTAAGAAAGAAAGATTAACCCTTACTCGTGATAAGGATAAAATGGAAAAAGTATTAGGTGGTATTGCTCAATTGGGCCGTCTTCCTGCAGCTTTATTCCTTGTAGACATTGGTCATGAGCATATTGCTTTAGCTGAAGCTAAGCGTTTGGGCATTACTACTTTTGGAATGGTTGATACCAACTCTGATCCTAATAAAGTAGATTTTGCTATCCCTGCAAATGATGATGCTACCAAATCTATTGCAATCATTACTAATTACATTGTTGCTGCAATTGCAGAAGGTTTAGCAGAGCGTCAAGCATCTAAGGATGAAGACGAAACTGATGACAGCAACAACGAAAATGAAGCAAGGGCTCGTCGTTTAGAAGCAGAAGCACAATCTGAAGCTGGTCGTGGCGGAAGAGGTCGTGGTGCTGGTGCTCCAGCGGGTGGACCAGGTGGTGCACCAAAGCGTCGTACTCCAGCGGGTGGCGGTAATCGCAGACCTGCAGGTGGTGGCGGTAGATAAGCCTTATTTGAGAATATTTAAATTGAAATAAGTATGTCAACTGCAACTATTACAGCTGCCGATATAAATAAATTACGTCAGGCAACTGGTGCCGGAATGTTAGATTGTAGAAAAGCTTTAACTGAAACCAACGGTGATTTTGAAGCTGCTATTGATTGGTTACGTAAGCAAGGCCAGAAAGTGGCTGCAAAGCGTAGCGATAGAGAAGCTAAAGAAGGAGTGATCATTGCTCGTACTTCTGCGGATAACAAAGTTGGATTTGTAGTTTGTATTAGCTGTGAAACCGATTTCGTTTCTAAAAACGCTGACTTCGTTGCATTTGCTACTTCTATTGCTGATGCGGCTGTTGCCAACAACGTTAAGAGTGCAGAAGAATTAAATGAAGTATTGATTAACGGTGCTAAAGTAGCAGATTTAATCAATGATAAATTAGCTGCAATTGGTGAAAAAATTGGGGTTGCTAAATTTGAAAGAATTGAAGCTCCTTATGTTGCATCATATATTCACGGTGCAAACCGTATGGGTGTTTTAGTAGGATTAACTACTGATGCTCCTGAAGCAGGTAAAGACGTAGCAATGCAAATTGCTGCTATGAATCCTCTAGCGGTAGATGCAAATAGCATTCCTGCTGAAACCATTGAAAGAGAAAGAGCAATTGTTATTGAAACAATGAAAGCTGATCCTAAAATGGCGGGTAAACCTGAAGAAATGGTTGCTAAAATTGCAGAAGGCAAGCTAAATGCATTTTTTAAAGAGAATACTTTATTGGCTCAGGCTTTTGTAAAAGACGGTGCTATCACTGTTGAAGCTTACTTAAAGAGTGCTGGTAACGTAACTGTTACAGAATTCAAGCGTGTTGCGCTAGGATAATTTGTACTCATTGAATATTTTTTCAAAAGCCTCTCCTATTTATCGGAGGGGCTTTTGTACTTTTGTAACCTACTCAATTATAAACGAATCTCATGCTACCAAAATTCAAACGTATCCTACTTAAACTATCCGGTGAAGCTTTATTAGGTGATCAAAGAAACGGAGACCCATTTAATCCTAAGATTATTGAGCAATATGCCCATGATATCAAAAGGGTTACAGATTTAGGGGTACAAGTAGCTATTGTAATTGGAGGTGGTAATATCTATAGGGGTATGAATGAGGCTGACAGTGGTATTGAAAGAGCTCATGGCGATTATATGGGTATGTTGGCAACGGTCATCAACGCCATGGCCATGCAGGCTATGTTGGAGAAGATTGGGGTGTATACAAGATTGCAAAGTGCTATCAATATGGAGCAAGTTGCTGAACCTTATATCCGTAGAAAAGCCTTGCGTCATTTAGAAAAAGGCCGTGTGGTAATATTTGGGGCAGGTACTGGTAATCCATATTTTACCACAGATACTGCCGGATCTTTAAGAGCCATTGAAATGAAGGCAGACGTTATTTTGAAGGGTACAAGGGTAGATGGCATTTATAGTGCTGATCCTGAAAAAGACCCAACTGCTACTAAATTTGAAAAACTAAGCTTTCAGGAATGTATTTCTCAGAATCTGAAAGTGATGGATATGACCGCATTTACTTTATGCATGGAGAATAAATTACCCATCATTGTTTTTGATATGAATACACAAGGGAATTTGCTTCAAGTGGTAGAAGGGGCCAATGTAGGTACGCTGGTGAGCTAGTTGCCCGTTCGTGTAATAATATAAGCTATTCAATCATCCTATGGTAATTTCATACTGATGCGTAAGTTAATTCTGCTTGTTTTTTTAGGAACTGTTTCGGCTCATTTTGGATACAGTCAAAATAGACTGAGTTTATCTGATGCTTTGGCTATTGCACTAAAGAATAGCTATAATATTCAACTGGCTAAAAACAATGTTGAAATAGCTACTATTAATAATCATGTAGGGGTTGCTGGAGGATTACCCACTGTTAATGCTACCGTTAATGATGTAGAAAATATTACTACGATTAATCAAAAATTTCCAGACCCTTCTAGAGATGTAACCAGAAGTGGTGTTTCATCAAATAATATGAATGCCAATATAACTGCAGGTATTTTATTATTTAATGGATTTAGGGTTAAGGCGGCACAGCAAAGATTAAATGAATTGCAAAAAATGAACCAAGACATGCTGAATGCACAAATTCAGAGTACCATGGCTTCGGTAATTACCAGTTATTATGATGTAGTTCGTCAGCAAAATTTACTTAGCACGATCAATAAGTCTATTGAAGTTTCTCAACAAAGAATCGATATCATTAATAGCCGTAAAGAAGTGGGCCTTGCCAATAATGCAGACTTATATCAAGCTCAAATTGATTTGAATGCATTGGTTCAATCTAAACAAGCACAACAATTAATTATAGACCAAGGGAAAACCAATTTGCTGAGTTTGATTTTTGTGAGTCCTGATTCATCAGTGGTTATTAATGATACCATTGTGGTAGATGAAAAAATCAATTTCAACCAATTGAAAACATTGGCATTAAAGAATCCTCAAGTATCAGCAGCCGAGCAGCAAATAAAAATAAATGAGCTAATCGAAAGAGAAACTGCTGCGCTTCGCGTTCCTACTTTACGTGCTACAACCGGTATTAACTTTAGCAATACCAAAAGTGGCGCAGGATTTATTCTTGAAAATAGAAGCTATGGTCCTTTCTTGGGTGTCAATTTAGCTATTCCTATTTACAATGGGTTAATCAATAAAAAACAACAACAGGTTGCAGAAATTAATACCCGCAATGCTAAAGTACAACGCGATCAATTCTTATTAAATATTGAAACTGGTGCAGTAAGAACTTATCAAGCTTATGCAAATACTTTGGCTCAATTAAAAACTGCCAAACAAAATCAGGTATTAAGTAAGCAGTTATTAGACTTAGTGATGCAACGTTTTCAATTGGGTCAAGCTACTATTGTTGATGTAAAACTAGCCCAGCAAAGTTTTGAAAATGAATCGTACAGATTAGTTAACTTGGCATTTACAGCCAAAGTTGCCGAAGTTGAATTAAAGCGCTTGGCCAATATTATTGAGCCTTAATTTTTTAAAGTGTCTATAGCTATACAATCTAAACTACCCCATGTAGGTACTACCATTTTTACCGTAATGAGCCAATTGGCTAACGAATATGGTGCAGTTAATTTAGGGCAGGGTTTTCCAGATTTTATGATGAGTGACGAGTTAACTGGCTTGGTTGATAAAGCCATGAAAGATGGGTTCAATCAATACACTCATATGAATGGGTATCCGCCGCTGCTGTCCGCATTGTCTTTAAAAGCGACCAATTTATATGGTGCATCAGTTGATGTAACGAGTGAAATTACCGTAACACCTGGAGGCACTTATGCTATTTACACTGCACTTACTACTGTATTACAACCTGGCGATGAAGTCATTTTGTTTGAGCCTGCTTATGATTGTTATATCCCTACGATTGAGTTAAACAAAGCTATTGCGGTACCTATTCAATTGGAATATCCCAATTATGCCATACCGTGGAATGAAGTAAAAGCCAAAATTACGCCTCGCACAAGAATGATCATGATCAACTCGCCCCATAATCCAACGGGTGCAGTATTATCAGCAACCGATATGCAAATATTAGAGGGTATAGTTGCAGGTACTGATATCTTAATTTTAAGTGATGAAGTATATGAGCATTTAATTTTTGATGGGATTGAACACCAAAGTATTTTGAAATACCCTGCACTATTCGAGCGTAGTTTTGTTTGTTTCTCTTTTGGTAAAACCTATCATTGTACAGGTTGGAAATTGGGTTATTGTATGGCACCTGCGCACTTAATGAAAGAGTTTAGAAAAGTGCATCAGTTCAATTGTTTTTGTTGCAATACCCCACAGCAAGTTGCCTTAACTACGTATATCCAAAACGCAGATGCTTATCTACAATTGGGCACACAAATACAAGCCAAGCGAGACTATTTTAGAATATTGATGCGCGATACGCCATTTACTTGTATTCCTTCGCATGGTAGTTATTTTGAGTGCTATAGCTATGCTAATTTCAGTCAGGTTTCAGATAAAGAATTAGCCACTACTCTCACCAAAGAATTTGGCGTGGCAACCATACCAGTTTCTGCATTCTATCAAAATAATCAAGACAATAAAGTGTTGCGTTTTTGTTTTGCCAAAAAAGAAAGCACTTTAGAAAAAGCAGTAGAAGGCTTGAAGCGATTGTAAGCTCCTTTTTTAGACATAAATGTCCAATTAATACATTTATTTGCCCAATTAATTAAACACTATTGTTTATTTCTTTACGCTATTGAAAAACAATAGAAAAAACTGCATCGAGGGCACTTGCTTAAAGAATTAGTAAAAGCAAATGGTATTTCCATTACCAAATTAGTTGACAGGGTAGGAGTTAGTAGGTCTAGTTACTATAATCATATTGAAGAACCAGAATTAGATTTTGATATACTCTTTGATTATGGAAAGGTCTTGAATATAAATTTTACGGATTATTTCAGTGATTTGTTGGTTCTTGAAACGCAGGATCCAAATCCTAAATATCCTGAAGAACTTGACCCCCAAAATTTTGAGGAAGCACTGACTCAATACAAGATCTTACATAAGAAGTATGTGCAATTACTAGAAAGACATAATCTATTACGTGAACTGATAGCCAATGGCAGGTATCATCCACATCAAAAAAATGTATCCATTCAATTATCTGATAAAGAAAAGTTGATCCTGCAATTAATTTGTTCAGAATATACCAGTAAAGAAATTGTAGATCAGTTAAATATGAGTTTGAGAACAATAGGAGCTTATCGTCAGTCTTTACAAGAAAAAACCGGCTCGAAAAATTCGGCCGGCTTAATCCTTTATGCTATTCGCAATGGTATTGTTGCTTTAAAAGCATCCTGATTACCATTTGCCATCGCCATCTAATATATTACCTAATCCTCCTAGTATACTTCCTTCCTCTTTGCGTGCACCTACACCATATTGTAGTATCCTACCAGCTAAGCGGCTGATTGGCAAAGTCTGAATCCAAACAGAACCAGGTCCGGTAAGCGTGGCAAAAAATAATCCCTCTCCTCCAAATAAGGTGTTTTTAATCCCCCCTACAAATTGAATATCATAGTTTACACCAGAGGTAAAACCTACTATGCAACCAGTATCAATTTTCAGGGTTTCTCCAGGATGTAAATCTCTTTTGAATACATGACCTCCTGCGTGTAAAAAACTCATGCCATCACCTTCTAATTTTTGCATGATGAATCCTTCCCCACCAAATAATCCTGTACCTAGTTTTCGCTGAAATTCAATTCCTACATTTACTCCTTTTGCTGCACATAGAAAGCTATCTTTTTGACAAATAATTCTGTTGTTATATGCAGATAAATCGAGTGGAATTATTTTTCCTGGATAGGGTGAAGCAAAACTTACTCTTCGTTTGCCTTGATTCACATTGGTAAAAGCAGTCATGAATAAACTTTCACCTGTTAACATTCTTTTTCCTGCATTCAAGAGCTTACCAAATATGCTGTTGTTTTGTTGTGATCCATCTCCAAACATAGTTTCCATAATCACTCCATCATCCATCATCATAAATGCTCCTGGCTCGGCTATTGCAGTTTCATTGTAGTCTAATTCTACTTCTACATATTGCATTTCTTCTCCAAAAATGCGGTAGTCTATTTCGTGATTTCGCATATTCTAATTTTTTACTAAAATAGGTTTTTGTTCTCCCATCCAAACTTTCTTTCCTTGAATTTTTCTTACGCCAAACATAATTCCTACAAAAATAAAGAAGAGTGGTCCGGTAAATCCAAATAATGCTACGTACTTAGTTCCATAAAATCTTTCCATTGGTCTTCTTAATCTTTCAGATATTAAGTACATACTTGGTACCATGATTAAGGTTAGGAAGAATGAAAATATTAAACCATAAATAATGGTCCATGCTAAAGGTCCCCAGAATACTACAGAGTCGCCACCAATAAAAATCTTCGGATCTAAATGGGTAAACATAGAAACGAAATCAATATTGAATCCTACTGCCAATGGTAACATACCCATGATGGTAGCTAATGCGGTTAACAATACAGGAATAATCCTGATTTTTCCTGCTTCAATTGCCGCTTCTCTGGTTTTGTATCCGCGTCCTCTTAACTCATCAGTAAATTCTATGAGTAGAATACCATTCTTAATTACAATACCCGCTAATCCAATGATACCAACCCCTACCATGATGGTAGCCATACTCTTTCCGGTTAATGCATATCCTAAGAAAACACCAATGATAGAGAAGAATATTTCGGTCAATACAATAAACGGCTTACTTAAGCTATTGAACTGTAATACCAATATTAAAAAGATAATCAATAATGCACTTAATAATGCAGTTCCTAAGAATGCACTGGTTTCTGCTTGTTGCTCTCCTTCACCTGTTTGCTTTATAGTAATATCTGCTGGTATGGGTGTTTTGGCTTTAAATTCTTCAATCTTTTTAGCCAAAGCCTTATTAATTTCTGGTGTTAATGAAGGATCTGTTACAGCAGATTGAATTTGAATGGTTCTTTTTAAATTCTTTCTTTTAACTCCACCTGCTGTATTTGTATATTCCAGTGTAGCCACACTGTTCAATGGAATTTGTTTGATTGCTCCAGAGGTAAAATCTCTGAATACAATACGCATATTCATTAACTCATTGATATCGTTTCTAGACTTAGCATTTAAACGCAATTGAATTTTATATTCATCTTCGTCGTCTTTTAGTTTGCTCACTTCTTTACCAAATACAGCAGTTCTTAATTCTATTCCAATTTGTGCGGTACTCACTCCTTCTGCTAATGCACGTTGTCTATCTATATTAACCGTTATTTCAGGATTATTCAAGTCAACATCCATTTCTAAGTTTTGCATTCCTGCAATTCTATTAGTGTCTAAATGGTTTTGTAATTGAATGGCAGTTTTTGCTAAGGCATCAAAATTGTCTCCAGAAACTTCAATATTTACTGGAGGTTCAGTTGGCGGTCCTGCATCTTCTTGTCTTACTTCTATAGAACCTCCTGGAATACCTTTCATTTGTTGTCTAATTTCTTCTTGAATGGGGGCTGAGCTTTTGCCATGTCTTTGTTCAAACTCAACAAAAGAAATTTGTATTCTTCCTAAGTGGGTTTGTGTACTTCTATTGTTGTCTCTAGGATTATTTGCTCCTACGGCAACGTTTGAAATTACACTCTCTACAATACTGCCTTCTTTGCCAGGTTGTTCGTTTCCTAGAATTTTATATACCCTTCCTTCTAGTATTCTCAATACAGAATCTGTGGTTTGAGATTTCGTACCAATGGGCATTTTTAAGTACACGTACACGAATTTTGGATCACCACTAGGGAAGAAAGGTTTAGGATTATCTCTAAGAATCAATAGGATTAAAGAGATAGGAAATAAAACAAATAATCCAATTAATAAATAAACTGGTCTTTTTCTAACCAATATATATTTCAATAAAGATTCATAACGGTTCATTAAACCAGGTAAAGCTCTTTCTTGGAAAAAGTGAATGATATTTCTAAGCACATATCTTTCCAATACGATTAAGCCCATCATAAAGATTAAGAAATTACCAAACCCATGCCAGCCTGCTACATTAAATAGAACACCTAATATAGCTGAACCCCAGAACCACCATTTTTTGAATATGGCGTTTTTAGGAGATTCAAATTCGCGCCCTTCAGGCTTCATAAAGCTCACCGCAAATACTGGGTTGATAAAAAACGCAACCACCAATGATGCTGCCAATGTTAAGATAAGCATGATGGGTAAGTATATCATGAATTTCCCAATAATGCCCTTCCATAGTAATAGCGGGAAGAAAGGAGCTAGTGTAGTAGCAGTTCCTGCTAACACTGGAATAAATACTTCTCCTGCTGCTTCTTTTGCTGATCGTACAATTTTTACTTTACCATTATTATAAATTCTATGGGTGTTTTCAATAACCACAATTGCGTCGTCTACAATAATTCCTAATCCAAACAATAATGCAAAGAGTACTATGAAGTTGAGTGTGATTGCGCCACCTGCTATTAATTCACCTAATGGTAAAAACATAAAGGAAACGAATACAGAAAGTGGTACGCTTAATGCCACAAAGAAGGCATTGGTTACACCCATGAAGAACATCAAAATTAATAATACCAAGATGAATCCAATGATAATGGTATTAACCAATTCATTAAAAGAGGTTTTGGTTCCTTTACTTTGGTCACCTGTAATAACTACTTTAAGGTTTTTGGGTAACTCTTCACTCTGCTGCATTTCTGCAACAATTTTATTAATACCATCTGCTGTATTAATTAAATTTTCTCCAGCTCTTTTTACAATATTAACCGTGATAACGTTCTCGCCATCTAATCGGGCATAGCTCTCGGTTTCTTTTACTGTATCTATAATTTGTGCAACGTCTTGTAAATAAATGGGTGCTCCATTTACATTCTTGATTTGAATATGCTGCATATCATAGGCGCTGGTAAACTGGCCTTTAATTTTAATATTGCGTTTCATGGTTCCTACTTCTACCAATCCGCCACTAATATCTTTGTTCTCTAAATTAACAGCACTTTCAATATCCCTAAATGTAAGTTTAGCAGCTGCTAATTTTGCTGGATCTATATTAATTTGAATTTCACGTTCTGGTGCTCCTACTATTTCTGCACGGTTTACTTCTTTTAGTTCTTCAAATCGATCTTGTAATTTATCTGCATATTGTTTTAGCTTGATACCATCAAAATCGCCACTTATATTAACGAACATGATGGGTTGATCACTTATTGAAAACTCTTGAACATTTGGTAAAGAAGTTAAATCGGTAGGTAAGTCTGTTTGTGCCTTATCTACTGCATCTTTTACTTTTATTTTAGCAATTTCTGGTTTTATATCTGTATCAAATTCTACCACTATCAAGCTATAATCTTGTTGCGAAGTAGATTGAATTTTGTTCACTTTAGCGCCACTGATGCCCTTCAATTGTTTTTCAATTGGTCGGGTTACTAAATTTTCAATGTCTTTGGGTGAATTACCAAAATACACGGTAGTAATAGATATGGTTGGAACTACAATATCCGGAAATTGTTCTTTTGGGAGGGTTGTGAACTTATTTAATCCATATAATGAAATTAATATAGTGATCACATACACTGCCGTTCTATTGTCAATGGCCCAACTGGTGGGTTTAAACTCTTTGAATTTTTTGGCTATGCCTTCAATGAAATTCATGCTTAATTATTTTTATTGTGCTAAAACCTTTACAGTTTGTCCATCATAAATATTCTGATATCCTTCCGTAATCAGTAAGTCTTTCTCGTTAAGACCTGTTTTTACTTCTATTAACTTGCCATAAAGTTCACCTACCGTAATCATTTTCTTACGAGCTACTAATTTTTTACCCTCCTGAACGGCTACATATACATACTTGCCCTTCTCTTCTGTTTGAACAGTATTTACATTTATTGAAATAGCATTGGGTACTTCATAGTCTTGAAACTTCACTTGAGCCAATTGATTGGGTCTTATATTGGCATCATAAGGAATCTTTATTTCTACGTCGAAGCTTCTAGTATTAGCATCAATTGATCTGCTAGCTGTTGTTACAGTTGCTTTAAATTCTTTATTTAAGTCGGGTAAGCTAATGATTGCATTAGCTCCTGCTTTAATTCTATTGCTATAGTTTTCTGGAACACGTGTTACCACTTTCATATTCTGGGTATTCACAATTTTTATTTGAGGAGTAATTCCTGCAAGACCTACAAAAATTTCACCTACTCTTACATTTAGTTCGTCTACTATACCACTTACATCTGCAAGAATATTAGTTGCGCGTAATTGCTCTTCAGTAACTTTTATTTGTTCCTCTGCAGCAGCCAATTGACGCTCTAAAGACTGTACATTGTTTTTGGCAGAAATTAATTGAACTTCAGTTCCAATTCCTTCTTTCCAAAGATTGTTCTGTCTGTTGTATAAATCTTTTGCAAAGCTTAATTGACTTTTTACTGTTTCAATAGATTTTTGAGCAGCAATAACTGACTGTCTAATCACCGCATCGTCTAACTTGATTAGCTGTTGTCCTTTAGTTACAATATCTCCTCTTTTAACATAAATAGCCCTTACTTGTCCTCCACCCATTCTAGGAGAAACGTATGAAATATTATCTGAGGTAATATTTCCCTGTAAGTCTATATAGTGAACAAAGTTTTCTCTTGCTACCGGAGTGATATTAATCAATTTGGCATTAGCTCCAGCATTGGCTGTGTCTAATACATTGATTTCATTTTGTAAAACACCAATCTTTTCAGCTAATGCGTTTTGTTCAGTTTTTAATTTTTCTAAAGCGGCTTTTTTTGAAGCAAGGTCGTTCCCTTGTTTGCTATCACTGCCACAACTGCTAAGTATAGCGATTGATGTAAGGATATGTAATAAATAGATTGTTTTTCTCATTGTTTATGGTTTAATTTTTTTATAATTTTCCTATTGCAGTTAAGTAATCAACTCTTGCTATAATGGCATCGTATAGTGCACTGATATAATTGGTTTGAGCAGCTTTTAAGTCTACATCTGAAGCATTTATTTCGGTATTTGATCCGGTACCTGCTTCGTATTTTTTCTTAGTTTGCTGATAAACTTTTTCTGCTAAAGCCATATTGTTTTTTTGAAAATCTAATGTTGCAATAGCAGTTTTATATTTTAATCTTGCTTGCTCTACTGATTGATCTATATTCAGTTTTAAATTTTCTAACTGATTATTGGTTTGTTCCAATTCAATTTTTGCTTTTTTAATTCTTGCATCTTTTGCAAATCCACTAAAAATGGGTACGGCAATATTCACCCCAATTGAAGAAGAAGTAAACCAATCTCCTTTGCCAAAAAAGTTGAATTGATTTCGTTGAGCCAACTTACTATAATTGGCACCCAATGCTACCGTTGGTAGTTTGCTTAATTCGTATCGTTTTACGTTAAATGCATTCAATTGTTTAGCAGAACTTAGGTATTGAAAATCTCTGCGATCCTCGTAGTTATAATCTCCCTTTGTAATGTCTTCTTTAATTTGTGTATAGTCTAAAGTATCCGTTAAAACTAAAGTGTCTGTTACAGGCATTCCCATTAAGGTCTTTAAACCTATATATCCCATTGCAATGCCGTTAAGGGCTTTGATTTTTTCGGTGCTTAAGTTATTTAACTGTACAGCAATTTTATCAATATCAATTCTTTCTGCAAATCCATTTTTATACAATGCTTTTACATCATAGTCTAGTTTTTCTAGTCTTTTAATGTTTGCATCTAATAATTCAATTTGGGTTTTACTTACTACTAATTGATAATAGACTTTGTATAAATTGGTTTTGATATTTTCTTCAGTTACTCTTGCAGCTGCTTCTTGAAAATCGATGGATGCTTTTCTAGCTTGTAGTCCAATAAACACTTGCCCATCAAATAGTAATTGTTGTAATGAAACACCTGCACTCGCATTCCATTTGGTTCCAAACTGTGCCGCAATAAATCCAAAGTCACTCGGCATTTTTATAGGGTTACCATTGCCATCTCTAACACCTTGGTCAATCAGCACTTGATAAGTAGCTGGAGAAATAAAGTTGGGTAAGGTTTGAACTGCAACATTGGGTAAATGTTGTGTTCCAATACTACCTGAAATAGTAGGTAACGCAGAAGCAGTAATTTCTTTATTGGTTTGCATTTGTGCTTGAATGGCCAATAATGCATTTTTTACTTGCACGTTGTTCTTTTTTGCATAAGCAACTGCTTGCTCTATACTGAATTCGTACCGATTGGCTTTTTGTGCCATTGCGGTTTGCATCATTGCCATCATGCAAAGCAGTGCGATTAGTTTAATTTTGGTGTGCATATTGTTTATTTTTCTCTTTGCTGTTTATATTTGGTTATTAGTTTTTGTCCTTTCGGGGTACATATGCCATATAAAAAATGTTCCATCAATTCCATTTCTACTTGTAATAGGGTGAATTTCCCTTGCATAAAAACGTCTGGATTAAATCCAAGGAAAATGCTTTCGACTCTATAGCGAGCTATAATATCTACGTTAATGTCTGCTCTATAATACCCTTCATCTATTCCTTTAATAAGGTTCTCTTTCATGATGTTCACAAAAAACTTATTCTTGTGTGCATTCATTTTTTTATATGCTTCTGGATGGTATTTCTGCATTTCAAAAATGATTGCAGGGTTCATGGTGGTGAGCATTTCTTGTAACATTTCGAATCCCCTAAAAACTTCTTGAATTGCATTGTCGCAACTGCAGGCAATACTGGTGCATTCGTGCATATCTTGCTCAATTTCTCTTTGAACAACTGCATCTACTAAATGATCCTTGTCTTTAAAGTATTGATAAATAGTCTTTTTGCTGGCGCCCAAGTTGGATGCGATATCGTCCATAGTAACACTTTTTAGTCCATATCGGAAAAAGAGTTCCTGGGCTTTTTCTACAATTCTTTGCTCCATATTGATAATTTCGGTGGGCAAAACTAGGGAAACTATTTTCGTAACCAAAGTTTCCGACGTTTATTTTTCATTAAATTATTGTTAAACGCTTTATATCTTGGATAAGTGGTAAACCGGCTCAACTGCTATACATGCTGTATCTTGCAGGCATTATGACCTTCAAGTATTTGTTAAAACGCTTACTGCAATATTTTTTCCAGGGCTTAATTGTATTGGCACCTATTGGCATAACTATTTGGGTAGTAATCAGTTTATTCAATCTTGTAGACGATATATTGCCCAGCATTATTAGAAATGTAGCGCCCGATTTAGCGCAAAGAGATGCAGATGGCAATATTATTAGAATGCCTGGTTTAGGGTTTCTGGTAGTAATTGCCCTGGTTTTATTGGTTGGATGGCTTTCGTCTTTATTTGCGATTAATCGATTGGTTGCCTTGTTAGACACTGTTTTAGAAAAAACACCAGGTATTAAATTCATTTATTCTTCTGTAAAAGATTTTTTAGAAGCTTTTGCTGGCAATAAAAAGAAATTTAATCAACCTGTTTTAGTAAATGTAGACGGAGCCGATATTTGGCGAATTGGATTTATCACTCAACAAAGCAGCGAAGATTTTGGTTTGGAAAATCATGTAACGGTTTATGTTCCTCATTCTTATGCTATTTCAGGGATTACTTATTTTGTTCCAAGCCATAAAGTAAAACCACTTCCAAATATTGGCGCTGCTGATGCAATGAAGTTTACCGTTTCTGGTGGAGTAACAGATGTACACGATTAGTTTTTATTAGCAGTTAACTTTGCATTATGACTATTGCAGTAAATGCTATTTTTTTTAATTCAGCCAATTTAGAAGGGTACGGTCATTATACAGTCTCTATCTTTAAATTATTGGTTAATCAATATCCCCAGCATCAGTTTGTATTTATATATGATCGGCCTCATGCTGCTGATTTAATTTCAGGACCCAATGTTCAATCCATTACTGTTGCTCCTGCTGCCAGACATATTCCTGCCTTTTTTTATTGGTACAATATTAGTGCGGCGTTGGCGGTAAAAAAATTGAAAGCCGATGTATGGGTTCAGCCATATGGCTTTTGTAGTATTAGTAGTAGCACCCCACAATTATTGGTGGTGCACGATTTAGCTTTCAAACATTTTCCAAAGCATATTAGTTGGACCCAGCGCTTTCATTATGCAGCAATGACTCCCCGCTTTTTAAAAAAAGCTAAAAGAGTTGTTACGGTTTCCGAATTTTCTAAACAAGATATTATTCAATCTTACCCTAAACTACCATTAGACCCAACGGTAATTAGTGGGGCTGCACGTAGTGGATTTATGCCAATTAGTTGGGAAGAAAAAGAGCAGGTAAAAGAAGCGTATACCGAAGGCTATGAATATTTTTTGTGTGTAGGAGGCATTAATCCTCGAAAGAATATGATGCATATTTTAAAAGCGTTTTCGCTTTTTAAGAAATGGCATAAGAGTAATATGAAATTGGTTTTTGCAGGCAGGCTTGCATGGCAATACCAAGATTTTGTAGAAAAATTGAAAACATATAAATACCGCAACGACGTTGTGCTAACAGGTTATGTAGAAGAAAGCATTTTGCAAAAGCTTACTGGAGCTGCTTATGCAGCATTATATGTAACCCATTTTGAGGGATTTGGGCTGCCGATTGTGGAAGCCATGCAATCGGGGGTGCCGGTTGTTGTTGGAAATAATTCGAGCATGCCTGAAGTAGGTGGAGACGCTGTTTTGTATGCAGATGCCACTAACCCTGAAACTATTGCTGAACAAATGCAACAGCTTTACCGCAATGAACAAATGCGGGAAAAATTGATTCAAAAAGGGTTAGAAAGAGCTGCTCTTTTTAGCTGGGAAAAAGCCGCCCAGCTATTTTGGGAGGAAATACTCGCTACAAAAGCAGTTTCGTCTTAGTTTTGCGCCACTTTAAATGATGAATATGAAGCAATCTACTATTTCTGTAAATGTTACTTTAGATGAAAATAAAGTGCCTCAACATATTGACTGGTCTGCATCAGACAGCACAGCTGATGTAAAACAAGAAGCCAAAGCAATGATGTTGGCATTTTGGGATGGTGCCGATAAATCTGCTATGCGCATAGATCTTTGGACAAAAGATATGATGGTAGATGAAATGGCCGATTTTTATTACCAAACAATGATGGGTATGGCCGATACCTATTTAAGAGCAACTCAACAACAAGATTTGGTAGAAGGCATGAAAAACCATGCAAAGGAATTTTATAAGAAGTTTCGCGAATCTCAATTAAATCAAAATAAATAAAACACCATGAGCTTAGAAGAAAAGGTAATGGGTGGCATGAAAGATGCCATGAAAGCCAAAGATGAAGCCTTATTAAGAGGTTTAAGAGCTATAAAGGCCGAAATTATTAAAGCTAAAACAGAGCCAGGAGCAAATGGTCAAATTACAGAAGAACAAGAGCAAAAGTTGTTGCAAAAATTAGTAAAACAACGAAAAGATTCTTTAGAAATATACCAACAACAAAACAGGGCCGATTTAGCGCAAAAGGAAACGGAAGAAATTGCGGTAATTGAACAATTCTTACCTAAGCAGTTATCCCAAGAAGAGTTGGATGCTGCTGTAGCTTCAATTATAGCTGAAACCGGGGCTTCCACTGCAGCTGATATGGGAAAAGTGATGGGAGTTGCATCTAAACAATTAGCAGGCAAAGCAGACGGTAAGGCAATTGCAGCAGCAGTTAAAGCGTTATTAAGCAAATAGCCTTTATGTTTTTAGATATTATGGTGCTGGCATTGCTGGTTCTTGCTTTAATAAAAGGTTTAAAACAAGGATTAGTTGTGGCAGCACTTTCATTTGCAGCAGTTTTTATTGGACTAGCTGCTGCATTAAAGTTGAGCACATGGGTGGCTGGATGGTTGGGTAATACAGTTAACATTGCAGCTACCTGGCTGCCTTTTTTAGCATTTATAGTGATCATGTTGGCCGTTTTTATTGCAGTAAGAATTCTGGGAGCGGTGTTAGAGCAAGCATTGGAGTTGTCTTTGTTAGGATGGGCCAATAAATTAGGTGGATTTATTTTATATGCCCTTTTATACATCACTGTTTTTAGTGTGATTATTTTTTATGCAGAAAAAATGCAGTTGCTTAAACCCGATGCTGCCGCTGCTTCTACTACTTATCCCTATATTCATTTTTGGGGACCTTATTCGGTGGAAGCATTGGGTAAAATCATTCCGTTTTTTAAAGATATGTTCGCCGATTTGACTAATTTTTTTGGTTCAATTAATAAAAATATCACTTAAAAATCTCTAGTATTTTAACTACTTTAGCAAGAATTGCTAGGCCAAAAGAAAAACAACCCAATGAACTACGAGCTAAAAGAAGTTGACAAGTTTAAATTTATTGAAGAAGGGGAAGGAGAAACACTCTTGCTTTTGCATGGTTTATTTGGTGCAATGAGCAATTTTGCAGATCTCATTGAGCATTTTCGTAAAAGCCACAAAGTAGTGGTGCCCATTTTGCCTTTATTCGATTTAGATATCTTTCATACTAGTGTGGGTGGTTTACAAAAATTTGTAAATAAATTCATTGAAACCAGGGGTTACTCCAATATTCATTTATTAGGAAATTCATTGGGCGGACATGTTGCATTGGTGCATGTTTTAAAACACCCCGAACATATAAAGACCCTTACATTAACCGGCAGCAGTGGGTTGTTCGAAAATGGAATGGGAGACAGTTATCCTAAACGTGGAGACTACGAGTATATTAAAAAGAAAACACAACTTACTTTTTATGATCCAGAAATGGCTACTAAAGAGCTGGTAGATGAAGTGTTTGAAATTACCAATAGCCGAGTTAAAGTGATTAAAATCATTGCATTAGCAAAAAGTGCTATTAGAAATAACTTAGGCGAAGAATTGAATCAAATTAAGCAACCTACTTGTTTAATTTGGGGGAATAACGACACCATTACCCCTCCATTTGTTGGAAAAGAGTTCAATAAATTGATTCCCAATAGCGAATTGCATTTTGTAGATAAGTGCGGACACGCTCCTATGATGGAAGTTCCAGTTGAGTTTAACAGTATATTAAGTGCTTTTTTAGATAAACACAAGGGTTAAACTAACGCTGTTGCGTAATTCATTTTGTACATTTGTAATTGAATGATCGTATCTCAATTATTAAATACCAGTTTCCCCTCACTGAATATTTCGGATAAGCCATCATTTGCTTTGCAATTAATGGACGATTATGATGTGTTGCATTTACCTGTTTTAAGTGAAGAAAAATATGTTGGCTTAGTATCTAAAGAAGATTTATTAGATGCAATAGATACCGACATGCATTTATCTGACCCCGAAATATTGAAGCGGTATTCTATTCATCAAGAAGAACATTTTTTAGGCGCATTGAAACAAATTGCTGCTTATGAACTTTCCTTATTGCCAGTAGTTAGTGCTCAAATGGAATTACAAGGGGTGTTGCTTACTAAGGAATTCTTAAAAGGAATGTCTACTTTTTTAGGAAATGAAGACAAGGGCGCCATCATTGTTTTAGAAACCGATAAGCGCAATTTTTCATTTGGTGAATTAAGTAGATTGGTTGAAACCAATGATGCCTACATTACTCAGCTGAATACTTATACTGAAGCCGCAACAGGCTTGGTTGTAATAACTATTAAGATAAATAGAATAGAAGTGTCTGATATTGTTGCCACATTTCAACGATACGATTATGCAGTAAGACATTTTTATGGAGAAGAAGAATATGCCAATGAGCTGAAAGAAAATTATCAGCACTTGCTTTCTTATCTCAACATGTAGTCAATTAAAATTTCCCTCATGAAAGTTGCCATTTATAGTCGTGGTTTAGATATAGAGCAAGAAAATCCATTATTAATTTTATTAGAAGAATTAAATAGGCACGATACCGAAATATTGTTGTTCAATACCTTGTTTGAGCAATTTAATATTCCACAAGAGCTTTGCAATAAGATTCAACAATTTTCTGGTTATGAAGACTTAGGTGAATCGGTTGATTGTGTAATCAGTTTAGGTGGAGATGGCACTATGCTAGATACTATCACACTAATTAGAGAAAAAAATATTCCCGTATTGGGTATTAATTTTGGAAGGCTAGGATTCTTAGCGAGCATCAGTAGAGAGGAGCTCGCCACTGCTGTAGATGCTTTGGTGAATCATACTTTTATCATAGACAAGCGAACCCTGATCCACCTAGATTCCAATACCCCTTTGTTTGCAGACGCTCCTTTTGCCTTGAATGAATTTACTATTCACAAAAAAGATACTTCTCCCATGATTAAAATTCATACTTATATGAATGGGGAGTTTTTGAATACTTATTGGGCAGATGGTTTAATTGTTTCAACACCCACTGGTTCTACCGGATATAATTTAAGTTGTAATGGTCCTATTTTATTTCCAGATTCATCCAGCCTTGTTATAACGCCTATTTGTCCGCATAATTTGAATGTTCGTTCTATTGTGATTCCTGATAATAATATTATTTCTTTTGAAGTGGAGGGTAGGGCCGATGAGTTTATTGTTGCTTTAGATGCAAGAAGAGAATTGGTTCCTAAATCGGTTCAATTGGCCGTAAGAAAAGAGGCTTTTAACATTAGTTTAATAAGATTAAACGAAAATACTTTTCTTTCTACGCTGCGAACCAAGCTTACTTGGGGTCTTGATAAAAGAAATTAACAATTTAGATAATGATTTTTGTTGCTATTTTACAATAGCATCCATTGAACCCAATATTTATGTTGAAAAAGCTTTTAGTTGCAACAGCCTTATTTGTAGCCGGCACTTCGGCTAAAGCCCAGTTGATGGAAAGCTTTCAGCATTCTGGAGAAATTGGTATTGGGGTTGGGATGGGGCATTATTTTGGAGATTTAAATCCTGAAATAAGGTTCAATAGGCCAAAAACCGCTTTTGGTATTTTTTATAGAAAGCAAATCAACAACTATATCAGTGTACGTTTATCTGGAGAATATGCTTTATTGGGATATTCGGACAGGTACAGCAACAATGACGTTCAAAGAGCTAGAAACCTAAGCTTCAATAGTAATGTTTGGGAAGCGGGTATTTCTGGAGACTTCAATTTTTTCCGATTTCAGCCAGGCTTTGAAGCTTTTAGCTTTACCCCCTATATAGGCCTTGGAATTGGTGCTTTTTCCTATGATCCCTATGCTTATTTAGGCGGCCAGAAATATTTTTTGCGATTATTAGGTACAGAGGGGCAGGGATCTTCGCTTTATTTAGACAGACCAGTATATAATCCAATTGCCATCAGTATTCCTTTCACTTTTGGCGTCAAATATGCCCTAAATGCAAGAACCAATGTTTTTGCAGAGCTTATTTATCGATTTACCAATACCGACTTTTTAGACGACGTAAGCGGCCAAACCTATGCTCCTGATGCATTTGCGCCATTGCCTGATGGCTCACCAAGCCCCGCTTTTTTATTGCAAGATAGAAGTTACGAAACAGGCGCTTCTATAGGCGTTAAAGGCCGCCAAAGGGGGAATAGCCTTAAAGCAGATGCTTTTGCAACCATTAAAGTGGGTATTTCTTTCAATTTACAGAGCTACCGCTGCCCTACTTATTAGTGAATAAGCCAGTTTTATCGTATTTAAATCGGCAGAAACCATTGATTTTGTTAATTTTGCACACTAAATAAAACCCATGGTTAAAAAGGAAGACCTTTTGCCACTAATTAACAAGGATCGTTTACCCAAGCATATAGCCATAATTATGGATGGGAATGGTCGTTGGGCAGAGGAAAAGGGACAAGATAGACTTTATGGTCATTTTCATGGGGTAGAAAGCGTTAGAGATATTGTAGAAGGTGCGGCTGAGTTGGGTATTGGCTATCTTACCCTATATGCGTTTAGTACAGAAAACTGGGATAGGCCTCAGCCAGAAGTGGACGGCTTAATGGCTTTATTAGTAGACACTATTCGCAAAGAAGTACCCATTTTAAACAAGAATAATATTAGGTTGCACGTTATAGGGAATACTGAGTTATTGCCAGAGTTTGCAAGGAATGAATTGCAAGAAGCTTTGCAAATGACTGAGCAAAATACTGGGCTCAATTTGGTGATGGCATTGAGTTACAGCAGTAGGTGGGAGTTGGTAAATGCGGTAAAAAATATTGGTTTAGATGTAGAAAAAGGCTTAATTCGTGCTGAAGACATTAATGCCGATACCCTTCAGCATTATTTGGCAACCAGTAACTTGCCTGATCCAGAATTAATGATCAGAACAAGTGGGGAATATAGAATTAGTAACTTTCTTTTGTATCAATTGGCTTATGCGGAATTGTATTTTACCAATACCCGTTGGCCAGATTTTAGGAAAGAAAATTTATATGAGGCAATCATCGACTTTCAATCTAGAGAACGGCGTTTTGGCAAAACCGGTCACCAGATTCAGTCAGAGACTCAAATAGCTTAGTTTATTTAACAAACAGTTTTCATTATTCGGGGTAATTTGCCCAGCTTAAAGAACCAAATTAATTGCTGCGTGTGCGGATTTAACCAAAGCCGCCAACAGAACAAACAGAAACGGGATGCAGAAAGTGTTTAAATTATCATTGTTCGCTTTAGTTGTTTTATTATTTACTAAACCTGCTTTTGCACAAGAAACCTCCGATACAACCATCCGCTCTATTGACGCAGATTTGATCAATCTTTTTAATCAAAAGACGCCCAAGAAATACAAGATTGCTTCGGTAAAAGTAACTGGTAATCGTTTTTTTGATGAGAACTTGTTAATCTCAATAGCTAATTTGAATATTGGGGATGAAGTCACCATTCCTGGAGGAGACAATTTTTCTAAAGCCATCACTAAATTATGGAGCCAGAATTATTTTAGTGATGTAGAAATTTATATTACCAGAGTAGAAGGAAAAGAAATTGACATTGAAGTATCGGTTACTGAAAGGCCTCGTTTATCTAATTTTTACTTTAAAGGAATTCCAAAAGGACAGTCTGACGAAATCAGAGGTAAAACAGGATTGGTCCCCAATCGTGTGGTAACTGAAAACATGAAGATCACTGCAACAGAAGTAATCAAAAAATTCTTTGCAGAAAAAGGATACAGAGATACCAAGGTAAAAATTGCAGAAAGAAAAGACACCACTTTTGAAAACACTTTGGCGCTAGACTTTTTTATTGATAAAGGGCCTAAAGTAAAAATCAACAATATCAATTTGGGCAATGTAAGCATTGATGAAGCCAAATTGAAAAAGCAATTTAAAGGGTCTAAGGAAAGATCTAGATTGACATTGTACCCAGTGATGGACAGTGGTAGAATTGTTATTCCAAAACATTACACTTTCGAAGAGTATTTAAAAGAAAAAGGCTTCCTTACTTTTAGTAAAACCAAAAGAGTGATGGATCCTTATGTAAGGATCAAATTCAGTTCGGCAAAGTTTGACGAGATAAAATACACCGAAGACAAAGAATCCATACTTGAGTATTACAATACATTAGGATATAGAGATGCCATCATAGAAAAAGACACTGTGTATAGTGTAGGAAATGGTAATTTAAATATTGACCTCAAAATGAATGAGGGTCGTAAATACTATTTTGGAAATATTTCATGGAGAGGAAACACCAAATATTCTGACTCTATTTTAACTACTATTCTTGGAATTCGTAAAGGAGATATTTATAACCTAGATGTGTTGAATAAAAAACTAGGTAAATCTTCTTCACCTGATGGCGCTGATATTAGTGGATTGTACCAAGATGATGGTTATTTGTTTTTTAGAACAGAGCCTATTGAAACTGCTGTATACAACGACACCATCGATTTTGAAATTAGAATTATTGAAGGTCCTCAAGCTACCATCAAGAATGTTCGAATTGCCGGAAATGATCGTACCAAAGAATACGTAATTAGAAGAGAAATTAGAACCATTCCTGGTGAAAAATTCAGTCGTCAATTATTGATTCGTTCTGTGCGTGAATTGGCGCAATTGAATTATTTTAACCAAGAAAAAATTACTCCGAATCCGGTTCCTAATCAGGAAGATGGAACGGTTGATATTAACTATAGTGTAGAAGAAAAATCGAGCGATCAGTTAGAATTGAGTGCTGGTTGGGGAGGATTGATTGGACTAACTGGTACACTGGGTGTTTCCTTTAATAACTTTTCTGCAAAGAATTTATTCAAGAAATCAGCTTGGGATCCATTGCCAATGGGTGATGGTCAAAAATTAAGTTTACGTGTACAAAGTAATGGTAGAGCGTTCCGTTCTTACAATTTCTCTTTCACCGAACCTTGGTTAGGTGGTAAGAAAAGAAACGCATTAACGGTAAGTATTTTCAATACTAAGTTTGGTCAAACTTTTGATCCAGTTACTGGTCGATACGATCCAAATATTGCTAATGACCGTTACATTTCAACAACCGGTGCAACAGCGAGCATTGCTAAACAATTAAAATGGCCCGATGACTATTTCTCTTTGTCTATGGGATTGAACTATACACGTTATAAGTTGAGTAACTATGCCATTGACCCAACTAACTTACCTGGTTTTGAAAATGGTATCGTAAACAACTTGAACTTTAGAATTGCTTTACAGCGTTCATCTATAGATCAACCCATGTTCCCGAAAACGGGTTCCAATTTCATGGCCAGCTTACAAATTACCCCACCATATTCATTAATCAACAGTAGCATCAATCCTGCTGGCAATCCATACAAATGGATTGAATACCATAAGTGGCGTTTTAATGGAGAGTGGTTTGTACCATTAGGTAAGCCGCATGGAGAAGACCGCAATAAGCAGTTCGTAATGCGTTTTGCTGCTAAGTTTGGCTTTGTAGGTAAGTTTAATGAAAACCTACAAGTATCTCCTTTCGAGCGATTCCAAGTGGGTGATGCGGGTTTAACCAACCAGTTCGCTTTATTAGGGTTCGATATTGTGGCCCATAGAGGTTACCCCGTTTATGACAACTCTAATCCACGCGTTAACCCAGATCAGCAAAGAGCTAGTCAATACTTTACCATCTTTAATAAGTATACCATGGAAATGAGGTATCCGCTGAGCTTAAACCCCAGCAGTACCATTTTTGGATTGGCCTTTTTTGAAGCTGCCAACGGATGGTATTCCTTTAAAGATTATAATCCTTTCCAGCTAAGACGCTCTGTGGGTGTAGGTATGCGTTTCTTCTTACCTATGTTTGGATTGCTAGGATTTGATTATGGCATAGGATTGGATAGGTTTAATGGAACCAATCAATTAAGGGATGCAGCTCGCTTTACCTTTATGCTTGGATTTGAACCTGAATAACCATAAAAAATTAGGTATGAAAAAAATTCTAGTAGCGTTCACCACATTATTATTGCTTACTACAGCTGCTGTAGCGCAACAACGTTATGCCATTATTGATACCAAGTATATCCTGAGTAAAATTCCGGAATACAGAGATGCCGATAAAAAACTACAATTAGTAGGAGAGCAGTGGCAAAAAGAGATTGATGATAAGCAGGCCGTTCTAGATAAAATGTACAAGAATTATGAGGCAGAGCAAATCATGCTTACCGATGATTTAAAGAAAAAGCGTGAAGATGAATTGTTTGTGAAGGAAAAAGAGATTCGCGATTTGCAAAAAAAGCGCTTTGGTTATGAGGGAGATTTGTTTAAAGAGCGCCAAAAATTAGTTAAACCTATACAAGATAAAGTATACAATGCTATTCAAAAAATAGCCGTAGCAAGGGTTTATGATTTTATCTTAGATAAAAGTGAAGGAATTACCGTTATATTTGCCGACCCAAAACTGGATAAATCGGATGAGGTTTTAAGGGAGTTGGGCATTAAAAATTAGTCAATCAAAAACAAACAATAAATTTCATTACAATGAAAAAATTTCTCTTCGTGTGTGTGGCTTTTGCAGCGGTTACACTTTTTTCTAACAGCGCAAGTGCACAGGTTAAAATAGGATACTTTGATGAGCAAGCGGCTCTTTCATTATTTCCTGGTATTGCTAAGATTGATACCTTGTTGAATAGTTACAGATTAGATTCTTTGCAAGAAGAATACAAATACAATGTATCTGACTTTCAGCGCAGAGACAGCATCTTCAAAAAAGATTCTGCTACTATGCCTGCTAAAGCAAGAGAATTAGCAACTAGAGAATTATTACAATTGCGTTACAAATTGGTAAACTGGCAAGAGTATTCTCAACAAATGGAGCAAGCTAAATATGAAGAGCTAGTGAATCCTTATAGAATGCAAATTCTAAAAGCAATTCAAGAAATTGTAGCTGAGCAGAAGTATACTATCGTTTTAAAATCAGAAGTTATATCTCCTTATGTTACACCTAATTTATTAGACAACCTAACTATTAGAGTTGCTCAAAGGTTGAAATTGACTTTGCCAAAAGAAATCGAAGATGCTTGGAAAGCTGCATCTGGTAGCAGTGCTGCTCCAGCTAAGCCTAAGCCAGCAGGAAAAGGATAATCTAACATTATAGGTTCTCGAAATAAATTATTAGCCCCACTATTTAATTATAGAGGGGCTTTTTAGTGGAAAGAAGTCAATATGTCATATTATAGTTTTACTTTTATTTTTATTTGTCAAATTATAATATTACTTTTGAACCTTCTTGGTAAATCATAATATTACTTTTATGAGTAAAAAGTTATTACAAATACAGCAACTAGATCATAAAATGCAAGCATTGGGAGACATTAAAAATGTAATTTCTCCATCATCTGGTTGGGTAAAGGCAATACGTAATGCTATAGGTATGAGCATGTTGCAATTGGGTAATCGAATGTCTATTACCAAACAAAGCGTACAAGATATTGAACGAAGAGAAAAAAAAGGATCTATTACAATCAATGCACTGAAAGAAGTAGCAAATGCTATGGATATGCAATTGGTTTATGGTTTTGTTCCAAAAGATGGGTCCTTGGCTAAGTTAATTGATAAAAAAGTGACAAAATTAGCTACTGAAATTGTTATGCGAACAAATAACACTATGCAGTTAGAAGATCAAGGAATCTCTCAAAAGCGAATAGAAAAAGCAATTATAGAAAGAGCAAATGAAATTAAAAATGAAATGCCCAAAGCATTATGGGATTAGATCTAATGTATTTTGATGGACAAACACCTCTTAGTGAAGACGAAAAAGAGGGACTACTAATTCCAAGTATTTCTACACGGAGTGAATTAGATGAATTTGAGCAACAGAATATAGAAGAAGCCATCTTATGGTCATTAAAACGTAAATTCAGTTCAACTTTTCTTTTTACAGAAGACTTTATATGTGAATTACACAAACGGATGTATGGAAATGTTTGGGATTGGGCAGGAGAGTTTCGTAAAACAAATAAAAATATTGGAGTGGATAAATGGCAAATACCAACAGATCTAAAAATTTTGTTGGGAGATGTAATTTATTGGAATGAAAATAACATTTTTAGTGCTGATGAGATAACCATACGTTTTAAACATAGATTAGTCAGTATTCATTGTTTTCCAAATGGTAATGGGAGACATAGTAGATTATTGGCAGATATAATAATTGAACAATTCTTCAAATTGCCTCATTTTACTTGGGGTTCATCACAATTATCAGCTTCTAATAATGTTAGAGAGAGATACTTACATGCATTAAAGACAGCTGACAAAGGAGATATAGTTCCATTGATTAATTTTGCTAGGTCTACATAAATATTGGCTAAGCATATATCAATTTAAAAATATGCAAGTACAAAAAAATCCAATTGGCGTTTTTGATAGTGGATATGGAGGGTTAACCATTTTGAAAGAATTGGTGAAGCAACTACCTCAATACGATTATTTGTATTTGGGAGATAATGCCCGTGCACCTTATGGAACCCGATCATTTGAAACGGTTTACCAATACACTTTAGAAGCAGTGCAATGGTTTTTTAACCAAGGTTGCGAATTGGTGGTGTTGGCTTGCAATACGGCTTCAGCCAAAGCCTTGCGTACCATACAGCAAAAAGATTTAGCCCAGTTTGGTCCCAGTAAAAGAGTATTAGGGGTGATTAGACCCACCGCCGAAGTGATTGGTCGTTTTTCAGAGTCAGGGCAGCTGGGTGTTTTAGCCACCAAGGGGACAGTAATTAGTGAGAGTTATCTGTTAGAGATTGCGCATTTCTTTCCAGCTATGACCGTGTTTCAGCAAGCATGCCCTATGTGGGTGCCATTGATTGAAAATGGCGAGCACGAAGGAGCCGGCGCAGACTATTTTGTGAAAGATAGTTTAGATCAACTAATGCGCCAGTCGCCAGCCATCGACACGGTTTTATTGGCTTGCACCCACTATCCTTTATTGATCCCTAAAATAGAAGTCAATCTCCCAGTACATATTCAAGTGGTTTCTCAGGGTGAAATAGTTGCTCAAAGTTTAGCCAATTACTTAGAACGGCATCCTGCTATGGCAGATAATTGCTCTAAAAATGGGCATATAAGGTTCTGTACCACCGATTCAACTAGTGATTTTGATGAAAAAGGAGCTATTTTCTTCGGAAAATCCCTTAAATCGGAGCATATTCTGTTGGGTCATTAACCTTTTTTACTTAATTTTGCCGTCCTTTCACAAGCGGCGGTATGGTGACTGCAGCAATGAAATGAAACCATATTTTAGGGTTAGTAAAAAAAGACATCAATGAAACGTACATTCCAACCACACAAGCGTCGTCGTAAAACCGTACACGGTTTCCGTAAACGTATGGAGTCTGCTAATGGCCGTAAAGTACTGGCAAGCCGCAGAGCGAAAGGCCGCAAGAAACTTAGTGTTTCTAGCGAAAAAGGATTAAAGTAATCCCCCACACCCATAAGGGTACAGCATTCTGTTGAATGTTGTAGGGCATGATCATATTAAGCTCCGTCTTTGTGACGGAGCTTTTTTAGTTTTGTAATCAATGACAACAAATAACACTTATTCAAAGCAAGAAAAACTCAAGAGCAGAAAAGCGCTGGAGCAATTATTTGCCAAGGGTAAGTCGTTCAGTGTGTTTCCAATAAAAGTATTTTATACTGTTTCTGATGTATCAGTTTCTGATGCCGCATTGGTTCAAGCCGGGGTTGGTGTTAGTTCACGAATTTTTAAAAAAGCCCACGATAGAAATAAAGTAAAGCGTTTGTTGCGCGAAGTATATCGAACACAAAAGCATCCCCTTTACGCGTCTATGGTTGCTAAGCAAGCTCAACTCAATGTGTTCTTTTTATACATTGGAAAAGAGTTGCCTGTGTTTGCTGATTTACAAAAAGCAATGGAAAAAACCTTGGAAAAATTAATTCGAAAAATTAGTGAACCCTCTCCCAATGTGCAGCAGCTGTAATCAACCCGCCATAAAAAACGATCAAACACTAAAAGCGTTTTCTATCACACGGATGCTTGGGTATTTATTGATTCCCTTTATTAAAATTTACCAATACATTATTTCCCCGGTGATGGGACCTAAGTGCAGATTTGTTCCTACCTGTTCCCAATATGGAGAACAAGCATTGAAAAAATATGGCTTGTTTAAAGGAGGATGGTTGTTGATTAAAAGACTCAGCAAATGCAGACCTGGCGGAGGTTCTGGCTGGGATCCATTACCTTAATCCTATTCAGGTGCAACAGTGAGTGCTTGCAGCTTGGTAATCATTTCTCTGATTTCCTTGATGCTATAGAAGCGATAAATTTCAGGATCTTTTCCATCTATTTTTTCTGCAGAACGCATTTGATGATAAGGCCCCACAACTTGTGCTTGTGCATTCGCTGTAATAAAAGTTGCTTGGTTAGGAAGGATGAAAAAATTTCTATTGGCCGCAGAAACATTTTTTCCTTGACTTAATTGTTGTAGTGAATCTATTTTTTGAACAAGGCTTTCTTGGGTAATTACTTTCTGTGCCTGACCTGCGCTTGAATATTGTTGATAGCTACCAATAATGGTATCATTCTTTACATTAATAATATACAATCCATTTTCTTTTAATTGAACAGTAGCTTCTCCCGCTGGAGTATTTAATTTAAAACTGATATCTGCTTTATTAACCGCCACTAATTTTTCTTCATGACCCGCACCATCTTTTGCTTGTATGGTACCTGCATTTAAATCAACGGTTGCTTCTCCTTTGCTCATAACGATAATGGTTTTATCATTTCCAGCACAGGCAATTAATAAACTGCTAACTAAAATAAATGCAAGTAGGTTTTTCATATAAGCTTATTTAAAAAAAATCACGCTGCAGAATGCTACAGCGTGATGTGAAAATACATGATTTTTATTTATTTAGCTGCTGCAAAACGCTCAGCTACTTTGCTCCAATTTACTACGTTCCAGAATGCTGCTAAATAATCAGCTCTACGATTCTGGTATTTTAAATAATAAGCATGTTCCCAAACATCGGCTCCTAAAATA
>CAZTDV010000045.1:0-26891 GCA_964612195.1 uncultured Sediminibacterium sp.
TATTGGTGGTACGTTTAATAGTTGGCTGGTTGCTTTATTAGGATTTAAAGTAGAACTTAATAATATAACACTGCCCTTAATTGGGGTTTCTGGCATTTGCTTAATTGTTTTCAAACAAAAAAAACTAATTTATCAGATAGCCTTGTTTTGCATGGGTTTGGGTATGCTCTTTTTAGGCCTTCAATTTATGAAGCAGAGTATGGACGCCATGATGACGCAATTCGATTTTACACCCTACCTCTCCTACCCACGCTTAGTATTTCTTTTTTTAGGATTTATCATTACTGCTATTGTTCAAACAAGTTCTGCAACTGTAGTTGTTGTATTAACAGCATTATATGCGCATGTTATACCTATTGAAACTGCAATTACAGTTGTTTTAGGTGCTGAATTAGGTACAACAGTTAAATTAATTTTAGGAGCAATAGGTGGCAATGCGGCTAAAAAAAGAGTGGCATTGGGTAATAGTTTATTCAATGTACTTACTTCTGCTGCAGGCTTTATTTTTATAGAACCAATTATTCAATTGATTACCCATACATTCTTAATTAAAGACCCCATATTGGTTTTAGTTGCGTTTCAAACATTTATCAATTTGGCTGGGGTTATATTGATTTATTTTTTCTTGAATAAATATGGCAACTTTTTAGAGAACCAATTTAAGGAAGACAAAAAAACGGTCCTTCAGTTTCTGCAAAATGCAAGTGTAGAAGTGCCTTCTACTATTACCGATATGATGAATAAAGAAGTAGGACTTTATATTGAAAGAGTAATCCGTTTTAATTTAACCAGCTTCCACATTAAGCCTAATTGGCTTATAAATAGTGAATTTGAGCTCATTTACCAAAACGAATATGCCAAAAACGATTCAATAGAACTACCTGAGCAATACCAACAACTAAAGGAATCTGAAGGGGAAATTTTAGCCTACTATTCAAAAGTAATTTCGCAACTGAAACAATCCGATGAAATAGTTAGAATAAACAAATTAATAGAAGGCCTTAGAAATGCTATGTATTCAGCCAAAGGGATGAAAGATATTTACCAAGATAAAACAGAATTTAGTAATTCAATTAACGAAGTGAAATACGAAATGTATCACCAGTTTCAGTCAGAATTAAGCGAATTCTATAAAGTATTATATAATTCCTTCACAAATAAAGAAATGACTACTGGCTTAGAAAGTATCACATTATTATTAGAAAAAAACAAAACAGATTTTGACCAAAGAATTAACCATTTTTATTTTCATGCAGGTCAAAATGTTTTAAAGGAAAAAGATATTTCAACCCTATTCAACTTAAATAGAGAATTATACTCATCCTGCAAAGCAATAGCGCTTGCAGTAAAAGATTATAAAGATTAATAAAAATGAAAGCGTCTCAGCTAAATGATTAACTGAGACTCTTTATTCATTAGGAATACTATAAGTTTCCTCTTAAATCCTGCTCTCTTTCTAATGCTTCAAAGAGGGCTTTAAAATTACCCTTGCCGAAGCTTTTAGCTCCCTTCCTTTGTATAATTTCAAAGAATAGCGTTGGCCTATCTTCAACTGGTTTACTAAAAATTTGCAATAAATACCCTTCATCGTCTCTATCAACTAATATTCCTAATTCTTTTAAGGGTTCAAGGTCTTCATCAATTTTTCCCACTCTACTGATTAAATCATCATAATACGAATTAGGTACTTTTAAAAACTCAATACCTCTTTGTTGTAATTCGGAAACGGTTGCTACAATATCATTGGTAGCCAATGCAACATGTTGACACCCTTCGCCATCATAAAAATCAAGGTACTCTTCTACTTGAGATTTCTTCTTCCCTTCTGCAGGTTCATTTATTGGAAATTTTACAAACCCATTCCCATTACTCATCACTTTACTCATTAAAGCAGAATACTCGGTAGAAATATCGTTATCATCAAAACTTAAAATATTTTTAAATCCAAGCACATTTTCATAAAAAGCAACCCACTTATTCATTTGATTCCAACCAACATTACCAACACAATGGTCTACATACAATAATCCTGTACTAGTTGGATTATAAGAAGACTCCCATTTTTTGAACCCTGGCAAAAAGATTCCTTCATAGTTTTTCCTTTCAACAAATAGGTGAACAGTATCGCCATAAGTTTTAATACCGCTTAAAACAGCTTCCCCATTATCGTCGGATAGCTTTATTGGATCCATAGCTGAAACCGCACCACGACGGGTTGTTTGAAACCAAGCATCTGCAGCATCTTCTACCATTAAAGCTAAGTGCTTTACGCCATCACCATGTTTATAAATATGGTCGGCAATTTCGTTGTTAGCGCTGAGTGGCGTTGTAAAAACAAAAGTGAGCTTATTTTGCCTTACCACATAGCTTGCCCTGTCTTTTATTCCTGTTTCAGGCCCTGCATAAGCTAGGCTTTGAAACCCAAATGCAGTTTTATAAAAATGTGCGGCCTGTTTAGCATTACCCACATAAAACTCTACATAATCGGTACCCTGTAATGGCAAAAAATCGCCTTGCTTTAAAGAAGCATTCAATGGCAATGCAGAAGAAGTATTCATAAATAACGAAAGTTTAAAATTGAAAAAATAAAATAGATATTGAAACAACCCTCATTGGTCAATGACTAATGGTAAGCGCTTCAATCAGAAGATAATATTCAATTCTATTATCACTAAATCGTTTATGAGGATAATCGGGTAGCATCGATGCAAATTTAGTTATCTTTGGGCTTATGAAAATTGGAATTCTTGGTGGCGGACAATTAGGTAGAATGTTGCTTCAAGCAGCAGCTAATTATACTGTAGAAACGCATGTTTTAGAAAATGACCCCAATTGTCCCTCGGCTCATTTATGCCATTCTTTTACCAAAGGGGATATTACTGATTTTGACGCTGTATATCAATTTGGTAAGAACTTAGATGCTATTACTATTGAAATTGAGTCGGTAAATGTAGATGCATTAGAAAAATTGCAGGCTGAAGGGGTTAAAGTTTACCCCCATCCCTCTGCTATACGCATTATAAAAAACAAGATAACCCAAAAACAATTTTACAAAGACAATGGCATTCCAAGTTCTGCATTTGTTATAACAAAAACCAAGGAAGATCTACTAAATCATCTTTCATACTTACCCGCAGTACACAAAATTGGTGAGGGCGGTTATGATGGCAAGGGCGTTCAAATAATCAATAATGAATATGATTTAGACAAAGCATTTGTTGCAGCAAGTGTTTTAGAAAAAAAAGTGTCCATCAAAAAAGAAATTGCTTTAATTGTTGCAATGAATGATAAAGGCGAAACTGCCTTATTCCCGGCCTCTGAAATGATGGTAAACCCATCTTTGAATTTATTAGACTATCAGATTAGTCCTGCATTAATCCCAGAAAAAGTGCTTTGGGTAGTTGAAGCAGTTGCCATTAAATTAGTTAAAGCACTAAATAGCCCTGGATTGTTTGCTGTAGAAATGTTTATTGACCAGCATGATGAAGTATGGGTTAATGAAACAGCTCCACGAGTACACAACAGTGGACATCATACTATTGAGGCTAATTACTGTAGTCAATATGATATGTTATGGAGGATTATGTTAGAATATCCATTAGGTAATACAGACCCAATTCTTCCTGCAGCAATTGTAAATATTATAGGAGAAGAAGGATTTAGCGGAAATGCTGTTTATGAAGGATTAGAAGAAGTACTTAAAACAGACAATGCTTTTGTTCATTTATATGGCAAACTAACTACCAAGCCTGGTAGAAAAATGGGACACGTAACTATAATGCATAAAGATTATCAAGACCTTACTCATAAAGCCAATAAAATTAAAAATACGCTTAAAGTAAAAGCCAATTAACTCCTTTTGGTATTCAATGGTTTTAAAAAACCAATACCTATTAAGCTTTTGGTTTGAAGACCCGGGGCATTTTTTGAAGGCCCAAATAATCTTACATCATCGTCGTATATAAGGTCTAAACTATAGGTTGCAGAGAAGAATTTATTGATTTTAAATGAAAATAAATTCGTCATAAACAAGTCTACATTTTGGGGTCTACTTTGGTAATTGGAAAACAAATCCATTTTGCCTTTATAAGTAATATTCTTAGCAATCGTATTGCTGTAATTCAATGTGATAAAAGCACCTATTTGGTTGAAATTCCCTGCACCTGCGGGCACCCCATATCCTCCCTTATCTGATAATGATTTATTTGCCAAAACAATCCACCTTGATGTAAGTGGTGAAATGAAAATGGATAGATATTGGTCTGGTTTATAATCGAACCCAGCAGATAATATAATATAAGCTGGTGATAATAGAGAAGATGTAAAAGTGGGTTGGTTATTATTAAAAGTGTACCCATCAAAAAACTGAGATCGGAAATTAATTAGCGTTGAAACATACCACTTACCTAATGAATCAACTTTATAACCGTATTTACTTAAATAATCTAAGCGGTCATCGTTTTTACGACTTCCTAAACTGGTACTTTGGATATACCCAAGATTGATGTCCATTGAATTGTCCCAAAAATGGCGCTTATACTTATAGAGAATAAAGTAGTTCATATAACCATTCGCCGTTAGAGAAAAATTATCTCCACCCGATGCCCAGTTACTTAATGAACCTTGCGCCAAATTGAAACTAAATAACCCTCCTCGTTTCCAATTCCAGCCTGTTGTATCATTGTCCTTTTTTATTGTTCGGTTGATCTCTCTTTTCAATGCCTGCACCACATTGTCCTGCCCTTTCACAATAAATCCGGTTGTTAACATTATGGTTAACCACAGGAAAATTCTACTCATGTGTACATTTTTCAATTCAAATATAGGAAACCCCTGCAATTTTTCTTGTATTATCGCTGACAAACTGGCATAAATTGAGGATAATCAGTACATTTGTAGCTTAATTAACAAAGGATGGAACTGGCTGAATTAATAAATAAAAAACACGATGAAGCAAGACAGGGAGAAGCATTTAAAGCTAGTGTTACCCCATTGTTACATGGTAAGAAGTTTTATATAGAGAGCTATGGTTGTGCAATGAACTTTTCGGATAGTGAAGTAGTTGCTTCTATTTTACAAGAAAATGAATTTAGTGCAACTCCCGATTATGAAGTAGCCGACCTGATTTTAATCAACACTTGTTCAATTAGAGAAAAAGCAGAGCAAACAATTCGGAAACGTTTAACAGAGTTTAGAAAAATTAAAAAGACCAGGCCTGGAATGCTTATTGGCGTTTTAGGTTGTATGGCTGAAAGATTAAAAGCCCAATTATTAGAACAAGAAAAACTAGTAGACTTAGTAATTGGCCCAGATGCTTATCGATCTCTCCCAGCTTTAATTAAAGAAGCTTCAAGTGGACAAAAAGGGGTGAATGTACTATTAAGTAGAGATGAAACCTACGGCGACATTGCTCCCGTTAGATTAAACAGCAATGGAATTACCGCATTTGTATCAATTACGAGAGGTTGTAATAATATGTGCAGCTTTTGTGTAGTTCCTTTTACCAGAGGTCGCGAAAGAAGTAGATCTGCTAACTCCATTATTGAAGAAATTAAATTATTGGTAGAACAAGGTTACAAAGAAATCACTTTATTAGGCCAAAATGTTGACAGTTATCAATGGGTGAATGAGACGGGTAACGAAACCGTCACTTTTGCAAATTTATTAGAACAAGCTGCATTAGTTAGCCCAGATTTAAGGGTTCGATTTAGTACTTCTCATCCAAAAGATATAACGGATGATGTATTATTTACAATGGCCAAATACGAAAATATTTGCAAGTGCATTCACCTTCCTGTACAAAGTGGAAATACAAGGGTTTTGCAATTAATGAATAGAACCTATTCTAGAGAATGGTACCTAGCGAAAGTGGATAGAATCAGGGAAATATTGCCCAATTGCGGATTAACATCAGATATGATTGCGGGCTTTTGTACAGAAACAGAAGTAGAGCACCAAGACACTTTATCCCTTATGGATTATTGTGGTTTCGATATGAGCTATATGTATTTTTATAGTGAACGTCCTGGTACGCTAGCTGCAAGAAGATTTAAGGATGATATTTCATTAGAAGATAAAAAACGCCGTTTGCAAGAAATTGTAGACAAACAAGGAGAACTTTCTACTAAAAGTAACTTAACCGATATTGGTAAGACTTTTAAAATATTAATTGAGACTCGCTCAAAAAGAGATGTCAATGATTGGACAGGCAGAACCAGTCAAAACAAAATAACTGTATTCCCCAAATCAAATGAAAACCAACAACCAGGTGATTATGTTTGGGTAAAAATTCACGATTGTACTAGAGCTACTCTATTAGGAACAATTGTGGACCACCCTTAAACCATTTATTATGGATTTACAAAGTATCAAAAATAGATTTGGCATTATTGGGAACTCTCCCGCTTTAAATCATGCATTGAATACAGCAGTTCAAGTGGCAGCTACCGATTTAACGGTATTAATTGTAGGTGAAAGTGGTGTGGGTAAAGAAGTGTTTTCACAAATTATTCACGCATTATCTTCTAGAAAACATAATCCATTTATTGCTGTAAACTGCGGCGCAATTCCTGAAGGCACTATTGACTCTGAATTATTTGGTCATGAAAAAGGAGCATTCACCGGTGCAGTAGATAGCAGAAAAGGATATTTTGAAACAGTGAATGGAGGTACCCTTTTTATGGATGAAATTGGGGAAATGCCATTGGGTACTCAAGCTAGATTATTAAGGGTACTTGAGACCGGAGAATTCATTCGGGTAGGAAGCTCAAAAGTGCAGAAAACAGATGTTAGGGTTATTGCTGCAACCAATAGAGAGTTATTGGAATTTACGCAGAAAGGAAGATTTAGAGAAGACCTATATTATCGATTAAGTACTGTCCCTATCAGGGTCTCTTCATTAAGAGATCGAAAAGACGATATCCTTTTGTTGTTCAGAAAATTTGTTGTTGATTTTGCGG
Organism: uncultured Sediminibacterium sp.; assembly: GCA_964612195.1. GTDB lineage: Bacteria > Bacteroidota > Bacteroidia > Chitinophagales > Chitinophagaceae > Sediminibacterium. The sequence continues at coordinate 6,960 of CAZTDV010000045.1, forward strand.
AACGATATAAAACAACCCCTGTTCAATTAGATGAAGAAGCAAAAGAAATGCTGATTCAATATCCTTGGCCAGGTAATATTAGAGAACTAAAAAATATTGCCGAACAAATTTCTGTACTTAGCCCTACCAATCAAGTTAGTGGCAAAGAAATGCGCATATTTCTTCCTGAAAAGAAAGACAATAGAATGCCCATGTTGGCTGGTAATGGAGCTGGCTCGGGAGAATTTGCCAACGAAAGAGAGATTCTATACAAACTCTTTTTTGATATGAAAAAAGATGTTACAGAATTAAAAAAAATGTTTGTAGAAATTTTACAAAATCCATCATTAGCTGGGGCAGCAGCAAATTTCACAAAGGAATCTATACTTAATGACTATACAGGAAATGTAACTGAAATGCCTGTAATGAATTCGAACAACAATGTCAATTCATTAAATAATGGTCAAAACAATTTACTCCCTGCGCATAATAACAACGGATCTTTACCGGTGATTTTAAACAATGAAGATATTCAAGTGCATGAGGAAGTGGAAGAGTCTTTAAATATTATGGACAAGGAAAAAGAATTGATCATCAAGGCACTGAAAAAGCACAGAGGGAAAAGAAAAGATGCTTCTTTAGATCTTGGTATTAGTGAGAGAACTTTATACCGCAAATTGAAAGAATATGATATTGATGAATAAATGGATGACTAGAAAAATTACTATACTACTCTTATTGGTAGCTTTTTCAATAAGTGGTTGTTTTGTATATAAATTTAACGACGCTGTAATTCCTGCTAATGTAAAAACAGTGAAGATTGAGTTTATTCAAAATAGGGCGAGGTATGTTAACCCACAATTGAGTCCAAAATTAACTGATAAGATTCAATCAAAAATTACAGGACAGACCAAATTGACTAGAACCAATAATGATGATGCAGATTATGTGATTAGCGGAGCCATCACCAACTATGATCCAAGTCAAACGGTAGGTGTTTCTGCGCAACAAGCTAGTACCAATCGATTAACTGTTACAGTTCATATTGTTTTACGCAAAACATTAGAAAACAAAGTAGAAGAATTTGATGTTTCCAGAAGTTTTGACTTCTCCGCAAATTTAACCCTGCAACAAGCTGAGGGGCAGTTATTAGATGAAGTAGTCAGGAACTTAACAGACGAAATATTTAATAGGATATTTAATAACTGGTAAGAGAGTTGTATCTTTAATTTTTATGAAATTTACGCAGGAAAAAGCTTTAGTTCATTTAACAGGCAGCGCCGACCTTTCTTCCATTAAAATGGAAGCGATTGAAAAATTAGTGCACGATTATCCATTCTTTTCTCCCGGACAATACTTATTTGCTGCTAAATTAAAAAAAGAAGATCACCCATTAGTTGGTTCACAAGCAATGAAAACTGCCTTGTATTTTACCAACCCACATTGGCTTCAGTTTCAATTAGAAGCTTTAAAAGACCCAGGCATAGATCAAGCACCTAAGCAAGAATTAGATACCGCATTACTTCGTTCAATTCGTCAAAAAGATATTGAGTGGGATGAAATGATCAGTTTGCCAAAAATTGAAGAAACCATTGAATCTGCAGAAAAAAGTTTTGAAGCTCCTGAACTTCCAAACCCAGATATCTCCATCCCAACTATTGAGAGTGTGAGAGAATTAATGAAGGGTATTGATCCAATTGATAAACCTGGAACAATTATTCCGGTAATAAGGGAAAATATGCCTTCGGAGTCCGTAGACTATACCCTACCAGAAGTACCTACAAGCGAACCCTTTGACCCCGTTTTTAGTGCTTTAAACAACCCCGAGCCACTAGATACCCCTGCCCCCATTGAAGCCAAGAAATCTAACCTTGAGCCCCTCTTGCCAGAGCAGGATTACAGTGAAGAAGAAACCAGTAGTACCATTACCCACCCTGATCAAGATAAAAGTGACGCCAAAATAGCCAGTATTTTGTCTAACCAGTTGGCTGAATTTAGAAAGCCAATTGAAAAGGAGACTGAATTGACCATTGAGCCAGTTCAAGATAAATTACATACCATTGATTATTTTGCATCACAAGGCATTCAAATTGATTTAAGTAAGATTCCTCAGGACAAACTAACTACCAAACTGAGAAGGTTTACCGATTGGTTAAAAGACATGAAAAATCATAGTCCAAACCCCGAAGACCTTGGTACTAGCCCAGAACAAGAGAAAAAAGTAGCTGAAACAGCCTTGGTTTCAAATGAGTCTAAAGAAATTCTGACCGAGACCATGGCCGAAGTTCTAGCTAAACAAGGCCAAATTGATAAAGCAATTCAGCTTTATATCAAATTAAGTTTCTCTAATCCTGAAAAAACCGCTTATTTTGCAGACAAAATTCAACAATTAAAAGGTATTTAAAATGATTTATCTGTTTTTGGTTCTGATTGTGATTGCAGCTGTTGGCTTGGCTTTTATGGTATTGATTCAAAATCCCAAAGGCGGCGGATTAGCCGGTAATGTGGGTGGAATCAGCAACCAATTAATGGGTGTTAAGCAAACTACCGATGTTTTAGAGAAGGGCACATGGATTTTTGCCGCTATCATAGCCTTATTGGCATTATTCTCTACTTTGTTTTTAAAAGGAGGTTCAACTGATGTTGATACTGAAGTTCTTCAGAAAATCAACACCACTACAACTACCCCAGCTCCTGCTGCTTCTGGTGTACAACAAGCACCCGCTGCTACAGTACCTGCAAAAACCGACACTTTGAAGAAATAAACTTATTTCCACTTATTTTAAACCCTGCCTTATAAAAAAGACAGGGTTTTTTATTTATTTTACTTTATGGCTCGAAAAAAACAATCATCCCCAAAAGCGACCAATCGTTTCAAGAAAATATTGGTCATTATTACCTTTTCAATTGTTTTCATTGCAATAGTTACTTATTGGCTATTTGCTTTATCGGCAACCGCATTTGACGAAAAAAGCAGAATGATAACTATTGAAAAAGACAACACGCAAAAATCTGCTGTTTTAAAAGTTTTTGAGGAGGCCGGCATTTTACAATTTCCTAGTCTTTTAGGCATAGCTGGCGCCCCTTTAAATATTTGGGATAAAATGAAACCAGGCAGGTATGAAATAAAGAAAGGACAAAGTATTATTGATATCGTTAGAATGCTAAAGAACGGAAGACTAGCAGAAGTGAAACTAGTTATCAATCGAGTTAGAACCAAAGCAGAGTTAGCAAAGTTAATCAGCAAGCAATTCATGACCGATTCTAGCATGGTGATGGAATACCTTAGTTCAAATGATTCGTTGGCTATTATTGAATCAGATACTACCCTATTATTTACTAAAATAATCCCAGACACTTATAACTATTATGCTGATGCATCTATGCAAACCATACTTCAGAAACTAAGTGCTGGTGCTAAAAGCTTTTGGGGAAAAAATAATCGACTTCAAAAAGCTGCATCTTTAAATATGACTCCCGAAGAAGTTTATATTTTGGCTTCCATAGTTGACGAAGAAACCAATTACGATGCAGATAAATATAAAATTGCTAGTGTTTATATTAATCGGTTAAAAAAACAAATGCCATTACAAGCTTGTCCCACCATTAAATATGCAATGAATGATTTTACCATCACTCGTATTTATGAAAAATATTTATCCAACCCTTCCCCATACAATACTTACAAAGTAAAGGGGCTACCTCCGGGTCCTATTTGCACCCCTTCACCTAAAACTCTTGATATAGTTTTAGATGCGCCACAAACAGACTATATTTATTTTGTAGCGAAAAGCGATTTTAGTGGATATCACCATTTTAGTAATAATTACGAAGAACATAATGCAAAAGCAAAAGAGTACCAGAAAAAATTAGATGAATACATGATGAAAAAAAGGGTAGAAAAACCATAATATGACCAAACTCGAAAGAATTATACTTAACTGGCCTCCTATTGCTTTTATCATTAATAAAAGTAAAGTCTTATATATTCCGGGTTTCCAAGGCATTCCTTTATACGATGTAGTTGTTTTCTTTATTAAACAAGTAAACAAAATAGGATTGAATGAGAGAGCTGCTGCTATTTCATTCAATTTAATTATGGCTTTGCCTGCTACCATTCTATTCTTATTTTCAATACTACCTTATTTTCCAGAATTCCTGAATATTAAGCAGCAAATGCTTGCACTATTTGAAGACATCAGTCCTAATTCGAATACTTATAAAATCATTGCCAATTTGATGGACGACCTCATGCAGAGAAGTTTGGGAGTATTTTCTTTTGGATTTTTATTGGTGGTGTATTACGCTTCAAATGCAATGATGTCTCTCATTATTACTTTTGATCGCTCTATTATGGAGCATAAAAGATTTTTCCTTCATCAGCGTTGGAAAGCCATTCAACTAACTACCATCATTATTTTATTACTAATTGCCTCAACCTTAATTTTATTAGGACAAGAACAACTCACATACCTAATAAGGAAATTATTAGGGCTTAAAAAATCAAATCTGGTTTGGCTCAATGGCATTAGATGGATGGTAATTATTGGATTATTTTTTTATGGAATCGCTTTCATTTACAAGTATGCTCCATCTGTAAAAATCAGGTGGAAACTGGTTTCGCCAGGATCCCTTTTAGCTACCGCCCTAATTTTAAGTACGACTTTATTGTTTTCGTATTGGGTAAATAATTTTGGAAACTATAATAAAGTATACGGATCTATTGGTACTATTATGATTTTGATGATTCTAGCTTATATCAATTCCTTAATTCTTTTAATTGGATTTGAATTAAATGTGAGCATTACCTATTTAACCCAACATGCTGCTCAGAGGAAGAAGTTACAAGAATCAACTAGCTGAGAAACTTGCCCATAATGTTTTTATTTGTGCTGCGTCTGGGTGTGGTTGTATATTTTGGTCGTAAAATCCAGCTGCTTTTCTTTGTCTAAATGCCTCGTATATAGCAACCGCACAAGCAACAGAAATATTTAAACTTGGAATCATTCCAACTTGAGGTATAATAAAATTCCCATCTGCCAAGTCTCTTGCTTCTTTAGAAACTCCTTTGTGTTCATTGCCAAAAACCAGGGCAATATTATTTGTGAAATCAAGATCGTAGACCGATTTACTCGTCTCACCTAAATAGGTAGTGTATATGGCTTGATATTTTGTTCGCAATTCGGAAAAGCAATCAGTAACATTATCAAAAGAATGAATGGTCAACCATTTATTTGCACTGCTACTGCTTTTGATTCCAAAATAACCCTCCTTTGGTAATTGGGTATTCAACACATAAATATCTTGAATCCCCACTGCATCGCAGGTTCTCATAACAGCGTAAATATTATGAGGATCATGTACATTTTCCATTACCACGGTAAGGCCACTTTGGCGCTTAGTAATTACTTCTTCTAATTTCTTGGCTCTTTCAGGTGTCATAATGGTACAAACAGGTTGGTATTTTGAGGCAAATAGACCGGTATTGGAGCAAAATTGCAATTTAGTCTTGATTTATTAATATATTTTTGTTGTGTACCCGTTCGTCAACCCTATGACAGCAAGACTCATCCGTGCAGAGAACTTACTCTGGGCGGTACCTATACTATTTGGCCTATTGGCCAACTACGCTGCATACAGCGATGTGGCTTTGCTATTTATAGACGAGAACTATTACATTTTAACATTCCCTACCCTTATTGGCATTTGTTTATTAACCATGCTTATCCCTTTTATGATGCATTCGGTTTTAAGGGATTTAGGGCAAAGAAGTTTTTTTGCATCATGGGCGCATGTTTTCTTCTCTTGTTTATTAATTGCTACGATTCTCTTTATTTATACCTATGCGTTACCTATTAATATTAAGTGGAGATATTATGTAGGTGAATTGCCTGCTTACAAAAAATGGTCGTATTACAATACACTGGCTTTGGGTATTTTCCAGCTATTGGTTTATATACAAGCAGCCTACTTGATTTACGGTGTAGGCGTTTTAGTAAAACATAGAGTAGACCAAAAAAGACTAGAGAGAGAACATTATGATTACATTATTGATCATTTAGATCAAAGTAATAATGGAGGTCTTTCTAAAAGTGCAGTAGCATAGTTTCGTTATTCGTTCGCCAATCCCATTGCTTCCCTTTTCATTTTCTGAGCCGTTTCTTTCCCAACGTAGTTTTCAATTTTTTGCTCAATGAAATAAATTAAAGGTGTCAATATGATGGCCATCGTAAACTTATACATATAATTCACCACCCCAATGGCCAATACCAATTGCCAACTCCATCCATTCCCAATTTTAAAGGCGATAAACAAAACTACAAAGCTGTCTACCATTTGAGAAACCATCGTTGATCCTGTGGCCCTTAACCAAACCCATTTTTCACCGGTTGCTTTTTTAATTTTATGGAAAACAGTCACATCTACGATTTGACTTACCAAAAAAGCTGTTAAGCTTCCTGCAATAATCCACATACCCTGACCAAATATGCCCCCAAATGCCAATTGCATATTGGGTATACCCTTCTCTACTCCAGAACCTACCCAAAAATCAGCAGGGGGAATTTCCATAGCAGCATAAAACATGATAAACGCGTAAAGAATTAATACAACGGCTGTATAACTAATTCTTTTGACCGATTTGGGGCCATAATATTCATTTACAATATCTGTTATTACAAATTCTAACGGCCATAAAAGCACTCCACAAGTAAGATTGAATGCCAAACCAGATTGTCCGAAAAAGCTAAAATTGAATGGATTTATGCCTAAAAGCTTTTCCACTGAAAAGATTTTTCCACCAATACATTCTGCAATTAATGCATTGGCAACAAAAAAGGCGGTAATCCCTAAAAAGAGTTTAGTGGGGCGGTCATTTAATATTTTACTTATCACTAAGGAAGAATTATTAATACGATGAATTGGATAATTAGTAATACCATATTAGTCACGGCAATCCATAGTGGTAAACGTATGGAAGACTTACTGACTAACACGAATCCATACCAAATGTTCGCAATCAAATTCTGGATAGGGGCTACTATCCACCCCAATAATACGACCATAGCACTCAGGTCTTTACTAGGTATAAAATCATAGGTCCTTTGTATGATTAAACATAAAATAAATAGCATATTACAGATAAAAGCCATTCTTGTGGCAAATAAAAGTGGTCTCATACCATAAAGTTATTAGGTTTGCTGCATATTTTAAATTCTATGAACAGGATCAATTGGAAAGCCTTGATGCCACATGCACTTGCCGTGGTGATTTTCTTATTAGTTGCCCTTATTTATTGCAAGCCAGCATTAGAAGGAAAAGTATTGCAACAACACGATGTTACACAGTGGAAAGGAATGGCACAAAATTCATTTCAAGCGAAAGAACGCACTGGTCATTTTCCGCTTTGGACCAATGGGATGTTTGGTGGAATGCCAGCTTATCAAATCACGGGCATCAGTGAAAACCCTGTTTCTGTTGGTTATTTAGGGGATATCATTTTGTTAGGTTTACCTAAGCCTGTTGGGGTTTTCTTCTTGGCATGTTTGTGTTTTTACTTCTTAACACAGGTATTGAGCATCAATGCTTATATTGGAATATTTAGTGCGTTGGCATATACCTATGCAACTTATAATCCTATTATTTTGGCAGCAGGGCATGATACTAAAATGAATGCGATTGCCTATTTACCAGCAGTGATTGGATCATTGATATTGATTTATAATAAAAAATATATTGCAGGTACCGCTTTAACTGCGCTATTTACTGCCCTCTTATTAGGAGCGAATCATTTACAGATTACTTATTATGGTTTTCTAATCATTCTGTTTATGAGTACTGCATTTGCCATTTCATGCATTAAAGCGAAAGATTGGAAACATTTAGGCAAGTCTGCAGGTTTAGCCATCATGGCGGCCCTATTAGGAATTTTAGTGAATGCAGTCACTTTATTTACTACCTATGAATATGCTAAAAAAACGATTAGAGGAGGAAGTGTTTTAGCAGACAGTACTACGAATGTTACTAAAACAGGACTAAGTAAAGATTATGCATTAAGCTATAGTGTATACAAAACTGAACCATTGGTCATGATGTTTCCTCGGTTTTATGGAGGAAGCAGTAGTCAATTAGAAGTAGCACAAGAAAAATCTCAAGCCGTTGCTGCATTGCAACAAATGCCTCAAGAATTAGCCCAGCAAATACAAGGCTATATGCAGTTTTATTGGGGGGGGATTGATGGGGTTGGCACATCTGGGCCTCCTTATACAGGCGCCATCATTTGTTTTCTTGCACTAATTGGATTGGTGATTGTAGATACAAAATATACTTATTGGATGGGAGCAGCCATTGTGTTCACTTTAATGTTGAGTTGGGGTAAATACTTGGAGGGCTTTAATGTTGCCATGTTAAAATACTTGCCTGTTTACGATAAGTTTAGAGCCCCTAGCATGATTTTAGTGGTACCAACATTTTTACTCTGTATGTTGGCTGCATTGTCTCTTAATACTATTATTAACGCAGAAAACAAGACCATTTTATGGGATAAATACAAAAAAGGATTAATGGTTGTTGCTGCTGTTTTTGGGGTTGCAGTATTGGTTTATTTAACCGCAGACTTTAGTAATTCGGGAGATAAAATGTTGATGGATCAAATCAGTAAAATACCTGATGCTACTCAACGTGCACAAATTGAAGCACCAGTGAAATCATTTGTAGATGGCTTAAGAGAAGATAGAAAAAGTTTGGTATTAGGAGACTTATTGAGAACCCTTTTATTCTGTGCAGTAGCTGGGGCAGCAGTATTTGCAGCCATCAAACAAAAAATTAATCCAATAATCATCACAGCTGTTATAGGCATTTTCGCAATGATTGATGTATTTGGCATAAATAGTAAATACCTGAATGCCGACAATTACCAAGATGCTGCAGAATATGAGAATAATTTTGCACCATCTGCTGCAGATCAGGAAATCTTAAAAGATACAGCTTACTATAGAGTATTAAATTTAACACAAGGAATCTCCAATGCATTTAATGGTGGCGCTCTGACCGCTTATTTCCATAAATCGGTGGGTGGATACCACCCTGCTAAGTTGAGCATATACCAAGATTTAATAGAGAATCAGTTGTATAAGTTCCCCAACTGTATGCCATCTTTAAATATGCTGAATACTAAATACTTGATTATGCCTGATCCACAAACTGGCCAGGCAACCGTTCAGCAAAACCCCAATGCATTGGGAGCTGCATGGCTGGTAAAATCAGTTGAATTTAAAGATGGGCCTGCATCAATAATGAAATCCTTATCTGATTTCAATCCTGCAGAAACCGCATTATTAGATCAAAAGGACAAAACTAGAATAGGCCCAATTCAATTTGATAGTACTGCAAGCATTCAATTATTAAATAACGAAAATGATGCTGCTCAATATCAATACAAATCTAGTTCCAATCAATTTGCTGTATTTAGTGAAGTATTTTATGATGCAGGATGGAAGGCTTATATTGATGGAAAAGAATCCGCTATTTTACAAACTAACTATGTGTTAAGAGGGATGGAAATCCCTGCAGGAAATCATACAATTGAGTTCAAATTTGAACCTGCTTCTTACGCTATTGGCTCTAAAGCAGCAGTAGGTTCATCTATCATTATCTGGTTGCTTTTACTAGGTGCAATAATAACAGGTTTCAAAAAAACGAAAACCGTTTAATGTATTCCAAAAAGCCCAATGTATTGGGAATTGTTTCATTTAAAGTTTTCCCTGCTTTAATGGGAGGACAAAAATATATTGTTGATTACTATAGAGAACTAGCTAAACAAACTAAAGTCGTTTTAGCCGTATCAAAAGATAATAAGGAAGCCGCTTCAACCGAAACATCGTTGAACCTGCTTCCTTTTTTATTTAATCATTGGTATGGATTCTTGAATATTTGTTATTGCTTTAAATTGATTCAACTAATCAAGAAAGAAAAAATAGATGTCATCATCATTGATCATAGCTATTATGGTTGGTTAGGTATTTTGCTTCGTTTTTTAACTGGTAAAAAATTAATTATTAAATCTGCCAACTTAGAAGCCTACCGTTTCAGAGATATGGGGAGATGGGGATGGAAATTCTATGAAATGTATGAAAAGTGGGTACTCAAACAAGCAGATAGAAATTTTTTTATCTCCGACGAAGAAAGACTATTTGCTATTGAACACTGGAATGTTAATGCAACTATTTCTTATACAGTACCTTATGGAACATATATAGAAGAACCCTTTAGCCAATTAGAAAAAAATGAAAGCAGAGAAACAATATTGAAGGGCCATTCGCTTTCAGCCGATACTAAATTATTTTTATTTAACGGAACCCTTGATTATATCCCTAATGAAGACGCCCTATATATTATTTTAAATGAATTAATTCCAAGATTGAACCAAACAAATATAAATTATCGAATATTGATTTGTGGGGTACAAATTAAACCCAATTGGGAAGCACAGCTATTGAATTGTAATACCATTATTTTCAAAGGCTTTGTTGAAAATATTCAATTATATTATAAAGGGGTGGACTGTTTTATTTGTCCAGTAACTTTAGGCACTGGCGTCAAAACAAAAATTACGGATGCACTTGTTGCAGGTTTACCGGTGATTGCATGTAAAAAAAGTTGTGATGGATTTAGTAAACCTATGTTAAAAGAACAACTTATTTCAATTGAAGACTATAACTGGGATGCTTTTGCAAACGCCATGATTCAATTACCCATAAACAAGTTATATGATACTTCAACCTCGTTTTATAAAGCATTTAACTGGGCTACTATAGTTCGAGAATCCATTTTATATTTGCCTAGATGAATCATAGCAAGCTGGAAATATCAGTCGTTATCTGTACTTATAATAGAGCGCTCTATTTACCAGCGGCATTAGATAGTCTGTATAATCAGCAAATCAATAAAGACAGCTATGAAGTTATAGTAGTCAACAACAACTCTTCTGATAATACAGAAACTGTTTGCAATAATTTTATAGCAACGCATTCAGATTCCCATTTTTTTTATTTAAACGAACCCAATCAAGGTGCTTCATTTGCCAGGAATACTGGGGCTGCTATTGCCAAAGCTCCCCTACTTTGTTTTATGGATGACGATGCCATTGCGCATCCTAATTACTTGTCTCTAATTATTGATTTTTTTAAATCGCATGCAGATGCTGGAGGTTTAGGGGGAAGAATTATTCCAAAGTATATACCAGCAGAACCTGTATGGATGAGTCATTTTGTTTCTTCGTTGGTAGGGAATTTCGACTACAGTAATGAGATTTGTGTATTTAGTCCTAATAAATACCCTTTAGAGTCTAATATGATTATCAAACGGGAGGATTTTAATCTAGTTAACGGCTTTAATACCGCACTACCAGGCGTTAAGGGTACATTAAGAATTGGCGGAGAAGGAAAAGAGTTTTTCTTAAAATTGAAAGCTTTAGGGAAAACCATTTATTACCACCCTTACATTATTGTTGACCATATAGTTGAAACCCAAAAGCTAACCCCTGAATATATGTATAGAGTAGCCAGTGGAATTGGCAGAGGTGAAAAAGTAAGGACGCAATCAATTGGTTCTAAAGCATACTATTTAAAAGTAATAGAATACCTACTCAAATTTGGCGCTTCAATCATCTTAGCAATTGGCTATTTGTTTCAAGGGGCACCTGCTAAAATGAAGCCAGTTATTCAATTTAGAATTGATGCACTGAAGGGATTATTGGGTTATTAATTTTCTAATCCCTAATCAGCTTTTTTGCATTCTTTTAAAATGCTTGCTAAAGTAAAGTACTTGGTAATCAATGGCATTAGACCAGTACTTCCAGTCATGATTTCCTGGTCGCTCTGTGTATTCATGTGCTATATTCAGCTTTTGCATTTTCTCGTGAACCGCCCTATTCATAGGCAATACACGATCCTCTACTCCACAGTCAATAATTATTGACAACGAATCAGTTGGCTTTTGCTCAATGGCATTTAACACACTCCAGTCATTCCAATATTTTCGATTTACAGCAGTATCCCCTAATATTTTTTCTACTCCATATCCTTGCCTAATAACGGTTACATGTAATGCACCGCTCATGCTTCCAGCAGCACTAAAAGTATTGGAATGTCTAAATCCTAGAAATAGTGCACCATGCCCACCCATACTCAACCCTGTAATAACCCTACCATTTCTGTTTGGTATTGTTTTGTATTGTTGGTCAATATAGGTAGGCAACTCTTTTGCTACAAATGTTTCATATCTAACTGTGCTATCAATTGGACTATCAAAATACCAACTGGTTACCGCTCCATCAGGGCAAACAATAATTACTTGGTTTTGGTCGGCTAATTGTTGAATATGTGGTACACGAGTTATCCAATTGCGATAACTTCCCCCAGCACCATGTAATAAATAAATTACAGGAAATGATTTCTTTGAAGTTGTATATCCCTCTGGTAAAATGATGACAGTGGGAATTTTTTTCTTCATTGAGGCACTAGGCACAGCCAATGTATCTGTTTGCGCTCCAAATACATTTCCACTAAAAATTAATCCTACTATTACGATTGTCCAAAACTTCATAGACTATAATTACTGATTAAACAATTTGCTGAAATATAAAAGATGACCATCTATACTACTCCCCCAATAAGCTGAATTATGTGCCCCTGGTCTTTCTGTGTAGTCATGAGGAATTTTTTTCTGCAATAACTTCTGGTGCAAATCCCTATTTACTTTTAGAAAAAAATCTCCATACCCACAATCAAAAATGAGTTGCAAATCACCAGGTTGCAAATTCTCCGCTATATTAATAACGGTGTTGGCTTCCCAATTAGCAGGCTGTTCAGCAATATCTCCTAACAATTGACTTAATTCCCAGTTTTTGGGGAAAGGACGTATGTCTACACCACCACATATACTACCTGCGGCACGGAATACGCCTTTATTTCTAAAAGACAAATAAAAAGCCCCATGCCCTCCCATACTTAATCCAGTGATGGCTCTTTTTAAATTAGTAGAATACGCTGAATCTATATAAGGCACTAATTCCTTAATCATGAAGGATTCGTATTGCACTGCAGGATTGATTGGGCTATTCATATACCAGCTGTTTCTGCTGCCATCTGGCATCACCAATAGTATATTCAATTGGTTGGCTTTGGCTTCCAATTGGGGAGCCGATTGTAACCATGCACGATGGTTTCCTCCATGCCCGTGCAATAAGTAAACTACAGGAAGCTTTTGACTCTTCCCCAATTTGTCAGGCTGAATAACCACTACTTTAATCAGCTTATTCATGCTTTTGCTGTAGACAGATATGGTATCTGTTTTTGCATAAATGATGCAACTGACCAATCCTAATAAAAAACTCAAACAAACTTTCTTCATTTTTACTGCCCTTTTTGCATTGCGTGTTGCATTGGATTAACGCCTGAAGATTGGCCTCTACCTCTACCCGCCCCTGCTTTGAAAATATTAAATTTAGAAGGCTCAGATACTGTTCCATTAGGCCACTTATTGTTCGACTCATTAATATCTGCTGTCTCCTTTAATGGGTCTAATTGAATGGACACCGCTTTTTTTGTAGTCATGAAAAGTTTAGTGACTTTATTTTCATTCTTTCTCCATACTTGTGCTGGAATTTTTTCTGTTTCTTTTGTGCCATCTTCAAATGTAAATTCTACAATCAAAGGCATAACCAATCCACCTTTATTGGCAAAAGTTATTTCATACAAATGGGTGTTTTGGTATTTGGCTAAATCTTCTGATGATAATGGTGATGCTGGAGAATTTGCTTGTACTTGAAATTTAAAGGTTGAATCATACCCTTCCAATCCTCTTGTATATCTCCAATAAAAGTCTCTTAAACTAGTATCCGCATCTGTTTGGAAAATAATACTTTTATCATTTCTATTTCTTTGTTTAGAAATATCATCAAAAGCAGCTGCTCCACTAAATAAGGGTTTGTCTAATCCGCGTGTCATTGGGTTAGTAGCCCTTGGCGCATCCATATTAGGGGTAGTATTTACAACCGCATGCTTTACATTTTCAATAGCAATATCACAAGGTTCTATACTGTAAAACCAACCCCTCCAAAACCAATCTAAATCTTCGGCACTAGCGTCTTCCATCGTTCTAAATAAATCTGCAGGAGTTGGATGTTTAAATGCCCATCTTCTTGCGTATTCTTTAAAAGCATAATCAAATAATTCGCGTCCCATAATAGTCTCACGTAAAATATTCAATCCGGTGGCAGGCTTTGCATATGCATTTGGACCAAACTGAATAATGTTGTCACTATTAGTCATAATTGGTTCTAACTGATCTTTAGGCAAACGCATATAATCGGTAATTAATCTAGCTGGACCTCTTCTTGTAGGATACTTATTATCCCATAATTCCTCTGTTAAGAATTGAACAAAAGTATTTAACCCCTCGTCCATCCAGCTCCACTGGCGTTCATCACTGTTCACAATCATAGGAAAGAAATTGTGTCCAACTTCGTGAATGATGACACCAATCATACCATACTTAGTTGCTTCTGCATAAGAACCATCTTTATTGGTTCTCCCATTATTAAAACAAATCATTGGGTATTCCATACCATTAGAAGCTTCAATACTTTGTGCTACTGGATATGGGTATGGGATAGAGAATTTAGAATAGGTTTTAATGGTATGTGCTACTGCTTTAGTAGAATATTTACGATACAAACCATACGCTTCTTTTGGATAGCCACTCATGCACATTACTTTTTTGCCTTCAATATAAACAGGCATTGCATCCCAAATATATCTTCGGCTAGAAGTCCATGCAAAGTCGCGAACATTCTCTGCTTTATACATCCAAGTTTTAGTTGAAGTAGCTTTTCCTTCTGTTCTTTTATTGGCTTCTTCTAGCGTTGCAATTTCAATAGGTTCTTTTGCTGTTTGTGCTTGATTCCAGCGAGTCATTTGTGCTGGGCTTAATACCTGACTATAATTTTGACAAACGCCTGTACTCAACACAATATGATCAGATGGTACAGTAAGCGTAACATCATAATTACCGAATGTTAGGGCGAATTCACCTCTACCAGAGAACTGTTGATTCTGCCATCCTTGGAAATCGCTATACACACATAAACGAGGAAACCATTGGGCCATTGTAAATAAATGGTTGCCGTCTTCTAACATCTCATATCCACCTCTTCCAGCGAATGTCATTCGATCAGCAATTTTATAACTCCATGCAACATTGAAAACAAATTTTTGACCAGGCTTTAAAGGAGCTGGCAAGTCAATGCGCATCATGGTTTTATTAATAATGTACTTCAATGGCTTACCCAAAGCATCGGTTAGCTTAGTAATTTTATGGCCATATCCATTGTCGGATTTTGCAGCCGCTAATTTTTCTAATTGATTGGTTGCAATGGCATTCTCAAGGGTTGATGCATCTTGATAATTGGCATTGTTCACTGTACTATGTTGATTCTCGTCTAACTGCAGCCATATATAGGTTAATATATCAGGCGCATTGTTATAATAAGTGATGGTTTCCGTTCCTTTTAATAACAATTTGGCTTCATCCAATTCTGCCTTTATTACATAGTCGGCCCTTTGCTGCCAATATTTTGGACCAGGCGCCCCGCTGGCTGTTCTATACTCATTGGGAGTAGGCAAAATGGTACCTAACTGTTCAAACTTGTTTCCATGATTGGAAGTTGGATTGTTCATGATATTTTGTGCATGTGCAACCATGGATACCAATGAAACATAAAGAACAAAAACAATTTTTTTCATAATAGTTTGTTTAGTCAAAAGCATAAGGATGGCTAAAATACAAAATGCCACCCGTATTTAAACAGGTGGCATTCATTTATCTATTTAATCAATTACTTATTGGCTTTCTGCATAGCATTTTGCATAGGATTTACGCCAAATGATGCTCCACGAGCTCTACCTGCAGCTCCTTTGAATAAGCTGAACTTGCTTGGCTCTGGTGCAACGCCATTCTTAGGCCAGCTATTATTCCCTTCATTAATATCTGCTGTCTCTCTCATTGGATCTACTTTAATGCCTTTTGCTTTTTTAGTAGTCATAAAGAGTTTGGTTACTTTTTGTTCATTCTTTCTCCAAATTTGAGCAGGGATTCTTTCTGTTTCAGTGGTTCCGTCTTCAAAAGTGAACTCTACAATAATCGGCATTACTAATCCACCCTTATTAGAAAAAGTAACTTCATACAAATTTACATTCTTGTATTTGTTTTTCTCTTCTTCTGTTAATGCTGTTGGTGCTGTTGGTGTAGGAAAAGAGAATTTAACAGTTGAATCATAAGGCTCTATCCCTCTTGTATATCTCCAATAAAAATCTCTTAAACTGGTATCTACATCCGTTTGGAAAACAATGCTCTTATCGTTTCTATTTCTTTGCTTAGAAATATCGTCAAAAGCAGCAGGTCCACTAAACAAAGGTCTTGCTAAAGACATCGTTTGTGTTGATGCTTGTGGTGTAGTTGGAACTGCATCTGGATTCATCACTGCATGTTTAACCGTATCAATGGCAATATCTACTGGATCAATTCCATAGAACCATCCTCTCCAGAACCAATCCAAATCTTCTGCACTGGCATCTTCCATAGTTCTGAATAGGTCTGCTGGTGTAGGATGTTTGAATGCCCATCTTCTAGCATACTCTTTAAAAGCATAATCAAATAATTCACGGCCCATAATGGTTTCGCGAAGTATATTCAACCCTGTTGCTGGCTTAGTATACGCATTAGGTCCAAAGAGAACAATGTTTTCACTATTGGTCATAATAGGCTCTAACTGCTCTTTTGGCAAACGCATATAACCTGCGATTCCCCAAGCTGGGCCACCTCTTGATGGATATTTATTATCGAATAATTCTTCTGTTAAATATTGAACAAAGCTATTAATACCCTCATCCATCCAACTCCATTGACGCTCATCGCTGTTCACAATCATAGGGAAAAAATTATGCCCTACTTCGTGAACAATTACGCCAATCATACCTACTTTGGTTTGCTCACTGTAAGACCCATCTTTATTGGTTCTACCATTGTTAAAACAAATCATTGGGTATTCCATACCATTAGAAGCTTCAATACTTTGAGCTACTGGGTAAGGATATGGAATAGAAAACTTAGAATAAGATTTGATAGTGTGTGCAACTACCTTAGTAGAATATTTTCTATATAAGCCATATGCTTCTTTAGGATAGCCACTCATACACATAATCTTCTTTCCTTCTACATATACTGGCATTGCATCCCAGATATACCTGCGGCTCGTTGTCCAAGCAAAATCACGAACGTTTTCTGCTTTGTACACCCAAGTTTTTTTCTGCGTGCTCTTTGTGTTCTCTTTGCTATTGGCTTCAGCTAAAGTAGCAATTTCAACAGGTTCTTTTGCAGTTTGGGCTTGATTCCATCTAACCATTTGAGCAGGTGTTAACACCTGAGCATAGTTTTGACAAACGCCTGTACTTAATACGATATGGTCAGCTGGTACTGTTAGTGTTACATCGTAGTTACCAAATGCTAAAGCAAATTCTCCTCTGCCTGTAAACTGCTGATTTTGCCATCCTTGAAAATCACTATACACACATAAACGTGGGAACCACTGTGCCATAGTGAATAAATTATTCCCGTCTTCTAAGGTTTCATATCCACCTCTTCCACCAACGGTCATACGATTGGTTACTTTATAACTCCATGCTACATTAAAAACGAATTTTTGGCCAGGCTTTAAAGGACTTGGTAAATCAATTCGCATCATTGTGCGGTTAATCGTATACTTCAAAGATTTACCAGCAGCATCTGTTAAAGATGAAATGATATGACCATTGCCATTGTCTGTTTTTGCTGCAGCCATATTGTCTAAAGCAGCAGTTGTTAATTGGCGTGGCATAGAAGATGCATCTTGATAGTTCGCATTATTCTTACTGCTGTGCTCATTCTCGTCTAACTGTAACCATAAATAGGTTAACACATCAGGGGAATTGTTAAAATAAGTGACTGTTTCTGTTCCCTTTAATTTAAGATTGGCTTCGTCTAACTCTGCTTTGATAACATAGTCGGCTCTTTGTTGCCAATACTTAGGACCAGGAGCACCACTTGCAGTTCGGTATTCATTGGGCGTAGGCAAAATAGTACCTAATTGCTCAAATTTGTTACCGTGATTAGAAGTGGGGTTGTTCATGATGTTCTGCGCCTGACTGCTTAAAGCGAGTACAGATGCAAAAAATAACACCGTAATTTTCTTCATAATAGTGTTGATTTATTAAAATGGAATTCTTTCCAAAGCCATTTGAAGTGCAATTGCAAAAATACCTCCTGAGATATAAAGGATATATTCTCTTCTATTAACTTTAAAAAGATATACGAATATAAGTGAAATAAACAAAATGGATAATACAATCAAGAGCTGACCGGCTTCTAAACCAAGATTAAATGCCAATAGTTCAGGAACAATATTTTCCCCCTTACTCAATAAGCTTTTGAGGTAATTGCTAAATCCTAATCCATGTATAAGACCAAAAAAAAGGGCAAAGAAATAAATTAAAGGAAATTTGGCTTTGTAAACAAACTTCTTTACAAACACATTACTGATTGCTGTTATAACAATAGTTACCGGAATCAAAAACTCAATCCAACTGGTAGAATAATTTAAGATATTGAAAACACTTAATGCCAGGGTTATAGAATGGCCAATGGTAAATGCGGTAACTAACCACAATAATTTCTTCCAATCTGCAAATTGATAACGAATACAAAGCGCTGCCACAAACATAATATGATCAATTCCCTTCAAGTCTGCTATATGCTCATAGCCCATCTGAAAAAAAAGCCCAAAATCATTCATAGCAGCAATTTAAATTAAAACCGACATTTGCAGTAAATAAATTGTTTTAATGGCAACAATATTCGCTCAATGGTTAATCAGTGCAAGTATAGCAATCTTGCACCCTTTTTTTGTGTCTGTAATCGAAATTGAGCATAATCCAAAGGACGCAACAGCTGAAATAAGTATTAGAATATTCACAGATGATTTGGAGAAGACGCTTCAAAAGCAAAGTACTACCACAATTGATATCATCAAGCCCAACAATAAAGCCCTTATTGATCAAAAAATTAGTCAATATATCGGTCAGAAGCTACAACTGAAGATCAATGGGAAAGCCGTTAAATTCAATTATATAGGCTACGAGATCATTAAGGAGAGTACTTGGTCTTATTTTGAAGTAACCGATATAAAAGAAATGAATGCCGTAGATATTAATTGTTCCATTTTACATGATTTCGAGACCAGCCAGATCAACTTATTTCATGTGAAAAGCAAAGGGAATCAAAGAAGTTACAAATTAGATTACCCCAATAAAACAACCAGTTTTAGTTTTTAATCCTCGCTTGATAAAGCTTCTGTTGTTGTAACCAACACTTTGTCAATACGATGGTTGTCCATGTCTACTATTTCGAAAGTAAACGATTCCCATTCTAGCGTCTCTCCAGTTTTAGGTATTCTTTCTAAATGATGAATGATAAAACCAGCTAGCGTATTAAAGTCTTGCTCCCACTTCTCCATCCACTCTGTTTTATCAAATTTGCTTAGGAAATCATAAAATGGAATCTGCGCATCAATTAAATAAGAGCCATCAGCGCGTTCAATAATTTCATAATCTTCGTCCTCTTCTTGAGGTATATCTCCTACTATAGCTTCTAAAATATCATTTAAAGTCATTAGTCCTTGAACACTACCATATTCATCCACAATAAAACATTGGTGTATTTTGGTCTGCTTAAATTTTTCTAAAACCTGGTATGCAGAGTTGTTTTCAGGCACATACATAGCTGACCGCATGATGGAGAAAATGGTTGCATTTTCATCTGCAGTAAACAAGTCTTTTATTGAAACCACCCCTTTAATATGAT
>CAZTDV010000046.1:0-26236 GCA_964612195.1 uncultured Sediminibacterium sp.
CTGCTGATTACAAATCAGCTGCTCTACCAACTGAGCTACTTCGGCAAACAAAGAACTTCCCTATTTTTTGGGATGGCAAAGGTAATGGAATTCTTTATTTGGCAAAATTTTGAAATGATTTTTTTCAATGAAATTGAAGAGAATTTATCAACAATAAAAAAAAACGCCTAAAATGCAGCGTTTTCAAGGGTTTCAAATAAAAAAGGCTCCCGGTGGGAGCCTTTGATTAGGCGGCTAATTTTTCTTTTTTGCGTTTAATTTGATTAATCAGTGCTTCCAACGCACTTTCAAATGACTCTTCAAACGACTTAGAAGAGGCTTTTGTAAAAAATTCATGTTTGGGAACATGCACTTTAATTTCAACTACTTTGTCTTTGATGTTGTGAACCACATTGTCCAATTTCAAGAAAACATCCACTTTAAGAATCTTGTCGTGAAACGTAGGCAACTTGGCCAATTTTTTGTTTACGAACTCAACTAGTTTTTCATCTGCATCAAAGTGGACTGTTTGAATGTTAACGTTCATGGTGTTAAACATTTAATCGGTGAAACAATTAATTAAAAAGAACTACTTGTTAAAGAAATATCAACTACTTCAACAAGACCATTAAGTTAATAATATTTAAGAGAAAAAACAATAAATAAGTGCTTTTTTTGCCCCGATTTAACAGTCTATGCTTTCGGATGGGCTTTTTTATACACTGCTTTTAATTGTTCAATAGAATTATGCGTGTAAACCTGCGTAGCAGCCAAACTACTATGGCCTAATAACTCTTTTACCGCGTTAATATCTGCCCCATTATTCATTAAATGAGTGGCAAAACTATGGCGCAATACATGCGGACTTTTCTTTTCAATAGTGGTAATTTCTTTTAACCGCGCATTCACAAAACTGTATACAGATCGAGGCTGTAAAGGCAGCCCTTTTTCAGTAATAAAAAGCTGTGGCACAGACACCCATTCAACAGGCCGTTCATTTTTATAGGCAACTAATTGTTCCATCAATGGCGGAGCAATAGGTAGAATTCGTTCTTTATTTCCTTTACCCAACACTTTCAACTGCCCATTTGCCGGATCAATTTGAGAATGTTTCAAATGAATCAACTCACTCAAGCGCATACCAGTGCTGTAAAAAAGCAAAAGCACCAGTCGTTCTGTTCTCCCCTTCCAGTCATCTGAAAAAGGCAAATAGGCAAACAATTGTTCCATGTCTTTTTTTTCTACATACACCGGCAAACGCTTGCTGGTTCTAGGAGAAACAATGGATCCCATTGGGCTTTGCTTAATCGCTTCTGTTTTTAAACAGTATTTAAAAAAAGATTTAAGAGAAGATATTTTTCTATTAATCGTTCTAGAACTGATCTTGTCTTCTTTGAGTTCAGCTAACCAAGATCGAATAAAAGTAGCCGTTACTGTACCCAAAGCTGGGCCATCAAACTGGCTAATTAAATATTGCGCAAACTGCTCTAAATCGTTTTGATAGGCAATGAGGGTATGCTCAGAATACCTTCTTTCAAACCTTAAATGGTTTAAAAATTCTTGCAATTGAGGGTATTGGTATATGGGCATAAAAAAAGTAGTCAAGATTACAACGAATCTAGACTACTTAATCGTATGATGAATGGGAAAAAATTATCCCTCAATCTTTCCGCTGGCGATCTGCTGCTTGTAGATAGCTTTCAACACTTGACCACGACGTACAACAGACGGTTTGGTAAATGCTTGACGCTCTCTCAACTGTAACAAAGTCTTACTTTTTTCGAATTTCTTCTTGTACTTTTTAAGTGCCTTGTCGATGTTTTCGCAGTCTTTAGAATCGATAATTAACATAGCTTATATACCTCCTCAGGTTATTTTTAGGCGGCGAAGATAAGCAGCCTAAATTAATTGACAAAATAATTATGCATTTTTTAGTGCAATTGTTCTTTGAACATATTTACCCAATATATCAAACTCAATATTAACCCTATCTCCTATTTTAATCTGGTGAATACCGGTATTTGCATAGGTATAGGGGATTATAGCCACCGTGAAAGCAGACTCGCTCACATTAAAACAAGTTAGGCTAGTGCCATTTACTGCAACAGAACCCTTTTCTATGATTAAAGCAGCAAATGCAGGATCAAACTCGAATCGGAATTCCCAACTACCCGCTAAAGTTTCGGCTGCAATACAAACGGCAGTACAGTCTACATGCCCTTGAACAATATGACCATCTAAACGGCCATTCATTTGCATACATCTTTCCAGATTAATTTTTTTACCAACAACCCACTCCAATAAATTGGTTTTACGAATGGTTTCTTCAATAGCAGTAACCTGGTATTGATTGCCATTGATTTGTTCCACTGTTAAGCAAACCCCATCATGGGCCAAACTCTGGTCTACTTTTAATTCAGAAGCCATTGCTGCACTAATTGTATAAGTAATATTGGATCCATTTTGTGCAATTGACTTCACTACACCCAATTGTTCTATAATTCCAGTAAACATATAATTACTTAAATGAGCTATTTCTAAATTTGTTTCCCTTTTAATGCCCCACTAACTGCCTGATCCATGGCTCTTTCTGCAAATGGTCTGCTGATTTCGTTCAACTCTTCTATTTTAGTTTGAATCAAATTTTTATCATTCATGGTTAAAGCCATTTGGAGATTTTGCATGGCAGCCGCTGTAGTTATCATTTCTTCTTTGGTCAGCAATAAAGCATTCTTTGCAATAAACTTTTCGGTCACAGAAAGAATTTGCTCCGCTTCGGTTCTAGCTTCAACCAATGCACGAGTAAGCATATCATCTTTGGCATGGGTAATACTATCCATGAGCATTTGCTCTACTTCAGCATCAGTTAATCCATACTGGGGCTTCACTTCAATAGTTTGCTCTATACCACTTCTCAATTCTTTGGCAGTTACCGATAAAATGCCATCTGCATTAATCAGAAAGCTTACTTCCACTTTGGGCATACCTGCAGGCATACCTGGTATGCCTTTAAAATTAAATTCAGCTAATTTTCTATTGTGTTGAACTAAATCTCGCTCACCTTGAAAAACGGCAATACGCATAGAACCCTGACCATCTTTTTGAGTAGTGTACTGCCTTGAAGCCCTATTGGGAATTTTAGCGTTTCTAGGAATCAGCACATCCATTAACCCACCCATGGTTTCAATACCTAAACTAAGTGGTGTAATATCTAATAATAAAAAGTCTTTATTATTACCCGCTAAAATATCTGCTTGCACTGCTGCACCAATAGCCACTACTTCATCAGGATTTACCGAATCATTCACGGGTCTATTAAAATAAGCACTTACTTTTTCTTTTACTAAAGGAACACGTGTGCTACCCCCAACCATAATTACAGAGTCAATATCTGTAACCTGCAAACCTGCATCAGCTAAGGCTTTACAACAACAATCAATGGTTTTTATAACTAAAGGAAGTAAGCATTGTTCTAGTTCTGCTCTAGTTATTGCAACGCTATATCCACTCCAATCTGCTTTAAACTCATCCGAGTTACTCAAGGTTTTTTTAGCTTCTTCTGCTAATAAACGGAGCGATTGCAAAACTGCCTTATCATTTTGAACAGCATTAAAAGAAACCCCAATTTGATTCAACCAAAACTCCATAATGGCTCTATCAAAATCGTCTCCACCTAAATAAGTATCACCATTGGTACTAAGTACTTCAAAAATTCCATTAGTGATCTTTAAAATAGATACATCAAAAGTTCCCCCACCTAAATCATACACTGCAATAGTTTTTTCTTCTTCTTTATTCAACCCTAAACCATATGCCAAACTAGCAGCAGTAGGCTCGTTTACAATGCGGAGTACATCTAATCCTGCTAACTTACCCGCATCTCTAGTGGCTTGTCTTTGCGCATCATTAAAATATGCAGGAACTGTAATCACCGCTTTAGTGACAGGTGTTTTCAAAATATGTTCGGCCCTTGATTTTAGCTCTTTCAAAATAAAAGAACTGAGTTCAATGGGCGAATAAAAACGATCCCCAATTTGCACTTTCACTAAACTATCGGTATCGTCGTCAATCACTTTGTAGGTGAAAAACCCTGCGTTTTCTTTTACGTCTTTGTAACTCTTACCCATCAAGCGCTTGGCACTAAAAATGGTATTGGATGGATCAGACTCTAAGTACAATTTAGCTTGTTCCCCTACTTCGGCATTTCCAAACGCATCAAAGTGCACTACACTGGGCACTAAACTACTACTATTGAATTCTCTCAATGCTACAGGTTGTTTATTTTCCGGGTGGATTATAGCCACTAAGCTATTGGTAGTACCTAAATCAATCCCCACAATTACTTCTGCCTGTTGCAAACTACCAGTTGCTATATTAATGCCAATCTTAGCCATAACAATACTTTCAAATTAGATGCAAAACTACTACAAATGGGCAGCGCAGTTGTTGCGATTTGCGAAATCAATTAATGTGTAGGATCTTGAACAACGGTTGTTGAACTAGCAAAATCATGTAAGGGACCACCTAAAAAAGGACCAAAAAAAAGGTCAACAATGGTTAGCCTCATCATACTTCTTAGTAAAATCATGAACCAAGCGGCTTTCTTCCCGTTTTTCGCAACAACCCTAGAATGAGTGAACCATTTACCAGGTGTTTTAGCAAAAATCAATTCGAAAAAACTATAATACCCAAACATAGTAGGAAAAAAGAACCAACCGAAATGCAAAGGCGTATAGCGCCAATAAAGTACATAAAAATTATACCACCGAAAAAGTAGCATTGCTAAAATGGTCAACAAAATCGTATCAATAAAAAAATTCAATGAACGTGTGCCGTCGCCAACTTTTAACATAAGTACTTATTTACACAACAAAATTAAGGCAATGATTCCATGCGGGTAACTTTTGTACATTTGCCACTCAAATTTGCAAGCAATGAATTTAGTTGAGGAATTACGTTGGAGGGGAATGCTCCAAGACATCATGCCAGGTACAGAGGAGTTACTAAACAAAGAAATGGTGTCGGGCTATATTGGTTTTGACCCAACATCAGATAGTTTACATATTGGAAGCCTGGTCCCTATTTTATTATTGGTTCATTTACAAAAAGCAGGACATAAGCCTTATGCATTGGTAGGAGGAGCAACTGGAATGATTGGAGATCCTAGCTTTAAAAGTGAAGAGCGGAATTTATTGAGTGAAGAAACTTTGCAACACAATTTGGCAGGCATCAAAAAACAATTGAGTAAATTCTTAGACTTTACCGGAGAAGCTCCTAATAAAGCGGAAATGGTCAACAACTATGACTGGTTTAAAGATTTTAGTTTTTTACATTTTATAAGAGATGTAGGTAAACATATCACGGTCAATTATATGATGAGTAAAGACAGTGTTCGTAAGCGACTAGATGGCAATACAGGCATGAGTTTTACGGAGTTTACTTATCAATTAATTCAGGGTTATGATTTCTACTGGTTGTACCAAAACAAAAATTGCAAATTGCAAATGGGCGGTAGTGACCAATGGGGGAATATTGTAACCGGCACAGAGATTATTAGAAGAAAGGCAGGCGGAGAAGCATTTGCATTCACCTGCCCATTGCTTACAAAAGCAGATGGTGGCAAGTTCGGAAAAACAGAAAGAGGCAATGTTTGGTTAGATCCAGAAAAAACATCCCCTTATCAATTTTACCAATTCTGGTTAAATGCAAGTGACGAAGACGCCACCAAATGGATTAAAATCTTTACACTATTGCCTAAGGAACAGATAGACCAATTAATTGCAGACCATGCTACCGCACCTCATGCAAGAGCATTACAGAAAAAACTAGCAGAAGAAATTACTTGTTTTGTGCACAGTAAAGAAGATTATGAATTTGCAGTAAAAGCATCAGAAATTTTATTTGGTAATGCTTCTACTGAATTATTGACTTCGCTTAATGAAAAACAATTATTGCAAGTGATGGAAGGTGTTCCTACGGCAGAAGTATCCCGCGCTCAAATAAACGAAGGATATGACTTAATTAATTTATTGGCAGACACAGGAATAACTCCCAGCAAAGGTGAAGCTAAAAAATTATTAGCAGCTGGAGGTGTAGCCATTAATAAAGAAAAATTGACTGCAGATAAAACTGGGGTTACCACCCAAGACTTGCTGCAAGACAAATATATTTTGGTACAAAAAGGAAAGAAAAACTATTTCTTACTAAAAGTTATTTAAGGTCTTTTAGTGTTTTCCACATAGTCTCTGCAACAAACTGATTGCCTTTTGCATTTAAATGCACACGGTCTGAAGTCAACAACCCTTTCTCTTCATTGGAAGGGTTGTTTGCTATTAGGTAATTTTGAAATTCGGTTCTTAAATCTATACAAGGCAATTGATTAGTTTTGGCATAGTAGCGCAACCAATTACTGTACATATTTAATTCGCCATCTTGCTCATTGGAATTGTCTTTTCTTTCTCCAATTACAGAAGGCGTACACACTAGTACTTTAATTTTTGCAGCCTGTAATTTTTTTACTATCACATCAAAGAACTCGCCAAATTTTACGTAGTCAGTACCAGTAGCGGCTAAGCGCTTATGCCATACATCATTAATGCCAACATAAATGACTACAATATCGGGGTGTTTGCTTAATACGTCTTTGTCTAAACGCAAGTACAAATCAGTTACTTTATTACCACTAATTCCCGCACCCACCAATTCAAATTCATCCGATTTATTTTCCGACTTTATAATGTCTTCCATCAAACGTATATATCCACCAGCACCTGCACCCATTTGTGTAATAGAATCTCCAAAAAAGACTACTTTTTTCTTTTTATTCAATGTAAAACTCATTAGTAATATTGAAGCAAAAAACACAGATAGTGCCATCCATTTTTTCATGGTAGTAATTTTGTACAATTTAATTGAACTATGGCGAACTTACTAATAAATATCTGTCATAACAGGCGTGGTATGTTCTCCCATCAACTCTACAAAAGTTCTTTCTTTCACTTTAAATCCATTCCCTTTTGCACAAAAATGAACATGTAAATTTTCGATACTCAACGGATTGCCTTCAGGAATATCGGCTAAGTTGCTGTGTTTAACATCATGCCCATCCACTATAATCACTGGACCGCTCCCGATTGCTTCCATATTATTTCCTTGGGTAATTAACATGCCCGTATCTTCTCCCAATCCTATACCAATGCAAGAGGGATTGGCAGACACTGCTTGGGCCAATCTTGCGAATCGCCCTCTTTTTTCAAAATGTGAATCAAAAATAACGCCATCCATAAAACCCAAACCAGTGGTGATTTTTACTTCCCCTTTTAAATGGGCACGGGTAGCATTGCCTTCATAAATCATGGTACTGCTCATGGCCATTGCACCAGCAGAAGTACCTGCTATTACAAAATTTTCCTTTCGATATCTGTCTTGTATAATATCTAGAAAACGCGTCCCGCCAAAAATAGTGGTCAATCTTAATTGATTGCCCCCACTAAACATAACACAATTACATTGTTGAATTCTTTCAATGTATTCGGGCTTTTGAGCGTCTTCTCTGTTTCTGATATGAATGATATGCACATTGGTGCATCCTATTTTACCAAATGCATCCAAGTAATTTTCTCCTACTTCATAAGGAATGGTAGAAGCCGTAGTAACTACCTCTATATTAGCGTCTGATCCCCCAGCTTCTGCTACAATTCTTCTTAATATGCCTAATTCAAAAAAATTAAGGTTGTTTCTGAAAATCGCCCCTTTCTCTAAATCTGACCCTTTATCTTCTGCGCCACCGATGGCGATTAATTTACCTTTTGGAATTTGCATGCTTTACTATTATCGTTCCACAAAAATAAGCGTTTTGATTTCCCCCCGCTTATACAAAAATTCAATATATTCAATGTTCCCCAAATAATGGTATATGAAAATAGAGGAATTAAAAATATTAAGAGGGCCCAATTATTGGAGCATTCGTCGTACAAAGCTGATTCAAATGAAATTGGATTTGCAAGAAATGGAGCAAAGACCCACCAATACTATTGAAGGGTTTGGCGATCGCTTAGCTGCTTTATTTCCTAGCATGTATGCGCATCGTTGTAGTGTAGGACAACCTGGAGGTTTTTTTCAACGAGTAGCAGAAGGCACTTGGATGGGGCATGTGATTGAGCATATTGCACTAGAATTACAAACATTGGCTGGAATGAATACCGGATTTGGAAGAACCAGAGGAACCGGCGAGCCAGGAAAATATTTTGTAGTCATCAGTTATTTAGAAGAAGATGCAGGTATATATGCAGCAAAAGCTGCTGTAAAAATAGCCGAAGCATTAACAGAAGGCACTGTTTATGATTTAAGCGAAGACATACAACAGTTAAGAGAAATTAGAGAAGACACTCGCTTAGGCCCTTCTACAGGTTGTATTGTTGAAGAAGCGGCCAAAAGAGGTATTCCGCATTTAAGATTGAACAAACATAGCTTAGTACAACTGGGTTATGGCGTAAATCAAAAAAGAATTCGCGCAACAATTGCTTCTACTACAGGAAATATTGCAGTGGATATTGCTTGTGATAAAGAAGAAACTAAAAATTTATTAGGGGCTGCTGAAATTCCTGTTCCAAGAGGGACTGTTGTTAGAACCATTGCAGGATTAGAAGAAGCAGTTGAAAAATTTGGCTATCCATTGGTGATTAAACCCATTGATGGCAATCATGGTAAGGGAAATACAACTAATATTACCACTTGGGAGCAAGCAGAAAAAGCATTTGAAAGTGCCAAACTATATGGTCGCTCGGTGATTGTAGAAAAATTTATTACTGGGTTTGATTTTAGAATTTTGGTGATCAATTATAAGTTCATTTGTGCAGCATTAAGAACACCTGCTTCTGTTGTTGGGGATGGCATTCATACTATTCAGTGGTTAATTGATGAAACCAATAAAGATCCTCGCAGAGGATACGGACATGAGAAAGTATTGACTCAAATTACCGTAGACGACAGTACCATGAAAATGTTGGATGAAAAGGGCTACACACTTGAAACGATTCCGCCCGTTGGCGAATTGGTGCTACTCAAAACAACAGCCAATTTATCTACTGGCGGCACATCAACAGATGTGACCGATGAAGTGCATCCAGAAAATATTGTGATGTGCGAACGCATTGCCAAAATCATTGGCTTAGATATTTGTGGCATTGATATTATGGCGCAAGATTTACAAACACCTGTTTCATCAAACGGAGGCGCCATACTAGAAGTGAATGCTGCACCAGGTTTCAGAATGCATATAGATCCTACAGAAGGATTAGGCAGAAATGTGGCAGAGCCCGTAATTGATATGTTGTTCCCCGACAGGAGTAATGGAAGAATCCCTATCATTGCTATTACGGGTACAAATGGTAAAACCACCACTACTCGATTAACAGCACATATTTCTAAAACGGCAGGTAAAAAAGTAGGTTATACAACCAGTGATGGCGTATACATACAAAATCAATTATTAATGAAGGGGGATTGTACCGGTCCTATTTCGGCACAGTTTGTTTTAAAGGATCCCACTGTAGATTTTGCCGTACTGGAATGTGCAAGAGGGGGCATCCTAAAAAATGGATTGGCGTTTGAGCACTGTGATGTAGGTATCGTAACCAATGTAGCTAGTGATCATATTGGCTTAGGAGGCATCAATAGTGTAGAACAAATGGCCCGCGTAAAAGCAGTAGTGCCTGAAACAGTTTACCCGCATGGTTATGCAGTATTAAATGCAGAAGATGATTTGGTGTATTCCATGAAGAAAGACCTTAAATGCAATGTGGCGCTGTTTAGTATGGATGAAAATAACCCACGCATTCAAGAACATTGCAAAAAAGGGGGCTTGGCAACCGTATACGAAAATGGATTCATCAGTATATTAAAAGGTACTTGGAAAATCAGGGTATGCCATGTAAAAGACATCCCCCTAACTTTTGAAGGTAAAGCAGTACACAATATTGCCAACTGTTTGCCCAGTGTAATGGCAACTTATTTGTTTAAGAGCATTACCATTGAAGACATTAGAACTGGTTTACAAACCTTTATATCAAGCAGTATTACTACTCCGGGCAGATTGAATTTTTTCCATTTTAAACATTTTACTTTCTTGGCAGATTTCGCTCATAATCCTCATGGCCTAAAATTACTCTGTCAATTTGTAGAGCAATTAGACTACCCCTATAAAGTGGGCGTCATCAGCGGAACAGGTGACAGAAGAGACGAAGATATTCGCGAATTGGGGAGCATATCCGCCGCTTATTTTGACGAAATTATTATTCGTTGCGATAAAAATTTAAGAGGTAGAACCGCAGAAGAAATCATTGCTTTATTACAGGAAGGGGTGAATTCAGTGAACCCAAATATTCCTCAAACTGTTATAGCGAATGAAAATTTGGCATTGGAGCATATATATGCCAATTATAAACCAGGCGCATTGTACACCATCATGTGTGATGTGGTAGCAGGGGCATTGGATAAGATTAAAGAATTGAAAGACAGGGAGTCTGCTAGCTAATGATAGCAGTGATTTCGAAAGAAAATGAGAAATTTCGAATTAAAAAATTTGGAACAATTGACTCCTAGTCCTATTTTTGCAGCCCATTCCAAAAGAATGGGTCGGATTGCCTGATAGTATAAGGGTAGTACAACTGATTTTGGTTCAGTATGTCTTGGTTCGAATCCAGGTCGGGCAACAAACGCCACTCGCGCAGCGAGTGGCTGTTTTGTTTTAGGAATGTGGCGAATTTATTCGCCTAAGTGACTAAACAAAACAGCCAAGTTGCCGAAGGCAACGAGAGGCGTTTGGGTAATGCAAAGTGGGAAGGATGGCCGAAGGCAATCCGTTTACGTGGTGCGTGGTTTCTTGGGTAATGCAAAGCGGGAAGGATGGCCGAAGGCAATCCGTTTACGTGGTGCGTGGTTTCTTGGGTAATGCAAAGCGGGGTTGGATCAGCGAAGCTAATCTAGGGCAAGGCCGAAGGCAATTCAACTTAGAAAAGAACCTACAATTTACCTTCTCGCCTATTTCTTCATAATCTTTTTCATAAAGTCTGGTTTCGGCAAAAATTGTATCCTGTGTCCTGATCTCCGTTCTTCAAATATGCCTTGTTCCGCAAGACCATTTAAATCATTTCTTGCTGTTTGATTACTAACACCAAACTTATTTTGTACTTGCTGTACTGTGAAAATCAATGTTGAGTCTACCATAAGTTCCTGCAAAATAATAACCTGACGTTCATTAAAACTTGTGTGCCTGAGCAGGGTTAAGGCATTTTGTTTTTCTGCTGTTTTTCTCTTTATATATTGCCTTAGTTCAACCAAGGCTTTGTCAATACATTTAAGATTGTAGATAATAAAATAAGTTAAATCATTGTCATCTTGTTCTGTATGTAAATATGCCTTGGCATATTGAGCTTTGGAATTCAAAATGATTCGCGAAACAGACATGTACTCAATTAACCAATACCCATGTTTTAACAAGTACCAATAAAAAAGAGCCCTAGCAGTTCTTCCATTTCCGTCTGGGAATGGGTGAATATACCCCATCAAGAAATGACTAATGATACCTCTGGCAATCGGATGAAGAAAAAAAGAAAATTTTAATTCATCATTTGTGAATTGGCAGAGGGCATGCATAAGATTATCTAATTGCTTTGCTACAGGAGGAGTATATAATATTGCTCCTGTTTGAACATCTACAACATTAATATCATCAGTGGTTCTAAATGCCCCAGGTTCATCTTCATGAATAGTATCTTTTGTAATAATCGCTTGAATTGTTTTAATTCTTTCAATCGTAAAAGGCTCCTCTTTATTTGCTACAATCCACTTCATCACCTCGTAATTATTCAAAATCATTTGTTCAGATTGGTTACGAGGCTTTCGGTTGTTCTCCAACATTTCTTTAGCTACTTTTCGGGTAGTTGCAGCGCCTTCTAACTGGCTAGAAGCAATTGCTTCTTCCATCAGTGAACTAATCAAATAACGATCCTTGTCTTCTGAAGGAATCACAGTATCACTTTGGAGATTGCCTCCTAAGTTCAAATCAAATGAGTGCAAATACGCTTGTACAACTGCAGGGATATTTATTTTGAAACTAAAGCCTAAGGCTGGTGATATATTTAATGATTTCTGCCCAATTCGCGCTGTTTTAACAGCAGACCAAAGCTTCTGAGGGCTTATACCCCAATCAGCAGCCAAATACTTCCATTTATCATAGTAATAGTATTTTGTATCGTTGAGTTCAAACAAAAGCCTGAACTGATCTCCACTCAAACTCTCAAGAAATCCAGCATAATCGAAATTCTTGGACACAATAGGCACTTTTTCTGGCTTTTTCATAACAACTCCTAATTTCTACTAAATTAGGAGTTAATTGGAGATTTTCCAATTGAATATTCATAATAATTCCTAAATTTTAAAAAATTAGGAGTTTTCAACTTTCTTGGACAATCCAATAAGAACCACCCTATTCTTATATCTTTATCCTATGAGATTATGTCTGCTCCTACTCACTATTTTTTCAGCGTATTTTACACAAGCACAGCCTAGTATTATCGTCTTAGGAACTACTCAAGATGCGGGATCCCCACAAATTGGCTGTACAAAAGATTGTTGTAAAAACCTTTTTAATCAACCAGATCATTCAAGGCAAGTTGTTTCGTTGGGCCTATATGATTCCACTAAAAAAATCAGCTATTTATTTGAAGCCACTCCCGATATCAGCAAGCAATTGAGGATCTTAAAGGAATACAGTAAAACAGCTACAGACATACCCAACGGAATATTTTTAACTCATGCACATATTGGCCATTATACCGGACTGATGTACTTGGGAAAAGAAGCATTGAGTGCAAAACAATTGTCTGTTTATGCAATGCCAAAATTAAAATCATTCCTAGAACAAAATGGTCCTTGGAGTCAATTGGTGAGTCAACAAAATATACAGATTCAAATATTATCTGATAATCAAGCCATCCGTTTAGACGATAGTATTTCTGTTACCCCTTTACTAGTGCCACACCGCGATGAATACTCTGAAACTGTAGGTTATCTCATCAAAGGGCCTTCTAAACAATTGTTGTTTATTCCTGATATAGATAAATGGGAAAAATGGAATCAAGATATTAATACATTAATTAAACAAGTAGACTTTGCGTTAATTGATGCCACTTTTTTTGATGCTGCTGAAATCAATAATCGCCCCATTAGTGAAATCCCTCATCCATTTGTTATAGAAAGTATGGAGCGATTTAAATTGATGCCACTCAAGGACAAACAGAAAATTCATTTCATACATTTTAACCATACAAATCCTCTATTGAACATTAAAAGTGAAGAAAGCCAAAATATATTGAAGGCAGGTTTCAAAATTGCAAAACAAGGATTGAAACTCGAGTTATAAATTGCTAAAATTTCTCATTAAAGTTTTTTCAAACATTGCTTCAAGCTCTCTCTCCAAGGTTTTAATTCCACTCCAAAAACAGTGGCTATCTCTTGAATATGCATGACTGAATATGCAGGTCGCTTAGCTGGCGTTGGGAACGCCGATGAAGGGATAGGTAATACTGAACAAGATAGCCCTGCTTCTTCTTGTATAGCTTGAGCAAATTGAAACCAGTTGATGGCTCCTGCATTGCTGTAATGAAAAATGCCAGCAGCATTGTTTCCATTTAAATGAGATGCCACAATTTGCATAATAGCTTCAGCTAAGTCAGCGGCATAAGTAGGACATCCTTCTTGGTCATTCACCACTTTTATTTCAGGGCGCTCTTTCATTAAGCGCAACATGGTTTTCACAAAATTATTTCCATGTGCACTATACACCCAAGATGTGCGAATAATAATAGATGAAGGATTATTGGTTAAAGCCAATTGCTCTCCAATGGCTTTAGAAGCTCCATAATAATTGACAGGATCGGTAGGGGTATCAACTTGGTAAGGCGATGTACCGTTACCATTAAAAACATAATCGGTAGAAACAGTAATAAGCTTACAGTTAAACGATAAGCAACAAGCAGCAATCTCCCCTACCACTGTTGCATTAATCGTCATTGCAGCTTCTTGATCGGATTCTGCTTTATCTACCGCGGTATAAGCAGCACAATTAATAAAATATTGTGGCTTGGTTGCTTCAAAGAATGGACGAATCGTTGAAGGGTCGGATAAATCTAATTGAGTTCTATCTGTAAAAACAAATTCAAATTGATCATCAAATGAAGAAGCCAATTGTTGCAGTTCCCATCCAAGTTGTCCATTCTTTCCAGTAACTACAATAATTGGCTTCATATAAAAATGCTAATAATTATTTTCCGGTATAAAATTCTTTGGGCTGTTTAGACCATTCTTCTTTTGGCAAAGATTTAAAATATTCATAGGTCTTGGCCAACCCTTCTGCCCGCTCAACTTTGGGCTCCCAACCTAGAATAGATTTCGCTTTAGAAATATCTGGCTTTCTTTGTTTAGGATCATCTACCGGTAATTCTTTGTAAATAATTTTAACGGAAGAGCCAGTTAGTTTTAATACTTCTTCTGCAAAATCTTTTAAGGTTATTTCATGTGGATTACCAATATTAACTGGCATAGTATAATCGCTCATTAACAAACGATAAATACCTTCAATTAAATCGTCTACATAGCAGAATGAACGAGTTTGGCTACCATCTCCAAACACTGTTAAGTCTTCCCCACGCAATGCTTGTCCAATAAATGCAGGTAGTGCACGACCATCATTCAGTCGCATTCTAGGACCATAAGTATTGAAAATACGTACGATACGTGTTTCAACACCGTGGAAAGTATAGTAAGCTCTAGTGATTGATTCCATGAAACGCTTGGCTTCATCGTATACCCCTCTAGGTCCAACCGGATTTACATTACCCCAATATTCTTCCGTTTGAGGATGAACCATTGGATCTCCATATACTTCACTGGTAGAAGCCACCAACATCCTGGCTCCTTTTGCTTTGGCTAATCCCAAACAATTATGTGTTCCTAATGCACCCACTTTTAAAGTTTGAATAGGAATCTTTAAATAATCAATGGGGCTTGCTGGAGAGGCAAAATGTAAAATATAATCAATGGGCCCAGGAACATGAATGAATTTAGATACATCGTGATGATAAAATTCAAAATCTTCCAATTTAAAGAGGTGATCAATATTGCGGAGGTCGCCCGTAATTAGGTTGTCCATCCCTACCACTTTAAACCCTTCTTTAATAAAACGATCACATAAATGTGAACCTAAAAATCCGGCTGCGCCGGTAATTAAAACACGTTTTTTAGACATAAAAGTTTGTTTAGTGGCGTCCAATGCTTTCGTAATGATAGCCCATATCGGTAATATATTTTACTTCAAATAAGTTTCTTCCATCAAATATGGCTTTGCCCTTCAACAAGCTATCAATCACTTCAAAGTCGGGGGTTCTGAACTCACTCCATTCAGTTGCAATAACCAACGCATCTGCATTTTTTAGCGCGCCGTATTGGCTATCGGCATATTTAATTTTATCACCAATGGTGTTTTTCACATTCGGCATAGCTTCAGGGTCATAAGCGGTAACTGTTGCGCCTGCAGCTGTTAATGCATCAATCAAATATAAAGCTGGTGCTTCTCTAATATCATCGGTATTAGGCTTGAATGCCAATCCCCAAAGGGCAAAATGTTTGCCTTTTAAATCTCCTTTAAAGTATTTTTCAATTTTAGGAATCAAGTGCAATTTTTGTGCTTCATTTACTTCTTCAACCGCTTTCAAAATTTTGAAGTCGTATTTCACTTCTTCAGAAGACATAATTAATGCTTGTACATCTTTAGGGAAGCAACTACCCCCATATCCAATACCAGGAAATAAAAATCTTCTGCCAATACGATCATCCGATCCAATTCCTCTTCTTACCATATCTACATCTGCACCCACTTTTTCGCATAGCTGTGCAATCTCATTCATGAAAGAAATTTTGGTAGCTAAGAAAGAGTTGGCTGCATATTTTGTTAACTCAGCAGATTTTTCATCCATAAAAATCACCGGATTACCCTGACGTACAAATGGTGCATACAAATCAGACATCAGTTTTTTTGCACGCTCTGATTGTGTTCCTACTACTACACGATCGGGCTTCATGAAATCGTCTACTGCAACCCCTTCTCTTAAGAATTCAGGGTTACTCACCACATCAAATTCACCTTTGAAATTTTCTGCTACAGCTGCATGAACTTTTGCTGCAGTCCCAACTGGTACAGTACTTTTATCGACCAATACTTTATAATCTGTCATGATTTTGCCAAGGTCTTTGGCAACACCCAACACATAACGCAAATCTGCAGCACCGCCTTCTCCTGGAGGAGTGGGTAATGCTAAAAATACAATCTCTGCATCTTTAACACCTTCTGCTAAATTGGTAGTAAATGTTAAACGACCTTCTCTTAAATTTCTTAGAAATATTTTCTCTAAACCCGGCTCATAAATAGTGATTTCACCATTAGACAGTTTTTCTACTTTTTTTTGGTCAATATCAATACAGGTAACTTTATTCCCGGTTTCTGAGAAACAGGTACCTGTTACTAACCCAACATATCCTGTTCCTACTACTGCAATTTTCATAAAAGATTATTTATTAATAAAGTTTAAAACATGTGTACATATGTAATTTAACTGTTCTTCATTCATTTCTGTATGAATAGGAAGAGAAATTACGGAATTTGTTAATTCGTCGGTTATTGGAAGCAAAATTTCTTTTAAACCAAATGAAGCAAACATATCTTGTTTGTGACCTGGTACGGGGTAATAAATCATTGAGGGGATCTTATGCTCCGCTAAATATGCTACCAAACCCTCTCGGTCTACCCCCTTTATTTGCAAAGTATATTGGTGGTAAACATGGGTACTATAATCAGCCACAAAAGGCGTTTCAATTGACGGATGGTTCGCAAATGCTTTATTGTAAAAAGCAGCCACGGCCTGCCTTGCAGCATTGTACTGGTCTAATTTTTTGAGCTTAATGTTCAATACAGCAGCTTGAATAGAATCTAACCTTGAATTACACCCCACTACTTCATGGTAGTATCTTTTTTGTTGGCCATGATTGGCGATCATTTTCATTTGATGAGCCAAAGCATCATCATTGGTGAAAATAGCTCCGCCATCTCCATAAGCCCCCAGATTTTTAGAAGGATAAAAACTGGTAGCTCCAATGGTCCCGATAGTTCCAGTCTTCTTTTTTGTGCCGTCTGAAAAAGTATAATCACAACCTATGGCTTGTGCATTGTCTTCAATTACAAATAGTCCAAACTCTTTGGCAATAGCCATAATTTCTTCCATTGGTGCTGCATGCCCATATAAATGAACAGGTACAATAGCTTTTGTTTTGGGGGTAATAGCTTTTCTAACTGAAGCGGGGTCAATGCAAAAAGTGTGGGGATCTACTTCTACAAAAACAGGAGTTAATTTTAGCAAAGCTACTACTTCAGTGGTTGCTATATAAGTGAAAGAAGGAGTGATAACCTCATCACCCGGCTTTAATCCCAAAGCCATCATGGCAATTTGCAGGGCATCGGTGCCATTTGCACAAGGAATGGTATGCTTTACTTGCAAATATTCTCCTAATGACTGGGTAAATAGTTGAACAGCTTTTCCATTAATATAAGCTGCTGTATCTAAGACCTCGTGAATGGCAGCATCCACTTCAGGTTTAATAGAAAGGTATTGTGAATGGGTATCCACCATTTGAATGGGCCGCATAGTAAAAATTTATATGCAAAATTACTACAAAATCAACAACAAAGATTTGAGTGTACATTTGTTCTTGCATGAAATGGGCATACTTATTATTCATTCGGCTTTATCCTTTAATGGCAAAGCTTTTAGCTCCTTTTAATTCCAAAGCAGCATTATGGGTTAATGGGCGTATAGGGCTAATGAATCGAATTAAAACAGCCATGCAATTCAATAAGCAACCCATTATATGGATGCATGCCGCTTCGCTTGGAGAATTTGAACAGGGTCTACCAGTGGTAGAATCAATCAAAAAACATTACCCTCAACACCTTTTATTGGTCACTTTTTTTTCTCCATCGGGTTATGAAATAAAGAAAAATCACCCTTTAGCCGACTGGGTATTTTACTTACCTATGGACAGCCCTTCCAATGCTGCTGAATTCATAGAAATGGTAAAGCCATCTATTGCATTATTTATCAAATATGAATTCTGGTATTTTTATTTAACCGAATTAAAGAAGCACCAAATTCCTACACTTTTGATATCAGGAATCTTTAGACCAACCCAATTATTTTTTAAGTGGTATGGAGGATTTTATCAAAAAATGTTGTTGAAAATTACCCATTTTTTCTTGCAGGATAAAGGTTCTGCTGATTTGATTAAAGACCTTGTACTTCCAAATAGTATCAGCATTTCAGGTGATACCAGATTTGATCGGGTACTTACTATTGCCGCTGCAAGAAAACAGTTCCCCATGATTGAACAATTTTGCAAAGATGATCCAATCATTGTTGCGGGTAGTACTTGGAGTGATGACGATAAAGTATTGCAACATTTTACCAAGGTTCACCGAAATGCAAAATTCATTATAGCCCCACATCAAATAAGTACTGAAAGATTAGCCGAATGTTTACAGCGTTATCCATCCGCTATATTACTTTCTGAGTATGAAGCTTTAACAGTGAATCAACAAACCCATTTTCAAACTTTGATTATTGACAATGTAGGGATGTTGAGTTCATTATACTACTATGCAACTATCGCATTTATTGGTGGCGGGTTTACCAATGAAGGAATTCACAATACCTTAGAAGCAGCTGTTTTTGGCAAACCAGTTGTGTTTGGACCAGTTTATGAAAAGTATTTAGAAGCGGTAGAAATGGTTGAAATAGGCGCAGCATTTAGCGCAGCAACTGCGATAGAAATGGAAGATTTACTAGATGAATTGCTTAGTAATAGTGCAAAAAGAACCGCATCAGGCTATGCAGGAGCCAATTATGTTTCCAGTAATGCAGGCGCATCAAATAAAATACTTGAATTTATTCAGGCAAATCTTCTCTTAACCAATTGATCAAACAACTGAACTGTAGGATTCTCTTCGGTCCAACTTAGTTTTACTTTCAATTCACGTTGAATCCAATATTGTGCTTCTGGAAAAATATTAAAGCCGTTGATGGTTTTGATACTACGTTCATACATATTTTCATCGCCCCTAAACAAATGATTGATAAATAAATAACGATCATTAATGCTGATGGCTTTCTTTAAATCGCGAACAGGCGTTTCGTCTAACATTGTGGAAACTTCAACTGCATAATCATTCAAATGCTCATTCATTTCAGGAATATCTAATGCCAATAACTCATTAATTTCTTTAATTGGTTCAACCGCAATTGTTGAATTTGCAGGCTGATGAATTAATGTAGGTATGTCGGTATATTCTCCAAAAAGGAATCCAGATGCTTCTTCTTTTTTACTGGATGGCTTGGGGGTGTTATGTATAAACTGAGGCATTTCCAACGGTGCCGAAACAGCCACTTGAGGCATTACTACAGAAACTTTTGTTTTGCAACAATTGACTGGCTTAAGCATCTGCAATTCGGCCAATAACAATTGAGCAGTAATAGCCAATTTATCCGCATCAGCTTGCTGATTATACTGTTCTTGTAATTTATTTATTAAAGTGCCTACTCTTTCCATAGGAAGCAATACTTTTGGGGGTGACCAAAGGAGCCGTCTAATGGTCTAAAACGAATTTTAAGCTATTTTATTGTTACATGTTTATAGAACCAAATTTATCAGGAGAACGAAGGGGTTGGATTGAAGTCATTTGTGGCAGCATGTTTAGTGGCAAAACAGAGGAATTAATCAGAAGACTCAAACGCGCAAAGATTGCCAATTTAAAAGTGGAGATTTTCAAGCCAGCAGTAGATAAGCGATACGACGAAAATGATGTGGTAAGTCATGATGCCAATGTAATTACTTCTACGCCAATTGATAATTCGCAAACGATTCTTTTAATGGCCCAAGACGTTGACGTGGTAGGTATAGACGAAGCTCAGTTTTTTGACGCTGAAATAGTGTCTGTTTGTGAAAAACTAGCTTTGAAAGGAGTTAGGGTTATAGTGGCTGGTTTAGACATGGATTATATGGGCAAACCCTTTGGACAAATGCCCAATCTATTGGCTACAGCAGACTATATTACAAAGCTACATGCCATATGTATGAAATGTGGCAATATTGCCAATATATCTTACAGAAAAACCAGCGATGAAGGTCAGGTTTTGTTAGGAGAAAAAGAAACTTACGAACCCCGTTGTAGAAATTGTTTTCATGAGTAGCAGCAAACTAATATTAGCCCTTATCAAAAAAGATTTACTGCTCGAAGCAAGACAGCAGTACAGCTTTTATGGCGTACTATTATACATTGCATCTACTACATTTGTGGTATACCTCACCATGGGGCAACCAGAAGATAAAGTGTGGAATGGACTATTCTGGGTGCTACAATTATTTGTATGTATTAACGCAGTTGCTAAAAGTTTTTTACAAGAAAACAAGGGCAGGATGTTGTACTATTATTCAATTGCCTCCCCCACTCATTTTGTTTTGTCTAAGTTATTATTCAACGCCATACTGATGCTGTTTATGAATATATTAAGTCTTGGCGTTTTCACTTTACTATTAGGCAATCCAGTAATAAGGATGGGAGAATTTATGCTTATTAGTATTTTAGGAGGAATCAGCTTAAGCTTAGTCTTTACTTTCCTTGCTGCTATTGCTGCCAAAGCACAACAACAAGCAGCCATGATGGCCATTATGGGCTTTCCCATTATTATACCTCAATTATTATTATTAACCAAAGTTTCAGCAGCTGCATTTACTTCAGCTATTCAAAATGGATGGTGGCAAATGGTTGGCTTGCTTGGAGCACTCGATATAATGGTTATAGCACTTGCCATTATTTTGTTTCCCTTTCTTTGGAAAGACTAGAAACGCAAGTGCCTTACCGTAAGGCCATTATTAATTAATTGCTTCAAGGAATCAATTCCAATCTTTAAATGTTTATCTACAAATTGGGCAGTTACTTTAGAATCACTTGCTTCTGTTTTTACTCCTTCTGGAATCATTGGTTGATC
Source organism: uncultured Sediminibacterium sp. (assembly GCA_964612195.1). Lineage (GTDB taxonomy): Bacteria > Bacteroidota > Bacteroidia > Chitinophagales > Chitinophagaceae > Sediminibacterium. Next base: position 21,132 of record CAZTDV010000046.1, read on the forward strand.
ACTTACCAATAGTAGTGCACCGGTTGGTATTTTATTGTAGAACCCTACCGTAAAAATGGTAGCAGTTTCCATGTCTATTGCATAAGCCCTTACTTTTTGCAAATAAGTTTTAAACTCTTCATCGTGTTCCCAAACCCTGCGGTTGGTAGTATAAACCGTACCCGTCCAATAATCCACTTCATAGTCTCGAATAGTGGTAGAAATAGCTTTCTGCAAAGCAAAAGCGGGCATTGCTGGAACTTCGGGCGGAAAATAATCATTAGAAGTACCCTCCCCTCTTATTGCAGCAATGGGTAAAATAAGATCACCTAATTTGTTTCTACGTTTTAACCCCCCACATTTTCCTAAAAACAATACTGCTTCTGGTTCTATAGCTGTCAATAAATCCATTATGGTTGCTGCACCAGGACTTCCCATTCCAAAATTGATAATGGTAATGCCTTCCGCAGTGGCACATTGCATAGGACGATCTAATCCCACCACTGGAACATTGTTCCATTCTGCAAACATTTTTACATAATTGCTAAAATTCGTAAGCAGTATAAATTTTCCAAAATTTTCTAATGATTCACCTGTGTAACGTGGCAACCAATTGTTCACAATTTCTTCTCTTGATTTCATATTGAACAGTTTAACTTGTAAATATACAAATTAGTACTCATTTTTACAGCAAAGCTTAATGATCGAATGACCATTCAATTTCCAGAATACAACCCCAAAATAAAAACAGTTGATCAAAAACCACAAATATGGTGCTTGGTTAGAAAGAAATGGGTATCATTTACCAAAGAGGAATGGGTAAGGCAAAACTGGTTGAATTATTTAATTCATGAGCAACAATATCCTGCTTCACTTGTGGCGGTTGAAAAAGAAATTCATTTGGGTGAATTAAAAAAGAGAGTAGATATCTTAGTTTATAAAAATAGTAGCCCATGGTTACTAGTTGAATGTAAAGAGCAAGAAGTTCCATTGTCAGAACAAACCATTAAACAAATATTATCTTATCAAACTGTTTTGCAAACAGGCATACTCATCGTTACCAATGGCAATGATACCAGGGCATTCCAAATTAATGGAACACAAATTCAGCAAATAACGCAGCTTCCCCCTTTCAAATAAAAATCCCGGCACTTTATGTACCGGGATAGTATAAATTGATTCAACATTTCTATTATGGGAAAATACCTAACTCGGTATAAGAAGTTCCTACTTTGTTAATGGCACAAACATAGGCGGCTGTTCTCATGTCTGGGATAGAAGGATTTTCTTTCCAGATGGCCATGATTTCTCTTGTTGCAGCAATCATAGATTCTTCTAATCCACTGTGAACTAAATCTACTTCTTCAGGTCCGTGCAAAATAAAATTACGTTCTGCATCACTTACTTTCTTACCAGTTAATTCTTCCATCTGCGTAAGAATATGGGTATTCAAGTTCTCTGTAAAACGTTTTTCCATTCTACCGTAACGTACGTGGCTTAAATTCTTTAACCACTCAAAATAAGATACAGTAACACCTCCTGCATTCAAGTACATATCAGGAACAACCAACACACCTTTTTTTGCAAATATTTCATCTGCTTCAGGAGTTAAAGGGCCGTTAGCAGCTTCTCCAATTATTTTTGCTTTTACTCTTTCTGCGTTATCACCATTGATTACGTTTTCTAAAGCAGCAGGAATTAAGATATCACATTCAATTTCTAAAGCATCGGTACTTTTCGCAATATTCGTAGCACCTGGGAAATTCAAAATTGAACCTGTTGCTTTTCTATGTTGAAATACTTCTTCTTCATTTAATCCATTGGCATTGAAAATAGCCCCTTCATACTCTGCAATGGCAATAACTTTTGAGCCATGCTCACGGAAAAATTTAGCAGAATGATATCCAACATTACCTAAGCCTTGTACTATCACTGTCTTGCCTACAACTCCGGTTGTTAATCCTAATTTTGCCATTACATCTGGCATATTACATACTTCACGTATACCAAAGAATACACCCAAGCCTGTAGCTTCTTTTCTACCTCTTACACCTCCTTGAGTAATTGGCTTACCTGTTACACAGCCAGCAGCATCAATTTCACCTGGCTTTAAAGAAGCATAGGTATCAACAATCCATGACATTTCACGCTCACCGGTTCCGTAATCAGGTGCAGGCACATCAATACCAGGTCCAATGAAGTTTTTCTTCACTAATTCACTGGTATATCTACGAGTAATTTTCTCTAACTCATAAACAGAATATTTCTTAGGGTTAATTTTAATACCACCCTTACCACCACCAAACGGTACATTTACAATAGCACATTTGTACGTCATTAAAGAGGCAAGCGCCATCACTTCATCCTGATTAACCTCATCACTAAATCTTATACCGCCTTTACATGGAGACTTGTGCTGAGAGTGTTGAACACGATATGCTTCAATAACTTCAATACGGCCATCGTCCATTTTTACTGGGAAGCGCATACTGTAAATACTGTTACAAGCTTTAATTTGTTCTAGTAAGCCCTTTTCCCATTTGGTAAAACTGGCAGCTTTATCAAAACTTCTTTCTACACTGTGAAAAAAGCTGTACGGTTGATGATTCGACATTGGCAATCGTTTTATAGGTTATTATCTATGGTGAAAAATTATTGATTCGATCCTTCTTTTTCTAATCGAGTTATCTTCTTATCTATAGTGATTAAGTATGCAAATAAACCAATCAAAATGGTTAATACAACAGCCATTACTACAAAAATTTTGCCATTGCTTCTCATTAATCCAATTTCAGTCGTATTTTCTTGTGCATTTGCAACTAATGAAACAATCACTGAGAATATTGCGGTAAGAAATAAGCGTATCTTAATCATTGTTGTATTTTTTTTCTGCTAATAATGTGTAGCGAATTTTCAATGTACTTATCCAAACACCTAAAAGTGTCCACCCGATTACTGCTGGGTAAAACACTGTTCGCATTTGAACATCCATGTCCTTACCATTTATTCCCGGGTTCCCATCTGCGCCTTCACCACCTGGGTGCAAGGACTCTGTTAACCTAGGTAAAATCCATAATGTTGGAAAAAGCATGAAAAAGGCAAAAATATTATAGACCCCACTAATTCTGCCCTTTTTATCATCTTCATTTAAACTTCCACGTAAAACAAAATAAGCCAAGTAAATAAGCATGGCTATTGCTGCTCCGTTCTGTTTGGGGTCGCCACTCCAAGGACTGCCCCATTGATAGTTGGCCCAAATTGCACCAGTTACCAATCCCAAAATCCCATAAATCACACCAGTAGCTGCGAATGCTACAGCATATGCATCGTTTTTAGGAGAAGGTCTACGCAAATAGCGAATGGAATAAATCATAGAAACCAACAGCAGAATCATCATGGTAAACCACATGGGCACATGAAAAAAGAAGTTTCTGATAGATTCCTTCATTCGATCGTCCAAACGGGGCACTTTAACGTAAAAACCATAAGTGCAGGTATAGACCAACAACACAAATGACAATATTTTCCACCAATACTTCCGAATCATTGAATATTTTTTTGCCGGTCCTATGCGCTAAGGCACTATTATTTGGTGCTGCAAAATTAGGTGAAAGATGCCCAATAAACCTTAGCAATGTGTAAAAATTACCCTTCCTTCCCAATCTTTTAAAATTGGATTATCGCCTATTTTTTTGTACTTTTGCCAACTTTCAAAATTCATGCCGTAACATGAAGTTATCCTATTCCGCTTCGGCGGATTGAACAACTTGCTGTGGCTATCATCTAAAAAGATTAGTTACATGAAATTATCCCAGTTCAAGTTTGACCTACCGTTAAACCTGATTGCACAAAACCCCACCAAAAGAAGAGAAGACAGCCGCCTAATGGTAGTTGACCGTAAAAGCGGGCACATGGAAAACCGCAACTTCAAAGACATTTTAGATTATTACGACGACAAAGACGTATTTGTAGTAAACAACACCAAAGTTTTTCCTGCCAGAATGTACGGTAGAAAAGAAAAAACAGGTGCTAAAATTGAAGTATTTCTTCTACGCGAATTAAATAAACCCAATCGCTTATGGGACGTAATTGTTGATCCCGCAAGAAAGATTAGAGTAGGGAACAAATTATACTTTGGTGACAACGAAGAATTGGTAGCAGAAGTAATTGATAACACTACCAGCAGAGGCAGAACCATCCGCTTTTTATGGGATGATGATGATGCTAGTTTTAAGAAAATGTTGGAGTTCTTAGGTGAAACGCCACTACCTAAATACATTAAGCGTAAGCCGGATGAAGAAGATAAAGAGCGCTATCAAACGGTTTATGCTAAACACGAAGGAGCAGTAGCTGCACCAACAGCTGGTTTGCATTTCAGCAAAGAATTAATTAAGCGTTGCGAAATCCAAGGAATACGTTTTGCAGAAGTTACCCTACATACAGGATTAGGTACTTTCCGTCCAATTGAAGTAGAAGACTTAAGTAAACACAAAATGGACGCTGAATACTACCAAATTGACGAACAAGCTTGCGCTATTGTAAATAAAGCAAAAGAAAGCGGCAAAAGAATTTGTTCAATTGGCACAACAACTATGCGTGCCATGGAAAGTAGTTTTACTGCTCAAAAATTATTGAAACCAAGCGAAGGTTGGACCAACCATTTTATCCATCCCCCCTACACATTTAATGTTGCAGATAGCTTGGTAACCAATTTTCATTTGCCTAAAACAAGTTTATTAATCATGACTTGTGCTTTTGCAGGCTATGATTTAGCAATTGAAGCATATAAGAAAGCAATTAAAGACAAATATCGTTTCTTCAGTTATGGAGATGCGCTATTGATTGTTTAATCAGTTTATAACTTTACTCAAGACACTCTCTGGTGTCTGGTACTAAATAAAAAAACTCCCTCAAATTGATGGGAGTTTTTTTATGCCTAAACTTTTTTAGGCGCTTTTTTATAATTTTTTTCATAAAGTTTAATCCAATCTTCTGTAGTCATTTTTTGAACCAACTCCCCAATGAGCTCATAAGGGACAACAGCATTCTTTTTAAAACGCATACAACTTTTTCCCATGTCTAATTTTGAGGGAACCTCCTTAGCATATGCTTCTGTAAACCACTTT
>CAZTDV010000047.1:0-25315 GCA_964612195.1 uncultured Sediminibacterium sp.
GGTTTTATAACATGACTGAAGAATTATTTTCTCAGACCTAATTTCTCAATTAGCGCACGGTATCCGCTTAAGTTATGCTTTTGCATGTAAGCCAATAAACGCTTACGCTGACCAACCATCATCATCAATCCACGTTGAGTTGAGTGATCGTGCTTGTTCGCTTGTAAGTGCTTTGAAATATGGGCAATACGCTCAGTTAAGATAGCAACTTGCGCTTCAATTGAACCTGTGTTGCTTGCTTTTCCACCAAATTCAGCAAAAATGCTGGCTTTTCTTTCTGTAGTTAAATAAGGCATCTCTAAGTTTTTAAATAGACTCCGGAATTAGACTCTTTCTTTTTTTTCGGTGCAAAAGTACCATTTTTCCTTAAAAAATACAAATTATATGCTTTTTTTTAGTTTTACCTAAATAAATAGCACATAGTCCTTTTCTAGGTATTCAGATTGATATAAAATAGCATAGTTATGCAGCATAAAAAATATTAATTTGTCTTATCTTCAATTATTATAAATAAATCATTACTAACTATTTATGTTCGCTGTAACTATTTTAGGAAACAACTCAGCCTTACCAGCTTATGATAGGCACCCAAGTGCGCAAATAGTTACTATTAACGATCAACTTTTATTAATTGATTGTGGCGAAGGCACTCAAATGCAGCTTTCAAGGTATAAAATTCGGAGGGGGAAATTAAACCATATATTCATTTCGCATTTACACGGAGATCATTATTTTGGACTTATTGGGTTAATTAGTAGTATGGCTTTGTTAAACAGAGAACAGCCACTCCATTTATTTGCACCTGCAGGTTTGGAGGAAATTATTGCTCTTCAATTAAAAGTGGCATCAACAACCCTACCCTACGAATTGGTTTTTCACCCTTTAAACAAGGAAGAGGTAGTTTTAGATACGCCAAAATTTTCGGTGGAAACTTTTCATACCCAACACCGCATTCCATGCTGGGGTTTTTTGATTAAAGAAAAAAAACATCCAAAAAAACTAGACAAAGAAAAAACCATCAACTTTAATATTCCTGCTGCATTTTATACTTCATTAAAAATGGGATATGATTATACTTCAAAAGATGGATCAGTGGTGTATAACGAGCAAGTAACAGTACCCAATTCACCTGCAAAAAGTTATGCATATTGTGCAGACACTATTTACGATGAGAGGCTAATAGAAATTGCAAAAGATGTTACCATGATTTATCATGAAGCCACCTATTTAAATGGTATGGAAGAAAGAGCGGCCGCTAGATTTCATTCTACTACCGCTCAAGCTGCAAATATTGCCTTGAAAGCAAATGCAGGAGGATTACTATTAGGGCATTTTAGTAGCAAATTTGAAGAACTTCACGACTATTTAAAAGAAGCATTAGAAGTATTCCCTAAAACCCAATTAGCTATAGAAGGTGTCACTTTTAGAATATGAAACAAACTATTATAAGGCCATTTGTCTTATTAATCTTCTTTACTACTTTTTCTGCTACCATCAGTAAGGCGCAATACCAAAAAGAAATTGATAGTCTAAAAAAAATCACCCCATCGGTAATTAAAGACACCAATCAATTAAACAACCTTGCGCAGTTAGCATTTTATTATTCATTTATTGACTCTACCAATACATTTAACTATTCCAACCTAGTTAGCAATTATGCCAACAACTTCTCCTATAAACCAGGCATTGCCGCTTCACTTAGGGCTAAAGCAAATTATTTTATCATCAAAAGAGTTCCCCAAAAAGCCATCCCTTATTTAAATCAAGAAGCCATAATTTGGCAACAAGTTAAAAGGCCAAAGGAAATGGCTGCCAATTATACCATGTCAGGACAAGCATTCTCTTTAATTGGAAATTTTGAGGAATCGGCCAATTATTTTGAAAAAGCAGAATTGATATATAAAAAATTAAATGATCAAAAAGCTTTAAGCGTACTCTATCATAATGCTGGAGCTATGTTTACTGAAAAAACCGAACCTAAACTTGCTTTGATTTATTTGATTAAGTCTTTAGAAATACAAGAATTATTAAACGACACAAAAACAATTGGAGCAACTCAAAATAATATTGGTAGACTTTTTTATCAAACCAAAAACTTTCCTAAAGCAATTGAATATTTTAGTAAAGCCATTCATTCAAATTATCAATCACAAGACTGGAGAAATTTAGGTATTGCACATGTTAATATTGCCAATGTATATGTTGATTTAAATGATTATTCCAAGGCAATTGAAGAACTGAACAAAAGCTTAGTCTATTTTAATAAAGTAGATTTTAAACGTGGCATGCAAGTGGTATACAATAATATGGGTGCCATGAATATTCGACAACAAAATTATGAAGCCGCAATCCCACTGCTTAAAAAAGGGCTAGAGCTTGCCAATTTAAATCAATCAAGGGCTGGTGTTGCATTAATTGAACAGAATATTGGGTTTTCATTGTCTGGGTTAAAGCAATATAAGCAGGCACTTGAATGGTTTGAAAAAGCGGAGCAAACTGCTATAGATACCAAGGCAGACGACTATAGTTTTGGAGAAATTTACAATCATCGTTCTTCTTTAGACTCAGCAATGGCTAATTACCAAAGTGCATTAGTGTATAGAACCAAGTACATGCGAATCAATGAAAAATTCATGGGCAATAAGGTAATAAAAGAAGTAAATGAATTGCAAACTAAATATGAAACACAGAAAAAAGAATATGCCATATCACTTTTGAACAAATCTGATTCAATTAAGTCTTTAGAAATTGCTAACCAGCAATTGGCTATTAATCAAAGTCTTTTTAAAATAGCAGAGCAAAAATTAAAATTAGCTGACGCCAATTTGCAAATCATTTCAGACAGTTTATTGTTGTCTGAACAAAATAAGCAATTATTGTTAGCGAAATTAGATTCAAGTTTTAAAGAAGAGAAAATTGTAAGACTTGCAGAACAAAATAGAATCAAAGAATTAGAAGTTAGCAGAAAAAACAATCAAATTGTACTAGTATTAATTAGTATGAGTTTTTTAGCTTTTACTGTCTATTTTATTTATAGAAGAAAAAAATCAAACCAGGAAAAAGCGTATCAACAAAAACTATTAGAACAGCAAAAAAATGCTGCGATAGCTGTAATTGATTCCGAAGAGAAAGAAAGAAAACGAATAGCTAGCGATTTGCATGATGGAGTAGGTCAATTAATGTCTGCCGCTTGGATGAATTTACAAGCATTAAAAAACCAAATGAGCAAGTTAGATTCAATCGAATCAGACTTATTAGATAAATCTTTAGCTCTTGTAAATGAAAGTTGCAATGAAGTTAGGCAAGTGAGTCATAATATGATGCCAAATGCATTATTACTAAAGGGATTAGTTAAAGCTGTTCAAGAGTTTATAGGACAAATAAACCAAAAAAATTTAAAAATCAATTTAACTACAGAAGGACTTTCTGATAGCTTGCCTTCTCATATTGAAATGGTTTTATACAGAGTTATTCAGGAAAGTGTAAACAATGTTATCAAACACGCAAGTGCAAGCAAGTTGGATATTTCCATAATTAAGTCATTAGACGGAATTGATGTAATGATAGAAGACAACGGAATTGGATTTAATGTAAATCAAATAACTCAAAATTTAGGGATAGGCTTATCTAATATTAAATCTAGAATTCAATACCTTGAAGGAACAGTAGAATGGAATAGCAATGAAAACAATGGTACATTAGTAGCTATCTTTATTCCATTAACTAAACAACTTTCCAATTAATTATAATGATATATATCGGAATTGTAGATGATCACCAAATTGTTATTGACGGCCTATCTGCTTTACTCAATAATCAAAAGGATATTTCTATAGTTTGTACAGCCAACAATGGTAAAGAAATGCTAGACCATTTAGCAAAAAACAAAATTGACGTTTTACTTACTGATGTAATGATGCCATATATGAACGGGCTTGAATTAGCAGAATTAGTTAGTATTAAGTACCCTAATACAAAAATTATTGCATTAAGCATGAATGGTGAAGGTGTAATTATAGATCAATTAATAAATAAAGCGGCAATAAGTGGATACTTATTAAAACAATCTAATGTAGATGAACTAGTGGTAGCCATTAAAAAAATAGCTGATGGCGGTCAGTATTTCTCAGACACCATACTTGAGGCTTTAGAAATCCATTCGAATAAAAAAGATATTGTTGAAGCTGCTCATTTAACCCAACGTGAAATTGAAGTCATTAGTTTAATTGAAAAAGATCTAACTAATAAACAAATTGCAGATACACTAAATATTGCAGTAAGAACAGTAGAAACTCACAGAAAAAATATATTTCGTAAAACTGGAACCAATAATTTACTCTCGTTGGTTAAATGGGCCTACGAACACAAATTATTTTCTTAATTAAAAGGCTTTTGCTCTTTTTAATACCGGAAAACCTTTGGCTTCATTAATCACAATTGACAATTCAGTTGCTTGAACAGGATTAGGTAATAAAATAATTCTTTTATTGCCAACAGTGGTAATGGTTTCTTGAAATACTTGCTCCCCATTTAAAGACAAACTAATATTCGCGGATGCTATTTTTTGCCCATATTTTAAATCTTCCTCCAAAATGATCCCTTTTATAGTAGCAGGAGATTTCAACATATAATACCAAGTACTATTCTTCTTTGGATTATTTTTATCTGGCCCAGCTTCATTTAAGGCAGCATTTTTAAAAGGGTCTTTAATTTCTATCTCGTCAATTTTAGCTTTTAATCCCTTTAAAGCAATAATATCATTTTCATGAATTAAACCTCGAGCATCTGGGGGAACGTTCAATAATAAATTAGCTCCTCTCCCAACAGATTCTAAATAAATTTTAAATAATTGATCGGCCGTTTTCACTTTTTCATTTTCCACATTTCGATGAAACCAACCTGGCCTAATACTCACGTCTACTTCTGCTGGTATATAATTTGCCCCTTTATAATTCCCAGCACCTAAACTGTCTTGACTTGGTGCACCGAGCCCTCTTTTGTACCCTGCTGTATCCAATAAATTCCAATTGGTTATACCAGCATATCCACTTTCATTACCAACCCATCTTGCGTCTGGACCAATATCACTGAAAATTATTGTGTGAGGAGACAATTTTCTAACCAACTGCTCATACCTTTTCCAATCATAAACTTGTGTTTTCCCATTTGGTCCTTCCCCATTTGCACCATCCCACCAAAGCTCCCAAATTGGGCCATATTGTAGAAAAATTTCTTCCAACATATTCACAAAAACATCGTTGTATTTTTCAGTGCCGTAGTTTGGATGGTTTCTATCCCATGGAGACAAGTAAACACCAAATAGCAGTCCTGCTTTTTTACAGGAAGCCGCCAATTCAGCTAAAATATCTCTTTTAAAACCACTCTCTCGAACAGTATGTGTAGAGAATTTACTTGGCCATAAACAAAATCCATCGTGGTGCTTTGCAGTTATAATAATACCCTTAGCCCCAGATTCTTTGGCAACTTTACACCATTGGTCTGTGTTTAACTGCGTGGGATTAAACACTTCCGTCTTCTCTTTTCCATCTCCCCATTCCTTACCAGTGAATGTATTGGGGCCAAAATGCATAAAAAAATAAAAATTATTTTTATGCCATTTCAATTGAGCATTAGTAGGCAATGGGTTGCGATACTGAGATTGAAGATTGGCAAAAAAAAGTAGTAGTAAACTAGTTATTATTAATTTTCTCATTCTTTCCAATTATTAGCCATCCAAATATAAAATGAAGGAAATTCTTGTCGCCAATATTTCTCACTATGTTGTCCAATAGGATTAACTACAGTTCTAATTTGTGATTGTTTTTTCTTTTGCAAGATAGCAGCTATCTTCTGCATATCAGCTACCGAATTTGCCTCTTCTTTACCCCCTGTATAAAAATAAAAACGGAGCATTTCCATTCCATCCCATTTTTCTGCATCCACAGCAATTTGTGGGGAAATCCAAAAAGAAGGAGAAAAAACTGCAGCTCCACCAAATACAGTAGGATATTTTAATTGTGCGTACCAACTTATTAGCCCACCCATACTACTACCCGCTAGATAAGTAAAATCTCTGCCCTTTCTTGTTCGGTATTTACTATCAATATATGGTTTTAACGTTTGCGCAATAAAATCTACATATTCATTCCCCATTCCCTTTCCATATTGAAAATGATCATATGGGTTATATTCATTTATTCTTTTGTCTAACCCATTATCTATGCCAACAATTATGCACTCTTTTTGCAATTTCTGTTGTAAACTATCCAAGCACTCATCTACCCCCCACTCCGCAGCAAAAGCAGTTTTTTCGTTGAATAAATTTTGCCCATCATGCATGTATAAAACTGGATAGTTTTTTCCAGTTGTTTGGTAATTTTTAGGCAAATAAATCCAAATTCTTCTTTTCTTGTTTAATTGTGGAATAGTAAAAGCCGTATCCATAATTCTTACCTGTGGACTTGCAGTGTATTGTTTGGGTTTTTCTGGATAATCATCCTTAAATCCAGCAATAGAATATTCATTACTTACATCGCCATTCACTTCTAAAATCCGATCTGGGATATCTCTTCCATCAGCTGTAGACTCCAATTTATTTTCTCCTCGTGAAAACTTGAATGCATAAGTTCCCGCTGTAAGATTAATCAATACAATACTTTTTCTCCCACCACTAAATGGCTTCAATTTATATTGAGGATCTTGAGGGTTCCAATTATTGAATGTTCCCGATAAATAGATGTCTTCGTTACTTCTTGTTGCAATATTTGTTACTACAAACCTTGCACTAAATTGTGCAAACAAATTATTTGTACCAATTAAAACAATAAATAATAGAAAAGTTCTCATTCCTTAAAAATAAGCAAAATAAAAGCCCCTCTAAAAAATATGGAGGGGCTTTATAAAAAAATTATGAAAGTGAATTAATCTAATATTTCTACATCTTTAGGATAATTAGCCCTATTGAAAATAAAAAGAATATCTGCAAGTTTTGCATTCAAATTAATATTGCTTACTCCAAGTTCTGTAATGTTGTTGCTTTTATCTAGAATTGAAGCTTTTGATAAAACACTTGTTTTTTTATTGAAAAAAAGTGTCACTTTTTGGAAATTTTTTCTTTTGTCTAATGGCACCATTTCAATTACATTGAAATTTCCCTTTGAATTGGTGAGTTTATAACTAAAATCTTTATCATAAGATCCAGCTAAAAGTTTTTGAGGGCTTAAAGTTTGGCTATTTTCTTCTACTGCAGACTTAGTAATGGTTTTAGCACCATCAAAATTATATACATTCTTACCGTCGCAAATGATTTCAGTTTTACCCTGTTTTAACAAATACTTTTCTCCCCTCATTGACAGAGATAAAGTTTTCGTACCATTTGCTTTCCCCTTACTATTAAAAGACTTTAAAGAAAAAGATGCTGTAATACCCTTAGAAGTCTTCACTTTAGATCCAAAAGCATCAATTACTTTTTTTGCCGCTGGGTCATTTTGGGCATTGGTAAACAAAAAAGAACAAAATATAAAAATACTAGCTATGTAAAATTTCTGCATGTTTCCGTATTAGGTTGCAAATATACACTTTCAGCTGATTTTGGGTAATTCAGAATAATAAAGTTTCGGTAAAATAGGTTAACTAAGCCTGATTGTAACTAACCCATTGTATCTAAAAATGATTGTAATTCTGAATCAGTTTTGAACAATACTTCTCTGGCTTTACTTCCCTGATTGGGCCCTACAACACCAGCAGCTTCTAATTGATCCATTAGCCTACCTGCCCTATTATAACCAAGTTTCATTCTTCTTTGAATTAAGGAAGTAGAACCCATTTGGCTACTAACAATCAATCTTGCCGCATCTTCAAATAAAGGGTCTCTATCATTAGCGTCAAAATCTCTTCCTTCCATTTCTTTTTCATCTACGTATTCTGGTAATAAAAAGGCTTGAGGATACCCTTTTTGACTACCAATAAATTCACAAACTGCATCCACTTCTGGTGTATCTACAAAAGCACACTGTAAACGGGTAATTTCTCCATTATAACTCACTAACATATCCCCTTTACCAATTAACTGTTCAGCACCTCCTGCATCCAAAATGGTTCGGCTATCAATTTTACTAGAAACTTTAAATGCAATACGTGCAGGGAAGTTGGCTTTTATTGTTCCTGTAATAATGTTTACAGATGGTCTTTGTGTAGCAATAATTAAATGAATGCCTATAGCTCTTGCCAACTGAGCAAGTCGAGCAATAGGCATTTCTACCTCTTTTCCTGCGGTCATGATTAAATCTGCAAACTCATCTACCACTAAAACGATAAATGGTAAATATTGGTGTCCTTTTTCAGGATTTAACTTTCTTGCTGTAAATTTTTCATTGTATTCCTTGATATTTCTACAACCAGCTTCCTTTAATAAATCGTAGCGATTGTCCATTTCAATACACAATGCATTTAAAGTGTACACTACTTTTTTAGTGTCGGTTATAATTGATTCTTCTTCTCCTGGCAGTTTAGCTAAAAAATGTTTTTCAATAACCCTATACAAACTCAACTCTACCTTTTTAGGGTCAACTAAAACAAATTTTAATTGAGAAGGATGCTTTTTATATAATAAGGATACCAAAATAGCATTCAAACCAACCGACTTACCTTGCCCTGTAGCACCTGCCATTAACAAGTGAGGCATGGTTGCTAAATCAACAATAAAATTATCATTGTCTATTTTTTTACCAATTGCAATGGGGAGTGAAAAATTACTGTTCTGAAATTTTTCACTCGCCAATAATGTTTTCATGCTCACCACCGTTTTTCGAACATTGGGTACTTCAATGCCGATTGTTCCTTTACCAGGTATGGGAGCAATAATACGGATACCTAATGCTGCTAAACTTAATGCAATATCATCTTCCAAGTTTTTAATTCTACTAATTCTAACTCCAGGTGCAGGCACAATCTCGTATAAAGTAACAGTTGGCCCTACGGTTGCAGCTATTCTTTGTATGGCTATATCATAGTTCTTTAAAGTAGCTATGATTTGATTTTTATGTGTTTCTAACTCTGTAGGGTCGTGTACTATTTTTTCACTACCATGCGTCTCTAATAATTCTAATCCTGGATATTTATAATTTTTTAAATCTAAAGTGACATCGTATTTACTTGCTAAGCTGCCAACTGTAGCTGCAATTGCAGCCAATGTTTCTTCCTCTTCTGCTTCAGGAGTTTCTTTAATTTCTAACTCTAATTCAGGCTCAACATTAGTTTTAGTTTCTTCAATTGCAGCAATTAATTCGTCTTCGGCTTCTTCTAATTCCTCTTCCAATGCTACTTCGTCAACTTCTTCGGCCTCATTTATTTCTTCTTCATCAATAACCAACTCTTCTTTCTCAACCATATCAAATTCATTCATTGGATTGATGGTTGTTTCTACTGCTGGCATAATTACCGAAACACTACTTAAATTCGTTTTTAATTTATTCTTACTAATTGGTAATCCATCTTCATCTAATTCTTCTATTGGGTCATTCAAAACTTCTTTATCACTGTTATGGTGCATATCCATTGGCTCTTCCTGTAGATCTGCAGCCAAATTTTTAGACATTGGCTCATCCTTGCTGTCTAATAAGTTAAATTTCCAATTGGGCAATTTAAAAACAGGATTAAACCTCCATATAAAATAACTAAATACCGTAAGAAGTAATAATGCACCCGTACCTATTCTGCCGATCCATTTTTCGAACCAGTCATTTAAATATTCACCTACAGCTCCGCCCCAAGAAAAGCTTCCCCCTTTAGCAATAAAAGAAGCTGCCATACTAAATACCACCAATCCAATTAAAACATATTTTAAATTACGCAATAATTTAAAGACCTTTTTTCCAAAAAGTAGATTTACGCCTAAAACAAAAAATACAGTGCAAAATAAATAAGACGCCAACCCAAATCCATTGTACCACAACGTATGAGAAACATAAGCACCTAATACACCTAACAAATTATTTACTCTAACATCATCAGTAGAAAAAATACGAACGCCAAATTGTTGAACCTTATCTTGATCTTCTTGCCAGGTAAATAAATAGGATGTAAAAGAAATAAATAAGAAAACAGTGAGTAATAAACAAACTGAACCGATAATCTTCTCTGTTCTTTCGTCTTTTACCACTTCTGCAACCGTTACATCAGCATCCTTATCTGGATTCAGTTCTTCAGGATCTGGTGGAGGCGGTGTCTTCTTTTTTAAACTATTGGCCATATACCAAATATACTGTTTGAGAAAGCCATAAATAGCAGTTAAGCTTCAATGTGCAAAAATGACTAAAACAATCTTAGGTTTTCCACTAAGCTTTATATCTCAACAATGATATACCCATTAAAATCCAAGCAACAATTAATAATAGACCCCCAATTGGCGTAATAGCTCCTAACCACTTAAACTGATTTTGGCCTACAATCGAAAATAGGGTTAATAAATAAAGTGATCCAGAAAAAATAGTTATACCCGCGATGAAAAATTTTCCAGACAAGACTAATAAAGTAGATGGGATATAAGCGTAAAGTATACCTGTAATAGACAAAGCAAAAACATGGTAAAATTGATACTTAACGGCAGTTTCATACGTATTTAACATTGCTGGAGGTGCATAATTTTTTAAACCATGAGCGCCAAAAGCACCCAAGGCTACTGCTAATGCTCCAAGAAATGATGCTATGATAATGAACCCTTTATGCATGTTATTTAATATTTGCAATTAAGTTTTTTAAATTGATTTCAGTACCAGATAACTTATTTTTAGCTTGACTATAAAAAGGGATTCTCTCATTTAACTTGTTTTGAATGAATGAATGCAATTCATCGCTTGAAAGATTTTTAAGCAGCGGCCTTTGATCTTTTTCGGGCAACAATCTTTCTACGATTACATCAACTGGCTCATCTAACCAAATGGTGATGCCCTGTTGGTTCATCCACTCCATATTTTGATAAAAACATGGGGTTCCTCCTCCTGTTGCTAAAACAAAGGATTTTTTCTCCCCAAACCACCTAAGTAGTTTAGCTTCTGTTTTCCTAAAAGAAACTTCTCCTTCTTCTTCAAATAATTCTGCAATAGACTTTTCTTCAACAGATTCAATAATATTATCTAAATCGTATCCCCCTGTTTTTAATTTTGTAGAAAGACGATGTTTCCAGAAACTTTTTCCGCTCCCCATCATCCCAATAAGAAAAACTTTCATTATTTGAACGCATTATAACCGGTAATATCCATACCGGTTATTAATAAATGAATGTCGTGGGTTCCCTCATAAGTAATAACACTTTCTAAATTCATCATATGGCGCATGATGCTGTATTCGCCAGTAATACCCATTCCTCCAAGCATTTGTCTGGCGTCTCTGGCAATATTAGCAGCAATTTCGCAACTGTTCCTTTTTGCCATACTCACTTGTTGTGGGGTAGCTTTACCTTCATTCATTAATACCCCTAAACGCCAAACCAATAACTGGCCTTTAGTGATTTCTGTAATCATTTCAGCAAGCTTTTTTTGCTGTAATTGAAAACCGCCAATTGGTCTGCCAAATTGTTGGCGTTCCATACTGTATCTTAATGCAGTATCGTAACAATCCATTGCAGCCCCTAATGCTCCCCATGCAATGCCATAACGAGCTTTGGTTAAACAACCCAATGGACCTTTTAATCCTTTAACATTGGGCAAAATATTTTCTTTGGGAACTTTTACATTATCAAACACCAATTCACCAGTTGCACTTGCTCTTAAGCTCCACTTGCCATGAGTTGTTGGCGTTGAAAATCCTTCCATTCCTCTTTCAACAATAATTCCTTGAATTTCGTTTTGCTCATTTCTTGCCCATACAACGGCAACTGTAGCAAAAGGTGCATTACTGATCCACATTTTAGCTCCATTTAAGATTACATGGTCTCCAGCGTCTTTTATGTTCGTAATCATTCCGGCAGGATTGCTACCATGATCAGGCTCTGTTAATCCAAAACAGCCCAACCACTCACCAGATGCAAGCTTCGGTAAATATTTATGTTTTTGAGCTTCGCTTCCATAAGCATAAATGGGATGCATCACTAAACTACCCTGAACGGATGCTGTGCTTCTTACACCACTATCTCCCCTTTCCAATTCTTGCATCATCAAACCATAACTTATATAATCTAACCCGCCCCCTCCATACTCTGTTGGTACAGTTGGTCCAAAACAACCTAGGTCTCCAAGTTGACGAACAATTTGTTCTGGAAACTCAGCGCGTTGTGCATACTCTTCAATGATAGGAGAAATATCTTTTTTTACATAAGCCCTTACCGATTCACGAATCAATTTATGTTCTTCGGAAAGCAATTCATCTAACTGATAATAATCTGGGGATTGAAATAAATCTGTTCTGGCAGCCATCGCACTTTGTTTTAAGTCTAAAAGAATGATGCAAAAATACAATTTTAAGTTACCCGAAACAGTATATCCGATTAATTCCTATGAAATAATACCAGTGCTTTATTAAACAAAATCCCCGTCAATAAAATGATTGACGGGGACCATAATTAACTATTTGAATAAAACTATCTTCTACCAAATCCACCACCAACAGCTCCGGTTTTACTGTTCTGCGGAATATCTCTATTCATTTCTTCTAAATCTACAGGACGTTCCGTTTTATCTCCAATCAAGTGTTGCGCAAAATAGTCGCTCATACCCCAAAAGAAATATTCAGTCATATCACCAAATCCATGTCTTTGAGTTGGTAAAATTTTCATATCAAAGCGCTTATTAGCTTTAATTAATGCATTGGCTACACGAATGGTATTAGCAGGGTGTACGTTATTGTCAATTTCTCCATGAAACAACATTAATTTTCCTTTTAAATTCTTAGCTAATTCTGGATTTTTATCAATACTATATTGGAATGTAGTATCTCCTTTTTCACTAATAATTTCTTTAACGCCATGGTGTTTCTCGCTCCACCATCTATTATAAATAGCATTGTCGTGATTACCAGCTGAAGACACTGCCACTTTAAAGAAATCAGGATAAACCAATATTGCAGCAGTACTCATAAATCCACCACCAGAATGGCCATGAATACCAACTCTATTAATGTCTAAAAATTTATGTTTATCTGCCAATTGCTCAGCAACCACTTTTTTATCAGCCAAACCATAATCGCGAAGATTGCCATATCCATAATTATGATACCATTTGCTTCTGCTTGGATGACCACCTCTATTACCTAAAGTAATTACAACTACACCTAACTGAGCTAAGCGATCGGTTCTGTCAAATCCTCTTCCAAAGCTAGTATTCATTGCTTCTGTTTGTGGCCCTGGATAAACATACTCAACAATTGGATACTTCTTAGTACTATCAAAGTCGAAAGGTTTGTACATCACGCCATATAAATCGGTAATACCATCATCTGCTTTGGCTTTAAATATTTCAGGAAACTTGTATCCTGCCACCATTAAATTGCTTAAATCGGCGGTTTCTAAATCAAGAATTTTTCTTCCATCAGCACCTAATAAAACAGATTTTGGAACTGTATTTACTCTTGAAAAAGTATTTATTAAGTACTTTTTATTATCATCCATTGAAGCATTATTGTCAAAATCGCCTGGGTTTAATAGTTTTAATCCAGTTCCGTCAAAATTGACTCTATAAGCATGCAAATAGTATGGATTTTCTCCTGCTTCTTTTCCATTGGCAGAAAAATACAATACCCTGGCTTTTTCATCAATAGCCAAAATATCTTCCGCATGCCAAGCTCCAGATGTAATTTGATTTTTTAACTTACCGTTTTCATCATATAAATAAAAATGTCCCCAACCATCATCTTCACTCCACTGAATCAATTCTTTTCCTTCATTCACTAGTCCAATTCTACGTATTTCTACGTAAGTATTCATTTTCTCTTCAATCAAAGTCTTTGCAGTAGCGGATTTAACATCTACTAATCCAATATCAATTCTCTTTAGATCTCTACTTGTTCTACTAAAATAAAATTTATCTGCAGTTCCCAACCAGGTATTCGGACGACCTTCATCATCTCTACTGCTTACTTTTACTGGAGTACTCCAAACATTCACTGTTTGGTCTTTGTACATTCCCGTGTTAATTTCTTTCATGCTTTTGGTAGCCACTTCAAACATTCTAAGGTGTTCAACTGGTGATTCTTTTTCGCCAGGCATCCAATATTTATAAGTTTCCAAAGTAGGTCTTGGTTCAGCAATACTATTAATTACCCATAAATCTTTAACCCTCCTATTATCTGTGACATCAACCACAAAATATTTTGAATCGGGAGACCAAAGAATAAATGCAGGTCTTCTTATACCCTTGTTCTTTTCTCTGTCTACATTTGTTTCACCATTGCCATTATTGTGGTAACCAAAATTTTCCATACCATCTTTGGTTAACTGCGTTTCTACAATACTTGAATCTTTATCATTTACTAAAGCCTTCTTGTAGTTTGTCCAATCCATAGAATAAAGATTGTTGTTTTTACCAAATACAACTATTGAGCTATCAGGAGCAATGCTTGCCCACATAGGTTTGCGCTTGGTCTTTACAGGATCAGTAATCTGTACTAAATCTCCATTTAAAATATTGTATTCAAAATAAAAGACCTTTTTCTCCATTACCGGAGGAGTACCTTTTTTTGCTGCAGTATCTTTTTTAAGAACATCTTTGGTCGTTTTTACTTCAAAACTGATCCAATTTTCATCTCTAATGAATTTCATGCTATCAATCTTCAAGTGTTGAGCATCCATAGGATCATCAGTAATTCGAGTGAGTTTAGCTGCAAGTAAAGCATTGTCGAACAATTGCTTTTTCTCTCCCTTTGCAGCATCTACGATGTACCATTTTTTGCCTTCTGCCGTTTCGTACATATACCAAAAACGGTCAGACTTTTTTAGCCAATGTGGATCTACATTTAAACTAAAAATCATTTTTTGTACTTTATTGGGCGAAAATCGAGCTGCCAATGCATAGTTAGCTTTGGTAACTGGAGTTTGCTGCGCCATAACTGAACTGCATATTAGCAATAGCAGTAACATTTGGAATAGTCTCATAACAGTTTATTGATTTTTTGGATGCTCAAAATAAAGGTTTCGGGCTTTAAGTGTGCACCATTTATCAAATAATCGGTGGATAGCTTTACTTTGCGGTAAAATAAGACTATGCTGCCTAATTTTGAAGCTTCATTGGATTTTGCGAAACAGCTAGACATGCAAGATCCACTTGCTCATTTTAAAAATTTATTCCATTTCCCTCTGCATCAAGATAAACCTGCTATTTATTTTTGTGGAAATTCATTAGGACTTCAGCCAAAATCTGTTAGATCGGCAATAGAAACAGAATTAACCACTTGGAAAGAATTGGCAGTGGGTGGATATTTCAACGGCCCCAACCCATGGTTACATTACCAAGAATACTTAAAACCAAGCTTAGCAAAGCTGGTAGGAGCAAAAGAAATAGAAGTAAGTGCCATGAACGCACTAACAGTGAATTTGCACTTATTAATGCTTAGTTTTTATCATCCTACAAAAAATCGGTTTAAAATTATTATGGAAGCGGGGGCTTTCCCGTCTGACCAATATGCTGTTGAAACATTAGTAAAACATTTTGGCCTAAATCCTTCCGAAGCAATTATTGAGATTGCTCCTTTAGAAGGCAAAAAAACACTTAGTACAACCCAAATAATAGATACTATTGAAGAAACGGGGAATTCATTAGCAATGGTTCTCTTTGGGGGTATGAATTATTATACCGGCCAATTTTTTGATTTGAAAGCAATTACTGTTGCCTCTCATAAAGTTGGAGCAATTGCAGGATTTGATCTTGCCCATGTAACAGGAAATATTCCACTTGCTTTACACGACTGGAATGTAGATTTTGCAGCATGGTGTAGCTATAAGTATCTTAATGCAGGGCCAGGTGCAGTTGGTGGTTTTTATATACATGAGAAACATGTGACAAACCCCAATATTCCAAGGCTTGCAGGTTGGTGGGGAAACGATGAGAAAGAAAGATTTAAAATGGAGAAGGGATTCATTCCAAAAACCAATGCAAGTGGCTGGAATATTAGTACAGCACAAGTATTTAATATGGTTGGATTAAAAGCATCGCTTTCTATTATTGACCAAGCAGACATCTATAGGATGAGAGAAAAAAGTATCGTTTTAACAGCCTATCTATCTTTTCTACTAAATCAATTAGATCGAATATCTTTCGAAATCATCACACCTGAAGACAAAGATCAAAGAGGCGCCCAATTGTCTTTATTCTTTAAAGAAAGAGGCAAAGAAATTCATAATAAATTAATTGACAATGGCGTGATTGTTGATTATCGTGAACCTGGCGTAATTAGAGCTGCTCCAGCTCCTCTTTATTGTAGTTTTGAAGACGTTTTTAAATTTTATGAAATATTAAAAACCAATTTTTAATATGCATCATACTATTAATTATTTAGCCTTAGGCGATTCTTATACTATTGGAGAGTCAGTTCCATTATATGAGTCTTTCCCATATATTACTTCTCAACTAATTAGAAAGCAGAAAATATTAATACATGCACCCGAAATTATAGCTCAAACAGGATGGACTAGTACAGAATTAGCGGAACAATTACTTAAAACAGAGTTACAACCAAATTATGATTTTGTAAGTTTACTCATTGGCGTCAATAATCAATACAGGCACTTGTCTTTAGATAATTTTAGAAATGATTTTGAATATTTACTTAAGAAAGCGATTCATTTAACTGGAGGTAAATCGGAACGTGTAATTGTTCTATCTATACCAGATTGGGGATGTACCCCATATGCGGCAGATAAAAATGGAGTTGAAATAGGGATTGAAATTGATTCTTACAATCATGTATGTAATCAATATGCAAAGAAATATAACACAGGATTTATTAATATAACTGATGAAACAAGAGTAGAGAGTAAAAACCCTGCTGCACTTGCTTCTGATCAGTTACATTATTCTGGAATAACCCACTTGCATTGGGCTACCAAATTGGCAAATCATATGATTGAAATTTGCCAGTAAGTTTTATTGGTTTTGCTTAGCTTCTGCTTTCATTTTTTCATTTGCAGTAATCACAAAATGAACTCTTCTATTTAAAGCCCTATTTTCATCACTAGTATTTTCTAACTTAGGTTGGCTTTCACCATACCACTTTGTGGTAATTCTATTAGATGAAATGCCTGTTGCAAGCAAAGCTGCAGCAACTGCATTTGCTCTTCGTTCAGACAAAGACATATTATACGCAGCTGAGCCTGTATTGTCTGTATGCCCCTCTATTAAAATATTGGTATCTGGATATTCTGTAAACACATTGTTCAATTTATTTAGTGCCAATTGAGAATTGCTGTTGATTGAATATTGATTATTAGAGAAGTAAACACCTGCCTGAGAACCGTCTGGGTTTTTTTCATCAAAAGTTACGTTGATTCCTTCCCCTACTCTTTCAACTGTTGCTCCGGGTATTGCAGTTTTAATTTCTGCTGCTTGTTTGTCCATTTTGTTTCCGATGATTCCACCTGCTACGCCTCCAATGGCTGCACCTAAAATTGCTCCTAAAGCAGTATTATTTTTATTCCCAATATTATTTCCTAGCACGCCTCCAATTACTGCGCCACTTGTAGCCCCTACTGCTACTCCTCTTTGTTGATTAGTTGATTGTTTTATTGTTTCGCACCCATTAATAATAAATGCACCAAAAGCAATAAAGGTAAATTTGACAAATGTAATTTTCATAGTGGTAAAGTTGATTAACTATACCCAAACCACTATTATATAAAAATCATCATTTGTTACATCATTTGCAGGTACTCAGACATCTCTACTTGATATTCTTTAGCTATTATAGCAGCTTGATTGGCAAAATCCTCTCCTTCTGATGCGAAAATAATTGCCCTACTTGCATTGACCAATAAGCCTACATTTTTATTAAGACCGAACCTACTGACATCTTTTAAATTTCCACCTTGAGCGCCAACACCTGGAACAAGAAGGAAGTTATCGGGTACGATATTTCGGATACGTTCAAATTCAGCAGCTTGAGTAGCCCCCACAACAAACATCAAATTGTCTTTTGTGCCCCAAGTAGACACTCTTTCTAAAACATGCTCATATAATCTTTTTTCTACTGAGCCCTGTGTAATATGTGGCACCATGGTTAAAGATTCGTCGTATTCTTCTAGCAGTAATTGCTGAAAATCGTTGCTGCCAATATTAGATGTTAATCCTAAAACAATGGTTACTTTATTTTCATATTCCAAAAAAGGCCTGATACTATCTTCTCCCATATATGGAGCAACAGTTATAGCATCAAAATTGAGTGCTTCAAAAAAAGCTTTTGCATATTGTGTTGAAGTGTTCCCAATATCTCCTCTTTTTGCATCAGCAATGGTAAAATGGGTATTGGGTATATAGTCCAAAGTTTCTTTCATGATTTCCCAACCTTTCAATCCTTGAGACTCATAAAATGCGGTATTAATTTTATAACTAACACAATAAGGTAGGGTTGCGTCTATTATTGCTTTATTGAATGCCACTACTCCGTCCTTATGCCCTTTTAAATGCGTTGGAAGCTTGGTAATATCCGAATCTAGTCCTACACATAAATAAGATTTTTTCAATAGAATTTGCTCAGTTAAAGAGGTTGCTGTCATGGTACGAATTTAGTGGTTATATTTGAATCATAACAACACTTCCATGGAAAAAGAACCAATGTATTATGGCACTTATCTACAATTAGATAAAATTATTGAAAGTCAACATCCTATTAGCTTTGAACCAGGTAATGAGCCAGCTCATGATGAAATGTTGTTCATTATTATTCATCAAGCATATGAGCTTTGGTTCAAGCAAATATTGTTTGAACTAGATTATTGCATGGCCATTTTTCAAAAAGAAGTCATCAACGATAATTCAGAAGATTTGAACTTGGTTCGTCATCGTTTTAAGAGAATAATTAAAATATTAGAATTACTGAATCAGCAGGTAAATGTATTGGATACAATGACTCCAATGGATTTTTTAGCATTTCGAAATCTGTTAACTCCATCTTCAGGATTCCAAAGTAAACAGTTTAGATTAATAGAAGCTAAATTAGGACTTGAACTAGAAAAAAGGCATCAAAAAGATTATTATAAAAGAACCAATGAGGGTGGATTTACTCAACCCGATTATCAACATATCACCCAAACTGAAGCAGGAAAGAATTTATTGCAACTAGTGAATGATTGGCTTGAGCGAATGCCATTTTTTGAAAATGCTTATTGGGATAATCAATTATCTACAGATCCAATAGATCATCCATTTTGGAAACAATATAAAGCAATTTATAATGCTGGTTTATCAGAACGAGAAAAATCCAAACAAGCAGATTTCGATGCCGTTTTCTTCCAACATTTTGGTCCAGAAATTAGTCTTGATCAACAGCAACTATTTACATGTAGTTTTAGCCCTGCTGCTATGCGAGCAGCTTTATTTATAATGCTATACAGAGATTTCCCTGTATTTCAAACATCCTATCAAATATTAGATTCATTAATTGAAATGGATCATTTGATGAGTAATTGGAGGCACAAACACTTAATCATGGTTAGAAGAATGATTGGTATGCGCGTTGGAACAGGCAACACTTCTGGTGCTGGTTATTTAGAAGGTGCTTTGAACAAACATTATGTATACAGAGACTTGTCGGGACTTTCAACTTTTTTAATTGAACGTAAAAACTTACCCAAATTACCAGAAAGTCTAATAAAATTTTTAGGATTCAATCTATAACAATTTCCCAAGCATTTTTTGAGCAACGATAATCATTCTTGGAGAATTTTTTAAATCATATTGGCCTAGTTGATAGTTACCAAAAACTTCTACTATTTGCATATGCTGATAACTGAGCATATCATTAAAATCTCCCAATGAAAACTTGGCCACTCTTTCAGTATATAAATGCCTTGGAGCAGCATGTTCCTGATCGGTAATTTGAATTTGTTTAAAAAAATGTTCTTCGGTTTGCCATTTACTGATATGAAATTTCACATCGGCTACTTCTGTAGTAACAATTGGCTCTAGTTTTGATTCTACAAAATGAACATTTAAATAATCAATAACTAATATTCCTCCAGGTTTAATACTGTCCGCCATCATCCTGATTGCACTGTCATGTTCCCTTCTTGTTTTGAAATAACCAAAGCTGGTGAAAAAGTTGAATGCAAAATCGAAATAGTTAATTCTAAAACCCCTACGCATATCGTGCTGATAAAAATGCAAACGATCCGTTTCTTCTGCTTTTGCTTCACTAATAGACGCTTCGGACAAATCTATACCAGTTACATCAAACCCCATATCTGCTAAAGCCATACTATGCCTCCCCTTGCCACAGGCAATATCTAACATAGTAGCCCCTTTTGCAGGCTCTAGACGGTTAATTAGCGTTGAAATAAACTGCCCAGCCTCATTTTCGTCTCTATGTTGATATAATAAATGGTAATAAGGAGAATTAAACCAATCCTTAAACCAAGCTTTGTCTGCCATATTAATGTTTCAACTGCGAAGTTACGTTACGGAATCATACAAAAAATTTGAATTATATTCGCCGCCGTTTAAGCAATAACATATGGCATTAATTAAAAGCATTTCGGGTATAAGAGGCACCATTGGAGGAAAACCAGGAGACAGTTTGAGCCCTGTTGATATTGTAAGATTTACTGCAGCTTATGGCACTTTATTAAAGCAATCTAATGATCAAAATAAAAAAGTAGTCATTGGTAGAGATGGAAGAATCAGTGGAGAAATGGTTCAGGCAATGGTGGTGAACACCCTAATTTCAATGGGACTAGATGTAATTAATTTAGGATTAAGCACTACTCCTACCGTTGAAATGGCAGTAGTGTCTGAACAAGCTGTAGGGGGCATTATTTTAACCGCCAGCCATAATCCAAAAGAATGGAATGCTTTAAAATTACTCAATCAAAAAGGAGAATTCATAAGTGGTGCTGAAGGAACACAACTTCTCGAAATAGCGGCAAAAGAAGACTTTCAATTTGTTTCTGTAGACCAATTAGGGAAAGTTATTGTTGGAGAAAACTTATTAGAAAAACATATTGAAGCTTGTGTAAATTATCCATTAGTAGATAAAGATGCAATTAAATCTGCCAATTTTTCTATTGTCGTTGACGCAATTAATAGCACTGGTGCCATAGCGGTTCCTGCCTTATTGAATGCTTTAGGGGTAAAAAAATATACGGTATTAAACAGTGAAGTAACCGGTCAGTTTGCACATAATCCTGAACCATTACCAGAACATTTAAGAGATTTATGTAATGAAGTAAATAAACAAAAAGCAAGCCTAGGTATTGCAGTAGACCCAGATGTAGATAGACTTTGCTTTGTTTGTGAAGACGGCAGTTTATTTGGAGAAGAGTATACTTTGGTTGCTGTTGCGGATTATGTTTTGCAACATCGAAAAGGGAATACAGTTAGTAATATGAGTAGTACCCGTGCATTAAAAGATATAACCATTAAGCACGGCGGCACATATTCAGCAAGTGCAGTTGGAGAAGTAAATGTGGTTACAAAAATGAAAGAAGTGAACGCTGTAATTGGCGGTGAGGGAAATGGAGGAATTATTGTACCTGATTTACATTATGGAAGAGACGCTTTAATTGGTATAGCTTTATTCTTAACTCATCTTGCAAAAGAAAAAAAGTCAATAAAGCAACTCAGAAATACTTACCCTGATTATTTTATGAGTAAAAACAAGATTGAATTAACCTCTGGGGTTAATTTATTGAGCATATTTGAGCAAATTAAAAGGAAGTATAAAAAGAATCCTATTAATACAGAAGATGGGCTTAAAATTGAATTTGAAAATGATTGGGTACATTTAAGAAGTAGCAACACAGAACCTATTATTCGAATTTATGCTGAAAGCAATAGTGAAACTGTAGCATCAAATATTGCAAAGAGATTGATGGATGATATTAAGGAAGCAGCTGGATTAAATTAATTATTTAACAAACGATTTTTATGGAAAGAATCTACCTAGACAATGCAGCAACTACTTCATTAGACCCTGCAGTATTGGAAGCAATGATGCCTTATTTAACAAAGCACTTTGGCAATCCATCCTCTATTTATTCTTATGGTAGAGAATCTAGAATGGCCATAGAAAATTCAAGAAAATCAGTTGCTAAATTATTGAATGCCCACCCTGCTGAAATTTTCTTTACAAGTGGAGGAACAGAAAGTAGTAATATGGCCATCACCGCATCAGTAAGAGACCTTGGTTGTAAACATATCATTAGTTCTCCTATTGAACACCATGCAACAAGCCATACTGTAGAATACTTATACCAAAATGGAGAAGCTGCTTTAAGTTATGTAAAGCTTTTACCCAATGGACATATTGACCTAGCAGATTTAGATGCATTGCTGTCTGAAAGTGAAGAAAAATGTTTGGTAACACTTATGCATGCCAATAATGAGATAGGTAATATGTTAGATATTCATGCAGTGGGTGAGCTTTGTAAAAAACACAATGCCATTTTTCATTCTGATACTGTACAAACAGTGGGACATTTCCCATTTAATTTAAGAAATACACCCGTTCATTTTATAACTGGTGCCGGGCATAAATTCCATGGGCCAAAAGGTGTTGGCATGTTATACATCAATGAAAATGTAAAGATTAAACCTTTTGTACATGGTGGTAGCCAAGAAAGAAATATGCGTGCAGGTACCGAAAATTTGTATGGCATTGTAGGTTTTGCTAAAGCGCTTGAATTAGCAACTACCAACTATGAAAATGATAGTAATTATATTGCTGAGTTGAAAAATTATATGATGAATCAACTTAATAAAAGCATTAAAGGCATTTCATTTAATGGTGATCCTACCGGTAAATCCTTATATGCTGTTTTAAGTGTTAGCTTCCCTAAAACAGAAAAAAGTGAAATGATTTTATTTAATTTAGACATCAATAATATTTGTGCAAGCGGAGGAAGTGCTTGCACAAGCGGTGCTGACCAAGGCTCACATGTTATTAGAGCAATAAATAATAACCCCAACCAAGTGACTGTTAGATTTAGCTTTAGTAAACACAATACCAAGGATGAAATAGATGCTGTAGTAGAAAAATTAAAAGAACTGATTTAGATATCTTCCTCTTCTTCTTCAGTTCCAAAATTTTCAAAATTCATCATACTACCCATCAGGTCATTAAAACTTAGTTTCCCATCAATTGATTTTTTACTAATCATTGAATAGGCAGCAAGTCCATATAAAACAAATTCCATGAGCAATGCATTCTCATTTGCATTGGCATGTGGATAATGTTTTTTAACCAACGCATACAAACCATCTACTTGATATAGCGTTTCAATTTTTGCTGCATCTTTCATATCTAATAGCAACTCTATATGGTTGCCGCCATCGAACCAACGAGTAATCATTTTATATGGATTCTCGTTTGCAACTGCTTCTTCTGTGGATTTCTTTCCTGTATTTCTTCTTTTTTTAGTTTGCTCTGGATTAGGAAAATACTGAACGAAAATATTCCTTAGAGACTTGTCTATTAAGTTTACAGCAACTTGATATGGGCCCTCTTGCTCCCCTTCATATACCAATTCTATTTTACCAGTAATAGCAGGTATAATTCCGTTTAAATCACTGATCCAAACTTGTGTGGAATTTTCATTGTGAATAATGGCACGTCTTTCAGCACTACTAACTGCATTTTCAAAAGCAGCAATTGTTAGTCTTGCACTAACTCCGCTTTTTCTATCTACATATTCATTAGACCTAGCTTCGAATGCAACTTGTTCAATAATGCGCTTTACTAAATCACTAATATTGACTTTCTCTTTTTGTGCTGGTAAAATATTGGCTTCTTGTTCTGTAATTGCTAATGAGGTCTCAATATTTTTGGGATAGTGAGTGAGTATTTGGCTTTCAATTCTATCTTTTAATGGAGTTACTATGCTTCCTCTATTGGTATAGTCTTCTGGATTTGCAGTAAATACAAATAAAATATCTAATGGCATTCTCAATTTGAAACCCCTAATTTGTATATCGCCCTCTTGCAAAATATTAAATAATGCTACTTGAATTCTTGCTTGCAAGTCGGGCAGTTCATTAATCACAAAAATACCACGATTGCTTCTAGGTATAATTCCATAATGAATTACTTTTTCATCGGAGAAACTCAACTTTAAATTGGCTGCTTTAATGGGATCAATGTCTCCAATTAAATCTGCCACACTCACATCTGGCGTAGCCAACTTTTCTCCATAACGTGCTGTGCGATGTACCCATTCAATGGGTGTTTCATCTCCTTTTTCTGCTATCAAATCATGGGCATACCTACTCAATGGTTTGAAAGGGTCATCATTTACTTCTGAACCAGCAATTATTGGAATATACTCATCTAACAAATCAATCATTTGTCTGGCCATCCTGGTTTTAGCCTGACCCCTTAATCCTAAAAAAAGTATATTATGTTGGCTCAACAAAGCTCTCTCTGTATCAGGTATAACAGTGTCTTCGTATCCCATGATACCAACAAAGGGATTTTCTTTTTCCTGTATGGTTTTAATCAGGTTGTTTCTTACTTCTTCTTTTACGGATTTGGATTGGTATCCACTTGCTTTTAGCTGGCCTAAATTATAGATAGAGTCGTATTGAATGGTCTTTGTTTTTTTCATTTTAATAAACTGTTTTTCTTTTTCCACTTTCAAAGTCTTTGAATATAAATGCACCTAATTTATCCAATGAAGCAAAATATGCTTTGCCATTGTTCATTTCGGTGAATTCCTGTACAAACTGTTGCAGATAAGGATCTGAAGCAATCATAAATGTGGTGATGGGTATTTTTAATTTTTTGCATTGCGCGGCTAAATTGATGCAACGATTCACCACTTTTCTATCTAAGCCAAAACTATTTTTATAATATTGCTTACCAATTTTTAAACAAGTTGGCTTACCATCAGTAATCATGAAAATTTGCTTATTTGGATTCTTTCTTCGTCTAAGCAAATCCATTGCCAGCTCTAAACCTGCCACTGTATTGGTATGATAGGGTCCTACTTTTAAATAAGTCAGGTCTTTCATTTCAATACTCCAGGCATCATTCCCAAAAACCACAATATCTATGGTGTCTTTGGGATATTTTGTAGTGATTAATTCACACAATGCCATAGCCACTTTCTTTGCAGGTGTTATTCTATCTTCTCCATATAATATCATGGAATGAGAGATATCAATCATTAAAACAGTTGAAGTTT
>CAZTDV010000048.1:0-24907 GCA_964612195.1 uncultured Sediminibacterium sp.
AATAGGCATGCTCCCAAACATCCAAAGCTAATAAGGGCTTACCTTTTAAATCACTGATATCCATCAATGGGTTATCTTGATTAGCAGTTGACCCACAAATTAATTTTCCATCAGCTTTTTGAATCAGCCATGCCCAACCACTTCCAAACCTATTTTTTGCAGCATCTGAAAACTGGGTCTTAAAAGCTTCCATTGATCCAAAAGATTGATTAATGGCTGTTAATATTTTTCCAGAAGGCATACTACTTGTTCCTGGTTTCATGCACTTCCAAAAAAATTCATGATTAAAATGACCACCCCCATTGTTGCGCATCTTGGCCGAATACTTACTAATATTTTGCATTAATGATTCTAATGAAATAGATGCGGTATTTACTTTTTCGGCCACACAAGCATCTGCTAAATTTTTTGCATAAGCAGCTGCATGTTTGCTGTAATGAATTTCCATTGTGGTAGCATCAATAAAAGGCTCTAATGCATTGTATGCATAAGGCAATGCCTGTTGAGTAAAACTATTGCCTTCTGCTGCTGATACCATCTTAGGTAAAATACTCATGCCAATACCTGCCGCTATAGTTGCTTTGCCACTGTTCTGTAAGAACAGTCTTCTATTGTATTTACCCATGTTCATCATTTTTTTGTTTCTTAAAGGTAGCCAAAAATTTACGCAGTCCCTTAAAATTGCGATAGTAGAATTCTTGGTTAAAAAGCTGTGAATCGTGCATGGCTTTATATATCAAAAACACACTAACAGGAACTAAAATAAATGTGCTTAGCCACATACCTACAAGGGCATTGGTTTGGCCAGATCGAACAAATTTTTCACCAAACGTATTGAGTAAGTGAAATAATACAAAAAACACGATTGCAAAAACCATCGGCGTTCCCAATCCCCCTTTGCGAATAATAGAACCCAACGGTGCGCCAATTAAAAACATGACCAAACAAGCAACTGATAAGGTGAATTTTTTATGCCACTCAATTTCATGCAATTGCATTGATAAGTATTTGGCTTTATAATCTTCTGCCATTACAGCCACTGAACCTTTTACGGTTGCGAGTTGATTGGCTGCGGCATCTATCAATTGTTGATTTAAACTATCTGGAAAAATATTCCCTGGTTTAACTTTCGGTAAAGGTTTTGCTATTTTACTCCATCCCGTATCTGCATATCGAGTAAATCTTAAATAAGGACTCACTTCTAGCTTTGCTTTTTTTGAATAAAATGTATCTATATGGTCCAAAGAATCAATCGCTAAATTGAGTTGTCTGATGCTTAACATTTTTGGATCATAAAATGCGGAGTCTTCGGTTTTGTTCATTTGAAAACTCTTAAGGTCAAATACCTTTTTATATTCTTTAAAACCCATTCTAGTAAATTCTGTTTCAATAACCCCTCTAGGCCCTTTCTCATTGTACCTCCAACCATTTTTTAGTATAAACTCTAAAAATTGTTTGTCTTTAGAAACCCGCATCACCCCGCTTTCTGCTACCATGATATTGTCTTGTAAATAGTAGCCTTTTTCGAAAATAACAACATCATGTATAATGCTGTCGTTCTTTTCTTTCTTTCCTAATTTAATGATGAAGCCATCAATCTTATCGTAAAAAACGCCTTCTTTAATATCGATGGATGGTTTAGAAACAATGATATCATATTTAAGCGCAGATAATTTTAATTGCGTAACAGGGATAATATTATTTGCAAACAAAAAGGCAATTCCACAAACAAAAAAAGTAAACACCAACAAAGGGCGCATGAATCGGGTCAAGGAAATGCCTGCAGCTTTGATGGCAACCAATTCAAATTTTTCACCCAGGTTTCCAAAAGTCATGATAGAGGAAAAGAGTA
Source organism: uncultured Sediminibacterium sp. (assembly GCA_964612195.1). GTDB lineage: Bacteria > Bacteroidota > Bacteroidia > Chitinophagales > Chitinophagaceae > Sediminibacterium. The sequence goes on from CAZTDV010000048.1 coordinate 1,853, forward strand.
AGGCAAGAGGTAATGCCATGGGCACCCAAAACAAAGCCACTAATCCAACCAATTTCAAAACTGTAATGAGGTCTAGCCCTTTACCTACTAAGTCGTCTATATACAACCAGAAAAACTGCATGGTTAAAACGAACAAGGAAATAGCAAAAGCAGCAATAAAAGGACCAATAAAAGATCGTATAATTAATATGTCTAGTTTTTTTATCACAATAGCTGTCTTAATATTGCTGTATGAGCGCTGCAAAAGTAACACTTTCGCCAAAGGAACTGGAACTGGTTAATAATGCCGACTGGATTTTAACAAAGAACCATATTATTCAGAAAGTAAATGACCTATTTAGTGCCCTTGCCAATGGGTATCGACAAGAATATTTGCAGCAGGAAGCATTTGCTAAAAGTCCGGTTTTTGATATCCCCCCTAAAATTTCTAAAGGCGAGCAATACCAACTGCTTCCTTATATGATGTTAGATTTTCCAAGGTGTTTTACCGATACCGATGTTTTTGCTATTCGAACCTTTTTTTGGTGGGGCAATCATTGCAGTATCCATTTGTTGTTGAAGGGTAAATTTTTAGCCCAATATGGTCCTTCAATTGATCGTTATTTTCAGTTGTATGGTAAATATGGAGTTGAAACCAAGGACTGGCATATTGGAGTAGGGCAAGATCCATGGCAGCACCATTTTGAAAAAGACAATTATGCTGCTATTCAAGATTGGAATGGCTATAGTGTAACCATGCTGCCCTTTTTAAAGTTGGCAAAAAAAATCCCACTCGAAGAGTGGGACGATGTTGAATCATTTATGTTGAATCATTTTAAAAAGATGTTGACCATCTTAACCGATTATTAAGAACCCAATCTGTGGAATAGCTCTTTTGTTTGGTAGCCCCACAATTGGCTCTGGTCCTTGATTTCACTCTTTTCTGCAAAATCTTTTACTATTAAAACGGTCTGATTAGAGATCTCTGTTTTTTCGATTTTGAATTCAAAATATTCGTTCTTGTCGCTATGTAACCAACGGAAACGAATGAACTTGTTTTCTTCTTTGTCTAGTACTTCCGCTTTTTCTGGAACGCCACCGTCCCATGAAAAACTGTAGACGTTTTCCCACTCATCTACTTTGTCTGCAAACCATTCTTGCAAGCCAGCAGGAGTAGCTAAAAACTCATACAATATAACAGGGGAACATCTAACCGGGAATTCTAATGTAAATAGTTGCTTCTTACTCATTATTACGCTTTTACCTTCTAGGTATGTGCAATGATATTAAATAATACCTATTACCCAAATGTTTTTTTATAAAATCCAAATTTTATAGTTATAAATGTTTGTATAAAAAAACAATTAATTGTTTAACATGCTTATTATCATATTGTTATTAATTTATTTTTTCAAAACTGTGGAAAATGTTAAATTAGGTTAGTTCATTATTTACCAAACTTAATCTAGTTGTTATGGGTATGCGCCAACTCAAAATAACCAAGTCGATCACCAATCGTGAATCGCAGAGTCTAGAAAAGTATTTACAAGAAATTGGTAAAGTAGACTTAATTGAGCCCGAAGAAGAAGTTCAATTGGCGTTAAAAATTAAAGAGGGCGACGCAAAAGCATTGGATCGGCTTGTTAAAGCAAACCTTCGATTTGTGGTATCTGTGGCTAAACAATACCAGAACCAAGGGCTTACTTTATCCGACTTAATTAATGAGGGCAATTTGGGGTTGATTAAAGCCGCTATGCGATTTGATGAAACCAAGGGATTCAAATTTATTTCTTATGCAGTCTGGTGGATCAGACAAAGTATTCTTCAATCATTGGCCGAGCAGAGTCGAATTGTACGTTTGCCTCTAAATAAAGTTGGATTAACCAATCGCATCAGTAAAGCCTATCAATTATTAGAACAGGAATACGAAAGAGAACCCACTTCACAAGAGCTGGCAGATTTCTTAGAATTGCCATTAGATGAAGTGACGGCTACGATGAAAGCAGGATTTAAACATGTGAGCATGGATTCTCCTATCAGCAGTGGGGAAGATATTACTTTGATAGATTTATTAGAAAATACCAACGAAGCAAAAACAGATGAAAAACTGGTTTACCATGAATCATTGCATGTTGAAATTGAAAGAAGTTTGGGAACATTAACAGACCGTCAAAAGAAAGTGCTTTGTTTTTTCTTTGGTATAGGAGTAGATAGGGCGCTAAGTTTAGAAGATATTGGATCACGATTTAATCTTACTCGCGAACGTGTTAGACAAATCAAAGACAAAGCCATTAATAAATTACGTTCTGCCAACAGAGCCAGACAACTGCGTTATTATTTGGGATAAAGTAGTTTCCTATTTTGATATTGCTTGTGGGTTTGCTTTTTCAATTAAAGACGCAATAGTCTTATCTATCCAACTAGGTAAAGACAAACTGTAACCCGTTGCATGAAACTGTACTACACCATTTTGATCAACTACCACATTGGTAGGGAATGTATTAATGCCTATTTCAGATACAATCCATCTGCCACCATCTACAATGCTGTAATTGAATGGGGTTGTTTTTAAAAAATCTTTTAAGTCCGATTTTTCGTCTAAGGCAACAGCAATAAAAACCACGTCATTTCTGTCCTTGTATTTTTCTACCAATTTATTTAATTCGGGAATTTCTCTTTTGCATGGCGGGCAGTTAATAAACCAAAAATTAAATACCACAATCTTGCCTTTCATTTCTTGAAGGTTCAATTTATTGCGATTGATATCGGTGGTTTTAAATTTTCCAAAAGGAGAGCCGGTAACAAAATAAGTAGACTCTTTGGGTTTAGGCGTACGCTTAACCATTTCTTCTTTTTCCTTTTCAGTTAATACATACAGAATAAATTGGTCGTTTGGGTCAACAAAAGAAATAGGTTTAATGGCATAATTGCCCGATTGTATCAACTTACTCCAAATGGCATACGGATAAACGGTTCCACTACTGTCTTTAACGATGGATTTCTCCGTTAAACTTATTTGCTTGGCCTGCGCCTGAAGGGTTTGGGAACTGAATAAGCCAAAAATTAGTAAGACTAGAAAAATTCTCATCGTTAAAATTTATAATATAAAAATAAGGAATGCCTGCAAATTCCCCAAGCTAGTATATTTGCACCTCGTTCATCAATAAGTGGGTAATCATGTTTCAGAATTTATCAGAAAAACTAGAGTCAGCGTTTAAGAACCTCAAAGGGGAAGCAAGAATTAATGAACTCAATATTGCCAATACGGTAAAAGACATCCGTAGGGCATTATTAGACGCCGATGTGAATTTTAAAATTGCCAAAGAATTTACTGATAAAGTAAAAGATAAAGCAGTTGGTGCAAAAGTGCTGAATGCAATTAGCCCGGGTCAGTTAATGGTGAAAATTGTGCAGGATGAACTAACCGAATTGATGGGTGGGCAAGAAGCAGTTTTTGAAATAGAAGGCCGACCTTCTGTTATTTTAATTGCTGGTTTACAGGGTAGTGGTAAAACCACTTTCACCGGAAAACTGGCTAATTATTTAAAAACCAAGAAAGGCAAGAGTCCATTAGTGGTAGCAGCAGATATTTATAGACCTGCGGCTATAGATCAGTTAACTGTTTTAGCAGAACAAATTGGGGTAAGTGTTTATAGTGAGCGAGACAATAAAGATGCGGTAGCTATTGCATTAAATGCCATCAAAGAAGCCAAGGCAACCAATAAGAATGTAGTCATTATAGATACCGCCGGTCGTTTAGCCATAGACGAGGTAATGATGAATGAAGTGGCCAATATTAAGGCCGCTGTTAATCCCTCCGAAATATTATTCGTAGTAGACTCGATGACGGGTCAGGATGCGGTAAATACGGCTAAAACATTCAACGATCGCCTAGACTTTACTGGGGTGGTATTAACCAAATTAGATGGTGATACCAGAGGTGGTGCGGCACTTTCCATTAAGTACACGGTAGACAAACCCATCAAGTTTGTAAGCAGTGGCGAGAAAATGGACACATTGGATGTGTTTTATCCGGAAAGGATGGCTCAACGAATTTTGGGAATGGGTGATATTACCACATTGGTAGAAAAAGCACAAGCCCAGTTTGATGAAGTAGAGGCAAAAAAATTAGAAAAGAAAATTCGCAAAAATCAATTCGATTTTCAGGATTTTCTAGACCAATTACAGCAGATCAAGAAAATGGGTAACCTAAAAGACTTGATGGGTATGATTCCAGGTGTAGGTAAAGCGGTAAAAGATATAGACATCAAAGACGATGCGTTTAAGGGGATTGAAGCCATGATTAGTTCTATGACTCCGCACGAGCGGGCCAACCCCGATAGCTTAACGCCTTCAAGACGGGCCAGAATTGCCAAAGGGGCGGGTAAAGACTTAACCGAAGTGAATGCTTTTATGAAGCAGTTTGAACAGATGAAACAAATGATGAAAATGATGAATAATATGCCAATGGGAGGCCGTTTCCCTGGTATGAAACGCTAATCTTTGGTAAATTATCTAGAATATACTAGATTTGCGCTCCCGGTTTCTACTGGGATTAACCCTATTTAATAACGCCTTTAAATTTCTATTTAACATGGCAGTAAAAATGAGACTTCAAAGACACGGAAGTAAGAAGCGTCCTTTCTACTTTATAGTAGTAGCCGATGCTCGTGCACCAAGAGATGGTAAGTTCATCCAAAAAATTGGAACTTACAATCCATTAACAGTTCCTGCAAGCATTCAATTAGATCGTCAAAAAGCTTTAGAGTGGCTTAACAAAGGTGCTCAGCCAACAGACACTGTGCGCAGAATCCTTTCTTTCAAAGGAGTATTGTACCTAAAACACTTATTACGTGGTGTTAAATTAGGACTATTTGATGATGCAACTGCAATGACTAAGTTTCAAGAATGGCATGCAAGTCATGAAGAAAACATCACTCGTAGAAACAGCGAACACAAGAGCAAGCAAGTTGCTAAAAGAGCTTATGTTCCTGTAGTTAAAAAAGTAGAAGAAAAGCAAGAAGAGTCTGCTGCTCCAGCTGAAGAATCAGCTCCTGCAGAAGCTTAATTGTAGAATTCATACATCTGTTAGAGGGTCCAGTTAACTGGACCCTTTTTCATTATCCCTATTCATTTTGTAACTTGCGCTCATGAAGGAATATATTCATATTGGAAAATTAGTAGCCGTTTTTGGCGTTAAGGGTGAATTGATTTTAAAACATTCTTTAGGAAAAAAATCCAATTTAAAAGAAGCTTCTGCCATTTTTGTGGAAGAAACAAAAGGCTCCTATATTCCCTATTTTTTAGAAACGGCGAAGGCAAAAGATGAAGAAGAAACCTTTATTAAATTAGAAGGAATTAATAGTAAAGAAGCAGCTGCAAGATTTACCGCTAAGCCAGTTTGGTTATTAGATGCAGACTTTAGAAAATTGGCTGGTAAAGATGCCCCCATCTCTTTATTGGGCTATGAAGTAATTACAGATGAAGACGAAAATTTAGGTCCTATAGAAGAAGTAATTGAGCAACCACATCAAGTTTTGTTGCGTGTTACTTTAGAAGGGAACGAAGCTTTGATTCCATTGCACGCAGAAACATTAGATAAAATTGACCGGGTTGCCCAAAAAGTATATGTTACTTTACCTGATGGGTTACTAGATATTTATAGAGGGTTATAAATGCTTTAATCTTTTGTATTGATCCATTCTTTAGCTTTCTCTAAAGCAGCGTCTATATTTTTGGAAGGAAGTACCAATACGTCAGGTAAAATAGCGTCGCTATTCTTTTCATTTCCATCTGCTCTGAAAAACATTTTACTGGGTCCTCTAGCTATGATTTGACTATTGGGCAACATAAAGTTGAACATTTCTCCATAATCATTTCCTGGTTCGGCAGTAGGAGTTCCAAAAACTTTTGCCAACTGGTATGTTTTAACTCCATCACTAAACATATTGGCGCTACTGAAAGTATTAGGTCCAATTAATAAAGCTGTTTTCCCTTTGAACGTTTGTGGTTTTTCTAATGGCTTTTTTAAGTTTTTATTATCGTAAAAATAGACTGATCCATTTTGCATAGTAAAATAGAAAGCAGGTTCCTCTTTTCCTCCTTGACTTCCCTTCATAAATTGTTTGTATGGTTCGCTTACTTTCCATTTCATACCCGCAGTAAGTCTATAAGGTTGGTCACTAAAATATGGAATCATTAATTCGGCCAGTGCAGAATTACCCCCGCCGTTTTCTCTAATATCAATAATCAGCCCTTTAGCTTTAATGGCATTTATTTTATTAAAACTCTCTTCTAAAAATGGTGGAAATGGATTGTTGGGGTCATTGGTCATATTATTATATCGGATGTAAGCAATGGAGTCAGGTAGTATTTCGAAACTGTAAGGAATTATTTGAGTCCTTTTTATTGATGCCATTGCTTTATTGATGCTATCAGCTTGTTGCTGATTGTACCCTTTTACTTTATACTGAATCTTTTTTCCTTCTGCGTTTACAGCGGTAATATGATAAGGACTTTTAACTCCGTGTAAGAATAAAAGCTTTCTAATATAAGTGGCTACTTGCTGATTTTTCCAACTGGCTAATCCGCCAAAATACTTACCGTATAGCTGATTAATTGCAGCGATATTTTTACCATTGATAGATAAAATAGTCCCCCCATTTTTTAAATATTGTTCTTTACTTAAATCCATATCAATTTCCCATCCAAGTTGATTAGACGATTTTATTAAGTAAGGAAATCGCAGCGATTGTTGAAATAAGCTATCAGCAATTTTTGAAGATGGAAGTCCTAGATGGCCTTCATTTAAAGCGGCAGCCAGCTTTCCTATAACTAAGATTGCTTTGTTTATGGAGATCTCTTTGGGTAAAGTAGAAAGTAAGTTGTTTTCTAATTCTATAAGTGATTCTTTACTTATAGCATGGTACATATTAACATGCCCTGCTTCAATGGTTGTTTTCCAAAATTGGATATCTTTTTTCAGGGCTGTTTTTGAAATAGTTAAGGGAGCTTTTAGTTTTGTAGTTTCTTCTTTATACAACACATATGATTGTGCTGTAGCAAATAATATGCACCAAGAAAAGAAGGCTGTAATAATTCCCTTTTTCATTTTAATGATTTTGTGCAAAAATAGCTTGATTTAAAATAGGCCGCCATCACATAAAAGGGGGATATTGCTATCAATATTATGCAAGGCCCTCAACGATATATTGCACATTTAGATTTAGACTCCTTTTTTGTGAGTGTAGAAATGTTGAATGATCCTTCCCTGAAAGGGAAAGCGGTGATTGTAGGAGGTAGTGCTGATAGGGGAGTGGTAACAACATGTAGTTATGAGGCGCGCAAATTTGGCGTAAGAAGTGCCATGCCAATGAAAACAGCCATGAAGTTATGTCCTCATGCTATATTAGTAAAAGGAACACGTGGAGAGTACAGTAGGTACTCTAGATGGGTTACAGATATTATTGCAGCAAAAGCACCATTGTTTGAGAAAGCATCTATTGATGAATTCTTTATTGACCTAACCGGGATGGATAAATTTTTTGATCCCTATCAATGGACCATCAACTTACGAAATGAAATTATGGAGACAACGGGCTTGCCAATTTCATTTGGATTGGCAAGTAATAAAATGGTTGCAAAAATTGCCACTGACGAAGCAAAGCCCAACGGTTATTTATTTGTGCAGCCTGGAATGGAAAAAGAATTTTTAGCGCCATTAGGGGTGAATAAATTTTCTGGTGTAGGAGAATCGCTGCACACTAAGCTTAATCAAATGGGTATTTATACCATTCAACAATTAAGTAATACCCCAATAGCACTTTTAGAAAAAGTGTTAGGGAAATCAGGTGCGGATCTCTGGAAAAAATCACAAGGATTGCATGATGGTGTTGTGCAGCCTTATCATGAATCTAAATCTATATCTACTGAAAACACTTTTGAAGAAAACAAAACAGATGAGGGCTTTCTATTGAGTGAATTAGTGAGAATGACCGAAAAAGTGGCTTATGAATTAAGACAAGATGGAAAACTAACGGGTTGTATTGCCGTTAAAATCCGTTATCCCAATTTTGACACCACTTCAAAACAAACTTCAATCAGTTATACAGTAAGAGATGATGAGTTAATACCTGTAGCCATTGATTTATTTCATAAGCTTTACCAAAAAGGTCTGCCCATTCGATTATTAGGCGTTCGTTTATCTGAACTTACTTCGCATGTTCTGCAAGGCTCATTGTTTGATGAGTCAGATAAAAAAGGGGATTTGTATAAAGCGATTGATTCTGTAAAAAATAAGTTTGGCAAAAGCGCTTTACAAAAAGCCAGGACGGTAAGGTCTCCTGAAAAAGACAATCCAACTAAAGGATAATTTATTAGTCTACTAAATTAGTAGGAAAATACTATATTCGCTTTCTAAATTCAATACTATGGCTTTAAGACTTGGCGATATCGCCCCCAATTTTGCTGCACAAACCAGTATTGGTCCTATTGATTTTTACGAGTATTTGGGCAATAGCTGGGGGGTTCTTTTTTCTCACCCTGCCGATTATACTCCTGTTTGTACAACAGAATTAGGTAGAACAGCTGCGCTAAAAGAAGCATTTGAAAAACGCAATGTAAAGGTTTTGGCATTGAGTGTGGATAGTTTAGAAAAACATGCTGGATGGATTGGCGATATCAATGAAACCCAACACACGCTAGTTGATTTTCCAATAATTGCCGACGAAGACAGAAGCATTTCTCATGCCTATGATATGATTCACCCAAACGCTTCAGAAACTTTTACGGTTCGTTCTTTGTTCATTATAGGACCAGACAAGAAAGTGAAATTGATGATCACTTATCCTGCTTCTACTGGTAGAAATTTTAATGAAGTGCTGCGCGTAATTGATTCTTTACAACTAACAGCTCAATATAGTGTAGCAACACCAGCAGATTGGAAAGAAGGAGAAGATGTTATTGTGGTTCCAGCTGTAAGTACGGCTGAAGCTATTCAACGTTTTCCAAAAGGAGTTACAGTGGTAAAACCTTATTTGCGTTATACTCCTCAACCTAACAAGTAATTTTTTTTAGTTGTTGAATATGCCCAGCAATTGCTGGGCTTTTTTGTCTCTTTTTTCATCTCTTCCTTAACTTCAAACACATACAAACCAATAGCTTTATCTTTGTGATTCACAGGTTGCTAATTCTTATATAGTGAACAAAGTATTAATCATTGATGATGAAGAAAAACTTAGAAGCCTTCTTTCTAAAATTATTAGCTTAGAAGGTTTTGAAGTTTTACAGGCTGCTGATGCTAAAAAAGGTTTACAAAAACTGGAAACCAATGACATTGATGTTATCATTTGTGATGTAAAATTGCCTGATAGCAGTGGTGTTGAATTATCAAAAATTATCAAAAATAAATATCCCGCAACAGAAATTATTTTATTAACAGCTTACGGCAATATTCCGGATAGTGTACAATCCATGAAAAATGGCGCTTTTGATTATATCACAAAAGGCGATGACAACAATAAAATTATTCCTTTGCTTTACAAAGCAACAGAAAAAGTAGTGTTGGCAAAACGAGTGTTGCAATTAGAAAAACAACTTGGCAACAAGTACTCTTTTGGTAATATCATTGGAAAATCAAAAACAATTAAAGCGGCAATTGATGCTGCACAAAAAGTAGCTGTAACCAATGCAACTGTTTTACTTACAGGTGAAACTGGTACAGGAAAAGAAGTATTTGCACAAGCAATTCATAACTACAGTAATCGGAGTAAACACCATTTTGTTGCAGTTAATTGTGCTGCATTCAGTAAAGATTTGTTAGAGAATGAATTGTTCGGACATAAAGCAGGTGCATTTACAGGAGCAATAAAAGAGACCAAAGGTCTTTTTGAAGAAGCTAATAATGGAACTGTTTTCTTGGATGAGATTGGTGAAATGCCACTAGACTTACAAGCTAAATTATTGCGAGTTTTAGAAACTGGAGAGTTTTTAAAAGTGGGAGATAGTAAAACAACTAAAACCAATATTCGCCTCATTGCTGCTACCAATAGAGATTTGCAAAAAGAAATTGAAGCAGGTACTTTCCGAGAAGATTTATATTATCGAATTGCTGTTTTTCAAATTGCATTGCCTTCATTAAGAGAGCGGATTGTAGATATTGAAGATTTGAGTATCCATTTCTTGCAAATATTTTCTCAGAAAACTAATAAGAAGATTTTGGGAATTTCTAAGTCATATCTTGAAGTATTGAAGCAACATTCTTGGAAAGGAAATATTCGCGAATTAAAAAATGTGATTGAACGCAGTGTCATTCTTAACAACAGTGAAGAATTAACAGTTGATAGTTTGCCAATGGATTTACAAAATAATAGCACTTTGCTTTATAAAGATAAAATACTGTCAGCTTTTGACTTAGCAAGTGCTGAGAAAATCCATATTCAAAAGGTATTGAATTATACAAATGGCAACAAAACAGAAACTGCTCGTTTACTCAATATTGCCTTAACAACCTTGTATCGGAAGCTCGAAGAGTACAAAATTAATTAAGATGCTATCAAAACGATAGGATGCACCCTTTCAAAATGAAAGGGTTTATTTTTTATTGGCATAGCTGAATATGCCATAACCCTTACTGATATTGCATTTCACTCAATCTTAGTGATTGGGCATATTCCTTGCCATTCTTATATCATTCTAATCAAATCAGGTACTGACTGTTTCTACTATTGTATGCAGTAATTAAATTATTTGAAAAATTATAAAATTATGATAGCTCTATTCATCATAGCCATTGGCGTTTTTGCTTATATATGTTATGTATTGGTAAAACCAGAAAAATTTTAAATCATGAACACAGAAATTCTTGGAATCATTTTTATGTATGCCGTAGTAGTATCTATGGCTATTCCTTTGGGTAGGTACATTGGCAAAGTATTTAATAATGAAAGAACATGGTTAGACACCATCTTAAATCCACTCGATAAGATTTTCTATAAGGTTGGTGGGATTGATAGTTGCAAGCAAATGAACTGGAAGCAACATCTCATTGCTTTACTCAGCATTAATTTTGTATGGTTTTTGTTAAGCATGTTTGTATTAACAAATATGAGTTGGTTACCACTAAACCCTGATAGCAACCCATCTATGAGTGGCGATTTAGCCTTTAATACGGCAGTCAGTTTTGTGACTAATACCAACTTGCAACACTATTCAGGCGAAACTGGCTTGTCTTATTTAGGACAACTTATTTTGATGCTCTGGCAATTTATTAGTGCAAGCTGTGGTATTGCTATTGCAGCGGTAGTGTTTTTTGCAATGAAAGAGAAGACAACAGATAAACTAGGTAATTTCTATTTTTTATTTGTACGAAGTAGTACAAGAATTTTATTTCCCATTGCATTAGTAGTAGCGCTGTTGTTGGTGTTTAATGGTACGCCAATGACTTTTGAAGGCAAAGACACTATTACTAATCTTCAAGGCGACACTGTGCAAGTAAGTCGTGGACCAGTTGCCGCTTTTGTTGCTATCAAACAATTAGGTACCAATGGGGGTGGATTCTTTGGACCGAATTCAGCACATCCTTTAGAAAATCCAAGTTATTTCACCAATATTATTGAAACCATTTCTATTTTCTTAATTCCTATTGCAATGGTTTTTGCTTTGGGTTATGTTTTAAGAAGAAAAAAACTAGCATGGACCATTTTTGGTGTTATGACAATAGGTTTTTTGCTTTTACTCGTCCCAACGGTTATAAATGAAATGAATGGTAATCCAGCAATTTCAAAAATGGGTATTGCTCAACCAATGGGTAGCATGGAAGGCAAAGAAGTACGATTTGGATCTGCTGCATCTGCATATTGGGCAATCAATACAACCGTAACAAGCAATGGTTCTGTTAACTCCATGCACGATAGTCTTACACCGCTTTCTGGAATGAATACTTTACTTGGCATGATGATTAATTGTTTTTATGGTGGTGTGGGTGTGGGCTTTTTAAATTTTTACATTTTCATCATTCTTGCAGTTTTTATAAGTGGTTTAATGGTAGGAAGAACACCAGAATTTCTTGGTAAAAAGATTGAAGCCAAGGAAATGAAAATTGCCATGATTATTGCATTGCTTCACCCATTTCTAATATTGGTAAGTACAGCTATTGCAAGTCATTTATATGCTAATAATCCAGAAGGGTATGCCGGATGGTTAAATAATCCTGGGTATCATGGTTTTAGTGAAATGTTGTATGAGTTCACTTCATCTAGCGCTAATAACGGAAGTGGATTTGAAGGGTTAGGCGATAACACCCCTTTCTGGAATATAGCCTGTGGTATTGTCATGTTACTGGCAAGGTATTTACCGATTATTGGCCCTGTTGCTATTGCTGGTATACTTTCTAGTAAAAAATACATTCCTGAAAGTGCAGGCACCTTAAAAACTGATACTGCAACGTTTGGCTTGATGGTATTTGCAGTGATTGCAATTGTTGCAGCATTATCATTTTTCCCTGCATTAGTGTTGGGTCCAATTGCAGAATATTTTTCAATTTATTAATCAGATTAAACATGAAACAAAGTTCAAATAATAAGCTGTTTCAATCTTCATTGATTAAAGAAGCGTTGAAACAATCATTTATCAAACTAAGTCCAGCTAAAATGTTTCGCAATCCTGTAATGTTCACCGTTTGGATTGGTACATTAGTAATGGCAGGTGTATGTATATGGATTATAACAGGCGAAACAAACCAAGGCAGTTTTACTTATAATATCATAGTTACAGCCGTACTTTTTATTACCTTATTATTCGCAAATTTTGCAGAAGCAATTGCCGAAGCAAGGGGTAAAGCTCAGGCTGACAGCCTTCGCAAAACAAGGGAAGAAACGCCTGCAAAACGGATACAAGCTGTTGGGGAAATCTATGTGAATGAAGTTAAGATTGTTCCATCTTCCCAATTAAAAAAAGGCAACTTCTTTTTATGCGAAACTGGAGATATTATACCTTCTGATGGTGAAATTGTAGAAGGCCTTGCCACAATTGATGAAAGTGCTATTACAGGTGAAAGTGCTCCGGTTATTCGTGAGGCAGGTGGAGACAAAAGCAGTGTAACTGGCGGTACAAAAGTTTTATCAGACAGAATAAAAGTAAAAGTAACTACAGAAGCTGGCGAAAGCTTTCTAGATAAAATGATTGCCTTAGTAGAAGGTGCATCAAGACAGAAAACACCCAATGAAATTGCATTAACTATTTTGCTAGCAGGGTTTACATTAGTGTTTATTATAGTAACAGTAACGCTTAAGCCATTTGGCGATTATGCTCAAACCCCTATAACTATTTCAGCATTTATAGCTTTATTTGTTTGCCTAATACCTACAACAATCGGCGGTTTGTTATCTGCTATTGGTATTGCAGGTATGGATAGAGCTCTAAGGGCAAATGTCATTACCAAAAGTGGTAAGGCTGTAGAAACCGCAGGCGATATTGATGTATTGTTGTTAGATAAAACTGGAACAATTACTATTGGCAACAGAAAGGCAACAAAATTTTATCCAGCAAATGACATTGATGAAAAGGAATTTATTAGAGCCACTGTATTGAGTTCAATGTCAGATGAAACTCCCGAAGGAAAATCTATCATTGAACTGGCAGGGATAAATCCATTAAGTTATAAAATGGAAAATCCTCGATTTATAAAATTTACTGCCGAAACAAGAAGCTCCGGTGTTGAATTTGAAAATATCAGGATACGAAAAGGCGCTTCAGATGCCATCAGAAATCTTTGTGAAAATTCAGGTAATGCTTTTCCATCTGAAACTGCTGAACAAGTAAAAATGATCTCTAATAATGGAGGAACTCCGCTGGTTGTGGCACAAAATGAAAAAGTAATAGGTGTTATTGAATTACAGGACATTATTAAGCCTGGTATCAGCGAAAGATTTGAAAGACTACGTAAAATGGGTATTAAAACAGTTATGGTAACTGGCGATAATCCCTTAACAGCAAAATACATTGCAGAAAAAGCTGGTGTAGATGATTTTATTGCTGAAGCGAAACCAGAAGATAAAATGAACTATATCCGCAAAGAGCAAAGTGAAGGAAGATTGGTTGCCATGATGGGTGACGGTACCAATGACGCACCAGCTCTAGCACAAGCAGACGTAGGTGTGGCTATGAATAGTGGTACACAGGCAGCAAAAGAAGCTGGTAATATGGTTGATTTGGATAACGATCCAACAAAACTGATAGAAGTTGTGGAAATAGGGAAACAATTACTAATGACTAGGGGAACGCTTACCACTTTTAGTATTGCGAATGATGTGGCAAAATATTTTGCGATCGTTCCTGCATTATTCATTGCTTCCATTCCAGCGTTGCAAGGATTAAATATTATGAAACTTCATTCACCAGAAAGTGCCATTTTGTCTGCGGTAATTTTTAATGCAATTATCATTCCTTTATTAATTCCTTTAGCGTTAAAAGGAGTAGCATACAAACCCATTGGTGCAAGTGCTTTGCTTAGGAGAAACTTATTGATTTATGGTTTAGGCGGTGTAATTGTTCCATTCATAGGAATAAAATTGATTGACATTTTTGTTGCACTATTTATATAAAATTTAAAATTATGAAAGAAAATATATTTCCAGCTATTCGGCTTACCCTTGTTTGCTTAATGTTCTTTTCAGGAGTATATACACTGATTGTATTAGGCGTTGCGCAATTTTCTCCCAACAATGGCAAAGGAGAAATCATTATGCAGAATGGTAAAAAGTATTATGTCAATATAGGGCAGCAATTTACGAACGATCAATATTTTTATTCCCGTCCTTCTGCAGTTGATTACAATGCAGCGGGTGCAGGCGGAAGTAATAAAGGACCATCTAATCCGGATTATCTTGCAAAAGTGCAGGAAAGGATTGATACTTTTTTAGTACATAATCCTGATATCAGTAAGGCAGATATCCCTTCGGATTTAGTTACAGCTAGTGGTGGGGGATTAGATCCTCATATATCTGTACAAGCTGCAAAAGTGCAAGTAAAAAGAATTGCCAGAATAAGAGGTATAGCAGAAGGGAACCTTGAACAATTAATATTAACAAATACTGAAAAACCTTTATTTAGTTTTTTAGGTACAGAAAGAATTAATGTACTTAAAATGAATATTGCGTTAGACAATTTAAAATAGAAAAATGAAAAAATTACTTATAGTTTTATTTGTATTCATTACAGTAAAAGGATTTGCTCAAAAAGATAGCATACAATCACCTTTAACTTTTAGCGGTTATATTGAAACTTATTACAGTTTTGATTTTGGTAAGCCATCTAATCATAATCGCCCATCATTTGTTTACTCCCACAATAGACACAACGAAGTAAGCCTCAATTTAGGATTTATAAAAGCTGCGTATCAAAAAGAAAATGTAAGAGCAAACCTTGCTTTAATGTCTGGAACTTACACGAATGCAAATCTTTCTGCTGAACCTGGTGTGTTAAAGAATATTTTTGAAGCAAATGCAGGAGTGAAAATTTCAAAGAAGAAAAACCTTTGGATAGATGCTGGAATTTTTGCTTCGCATATAGGTTTTGAAAGTGCAATTGGAAAAGATTGCTGGAATCTTTCTAGAAGTATATTAGCAGACAATTCACCCTATTTTGAAACAGGGGCTAAAATTTCTTATACCAGTGATAACGGAAAGTGGTTTATCAGTGGTTTAATTTTGAATGGCTGGCAACGTATACAAAGAGTAGATGGAAATAACACACCAACATTTGGGCATCAACTTACTTTTAAACCCAATTCAAAAATTACTTTAAATAGTAGTTCATTTATTGGTAATGACAAGCCTGATAGTGTAAAGCAAATGCGTTATTTCCATAATTTATACGGTATTTTTCAATTGACTGATCAATTAGCCTTAACAACAGGTTTTGATATTGGTGCAGAACAAAAATCAAAAGGTAGCCGTCAATATAACACATGGTTTTCTCCAGTTATCATCTTAAAGATAAGCCCCAATGCAAAAAATAATATTGCTATGAGAGCAGAATATTACAGTGATGCAAATGGCGTAATTATTAGTACAGGAACACCAAATGGATTTAAAACCTGGGGGTATTCAATAAATTATGATTATCTTATTCTTGATAATATTATGTGGCGTATTGAAGGTCGTGGCTTTTCAGGGAAAGATAAAACCTTTGAAAAAGAAGGTGTGCAGGCCAATAAAAACTTTATGTTATTAACATCTTTAGCAATCTCCTTCTGATGCCTGATAAAGAACAAACAGTACAACACTTTCTTGACTTGATTAAAAAATCAAGACGTGGAAAATTTAAAGTATACATTGGGATGAGTGCTGGTGTGGGTAAAACTTTCCGAATGTTGCAGGAGGCTCATGCTTTATTGAAAAATGGAATAGATGTAAAAGTTGGTTATATAGAAACGCATAACCGAAAAGAAACCCATGATTTATTAGAAGGGTTACCTATTGTGCCAAGACGTAAATTATTTTACAAAGGGAAGGAGTTGGAAGAATTGGATGTTCAGGCTGTAATTAGTTTAAGGCCGGAAGTTGTTATATTAGATGAACTGGCTCATACGAATATTGAAGGAAGTAAGAATGAAAAGCGCTGGCAGGATGTAATGGATATTTTAGATACTGGAATTAATGTTATCAGTGCTGTAAACATTCAACATATAGAAAGTCTTAATGAAGAAATTAAGAGTATAACAGGGGTTGAAGTGAAAGAACGAATACCTGATAGTGTAATTGTACAGGCCGATGAGGTGGTGAATATTGATTTGACTGCTGATGAATTAATTACAAGATTGAAAGAAGGAAAAATTTACCAATCAGATAAAATTGAAACAGCACTCAATAATTTTTTTAAGAGTGATCATATTTTGCAACTAAGGGAACTGGCTTTAAAAGAAGTAGCTTCTCAGGTTGTTAGAAAGGTAGAGTCTGAAGTAACAAAAGTAAATGCCATTAAGCATGAAAAATTTTTAGCTTGTATCAGCAGCAATGAGCTGACCGCGAAAACCGTGATTAGAAAAACTGCAAGGCTTGCCAAATATTATAACAGCAAATGGTATGTTTTATATGTACAAACTCCTAAAGAAACGGCTGATAAAATATCGTTGGTTAAACAAAGGCATCTGATTAATAATTTCAAACTGGCCACTGAATTAGGTGCAGAGATTATTAAAGTAGAGAGTTCAAATATCTCCAAGGCAATTATTGAGCAGTGTGAAGAAAGGAAAATAACTACAATCTGCATTGGCAAACCTCACTTAAATTTAATGAAGGTAATCTTGGCTACAAATGTGTTTAATGAATTATTAAAAAAACTCACTTTGAGCGATATTGACCTTGTAATTTTAAGCTAATGAAAATTAAATCTAAACTATTATTAGGCATTGGTTTTTTGTTTACCATGATAATTTTTTTGACTGGATTAAGCATTTATCAAATTAACAAACTCAATAGTGATACAAAGAATGTATTGGTTGCGAATTATAATTCCCTTGACTATCTCAGAAAAATGCAACTTGCTTTAGACAATAATATTCTTAGAACAGAAAATGAAAATTTATTTATTAAGAATCTTCAATTGCAAAAGCAAAATATAAGCGAAGTTGGCGAAAACGAATTAACAGAAAGTCTTGAACAAAACTTTAGTATTCTTAAAAAAACACCTTCCGATTCTGTAATATCTAATAGTGTTAGGAAAAATATTTCGGATATAATGCTGCTCAATATGCAGGCTATTCAAAGAAAAAGTAATGTAGCAGAAAGTACAGCAGATTCATCTATTCTTTGGATAACACTTGCAGGTACCATATGTTTTATTATTGCACTTACTATTTTGTTCAATTTGCCAGGTAATATTGCAAACCCGATTAAAGAGCTAACAGAAAGTATAAAAGAAATTGCAGCCCAGAATTATTCTCAAAGGGTACACTTTAATAAACATAACGAATTTGGAGAGCTATCATCAGCCTTTAACACAATGGCTGAAAAACTTCAAGAATATAGAGCAGGCAATCTTGAAAAGTTAATGATGGAAAAGAAAAGAATTGAAACGCTTATCAATAATATGAACGATCCTATTATTGGATTGGATGAAAACAAGAAAATGTTGTTTATGAATAATATGGCTTTTAAAATATCAGGTCTAAGCACAGAAAATGTGATTGGCAAACCTATTCAAGATATTGCCATGAATAACGATTTAATCAGATCACTTGTTCAGGATTTGTTTGATAAAGAAAGTGAACAAAAGCAAATCCATTCTTTACCTATAAAAATATATGCCGATAACAAAGAAAGTTATTTTGAAAAAGAAATTATACCAATTAAAATTATTCCCACAGGAGAGAAAGAAGAAAAGCAAATTGGAAATGTAATCCTTCTACAAAATATTACTCCGTATAAAGAACTAGACTTTGCAAAAACAAATTTTATTGCTACAGTTTCACATGAGTTAAAAACACCTATTTCATCCATAAAAATGAGTTTGCAGTTATTAGAAAACAAACAAATTGGCGATTTAAATACCGAACAGCTAAGTCTTGTTGAAAGTATTAAAGAAGACGCATTACGATTACTGAAAATTACTGCTGAACTTTTAAATATGACACAGGTGGAAAGTGGAACTATTCAAATGAATGTAATAGCATGTGATGCCAAAGAAATTGTTGAATATGCAGTCATTGCTAATAAATCTGCAGCAGAACAAAAGCAAATTAGGCTTGAAATAAACATTCCTGAGAAGTTACCAAAACTCCTTGCCGACAATGAAAAAACTTCATGGGTACTAACCAATTTATTGTCAAATGCCATTCGTTATTCCTATGATAATTCAGTTATACATATTGAAGTAGTGAATGTGAATGAGAGGATTACATTTTCTGTTACTGATTTTGGGCAGGGCATATCTCCACAATACGTACAAAAAGTTTTTGATCGTTATTTTCGTATTCCAGGAACAAAAAAGGAAGGCACTGGACTAGGGTTAAGTATCAGCAAAGAATTTATTGAAGCCCAAGGAGGAGAAATTACAGTGAAAAGTGAATTTGGTGCAGGAAGTACATTTTCATTTGTGCTAAATAGCCTAGAAATTGCGAAAGAAATGACATAATAATTAGTCAATGGTCGTTTGAAACTAAGACTATCTCTTAGTATACTTTCTGTTTTTTTGTTTAGTTTAGAATGGGTATCTTACTATAAATAACTATTTATGCGTAAATACTTTTTGGCTGCAGCTTTATTAATCGGCAGTTCTGTAATGGCACAACGAACATTTATTCATTGTGGTCAATTAATAGATGTAAAAAATGCTACACAACTACCTGCAATGACTATTGTTGTTGATGGAAATAAAATTGTTGACATTCAAAAAGGGTATACAGCTGCAACAGCGGGTAGCACAGTAATAGATTTAAAGAAGTTAACCGTTATGCCAGGTTTAATTGATATGCATGTGCATTTAGAATCTGAAACTGGTCCTGCTAATTATTTAAATGGATTTACTTTTAACCCAGCAGACTATGCATTTCAATCGGTCATGTTTGCTGAAAAAACATTGATGAGTGGATTTACCGCTGTTAGAGATTTAGGGGGTACTAATGTAAATATTGCATTGAGAAATGCCATCAACAAAGGATGGATTGTAGGCCCTCGTGTATATACCGCTGGAAAATCGTTGGCTTCCACTGGCGGACACGCCGATCCCACCAATAATTATAGAAAAGATTTAATGGGTGATCCTGGTCCTAGAGAAGGAGTAGTGAATAGTGTTGAAGACGCTGCTAAAGCAGTACGTCAACGGTATAAAGATGGAGCAGACCTTATTAAAATAACAGCAACTGGCGGTGTACTTAGTATGGCCAAAGATGGCAGTGGGGCTCAATTTAGCATTGAAGAAATAAAAGCCATTGTTCAAACTGCCAATGATTATGGTTTTAAAGTAGCTGCTCATGCGCATGGTGCAGAAGGTATGAAAAGAGCCGTTTTAGGAGGGGTTCATTCTATTGAACATGGTAGTTATATGTCTGAGGAAGTAATGGAATTAATGAAAGAAAAAGGTACTTATTTAGTGCCTACTATTGTAGCTGGTAAATCAACTGCAGACTCTGCCAAAAAACCTGGCTACTATCCAGATATTGTAAAAGCCAAAGCTTTAGTGATTGGAAATTTTATTCAGGGCACTTTTGCAAAAGCGTATAAGAAAGGCGTAAAAATTGCATTTGGTACCGATGCGGGGGTTTATGCCCACGGAAAAAATTGGATGGAATTTCAATACATGACCGAAGTGGGCATGCCTATTTTAGAAGCTATTAAATGTGCAACGGTGAATGCTGCCGACTTATTAGGAGACGATAGTATTGGAAGTATTGAAAAGGGTAAAATGGCCGATATTATTGCTGTAGACGGAAATCCTCAACAAGACGTTAGCAGCATGAGCAGGGTACAATTTGTAATGAAAGGTGGCAAAGTATTTAAACAATAAAATTTACCCCTTCCATTTTTTTAATTGCTGCAACACAGCTCGCAAGTCCTTTGGCAATGGTGCTTCTAATTGATAAGCAATTTCATTGTAAGTAAAATTCAATTGGAATGAATGCAACGCCAATCTTGCCAAAATGGGTTTTTCTTCTTCGGCAACTTTTGCCAATTTGAAATTCTTTTTAATAGAAGAAAGTAAAATGGGTTTGGCGTCGCCATATATTTCATCACAAACAATACTATGGCCAATATGCTGCATATGCACCCTAATTTGGTGCGTTCTTCCCGTATGTATTTGAAAACGTACCCACGAAAACAACCTAAATTGTTCTACCACTTCATAATCCGTTAAAGAAGGTTTGCCTTTAACATGGGTCATCATCTTAGTAGTTTTTCCTGGATGTTCCATGATGGCAGCATCAATGCTTCCGCTGGTGTTCATCATTTGACCATTCACTAATCCCAGGTAAAATTTTTCCATTTCCCTACTTTCAAAAAGTAGCGAAAGGGCTTTATGTGACTCTTCGTGTTTGGCAAAAATGATAATGCCACTGGTATCTCTATCTAAACGGTGAACCGTATAAATATTTCCGTAGCGTTGTTTTAATAGGTCTTTTAAAGACTTTTCTACGCCCATTCTATCGGGTATACTTAATAAGCCTGAAGGTTTGTTTACTGCAACAAAATCAGGTGTCTCTAAAATGATATCGATGCTCATGCGTTTTCTTCTGTCTTGTTTTTTCTTAGGAAAGATTTGTTCATGAATTTAAGTAGGCGAACTTCTTTATCGTTCAAAAAACGCCACTTACTTCTCTCTACATTTTTCTTGGTAAGATTGGCAAACATTACTCTGTCTAATGCTTTAACGTCGTATCCTAAGTGTTCAAAAATTCTTCGTACGATTCTATTTCTACCACTATGAATTTCAATGCCTACAACATTCTTGCTTTTGCTATCGGCATATCCTACAGAATCTGCAGCAACAAATCCATCTTCTAAAGTGATTCCACTTACTATGGAATCTAAATCTTTTTTAGTAACGGGTTTATCAAGGGTTACTTCATAAATTTTCTTTACTTCAAAAGAAGGGTGGGTAAGCTTTTGCGCCAATTCTCCATCGTTGGTTAACAACAATACACCTGTAGTATTTCTATCTAATCTTCCTACTGGGTAAACTCTTTCTGGGGTAGCACTTTTAATTAAATCAAGCACTGTTTTTCTTCCTTGCGGATCGCTTGCAGTGGTTAAATAATCTTTGGGTTTATTTAATAAAATGTATACCGAATTCCGTTGTAAAAAAATGGGTTTCCCTTTCACTAAAATTTTATCTGCCTGAGAAACTTTGTAACCTGGTTCAAAAATTTTATCGCCATTCACCGTTACTTTTCCTTCTTTCACCAATTCAGCCGCTTCTCTTCTTCCACACACACCTGAATGAGCAACATATTTATTAAGAGGGATTAAAGACTCTCTTGTAGTGGCATCTTTCTTATCGGTATCCATTGGATTACCAGGATAGGTTGCTTTTGCTGGTTTACCCGCCTTATTGGATTGTTTGCCGCCTTTATCGTTTTTGAATGCTTTATAAGAACCAGCTGCGGGTTTTTCTGAGCCAGCTCCTGTTGTTCTTCCAGCGCCTGCTGTTGGCCTGCCTGGTCCTTTTGCTGCGCTTACTGGTCTTCCTGCCCCTCTAGTAGGTTTATCAGATGAAGCAGATTTAGTAGAAGCTGATTCTCTTGGTGGTGCAGCAACTTTTTTTGGATCTATGTATTCTTCTCCACGAGCTTTGGCTTTTTTTCTTGCCCTCATTTCTTCGCCAGCAGCTCTTGCATCTGCTTTATTTTTTCTTTTTTCTTGGCGATAAGCTTCTTTAATGGCAGCGCCTTTTTTCTTTTCGGCAAATTTGCTGAAGTTGTCTGTACGTTTTTGCATGGTGTTGGTTTGCTGTTTTACAACAGGATTTAAAATTATGTATTGGTCAGTTTGTTTATTTAATTAACCTTTATTGGCCAATTGTCCGCAAGCTGCATCAATGTCTTTGCCTCTACTTCTTCTCAATCTCGCATTCACTTTATTAGCCGCAAGAATATCCATAAATGTTTGGGTATCTTCTTCGTCTGGTTTGGTAAACTTGAATGCATCAATGCTATTGTATTCAATAATATTGATCAAGTCTGCGGGTATTTGTCTGAACACTTTCGTTAACTCTTCTGCATCTTTTGCAGAGTCGTTTAGATTTTTAAATAAGATGTATTCTAGGGTAATTTCGTTACCTGTTTTCTTATAAAAATAATTTAATGCCTCCGTTAAAACCTTGATATTATTGGTTTCATTAATCGGCATAATTTGATTTCGTTTAGCATCATTGGGAGCATGCAAAGACAAAGCCAATTTAAACTTCACTTGATCATCGCCTAGCATTCTAATTTGTTTGGCAACCCCTGCTGTAGAAACGGTGATTCTTCTAGGACTCATGAACAATCCATCTTTTGCAGAAATGCGTTCAATGGCTTTCAACACATTATTATAGTTGAAAGCCATTGAACGCATTTCTGCAAAAGATGGATTGTTCATGAGT
>CAZTDV010000049.1:0-24698 GCA_964612195.1 uncultured Sediminibacterium sp.
AGTAATCGCTCCTTTAAGACCCACATCAACAATGCCAACATCAAAATGAGACTTACTAAATCGAACAGTCATCATATTGTTAACGCGACCGACAGAATCACTCATTATCAAAATACCTGTCTTCCCATATAGTAAATTTCGGCCAAAAGCGCTCATTAATACCAAAAAATAATACTTTGTATACCATGAAAGAAATTTCTTTCATGGGGAAACAGAATAACGGTTACTTAAGAAGGATTTTGTGTAAATGATCTTTCAATTTCATAGCCAATTTCTGAACCTTTCTCACCGAACATGCTGACGTATTTTTTTAACTCTGCACGCCCAGCACCGCCCAAAACTAATTTATTAAGCATAGCTCTTACACCAAATTGGTTTTTTATGCTTTCTAGTGGGTTACCTTGAGTGGCAATTTTGAAGATTCCCATTCCAGCTTCCATTGTCACCGGTTTAGATTCCGCTCCATACCCTATTTTTTTATCTATATATTGGCTTACTGAGTCAAGCTGTTTTCTGTAATCCAAAAGGCTCTTTGTATCGTCTGCACTCATCGCGTTCTGAAACATTTTCAGCCAGTCACGAAGCGATTGAAAATCACTTCTCATTTGCAGTGCTATTGTTATTAGTTTATCGGCAGAGTTAGCCTCTTGAATGATCCTAATAGGTAATGCTGGGAGATTTATATATGCAGAAAAAAGAGAATCATTACCATAAATCTTCTTTGTGACTTTGACTTTTTGGTCATCTAAAAATGTAGTCAACTGATGAAGAGCATCAGCAGCAGGCAGCATAAACCCTGAATTTATAAACAATTTTTTCCGTAAAGGATGTGGCGTATAGCTCTTTTCGTAAACGAAGCTTCTGGCGCACATGCCTGCTCCGCCCCATAAGGTCGCAGACAAAAGAGCATGTGGCGTTGTCCCGTTGGCATTCCAACCCTCAACATTTTCTTGATGTGCAAGTCGCAAAGATTCAGTAGAGCAGATATGACTTATAATCCGATCACGTGGACCTGCAATTTTTTCAGCTTCGGATAAAAAGGGATATGCTCGTATAACACCAAGACTTTTTGCTTCAAGGATTGGGCTTTGAACATCATCCCATGCATAAGTGAATTGCTGATCAACTAATACTTCATCCCGAAGAATTAGGTCAGAGAGAAAATCAAAAAGAGCCTCTGTCTGAATGACGGCGCTTGAAACGGCTCGATAGCAATGTTGCTCGCCATTAACAATAATTTCATGAGCGTCATCCCGCTCAAACCCGTCTGTGAACAGAGTCGTTATATCCTGTAACGACCAATTATCCGCAACTACACCTTGAGCCATTATTCCTCCATTTTTCTTAAAGACAAACAGTGCATGTATGTAGAGGGTTAGTGTAATGAGCTAACTCGCCTACCGATCCAAAAGCAACTTTACTAATGGGTAGTAGGCACGATAAAAGCCCTGTGCCATTTCTAAATCCTGTGTCAACCATCGCTTTCGTCTTACTTCAGGAACGTCAGGTTTTCCCTTGATCCAAGTAAAAATGCCCGATAAAACAAAGGTATATTGGTCAATCATTCTATCAACCATGATTAGCTGTGGCGACGGTCGGCCAAGCTGCTGAATAGCACCATTATCAATTTCGTGAAGCGACGCCTCCAGCCGAGTTAGTTTTTCAACAGGCAACCTCAGGTCTTTCGTCAAAGAGTTCATTACTTCTAAAAAAATGGAATCAAGCTCTACCCAGATTCTCTCCGCTTTTAAAATGAATGAGTCATCAGATTCTTCCATGACAAATGACTCGGGCAATTCTTCGAGTGCAGATGCTCCATGAAACCGAAAGCGTGTCCAATGTGCCGCTTTTGGCCAATTCATGAGCTCTTTTAGTGATGCTGTATTTGCATGATCGTCTTCAAGCCAAGAAACGTGGGCGATAGCGTTATTATCTCGATTGTCTTTTAAGCTTCGATATACATGAATTGTTGCCAGCAATGGAGTGCACCGTCCACCATCTTTCTCTTGAAGCTGATCAGCAATATGATTAAGCGTCGCCCAGAAATGGGTCGGGCGCCAAGGGCCCTTCCACAAAACTCGTATATTCTTTAGCCATACCTTAGCCTGAGGAGGGACAATAGAAGTAGTTGAAGAAATAACTTCGTAGTGATTTCTGGCAATCAAATTTTCGGAAAGACCTGCAAGCTGAAAGGCATGAAGTGAATAGAATCCAGCTATTTCATTCTTCAAAAATGAAGGCAAGTCATCTGCCCGAGGAAGCGATATCGTTATTTTCTGCTGCTCAAGTGCTTCCAGCCCCTCCGGCGCGACATCACCTATTATCCTGTCAACTGAACGGGCAAAAAATAGTGGCTCGTTTCCGAGAAGCTCGACAGCCACGACAAAGACGGGGAATGAAATGGCTGCCCATCTACGCAAATGGTTAAGATCAAGTTGCCTTTTAGCAATACCTGCACCAGTAGTAGAAGCCGTTTCGGCGTCATGACCCTTAATTTGAAGTAATCCAATTCTCGGTTCACTCCCAGCATTAGCTCCTTCAATGTAGCCTTCAAGCTCTACTAGCAAATCTTCCCCCCTGTCATGCTCATACTTGGAACAGAAGATCTGAGCATCAAGTAGAACATCCCGGACTTTAGTTTCAGCCCGCTCGCCGGTAAGTTGCGATTGTTTCCCACCTTTTTTATTGCTCAAGTGTCACTCTCAAAATTGAAACCTGCAGTACATAGTGCGCTAATGATTCCATAGCAAAACGTTTCCGTAAAAATACTTATTCACAGCACTCTCTCAGTTATTAGTTGTCGGTTAAAATCCATTTAAATAATTTCCTCATATGCGAATTAATTCACGCCCACTTTCGGCCAAGAGAGAAAGTTCAATATCTACAGTTGGGCATTAGGATGATGCACTCCTAACGACGGAATTATTATGCGATTGGTGATAAACGGCTACCATTTTCATCCGCTTCTTCTAGAGATGCGCTGATGCGCTGAATCTCCAGGGCAATTGGCTCAATTTCATACTCTTCATCGAGCAATCGAAACACACCGCAATCAATGAAGTAAGCTCTAAAAAAGTGGCCAGACACTCCGTCATCGCGTGGTCGTGGGGCAACAAACTCAGGAAAGATGCAGCCCACCAATCCAGAAGAAAGATAAACATCAAGTTTCTCGTCGAAATGCTCGATGGCGTTTCTTAAGTTTCTATCATGAAGTGGATTGTCATCGCCAATGGCTAAAGCTTGTCGAAGTTGACGACCTCGATCCTCGTGTCCTTTCCGAATGGGCCAGAAATAACGAGATAACGCGGCCCCCTGAATAACTACATTCTGAAGCTCGTTGAGTATCGCGTGTATAGGAAGATCCAGTAGGTCTTCTTCGGTCACGTCTTGGGGCAGCTTTTCGAATACAGAAGAAATACGAGCCATAGATCGAAGCGCCGAATTGCAATTGAACAACATTGCTTGAATGTAAAACGTTTCGAATGGAGCAAAAATCTTACCATCAATGATACTCATAGCTTAACTCTTGGCGCATAACTATTTGTCACACGGCTGTGACTATACATATCTGTTTTGTTTTCTCCAGGGCTACCTGAAAATTTCAAAATCCTCATAAACTTACCATTTAAAGGGAAAATTTTGGGAGAGATATATGGTGCTGCCTCTCTACATTCAGCTTTGGACACAGTAAAGTGGACGGCCAAAAACGAACTATTAAAATCTTACCGATTTGTAGTACTGCAAGTTTATTTTCGTGTTAGCTTTACGTAAATCATAATTACGTTAGATTGCAAGCCAGCTTTCAGCGCTACCACCCAAAACTATAGAAAACTTTAAAACCATAATGGGAGAGATTGCTGACTTTTCGTTTATTAGGCGATTTAACGTGCTTCGACTAACTTTTAGCGTAGTGGCGACATCATCAGGACCTAAGTTAGGTGGCTCTATATATAAACACTTAATTACTCGTCGGATGCGGCGGGTTGTGGTTATACATTATAAATAATCTTCATTAATAATTAACCTAATCATTAATATGTTGTGCAATTCCAGGTTTCTCCCTGGAATATAAAGGAAACACTCCAGAATCTAGAAAGCCGGAACCTTCATCAAAAGCAATATTTTCACTATTTAAATCGAGATAATATATTGGCTTTAAAATTTCCTTAGCAAATTCAATCTCCAATTGAATCCATTTAGATAAAATTTCACCATTTTTATTTATTGAATTTTTTGTTTGAAGAAAAATAATTGCATTAGACTGTTTAATTCGCGCTTTTAGCACTATCTCTGTGAACTCACCAGCAAGCTCCCTTTTTAGAAAATCATTATCACTTGTCCAATCACAGTATATTGTCATGCCACTATCATTAAGCTGTTTTTTTAAATCCATAACTAAGAGAACGTCTTTAGCACTATGAGAAATAAAAACATCGAACCTCTTTTTACTTTGAACAGAGTCAGACTCTATTCGAGCTACCAAATCCTTCGGCGTGACATTAAAATCATTCTGCTCCTTTGTGTATGATTTCGTTTTCCCTTTAAAATTTTTTCTAAGCTGAACAATTGCACCCATTTTCTGCAAATGCTCAAAAGCCATTCGCCTTAGTTGATTATTTCTCTCACTATCATTTATCTTATGAAAAAAAAGCATTGTCTTTTCGCAATTATACTTCTTCAACTCGTTTAAAATTTCAATTTTATCCTGAATCAAAGCCCCCCTTTTATGAAATGAACTAATAAACACATCGACATATAATGGCTCTATGACCTGAATCAGACGTTGAGATTTAGTTTTATTTTGAAGGGCTACAAGGATCTTATTTTTCCTTAATTCAGAAAAATACTGTAATGCAGAAGCTCTCTTTTCCGAATCAAAATTGGATCTATAATTAGTTATGGTGGCAGCCGACACCATATTCTTAACCTTCGCCAACCCCAAAAAAAATAATTCAGGTGACTCATGATAATATCGTTTCTTCTTTCCTACACTCTGCAAATGAAAATCTTTTTCTTTATACAATTTAGAGCGTTGTACCAACCTATCCCACTCTATGGGATAGAAGGCTTTAAAAAAACTTAAAATAGTATATTTATCATAATCAATAGGTAAAATTTCAGAAATTTTTTTTAGGGGATTTGTGAAGCTTTTTTTATATCTAATTGTCTCTGCGTGATATTTTCTTTTGACTTCTCCGGCCACAACTAATTCTCCCTTACTTATACATAGCTTTTTAGCTTCGTTTTAGCCAATCACTTAATGTTAGCGCGGTATTTTTCTTCTCATCTAACACCATCCACACGGGCTTTTCATGTCCTTCTAAATTCCCCCACACGATGCGCCTATAAAGCCCAAGATACTCCCAAGATGCCCATGCCGTATCGTACGAAGTATCTGATGCTGGGAAAAGTGCTATGCGATCCAATCCTTTATCGCCATCAGCAACGCCAAGCTCCCACGGAACCCACTTACTTTCTTTACTATTTTTGCTTGCTAAAAGCACAAAACGACTAGCTTGATGTATGCGCTTTTTCAATAATGCTGCTGTTTCGTCAGTGGTATACGGAGGCATTTCAGGGTCAATCTCATCGACATAAACCGTTGCTCCATGATTATCCAAAATGCGAATAGCCCCTAAGACAAGATCTTCGTCTTTACTTGAATGAGATAAGAAAGTTGTTCCAGTGAGAGCCTGAGAAGC
Source organism: uncultured Sediminibacterium sp. (assembly GCA_964612195.1). Lineage (GTDB taxonomy): Bacteria > Bacteroidota > Bacteroidia > Chitinophagales > Chitinophagaceae > Sediminibacterium. The sequence goes on from CAZTDV010000049.1 coordinate 5,703, forward strand.
AGCTGCAGATTTCAGGAGTGTTGCTTGCTCTTTCAGCGGTATCTCAGCCGCGAACTTACGCAGTTCGTCTTTAGTGACATACTGAACCATCGGAGTTACCTAATTTGATCCGCATTGATAGTTTTAGGAGGTGGTAGCAGATGACGACGGAACATACTAGCAAATGATATTTCAGTCTCTAGCCCTTCAGGAAAGCCATGCTTCGAATGATAAATGATTCGAGCTGCCGCTCCAGTAGATGGAACGGGCAGTATTAATACTCCAGGATGATGCTGTCGAAACATTTCAACTTCTTCACCAATCCCCTCCATACCGCCAATTAGCACCGCAGCATCAAATTGCTGACTGCTAATCATTGTTTCTCTCATTAATCTCAGGCTAGGCGCAAGCTCTCCAAGAACGGCCGGTGTGTATCTAATATTTGCAATGTCTAGCTCATTTTTACCTTTCGTCCGAGTGAAAAATTCGCTTTGGAATACTGTAACCCTTTCTCTAGGATGTCCCGTGCCCGCTAGATATAACGATACCAATGGAGTAATTGCTGGATGCCCACCAAATGTGATTGTGCCCACTGGGATAATTACTTCGACTAGAGCGCGTATTGCTTCCCTGATAAGGAAAACATCTGCCGTTTCGAAATAGACACGATTACGCTCAGGTAACGGTACACTTGCAGATAGAAATATATGCCTCATTGAATCAACTCCTGCAACGCAGCCGGCACGTTAGACATGCATATATTTCTTATCGGCAGATGAGTATCGAGCCAACCCAAGTGTTTTTTCCACCGATCGTGCAGCCCACGGCTATCGTATATTACCCAAATGAGATCGGGCGCTTCTCTGCCAGCAGTGATCGAATCGAAGATTGCATTGATCCTGTCAGATGTTGGGCGTCCAACAGCAGGCACTACAGCGAGGGAGTGGTTAGGTAAATCCACCGCTATCCATCTTTCTGGTTGAACTGCTGGATTTAAACCAATATCACGAGCCGCATCACAAAAATTATCGACAAGGTGGGTGTACCGCAGAGCGGTAGCTTGCGCTCGCAATTCTTCTGCCCGGTCGCAAATTGCCTTGAGGACGCTGTCTTTAATAGTCGCGCCGCGACCTGCGCTTGGTCCATTAAAGTCTCCTGCTTCAAGCTTCATAAAACGACTGAATGCAAAAGCTGAATCTTCTGTTTGCCCCGGCCAAAGTAAGTGAAGCGTTTGAATGCTCAACAAATTTGCTTGAGCGAGTTCTGCTTTCGTCCATCTTCCTTCGCGAAACCCCGGTGTATCGATAAGTACAATTACATCAACATCAGACATTCGATGCCACAATTCTTCTTGGAAGTCTACTCCAGGGGGCACGGATCTAACATCGATAAAAACATCAAACCCACGTTTATCGAGTTCGTCATACAACCGATTTGCAAGAGGTTGCGAGCCTTTACGCCGATAACTAATGAATACGCCTCGTTCTTTACGCAACAAACGAAACACTTCGAATATTAGTGAGACAAGTCGAGGGAGGTTGCTTCCATCTTGCTGGAGCTCGATCACATTTATATGAGTGAGCGACGTAGGAATTTCTTGTGCGACAACTAATTTCGAGGATACGACAGGAATAACCACTATTGAATCCGCAAGCAGTTTGTCGAGAAATGGCGAACCTAAAATTTTCGGATTTCCAAAATATATTACTACCGCAGGCCTATTTCTATCATAGCTTGGAAAATCAGATTCATTCATGAATATTAATTCAGAAACAGGAAGACCAAGATCTTGTGCACGAGCAGCCACCTCTTTCTTGAGTGCGTCAAAACGCTGATCCAAAATACCCAATCCTATAATTTGATAAGAGCTTTTACTCATAAATCAGGAATCTCGACACGAGTTTAAAATTTCTATGTAGGGTTCAACCTTAACAACTCAAGCGAACAATGAAGCCACTCTCCTGCACGCGCAGGCATCGGTATCAATTCAACCATCAATATTGCTACGGCCGTTCTGCATTGAAAAGCCGCAGATATGCAACGCATGGAAGCTCTGTACGGTAGAAGTCGTAGATAGATCAAACGATCTCATACAATGCATCTAAAGCACTATTCCCTTTTTTTCTTTTCATATCTAAAGTTTGTAAGTGAGATAAAGTAAGAGTGGATAAATGATCGATATTTAAGTCGTAACTGATGGTTAATGATTTACTAAGAGACTCCATTGCTGCTGATTCTAAACTAATTCCCCTATGGTCTTCAGGGCTCCTTTTCTGTATCAACGTGGTTGTTAGAATTTCCGAATAAATCCAAGGTGAATTAGTACTATTTCCTTTGATGTAGTCCTTTGCAGAAATAGATGAAGGGGTATTGAGAAATATGATTGCCTCGCAATTATCAATCATTTTAGTAAGGGCTGTAGACAACATCATATTGACATGCCCAGTGGCCCGAATAACATCTTCGTAATTGTAACTTTTACTTTTATCGTTCCATGAATAGGATTTATTTAACCTCTTTAATAAATCTTCTGAATAGCCCCAGACGCAAGAATCGATAAAAACCGATAAATGAAGTTTCTCCTTCAGCCAGCCTGCGAGGCTGATAGCTAATTCACTATCAGCATGTGAATGAGAGATAAAAACATTGGCATTAATACTTGGAAACCAATCATCTATTATTTTTGAGCCGTCCAAAACACCATCTTTTTCATACATTTTATTGATCGCAGTGCGTATCACATTCTTATGATTGTCATTAGAAACGGTGCCATTGCCACCAAAAACCTTTAAAGCTTTCTCATCCAGCTTAAGATTAAATCCTCTATACATTTCCAATCCTACCTAGCCCTAGTTGTTAATAAATCAGGTTTGGACACGCTCGGTCATCCTTTAGAAGGTTACACAAAGTCATCAAAATAATGGTAAATTTCTTGAGGAACCACACCCATAAAGATCGGAAATCTGTTTTTGGAATTGCGTTTGTCCTCCGTAACTCGGATGTCTCACGGAAATCACAGGAACACTTTCGGTGATACGTTGTGCAGCAACAGCTGCGTCATTTCCTATAGCGACAATACGCGCGGGACGCAGTAATAGAATGAGCTGATTTAAGAGATCTTCCCCCGCTCGACGCTCGCCTGCATTGTGTTGTCGATTGGTAAAGGGGTCATCTGGTTCGTGAGGATGCAGTGGAAAGACATTCCACAAGAAGATACGTGCATCAATATTTTCCAACATCCCCCAGATAACTGCTGCTGTACGCTCTGCTACTGCATCTCCAATAGTCGGCCTTTCAACCATTGCATCAAGTTTCCAACGTTTCGCGTGCTGGATCATGTGAATGTCATCGGTCAATGCTAGTCCCGTACGACGCCCACCCCTATACCCAAGATCGCGCCCAATCCAAATAGCGTCAACGGGCTTTTCAGCTGCTTTTGTAACCATAGCGGAAAGTGCTGCTGCTCGTCGTTGGGGCGCGTCCCGTCGGTCATGCACATCACAACGATCTGAATAGGGATTAAAACAATTATTAAATTGCAGTGAAGCAACTGCATCAACAAATGGGTGGATTTTCATTTATCAGACTCAAACCGTTCATATCTAATAGTGCGCTGTTCACGGTTACCGATGATCCAGCCACCCTGGTTCATTTTTAGCTCTCGAAATATGGCATATCCCTCAAGAATAGCTTTTTCCCATAGCTTCAAAGGACATTTATCGACTTCATAACCACGTACAAATTCCTCAATTGTTTTTAGCATGCCCAACGAAAGCTTACTATGACCTTCAAAATAATTTAACTCTTTAGCTCTCGTAAAAATCCAAGCAGTAAGCCCCTCTTCAACTACGATCGCTCTACCACTATCCTGCGCCTCATCTACAATGGGATTGCTCTTTCTTTTACGTTTAAGTAAAGCACGTGTTACAGGTGACCAATGAAGTATGGTTGCGTAAGCCAGATGAAACACGTCATGAAATCGATAACCATCTTTATTTGAAATATTATCGGTTAACGGGTCTCCTATAAAAACGTCATTCATTTGAAGATAACTTCGGCCACTTTTTCGTTCATTGATCCGAATTTTGAAATCGCGTGGCAATTGTTCTTCAATTTCAAATCCTATATCAAAATCGAGACCCACCAAATCAGCAGGAGCGGGATCCAGAAAAGCTCCTCGTGCTTTTCGAAGATTGCTGCGTGCAACATCTGAAAATGCCAATTTGGCAGCATGAATGGAATCAAGATAAGCATGCGCAAATTTCACTAAATCACTGCGCAATGTCGCCCCACTGAGCAAGTTTGCTGACGATTGCCCCAATCGCACTAATGTATGATCCAACGAGCTTGAAGAAATGATTGGTATGGCCACGCAAGCCAGTGGACCTCCAATTACATCGCTAGCAGCACCAACTTTTTTGAAACTATTGTGATCACTTGCCTCTGTAAAAATTTCGTCTAACGGGATATTGAGTCGACGGCACAACGCTGCCAAATACCACAGAGTATCACCGAATTCTTCCTCTGCTGCTTTTTGATATCCAGGAAAAGCTGCCTTCTCTCTAACGTGTTTTTTTACAGTAGACATTATCCCTCCGACTTCACCATACAGTCCTTGCAAAACTGGGTTCAAATCGTCAAATGGGAGTATATCTGTGGGTGCAATCTCTTGCTCGTATACTGATAGTAAAAGTGAGCCATCGTCCTTATTTTGCATATTATTTCCTGCGCAGAGTTAACCATTCAAAGGGCACACCGTGATAGCCACCGGCACCAAAACTATTGATCCATTGTTCAAAGTTTGCAATTAGTTGTGGATCATCAAAGGTGGTATATCCAATTCCGCTTTTACATAAGGGGCGACCCGTTCGGTCTCTAAGAAACGGAGGGAATTCGGGGCCTTCACCACCAAAGTAAATATACTGATTGCTAATTAATATTCTATTTGTGCCGGTATCGCGGTTTACGTGCGCCCCGTTAATCGATCCATCGGCGTGAGAATGAAATGAGTCTCGTTGTTGCCAGACCCCATGTTCAGGCGAGCTATAATAAATATTATCCCCACAGCTTTGTTTACGACTTCCATGTCGAAATGGTTTTTTCGATTCAAATCGAGGATCTGCGTTATATTGATTGAAGTTTAACGTTTCGCTAACTCGCATAGCATAAACTAGATGCCCACCTCTACGGACATCTTGACTATTGCTCCCACAACCCACCACCCAATCACCTACATTGGCACTATTTCGTATTTTCGGTTTACAAGTTGCCAGTGTGCAATATCCGTAGAATGGATTTGGAGCAAAGCCACTGTCGTAACGCACGACATAAGAATATAAGTTAGTCATTAACAGGGGTGCCTTTTTAATGGGACGGCCTTACATGGACCGCCGTCAGGTTTCTCCCATGTGTCATTCCCATTAATCGCATCAATGATGGCATCCCCATTCCATCCAACTAATGCGTCTGCACATTCTTCTAATGCAGAAGGTAAATCACATTCATTTTCCCCATACGCCCATACTCCAACGATACGCTTCCCTTGTTTAGCTGCGTACTCAATTTCCCAATTCACCCATTCACTATTCTTTGTAGCCGGTGAAACATAACAAATAAAGACACCTGCCCAATTAATCGCAGGTGCTAATATTTCTGATTTTATATATTGCTCAGCCGTAGCATTATTGAATTTTCCAGTATGGATAGAAGAATCTCTTACATCCATACCCTTTGGCCTTAAAAGGTCTTTAAGCTTTTGAAGTCCATGGTCATCTGCATGGACATGACTGATAAAAACATTTCTCGTATCTGCCATTTATTTCTCCTTAAATAATCAGTTGGATTTAATTAAAACCAGTTTAAATTTCAGCTTTGGATACAGCGAGTCATAAAACCACCCTCGCCAACGGAAACAGAAGCTATTGAATTCTAGTGCCGTTAATTTAGTTAGAATCAAAAATTCTCACTTTGTTCTGACCTTTGTGCGACATTAGAAATCAACTTTTTAGTTAGCTCTAAAGCTGATTTCATATCGCAGGAACGAGCCATAAAATCCTTTTTTAAAAGATCTTTGGGTAAAGCCCAGTCCCACCTATTTGTCTCGGGCGGATCGAATTTATCCAGCAGAGACTCCGGGTTAACAATTGATTCAATTTCTTCAAGAACTTTGAGGAATTCATCTGCGGTAATTGAAAGCACTTCAATAAAAAAACCACCGATTGAAACTTGTAAACCCATCTCCGAAAGCAAATAGCCCAATGTTTGGGTAATGACATCACCTGCCCAGGTAAATACCAACAGGTCCTTGCCTGTTTGGTAAAGGAATGCTTCTGCTAGACCTGCCTTTCTGTAGGCATTTCTCGCGCTGGCAAGCACTTCACTCGCTGTTGAATCGGCGTACTGATATTGTTCATTGCTCTCAAGTACGGCTCGCATTTCGGCACGAACCTTATCGTGCACGGATACTAGGCTGCCACCAAACCTAACGACCTGTCCTCCGCGCGCGCGTTCAACAGAAATAATTCCTTCTTTTTGATGAACCTCAATTACAGTCCAACGACGACCAGCAAACACAATTTTTTGCCCTGGATTAACTAAAAGCTCTTTGGTAATTGTTCCAATTGCTCTGCCATTACATTCAATGCGATATTCTTCTGATAAGGGGAACACAGTGTAAAACTCATAGGAGTTTGTAAACTTTTCGCCCGTTATCCCAAGGATCAAAGAACCGTCTGAGTCCTGCATGATTAAATCGTGTCTGCCAAGCTCCCGGATGAGCACGCCAAATTCTCCTTTATCCAATCCCTTATGGGGACCCGTAGCAATTAAGTCATTCCACAGCGCTTTTACAGTGCGGCTAGAGTGCTGGGAGATACTGCTTAGCACTTGGTGAACCAACGTAGACAAATGTGGTTGTGTCGAGGAGGGCGGCTCATACCATCCCCGGAGTAAAAGCTGTATGCAGGCTATCATCTGAATCAAATCGGTATGTAACTGTTCAACCAGAGAGCTTTCCGGTTTTATTTGTTTGCACATCGAATACGCACGCAATATTGATGACTCGCCTTTTCTTCGACCGGAACGACCAAGCCGCTGCCGCAGTGACGAAACTTTGGAGGGCCTACCTACCTGAGCGATACTTTTTACTGAGCCAATATCTACGCCCATCTCCAGAGTTGAGGTGCACACTGCGTTAGCTGGACGCGAGGGATCTTTTAAGTTTGCTTCAACTTCTTGCCGTAGCTCTTTGGATAAATTGCCATGATGTGGCCAATAGGCATTTGGTCGCCCTTCACCTTCACATAGAGAACGAAGTACATCCGCGTAATACTCGACATTTTGTCGAGAATTAGGAAATATCAGGTTTTTACTGTCCTTCGTCGTTTTATAAATATGGCGTGCGATATCATCAATTGCACCAGCTTCATCATCCTCTTCCAGATTATTCTCTTCAGATAAACCTTCTTTTGGTCTTTCTACTGTGGGCTCGTAATAGGCCTTGAGTGAGAGCAAGAGCGATCCCCCTGCCGAGGGGCTATCGATGACGCAGACTTGACGATCTGCTCGTAAAAACTCTGCTGCAAGATTCATATCACCCAAAGTTGCCGAAAGCCCTATGCGCGGCACGAAGCGCCCTATTGCGAGCTCCAATCTATGGAGAAGGGATTGAAGTTGTCGCCCGCGTTCCTCACCAATAAAAGAATGCAACTCATCAACCACCACATACTGCAGGTTGGCAAATATCCGGGGAATTTGGGATCCACGATTCACGAACATCGCTTCCAGAGATTCTGGAGTGATCAGCAAAATGCCTCTGGGAGTTTTCTGGAATTGTTGCTTGCGGCTGGAGGTAATGTCGCCATGCCATGGATAAACTGGCAGCTCAAAACGATCACAAATCGATTGCAATCGATCGTACTGATCATTGATAAGTGCTTTAAGCGGGCTTATCTGGAGCACAAGCTGCTCATCGGCCGGTAATTCAATAATCCGACTCAGAATAGGCAAGAAAGCAGCTTCAGTTTTACCTGCAGCAGTGCTAGCGCCGATCAGTACATCTTTGTCGGCGGGAAGGATGGCAGGAATCGCGCGCTCTTGTGCATCATGCAAGGAAGTCCACCCGGACTCCCAAATCCATCGTTTTAACTCAGGGTGCAGGCGCTCAAACGCAGAACTGACATTAGAGCTTGAATTCTGCAAGTTCATCGTCCTCTTCATCCTGAGCGGCCACTTCATTTTGTGCACCGGTATCCTTGACTACTTCAACTGATCCAACAAGCTCCTGCCAAGAAGTGTCGGGGTTCTGATCAAGAACAGCCAACAAATTTATAAAAGCGGTAATCGTCGTGCGCGGTGTTCTGTAATAACTCTCTCCCAACCGTTGAGCGCAATGATTTAGAAATGCAACGATACCATCGTCAGGCAGAAGATATTTGGTGTGATCACCATGCGAATAAACCAAACGAATTTTTTGAAGGAGTACATAAAAATCTTCAGGGGTCAGGCTTACCAACTTAATGACCGGCCCGGTTAGATCAACGATATTTCCACCCGCAAAAGTGTTTTCTGCAAGACGTGATTGCAGTGCCTGATATGAATAAAGACCACGGCGGGAATCGTAAAGGAAATCAGGAGTACCGCCGAGAACAAAACCAATGCCTTCTGCAGAGCCCTGCAGGGAGTCGTTCAGAATTCTCAGTATTTGTTCATAGTTAGACGTGCGCGCTTGGGTATTGGGTAACTTGTAAAGATTCACCAACTCATCAAGGCAAACCAGAATGCCTCCAAAGCCAGCCAGTCGTACAAACCGGCCTAACAATTTCAACTGATCATAGAAATTGGAGTCATCCACAATAGTACGAACACCAAGCAATTGGCGAGCTTCTGTCTTAGTCGAGAACTCCCCACGCAACCAACGAATTGCGCTAGTTTGTAAATCGGCATTATCTGTTTTGTATCCTTCGTAATATTTGGACACCACCAAGGCAAAATCAAAACCATTAACCATTTCGGTTAAATCGGCGAGCATTTCTTTTATCACCAGATCAGGATCCACTCCGCGTGCGCTAGCGTTTTCAGTCGCCGTGGCAACAAAACGTTCGACTACACCGGTAAATGCGCCACCCTCAGGCTTGGATCGCGTTGCAACGTTGCGAGTTAATTCCGCATAAAGTGATCGTGCCTGTCCACCACTAGCATGCAACCGACGATCGGGGTTGAGATCAGCATGCATGGTGACAAGCTTTTTCTCCATCGCAATTGAGCGCGTAAGGTTCAAGAAAAAAGTTTTACCGGAGCCATACTCGCCTATCACCAACCGAAATCCACTGCCCCCATCTGCGATGCGCTCTATATCTGCAATTAGTGCTGTCAGCTCTGCAGCACGCCCTACTTGTACTAGATGTTGGCCTGCACGCGGCACTACGCCGGCACGCAGTGATTGCAATATCGCATCACGGTCTCTCGGGCGGATTTTGATTGATTCATTCATAGGTGATTGTCCATGTCGAATTAAATGTGAGTTTGTACATCATCACGGCGCGGAAGCCGACGCAATAATTTGTTCTGCTAAATCTGGATTAATTTCAAGATAATGATCTCCTTCAAACAATGGATCATCGAATACATCCCAAGCTAATTCATTAATTACATCCAGTGTGCCGTCCACCATCAAACCCAGATCGCTGGCAATGGTATTCAGCTCATCCTTCGCCCAAGCAGGGCTTATCAAAAACCTATTGAGAAAAATTGCCTGCTTGCTATTTAGGGATGGGAATACCTCAAAACTAACGGTACCCGACGCAGTTGCCTCGACAGCCGATATCACCTCAGGAGGCTGAGCGTTGTCAGACTCCTGATCAAATACTGCAGAGAGTATTGAAGAAACATGTTTTGTTTCGGCTTGCAATGCGGCGATTTTTTTGAAATCAAGATTGATACCCGCTGTCTTTGGTGTAGTCAATTCGGCTTCAGAACCAGAGCTGCTAATGCGAGAATTGGTAGCCACCACCACATTGTCAACTGATGGCAAACCACTTTGTGCTTCCAGATGATTTGTCGCGGCTGTCGGTGATGAATGCAAGTAGGAGTAAAGCTTATCGGGAATTTCCAACGCCGAAAAAATTTTCTCGAGCAGAGCGATTTCCAGTGGATTCAAATTATTGTCCGCGCCAGATACGCCCGCCAACATTCTTGCCACGCTATCTATTTCCTCTGAGGGAATTAATTTGAGTTTTGCTTTGAGCTTGGCAAAGGTCACTGTTTGCTTTAAGAACATTGTGACTTTTGAGGCAATACACTTCTGCTCAAAAGACGTTAAGCCTGGCCAGTGAGCAATTCGATGATGGATATGCTCGATCTCTTCTGTCGAAACATGACCATCTGCAGCTGAGACGGCGCAAGCGAGCTCTGCAAACACTGTGGCACCATGAAAACCTGCAGAGGGAGCCTGCAAGTGAGCATTTGATTCATGCCGGTAAAGCAATAGCGCATCACCCACTTTGGGCGTGGAAGCCCCTTGAATAATGCTGGGCTCGGCGTAGATACCCAATTCAGCTAATCGCGTGAACAGCTTTTGAAGATTTGCGCGATTAACTGAGACCATGCTGAATACGTTGACGATATCGCCCAATGGCATCTCTTTTGAGTCAACTTTCTTTAACAATTTCGCTGCCATATCCAATATTTTTTGCGGCCACAACGACGTTGGTAAATGCAAAAATGGATCGAATACGAAACCGGATGTTGTTGCTCTACGCTTGATACGCCAGTAGGGTTCTGTTAACTCAGAAACATCATTCAGTAGCTGTCTAATTTTTGCAGCATTGGCTTCAGCATTCACTACATCTGTTAATTTTCCAATAGGTTTTTCAATGAGACCTATGCCTGACGCAGCGGCTTGATAATTAACTGTTAGCGATACTTTTGACGGTGTTGCGTAAAATCCATTCGGATAACGCGATTCAAAAACCTGTTGAAACGCTTTATAGAAAAGGGGTTTGTAGCTAACCACCGTTTTGTCGAGCATGGATGAAAACTGCTGCGCCCACAGGTAAGCCCAATCTGCAGTGATCGTTTTTTGTTGATCAACGAGCTGCGAGATAGCTATGGAAATCGAGTGTTTAGACACTTTGGAATTGACTGCGCCAGTCTCAACCTTGAGCGTTTCGCCCATGATACTTTCATGAAAATCTGGCGAATACTCAGTCGAAACTTCAACAAAATCAATCAGGGAAGTTGCATAACGTTTAAAGGACCTATTCGCTGAGTATACGGCTAACAGTCTGCGAATTTCTTCAAGAATAACGGGTTTTTCATCCTCGACCGATGTGTCGAACTTGCTATCAACCACCAAACGTCGTTCCAATCCATAGAAGTAAATAAATACAAACCCAATACCCGTTGAAGGATCAGAACGATCACTTGCCAACCAGTTTAGATACGCTCGGCGATCATCGGGATTGATATTTCGATAAGCAGGATAATACCCAGATAAATCACGACGAAAATCCCCCGATCCCGTACCGATCATCTGGCTTTCTTCAACCATTGACGGGTGATAAACCTGAGAGTGAGTGGCGTTGTAATAAATCATTCCACCGGAGATGGTAATTCCCTTAACACGAACAGTTTGATTTTTCGGAATCCAATAACTATTTGTTTTTTTAGTTTCGTTTTGAGGAATAGCATATTCGTTACTATTGCGAGGCACGCCATTCTGAGTAACCTGCTGCGGAGGAGATATTGGATCAAGCTCAACACGAACCAAATCATCTTGGGCATCAACATTCTGCGGTCTATTTTCGACCCTCTCTTCCACTTTTGGCGAAGTCATTGCACTGAGCAAAAATTTATGAGCTTCTACCATCGAAAACGTTTTATCTTTTGGCAAACTACGTGGAAGTGCTTCCACCTTACTAATCGGTAATTGTTGTTCTTTTTGCGCAGCCGTTAGCTTATCCCTTTTAAATTCATGCACGTTAGTCGATTCTAAGGGTTGGGAAACTTCAGCTTTAAGAATCTCAGTTGGTTTCGCTGTACTGGTCGAAGTCACTGCATCCAAGATGACGCTGTGAGCATTTGTCTTAGAGAGCGGAGTCTGTAAAGAATGTCGCGGTTGAAACAATTGGGCAGGATCTATTTCTGAAAATCCCTTAGGACTAGAAGTCAAAATATTTATACAAAATCCGCCACCTTTAATCCTCATTATTGGGTATTTATTCAAGCAGTATCTTGGATTGTTCTTGTAGCGTTTGTCAGGCGCACCAGACATAGTGGGATATTTATAACGATGCCCAATAGTAATAGCATCAGAGGGGGATGACCCAGATTCCTGAATCGTTATGTCATCAACTTGATAAGAAAGAACAACGTTCGAGTGAACGGAACAATTATTTCCAACTTGCAGAATTACTGCATCAGGAGAAAAAAACACCGAAAATGAATTGGTTTGTAAACAAGGGAAATTTAAATTCCCAGACATTCCAAAAGGCAAACCAAACCCCAATTTAGCAGCATTTCGATCAGAGTCACCGCTGTAATCGCCAATATTAAGCCATATAGCGTTGGATTGATCGACAGAGGGAAATTGGTCGCAAAATTTACTAAACCGCTTCTCAATTTCGGGATCAAAGGTGAAGAGAATTTTTATCTTCGAAGCATTTTTTTCCGCTAACCACACACCAATCGACAGGAGTATCCCGGGCAATAAAAAGACCGGCGAAAAGAAAAGGCTAATAAAAAAGGTTATGGCTAATAACCAGTACCATGATTTTTTATATTTTCTCGTTTTGCTCACATACTTATACAGGCCCACTGAATCAAGCAATGGCTCATTAGTGTCAACATTTGTATATGTTGTCTTTTTTCCCGTTATAAGTGATGCAAGAAAAACATGCCCACGAACAAATTTGCGTAGAGATAGAGGTAACTTTTGCGAAAGTACAGTTTCTATTTCACTGGCGGTAAAAGGTTTTTTGTGAAATACCTTTGAAAGGGGTCCATTCATATTTTGCAATCATCCAGTACATGTATAGGCTTAGAACCCCCTCACCTAAACACAGAAGATGCCTAAGGTTTGGTCCGCCATATCAGCAGTATTTATTATTGAGTTTTCAGTTAACAACCTTAGATCGCGCGCAATCCCCAGTGGCGAATAAATAGAGGAAACGGCTTAAATCATTTCCCTTTTAGTCGTTTTACCACACGCAATGCCAACCCTGTCACATTTGCAGTGTATTGAAATTCTAGCTTTCTATCTACTTAAGTACAGCTCATGTTAGATAAATATCACCCCAACCCCCTCCCCAAAGTCATTAGCTATAAGAACGAGCGTTCGCGACTCAAACGCTTTAGCCGGATCCTTCCTCGGCTTGAATTGAATCCCTAAGCCTGCCGGGTACGTGTATGAGCCTCAAAAACGTATAGGCATAAATAGATCACCTGGGTCCGCACAACGAGGAAAACTTGAAGTAACTGCGTAACAACGCTTTTAATTACACTCTAAGGTCCGCCTTGGGCACAATCAGACTGATACCACGTGGGTACATTGACGTCAATTACCGCATATTACAGTCGACAAAAAACGTTACCGTCCGTAGTATCGAAAATCGGTTTAGGGGGATTTGATGCTCGATCTATTCGAAAATGAGAGTTCTGGTGGTCGGGAAATTCTTGGTGCGCAAGCTTTTGTTTTGCGAGGCTTTGCGCTTCCTGTTGCGAATGAGTTGTTAGCGAACGTAGCGTTGATCGAAAAGACTTCACCAATCCGGTATTTGGTAACCCCTGGTGGATTTACCATGTCTGTCGGTATGACCAACTGCGGTCGGTTGGGATGGACTTCAGATCGCAGGGGATATAAATACACAGCGGTTGATCCGCTCACAGACAATCCCTGGCCACAAATGCCCAACGAATTTTTAAAGCTCGCCCGGTCCGCTGCCAATGAGGCGGGTTTCCGGTCTTTCATTCCAGACGCATGCTTAATTAATCGATACGTAACCGGAACAAAGTTATCTCTACATCAGGATAAAGATGAGCAAGACCTTGATGCACCCATTGTCTCGGTATCGCTGGGAATCCCGGCAGTTTTTCAATTTGGCGGGTTCGAAAGAAATGGTAAAAAAGAGAACGTCCCTTTATTTCACGGTGACGTAGTTGTTTGGGGAGGGGTTGATCGATTGAGGTATCACGGCGTATTACCCATCAAAAATAATACTCACTCAATAGTGGGAGAGCAGCGAATCAATCTGACTTTTCGGAAGGTGGACCGCTGATATTTTCAAAAACTGACCGACTGTTACACCTCAGAGATATCGAATTTGCTCGCATTACTTAGCACTTATTAATCCTCTAATAATTTAATCGTGCGCGCATCTACAGGTGGAAGAAGACGAAACCATCTCGGGGATCAATCTGTAAGGCTTTACAATAGACCGCGTACTCATAAACATCCAGTCTCTTTTCCATGATCTCCACCTTCTGAACGAAGGAATGCGGCTCCTCCAGGCGTTCTGCCAGATCTCTCATACTCAAACCCAATGCAAGCCTGGCATCTTTGAGCCATGCGACGAGGTCTGCATATTCAGGGGTTGAGATGGTCTTTTTCATTGTACCTATTATTGGTACACTGCCGCTATGTACCCAAATTCGGTACAGGCCATCTAGACACAAGCCCCGGTTATAAAGGAATAAGATGACGCGCATATTCACAATAATTAGTATTTTGATGGGTTCGACGCCTGCGCTGGCAGGCGTAAACGAGGGCGTTGAGGCATTAATCCGGGGAGAGTATGTAAATGCGTTTAAAGGATTTGAACCGGAAGCAAAAGCAGGAAATCCCGTCGCACAGATGTCACTTGCCAGCCTCTACCTACGGGGTAATGGTGTGCCTCAAAATTTGGAAAAGGCATTTGCCTGGAATCTGGCAGCAGCCGAGCAAGAATTGGCTGAAGCGCAGTTCCGGGTGGGAATCGCGTATGAATATGGTGAGGGCGTTCAAAAGAATGCAAACGCTGCTTTCAAATGGTATGAACGAGCAGCTGGTCAACATCACCCTGCGGCACAAGCCAATCTGGCAACTATGTATTGGAACGGTGAAGGCACGACCAAAAACCTCGACGCTGCAATAAAGTGGTATACCCTGTCGGCAACCAATGGAAACGCAGTTGCCCAAGTTAATCTCGGTAAAGCTTATGTGGCTGGTATTGGCGTGCCACAGGATTTTTCTCAAGCCAACAAATGGTTTACACAAGCGGCGAGAGTGAAACATCCTTCCGGCATGTACTACCTGGCAGAGATGTACGAGCACGGGATCGGAATGGATAAAAATCTCGCCAAAGCCGAAAACCTTTACCTGGAGTCAGCATCTCGCGGTGACGGATCCTCATACTATAAATTAGGCATGCTCCATTCACAGGGGATAAACAACGTTAGTAATCCAAAGCTTTCCTATGCCTTATTCAACGTTGCCGCCGCTAAAAGTACTCGCTTTCAAAAAGAAGCCGCATATCGTCGTGATCTGATCGTCGCAAAATTAACTGCAAAAGAATTGCGTCAAGCCCAGAACTTGTCAATTGAATTGGTACAACCTGGGAAATTCCGTGAATTAGTCACCATCAAATTGTTCACTGAAATACCGAATGATTTGCAATAGATAATTCTTATGAAGTTAGTGCGCCGGTGGGACTGTGTAATGCCACTCGCAACGTAACCGGCGCAAATTTTTCTAAAAGAAATCGTCGTCGTTCTGAACGATAAGATACAAATCTTTTTGTAAGTATTTGAATGAAAACTTCGCATTATTTATGTGATCAATTTTCTGTAGCTGACTGCGCTGGATAGTTCCAGCTTTGTCACGAAACACTGCTGATAATCCTGGGTTTTCAGTTGAAGCAGTCAGCCAGACATCCCCTAACACATCATCCCTTCCAACAATTGTTCCCCCATCTAACATAAGGGTTGCGTTGTTCAGCAGTTCAACATTTACCGACACGAAAACTTTCTCCTTATGACGGATATCAAACGCCTTCACCACTCTTGAGAGCCAATCCACACCGTCTTTCCTTACAATAAGCTTGTTAAGAAATTCGTTGTCTTTCAACAACGACTCAAATTCATATCTTTCCGGAGCGAGGAGCGAACTCTGCCCCTTCCCAAAACGTAGTTGCAGGTCAAACGCATCTGACACATCAAAACCATGCCCAGCTTCAATCAGGTAAGCGAGAATGTCGATTGCCATCGGATGCTGCTTTTCAGCGAGCTTTTTCGACTCATAGGTTTCAAACATTATGTTTGTCGATGAGTGTAAGTGCTCAAATAAATCGAACATATGGTAAAGCCAATGGTCATGGGAACCGGGGTTACCTTTAAGGAAAGTTATGTAGCGCTTTAACATCTCCGAATCTATATCACGCGCTGCGAGAACCAGCGCCATTTGATGGTCAATCTCATCGATGTGTTCCGGCGTGATATTTTCATTGGCGTACATTACCGCAATCGGAGCGCCTATATTTGCCAATAGCTGGAATGCTTCATCCTTTAGCGGATGATTTTCCGATGCCAAAATTCCTCCGGCGATATTTGCTAACGAAGTGTCATGGGAGAAAGTTCTCAGCAACTCTCGCTGCTTTTCAAGTTGATCTATAAAACCGTCTTCAGTAAAAATCTTAGCTAGTGCACTACCGCCTTTGTCGAACGAAAACTTCCCTAGACCCAATTGATAGGGAGCGTACAGTAACGTCAAAACAGTGGAATAATCGGATGATGAGGTGTCTGGGGAGTTTGCAATTCTAATTAGATCTGCACGCTCTTTGTTAGTCAGGGAATAATCACTCGAACGATGTCCCTCAGCTTTGGCTCTTTGCAACCTGATGTAAAGCGAATCGATGAGGTATTGATCTTTAATATCTGCAAGGCTTTTCATTATCGGTGCTTCAACTTCTTCGTAGGACATCCACCGATCAACTTTCTTACTAGAATAATCGACCAATGTAGTTCGCAAATCATCAAACCCAAAATACGCTAAAACACCGAAAACCCCAACTAATGCCGTTCCGAACAGGCAGAAAACGCGGACAACTTTTGACATTGCCAACTCGCTAACATTTGCGTTCCTCGCTGTGATTTTGTCTTCGAGTCGATCAACATGAAAATCAAATTCTCTTTTCAATTGCTCATGTAATTTTAAATATTTTTCTTCGATATCTATAGTTGAACTAGAAGCCGAAACATGACTGTTCATAGGAAGTATTCCATTTGGTTGGAGATTGACAATCGGGATTAAGCTATCGGAGTTGATGGTGCCACAGTGTGTATGGAGCGTGAACATCGCCGAAGGATATTGCATCATAAATGATGCAATCGAAGGGGGAATTCAAGATGCGATCGACTTTTTTCTCAAATTCGCCAATTGAGCATCTACTCAGTGGTAAAAGCCGATCACATACGAATGAAGGACCTGTTCTTCTGACTCGAAAGTTACATCATTGAAACTTGCATAGTGCAAAAGCAATCGTCCAACCTAGGTGACAGCGCTGAGATCACGCGAATGCTCTGGAAGTTTATTTAAAAGCATTTTAGCGATTTTTTCTTTAGTTCTATTGAACGAACCTTGGACATACATGTATTCGTTGTGTATTACGGAGCACTTCAAATCGATCCGAGGGACAGGTTGACTTACCTATGTACAAAAGGAGTAACGAAGTAGCTCAGATCTGTATGAGGTTCCGGTCTTAAATTGCGATTAATTGTGCCAGTAAGGTATTCATGAATATTTGGTAACAGGTCAGGATCATTTCTTATATTCAGAACGTCTTGAAAGATAATTTTTTCCAGTCGAGACTGCGCCATTCCGCGAGGCCGTGGATATGGTTTGATTTCTTTGCCCGATGAACAATAATCTTCAAAAAATTGATAAGCCAGAACCACAATGTTTTCGAAATTAACTGAACGTTGTGTTTCGGCACTGCTTTTGATCGCCCTCCAAAACAACATAAAAGTCTGTGACAACGATGTGTTTTCAAAGAAAATCCTAAGCGAAGGGGATCTGTAGTCAAGCCCTTTGACATTTAACTGTTCTCTTTCAGCAAAATACTTTACGTATTCGACCACGTTAGCAGCTAATAGCTCAAATGTGATTTCAAGTAGAGATGCATGCGCAGCGCGATAATTCGTCGTGAGCGCTCTCCTACTTAATGTGGGTACTGGTTCGGCTAAAGCTCCCACCGCAGTAAAATATGACTTTCCGCCCTTAATACTTAAAAAAATACCAGATTCGTCAAAAACATCTGATGTTTTAACCAGGCCGAGGCGCAGCAGTACGCCTATGTAATGCCGAGACATTGCCTCTGTCGGAGTTAATCTTCTCAGCATCAGTTGATGGAGACTTAAAATGGTTTCGTTGCCATGAAAGCACTGCCAAATGGCGGTGAGGACTAAATACTCTTTCAAGTGAATGTTTGCTGGGGCGGTCATAGCCAAGTTTTCGCTGTACCCATATTGGGTACATTGTATCAATTTCGTAAATTAATGTGCCAGCTTGGTTCAGGGATTGTTTGAGTTCTGACTAGAAATATTATCAGAGAGATTTATTCCTTACTTAATTTGGGGCATTCAATTTGCTTCAATCGAGCCACATTACGGTTTGCAACTAAAAATTAAAAGGTGTCGACATAACCTGAATGTTGAATCCTAATGCAAATCCAGACCGAATATCCCTATTGATTTATTACCGTTACCCTTAAAGTAGTCATCTGAAATTCCATTTTAGCATATAGCTGTGGATAACCCTGTGAATTGAAGGTGCACATCTAGTATGTTTACACATACCGACCACTATATGTTGTGTCAGAAAGCTGCATGAATTATAGTTACCGTCACACGTATACATAGAATTCCAAGACACGCTAATTTCCATAGCATGTATACGCTTTGGTACTTTATGGCAACTGGAATATGAAATATTGCTATAATTATCAATAAGTTGAGGGGATGTATACGATTTTTTGATAGACATAATGC
>CAZTDV010000050.1:0-23951 GCA_964612195.1 uncultured Sediminibacterium sp.
AATTACGTAATCTCCACAATCAACGTGAGGAGTGTAATAAGCTTTGTTCTTACCGCGTAATACAGCAGCAATCTTAGATGCAATACGTCCCACGGTTTGATTAGTACCATCAACTACATACCAGTTGTGTTGAACGGTAGCCGCATTCGCATGCTTGGTGGTGAAATGAAGTTTACTCATGATTCTTTGTTTTAAGTGAAATCGGCGCTATCCCACCGATTAGAATATTCCCATTTTTTGGGAGGGCAAAGGTCTGATACTGCAATGGATAAACCAAGAAATTCAGGAACTATTTTTACAAGCACATTTGTAACGCGTTGATTATCAATAAAAATTTGCGCATCTTTTTTTCATCTACCTTTGTAATCATGGCATATTTACAGTTTTCAGGTCAAAATTTATTTGATGGAACCCAATTTCTTGGACCAGACCAGGTGCTCATTACTACAGAAGAAGGGATTATAAAAGCCATTATTCCACGTTCAGATGCAGGAGAGCAGGTGCAACAGTTCAACGGCATTATTGCACCAGGCTTTATTAATGCCCATTGTCATTTAGAATTGAGCCATATGAAGGGCATCATTCCAGAACATACTGGTTTGCCCGATTTTATTCTAAAAATTGTGAACGAAAGACATTTCCCCGAAGAAGCCATATTAGCTGCTATAGCTCAAGGGGAGGCTGCAATGCTAGAAGCTGGAATTGTGGCAGTGGGAGATATCAGTAATAATGCACTAACAGCATCCCAGAAACAACAAGGCAATTTAGCTTATCACACATTTGTAGAAATAAGTGGATGGAAGCCATCCATTGCTGAACCACGTTTTGCAAATGCTTTAGAAGTATTATCAAAGTTTAGGTTGATTGAAGCCGCCGCTTCATTGAGCCCGCAGAAGAATTCGAGCAATCCACTTAAAAGTTCTTTCAGCCCGCACGCACCTTATTCCGTTTCAAATGAACTCTGGCAAATGATGATGCCGCATTTTGAAGGCAATACAGTAACCATACATAATCAGGAAACCCCGGCCGAAAATGAATTATTTACAAAAGGTGCCGGAGACTTTGTGCGCATGTACAATGCTATGAATATAGACCAGACCCATTTTACTCCAACAGGTCAAAACAGTCTGCCGTCTTACTTCCCCCAATTACAAAAAGCCAAAAATATTCTATTGGTACACAATACAACCACCAGCGAAGCCGACATGGATTATGCAAATCAATTGTCTAAGCAAAATTCACAAAACTTGTATTATACCCTATGTGTGAATGCTAATTTATACATAGAAAATATATTACCCCCTATTGAATTATTGCGCAATAAAAAATCCAATATCGTTTTAGGAACCGATAGTTTATCGAGCAACCACGAGTTGAGCATTTTGTCAGAAATAAAAACCATCACCAAACATTTTCCAAATATATCATTAGAAGAAATGCTTCAATGGGCAACACTGAATGGAGCTAAAGCATTACAAATGGATCAACAATTTGGAAGTTTTGGAATCGGTAAAAAACCAGGAGTGATTGTTATTGACCAACTAGTAAACAATCAAATTAGCGGGGCTAGTACTGTTAAACGCTTAGTTTAACATTATTAAACTGCCCTTATATTACATAGAATAGTTAATTGGCCGATTTTTTTCTGACTAGCAAATACATTTTACTCATTACTTCTTGGTGGGGCAAAGTCAAAATAGAAATGCCAATGAACAAGCCCATGATGACCAAATTAATATTGTTAGTAAGGTCTAAGAAAAATATAACAGAAAAAAGGCCTATTAATGAAATGGCAGTGAGCGGCATACATTGAATCATTAATGATTTCCAGGTTAAGCTTTCCTTTTTTGTTTTAGATAAATGCTGACGAATATTTTCTAGAGAACTAATGGAATGCCATAAACCAAAATAGATAATAAAACATAAAGGCAGCGGAAGAATCAACGCACTAATAAAAACAAAAATGACCAATGTAAAAAGGTGCTTTAAATCAGCAATATTTTTTTTATGGATAATATAGGAAGCTATGAGCGTTAAAATGAAAAAGGCAAAACTCACACTAATTGCTACCAAAGCTATATTGTCGCCTTGTAAATAATTGATTAATCCTTGACTGAAAATATTGCTCTTTTGAATGATGGGTAAAACGGTATCAATATGCACAAATAGAATAATAAATAAAATCAACAAACCGTACGATACCTGCAACAAAATGCCCAGTAATGGAACTTTGGGCGAATCAATGGGTAAATCAGTTTCTCCAAAATGAAAAGCAGAAATCAATAAAAAAAGATAGAAGGATACCGTTGGAAATACATACCATACAATCCCATACAACAACATTGAACTGAGGTATTTAGCATGAAATTTTGTTGCGGAAAAAACTTGATTATTTAAGTTACTACTCTGTTTAGCCACTTCATGGTCTAATGCACCATGAGGAATTCCAGTAATGATAATAATGACGCTAAAGAAAATCCATTGAATATGATTGGGAATAGGAAAAAGAAAATGATGCACTATTCCAATAATGCCAGTAAAGCATGCAAGGGCAATAAAAAGCGCGCGATTAAATTGTAACTGTTTAATTCTTATTGCCATGCTTGAATACCTGTTTTAAAAAATCTTTCTTAGGCAATTTAGCAAACAATACCGCTTCTTGAAACAAAGAACTGTCTTCATCTAAGAAACGCAATACATGCCGATAAGATACCCTTCGAAAAAGCTGCATCAAAATATGCAATGCTTTGGCAGGGCTATATTTAAGCAATTGTAATAATAAGCGATCGTAGAATTTAAATCGAGTATGCGTAAACTCAGCAGGTATCTCCTTATTATAAAAATGATTAGCCAATAAAATACTATCTCTAGTAATTCTATTAAACGCATAACCGGTGGTAGGCTTAACCATACCAGCTGCAGTTCCTATAGCAATTGCACCCTCTTTTGTAAATCGTTTAAAAGAAAAATTGGTCATCGGTATGCTGGCCTGCTCTGTTTTAATTATATTGAATGAACAGTTCCATTTTTTTTGAATGTAATTTTTTAAAACTTCTTCAAAAAACGGTACGCTATAGTCATCGGCACAAAATCCAGTAATTTCAATGAGTGCATGATGGGTACTATATGGCAGCACATAAGCAAAATTTACTCCATTCGTTTGAGGAATATCAAAGTCCATCAAAGTAGCTGACGCTGCATTGAACACCGATTCGTCCGTTTGAATCTCCCATCCAAAAAATTGTTGCTTCAAAAACAGATTAGTTTCCTTGGCTACCTGCTGTTGGTTCCAGAAACTAGAATATAAAGCTGGAGTAGTAATAATACCCTTATTGGTGTGAATGATAAATTGGTTTGCATCTTTATCAATGGATAAAACGGCATCATTGCTGTACTCAATATTTTGATGTTGTTGTATTTCATTAAAATGAAAGTCAAAAAATGCTTCACTTTTAATAAAACTATACCTATATGGATTAATGACGCTTTCATGCATCTCATTAGGAAACCCAATAGTTAAATTATTCCAGGAAGTATTAAAAATAGATTGATAAGGATGGGCATCATTGGTATGCCAGAAGCACCATGATTTATGTTGTAAGTAGGTTTTATCTGCATCCAATATAAGAATAGATTCACCATTATACTGCGCATGATGAATAAGCTGATGCATCAGTTGCATACCCGCACATCCTCCACCTAAAATGACAATATCGTAGTTAGTAGTATTCATAAAAAAGGGTTGCAATAATCAAACTATTGCAACCCAATTATTACTTAAGATTGAACAGATTTATGCTTTTTCTTCACTACGGCTTAATGCGTAGATCACTAAACCAAATCCAATTTTGTTGATAGCATCTGCAATGTTGTAAACAATATCCATTGCTTTTAATGCTGCTGCTGTATCAGCAACTGGCTGCCATCCAAATAATCCACCTGGAGTACCTAGAATATATCCTAATGGATAGATAGCCCAACCTACTAATACAAACCATGATAGCACTTTAGTAGCTTTTGCAACTTGTGTACCAGCACTTTGAGCAAGTTTAGCCACTTCGCCAAACCAGATTAAGTATACAATGTAGAAGTATGCCAATCCTGATATTACTCCCCATAGTACACTACCATCTCTGTCAAGTACTTCACCAATGTATCCAGTTAATAACATTACTAATGAAGCGAAAATTAGTTTCCATAATAGAGAAACTTTAGCACCTGCTTTTTTAGTAATTAAGTAAAACTCAACACACATCAAAGGAACAGTCAAAATCCAGTCTACATAACGGAAGAAAGTGGGTGATTCCCCTGTTTCTAAATTGTAGCTTCTCATGTAATAATAGTGAACCGCAGCAATAAAAGTGATTAATCCAGAAACCAATAAAGAGGTACGCCATTTTTTGTCGGTATTATTTAACTCAAAAAAGAAAAATACCGATGCTGCCATCATGGCCATCGTACCGATGAAAAAGGTAAACGCAACATAATTGTCACTGGCAATTGGAGTTGCATTCAAGAGGACTTGTAGCATGTTAGAAGTTTTAGGTTTAAGAAAAGATTGTTTAAGAATGAATATGTCTAAGTTAAACGCTAATAATGAAAAATGGTTGAAACTCACTAACAATAGGGGTTTCGTCATATTATAATACTAAATACTATTAAAACCATTTATGGATTTTGGGAGGTCAATTGTTTAAACAAACAGACGTAAACTATATTTTAAAAAAAGTTTCAAAAAAATTTAAAAAACTTTAAAAACTAGGGAGGAAATTTCATTAAGCCAGCACTTCTTGTAAAATAGCATAGCTCTTCATTTGCCCAAAGCCAGGAATATGGAGTGATAGATAGAGTTGATAGGCTTCTAGTAATTGCCTGCGAATGTTTTTATTTAATGGAATATTTTCGAGTTCATTATAAAAAGACAAATTAGAAATAGCGGAAGTAATTTCCGCAAGCTGACCTTCTAAGTAATAAGGATGCAATGGTATGTGCTCAACAAAATTCCCCTCTTGTAAATCTATGATGGGCGTTTTAGTACTGTACGAGCCTTGCAATTGAAAGCCTAACTCTGAAGCTAAGTGTAAAGTGAAATACAAAGGAAGATTTCCAGTTAAAGTTGCATTTCCCTTGTCTAATTGTTTGAGTGTGTCTTCAATTAAATAAAATAATTCAGGATTGGCTTCTGGTTCTTTTAAACTATGCTGCAGTAATTCCATTACAAATAGGGCAACCGTATTCTTTACCACATTAAATAAAACCGATTCATACATATATCCCCATCGGTACTCTTTAATGAACTGCAATTGCTTCATTTCATTATGGTACACTTCAAGTTCTAGTATTGCGGCGGGGCTAAAATAACTGGCTTTTCCAGCAGATGTTTTACTGCTTTGTCTTACCCCTTTTACAATGTATTGTTGAATCCCAAATAATTCGGTGTACACAGAAGTGATGATACTGGTATCACCATATTTAATGGTACGCAATACCACACCTTTTGTTGAATGCACCGTACTCATTGCTGCAATTTAGTGCGTTGCAGTCAAAGCTGATTCAGTTGATTGAGGGGAAAGCTTGGTGGGAGGTAAATGAACTGGATTTAATTTTATTATCCCTACAGCGTGAAAGCCGCGCATGATTAAGAAAGTTAAATCGAACTCAAACCATTTTTTGGCAAAATTGGCATCGTCTTTGGCATAATGGTGATTGTTCTGGAACAATTCGCCCATCAATAAAATACCCCATGGCGAACTATTTTTAGAATGATCCCCATTGTCAAAATTACTGTAGCCATATTTATGCCCACACCAATTCACCACAGCACCTTGAATAGGACCCATTAAAAAATGAATGGGTAATAATAAAAACCACCAAGCATTGGGTGCAAAAGCAATATAAAAACTAGTGTACCCTGCCATGAAAACCAATCTGGTTAAAGGATGATGACCAAACTTGTCTAATTTATCCCAAACAGGTAAATAATCTTTGGTGAATTTTGGATCGGGCAAACGCTTACCCGTTAAAAAACTTTTGAAGATTAATATAGTACTGCGCATCATCTGGTACACATCTTTAAAAAAGTGCGGCGAGTGAGGATCTTCTTCTGTATCACTGAATTCGTGGTGCATTCGATGCATCACTCCATAAGCCCTGGGCACTAAATAAGAAGAACCTTGTACAAACCAGGTACTCAAATAAAAAAATCGTTCCCAGTTTTTACTCAACTCATACATTTTATGAGAAGCAAAACGATGTAGAAAAAACGAATGAAAAAACAAGGACCCAAACCAATGAGCAAAAAAGAATACAAGAATAGCAAGCATAACAGGTTAATAAGTTGGATGAATATAAACCAATTCAACCAAGCATGCTCCAATATTCAAATATTCAGCGAAAAGAAAGTCTAAAGATTAAACAACACCAGTAAACTGTTTCAAGAAACGAACATCATTTTGAGAATACAATCTCAAATCGTTCACTTGGTATTTTAATTGGGTAATTCTTTCAACACCCATACCAAATGCAAAGCCAGTGTACTTATTGGAATCTATTCCAAAGTTCTCCAACACTTTAGGATGTACCATTCCACTTCCTAATATCTCTACCCAACCAGTATGTTTGCAAATATTACAACCCTTTCCTTCACAAATTAAACAGCTGATATCCATTTCGGCACTTGGCTCTGTAAAAGGAAAATAGCTGGGTCTAAAACGTACTTTAACGTCTTTGCCAAACATCTCTTGTACAAAGAAGTATAAGGTTTGCTTTAGGTCGGCAAAACTTACATTTTCATCAATATATAACCCTTCTACTTGATGGAAAAAACAATGTGCACGGGCACTAATGGTTTCATTTCGGTACACTCTTCCCGGACAAATTACTCGAATAGGCGGCTTTTGATTTTCCATCACCCTAGCTTGAACACTGCTGGTATGGGTTCTCAATAACCAAGTTGGGCCATTTCCATCTTCTGGTTTTTTAATATAGAAAGTATCCTGCATATCACGAGCAGGATGGTCTTCTGGAAGATTCATAGCACCAAAATTATGCCAGTCGTCTTCAATTTCAGGACCTTCCGCAACCGAGAATCCAAGTCGTTTGAAGATGGAAACCATTTCATTCCTCACTAATGTAAGTGGATGTCTACTACCAACTGAAACCGCATCACCAGGCAATGATAAATCTTGAGCAGACTTACCAGCAGTGGCAGTTGAAGCACCAGCGAACTGCTCTTGCAATGCTTGAAAACGCGCTTCAGCAAAGAGTTTGAACTCATTGAGAATTTGTCCGAACTCCTTTTTTTGTTCATTGGGTACATTACGCATTTCGCCCATAATGGCTTTTACCAAGCCCTTGGTCCCTAGCCATTTTATTCTGAATTGTTCTACTTCGTCTGTATTATTAGCGGTAAAAGCAGTGATAGCTACCTTATGGTCATTAATTTGTTGCAAAAGCGATTCCATGTTGCAAATATAAAAACTTATATTTGTTGCTGCACCAAGCAATTTTACATGGAATATAATACCTCCAGGAAACTCCTGGGAATGAAGGAGTACGGAAGACACGTACAGAAAATGGTGGATTACCTCCTCACAATTGAAGACAGAGATAAAAGACAACAACAAACACAATCTGTGATTGAGTTGATGGGATTTTTGAACCCACACCTGAAAAACGTAGAAGACTTCAGGCATAAACTATGGGATCATCTTTTTTTCATCAGCAATTTTACGCTGGATGTAGACAGTCCTTATCCTATCCCACAAAAAGAAACCTATAAGTTAAAACCCGATCCACTTCCTTATCCAAAGCGCAATCCTAAATATGCACACTTAGGAAAGAACTTAGAAGTGGTGATAGATAAGGCTTTAAAAGAAGAAGACCCCGAGAAGAAAGTAGGATTTGCCAATGCCATTGCCTACTATATGAAATTATCTTATAGCAACTGGCATAAAGAATTGGTACATGATGATGCCATACGATCTGAACTAGATCAAATAACTGGAGGTCAACTAGAATTCAGCAACACGCCATATATTAAGCACCGCAATCAACCATTCGAGCGTGATGATTATCCAGCACGCAGTGGCGGAAGATGGAAACAAAACTTTGGTGGAAGAAATAATAGAAACCAAGGTGGAGGTCAGCAGCAACGCAATGATCCAAGAAACGGCGGAGGACAACGCAATGATAGAAATCAAGGTGGTGGTCAGCGCAACGATCCAAGAAATGGCGGCGGCAGTAATCGCAACGATAGAAACCCAGGTGGATTTAAGAAGCGCTATTAATATTTGATGAGCAGTTTTGAAGTCATAGGTGGCAAGCAATTAAAGGGATCCATCACCCCGCAAGGTGCAAAGAACGAAGCTTTGCAAATACTTTCTGCTGTTGTATTAACGAAGCAGACAGTAACCATTTCAAATATTCCTGATATACTCGATGTTAATTTACTGATTGAGTTATTGAAAGAAATGGGTGTACAGGTAAACCGCATTAATCAAGATACTTACCAGTTTCAGGCCAACGAAATTGATGTTGACTATTTAGCTTCTGAAAAATTCAGGCAAAAAAGTGGAAGACTTAGAGGCAGTGTAATGCTAGCAGGTCCATTACTAGCTCGATTTAAAAAAGCATTTATTCCCAAACCCGGTGGCGATAAAATTGGCAGAAGAAGATTAGATACCCATATCATCGGTTTTCAAAAACTAGGTGCCCATTATGCATACGATGAAAGCATTGGTTGCTTTACATTAACCACCAATGCATTGAAAGGTTGTTATATGTTATTGGATGAGCCCTCTGTAACAGGCACCGCCAATATAGTAATGGCCGCTGTTTTAGCAGAAGGTACTACCACTATTTATAATGCAGCATGCGAACCCTATTTACAACAGTTGTGTAGTATGCTCAACAGAATGGGCGCAAAAATAAGTGGCATTGGAAGTAATTTATTGGTTATTGAGGGAGTAGAAACGCTAGGTGGTACTGAACACCGTTTATTGCCAGACATGATTGAAATTGGCAGTTTTATTGGCCTAGCAGCGATGACCAAAAGTGAAATCACTATTAAAGACGCAGGGGTACAACACTTAGGAATCATACCAGAAAAATTTCAGCAACTAGGTATTCAATTTGATATACAAGGAGATGATATTTATATTCCTTCGCAGGAATCATATACCATACAAACCTTTATGGATGGAGGAATACTGACTATTTCAGACCATCCATGGCCTGGCTTTACCCCCGACTTATTGAGCATTGTATTGGTAGTGGCTACTCAAGCCATTGGATCAGTTTTGATCCACCAGAAAATGTTTGAAAGCCGCTTATTCTTTACCGATAAATTGATTGATATGGGTGCACAAATTATTTTGTGCGATCCGCATAGAGCAACCGTGATAGGACTCGGCAGAAAAAATACTTTACGCGGCATCACCATGAGCAGCCCCGATATCAGGGCAGGACAAGCGCTTTTGATTGCAGCACTTAGCGCAGAAGGCAAAAGCACTATTCAAAATATTGAACAGATAGATCGTGGTTATCAATTTATAGATCAACGCTTGCAAAGTTTGGGGGCGGAGATAATTAGAAAAGCATGAGATGTTTCCTCTTTATAATCAGTATTCTTTGCGCAATTAATACTGCGTTTGCTGATAGTTTAGATATTCAATTAAAAGCTTCAAAAATTCAGCTGGGTGAATCACTAGATTTTGAATGCGTTTACCCGCCTTATTTGAATAAACCTAAAAGTATATTGACACTCCATTTATGGGTTGAAGACTTAAATCGTTTGAAGACCTGGAAGTTTAGGTACCCATTAGCAGGGGGGAAAGCCATAGGTTCAATCAAAATAGACAGCAGTATGAAAGAAGGCGCTTATGCATTGCACTTCTTAGTTCAACAATCGCCACTTTCCATCTATGGTAGCATAAATAATTTTATAAAAAAAGACTCTGTAATTAGCATGATCCTATCATCTGGAAAGGAAATAATTATGGATGATATTAAAACAGATGAACAAGGGAATTTTAGAATCAACAAATATATTTTTGAAGATAGTGTCAATTTCATCTTTACACCTAAACAAAAAAAGAAAGGGAAAACTGATGCTTTAAATATCAGTTTGATTACCCCTGTTGATTCGGTTTTTAAAGCTGAAGTTTCAAAAACACTGGTGGTTCAGATTGGAAAAAAAAGTATTGAAATACCTAAATCAACTAATATAGTATTCGATCCATTTAAATTCAAAAATGACAATACCATTCCAGAAGTAGTAGTGTATGGGCATAGAAAGAGTAAAGAAGAAATGTTTAATGAAAAGTATTCAACTGATTTGTATAAAAGAGATGATGAGAAAATTATTTCTGGCTTCGAGAATTATACGATGATAGGTTATACAACGGTATTAGAATATTTAAATGATCGAATTCCTGGTTTGCGAATATTACAAACAACAGTAAAGCCAAGTCCATACTTATTTACAATGAACGAAGTAAAAACCGATATCGAAAATAATTTAAAAACATATTGGACTTTTGCCTATCGATCATCCAATGAAGCTAATTTATTTATAGACGAAATTTTAGTTGAGCCGGAACAATTGATCAGTTTTCCAATGTCTGATATTGCAATCATAAAAATCATTCCTCCACCATTTATAGGAGGTTGGGGCAGTAACCCATTTGCCATTTTAATTTACTCAAATAGACAAGAGTTTAAAAGCCCAACTAACAAACATAGTTTCACAGTTAATGGATATACACCTGCACGTTGGATTATAAAGTACTAAAAGAAAATTACTCTCCGTAACTAATCATCTCTACTTGATTATTTTTATCAAAACAAACAAGTGGCAAAGTTGAACGTATTCCATATTTATTTTTTGTGAAAAAATAATAACAAAACTCACTAGAGTCAACAATACTATATGTTGTATCATCAGGAATACCTAATATTTTTATTACTTCTTTAGTGGTCATTCCAGTTTTGACTTTATTAAACAACATTCTTTCCTCATTGGAGTCTCCTGAGCAAGATGGAAAATATAGAAGAAGTAATAAAACAGTTGTTTTAATATTTTTCATTCATGAAATTTAAAAATAGTTTTGATATACCTGTTTCTTGTGATTTACCAAATTCTCGTGTTGAACTTCCAGAGTAGTTTATAGTTTTATCTTCTAGGAAATTTAAAAAATTTGAACCGAAAAAGTTAGAAAAATAATGAATACAATTCATGCAGGATACTATATTCTGAAAATGATCCTTAAATCAAGTTTGAATTTTAGTCTGAATTTTTTTAAATTTGTTTACAATTTTATTCTGTTTATTAATAAAAAACATATTTTATTTAATAAACAAATGAGATAAATTGAGTTTATAATACTGTAAATATGTCATTTGTTTATTTATTTACATTGTTTATTAATAAAAAATAAGATAAATTTGTAAATATGAAAGAAGAACAGATTATACAGGATGCCTTGGAGCAGCTTGAAGTCCACACCGGAATTACAGCTACTGTGACTTCTGCCCCGGGAATCGACGGGGTATTCCATTTTACAGTGGAAGGGAAAGCGCATATGGCCTTTCTTGAAGTTAAGAATCATATCAGAGGGCACCAGCTTGCTCACCTAGTTAGACTTAAAGCTAAGTTTGATCCTTTGATAGTAATAGCTGAACAGATTTATCCCAAAATGAAAGAAGAGCTTCGGAGGGAGAATATTGCATATTTGGAAACCAACGGGAATGTATTCTATAAAGGAAAGGATCTGATGTTGTGGATCGATGGGCAAAAAGCGATACGAGGGTTGGGGGTGAAAGAAAAAACTGGGCGGGCGTTTACTAAAACAGGCGTGAGACTATTGTTTCATTTTATGCTGGAACCTGCATTGCTAGATTTAACCTATAGGGAGATCGCGCAACGAACTGGGACCGTGTTTGGAAACATAAATGTAATCATGAATGATTTAAAGCAACAGGGGTTCTTGTTGCAGTTAGATAGGAGTCGTTATCAATTGCAGAAAAAGAAAGAATTGTTGGAGCGCTGGATGGTGGCTTATGAAGAGAAACTGAAACCTGCATTAAAACTGGGAAATTTTCGATTCTTAAAAGACGAAGATTATATTAAATGGAAAAATATTCAGTTGGCACCCATCACAATGTGGGGAGCAGAACCAGCTGCGGATCTTTTGACCAATTATTTAAAACCAGGGGAACTCACCTTATATACCCTTGAAACCAAACAGGAGTTGATTCGCAATTACAGACTTATACCAGATGAGAAAGGACCTGTGAAAGCATACAAGAAGTTCTGGTATGATGATAAAGAAAATCAAAATATAGTCCACCCCCTATTGGTCTATGTTGATCTGATGAACACAGGGGATAGAAGATGTATTGAAACAGCACAAAAAATTTATGAGCAATTTTTACAGGACAAATTTTGAAGGCCTACGATTAGAACCGAGATTTAGTGAAGCCATGTCAGCGCTAGAGCGTGGGTTTACATGCTTTGAGATAGATTATTATTTGGTGGGAGCTGTATCACGTAATGCATGGCTGAGCGGGATACATAAAGTGACACCGAAACGCACAACGGGAGATGTTGTTTTTGCTGTGTTTATCAATAACACTGGTGTTTATGAAGATCTGAAAAAATATCTCATAGAAGTGGAAGGTTTTCAGCCCTTTCATGACAACGCCTTCATTGTGATGTGGAAAGACGGAACAGAGATTGATCTTTTGCCGTTTGGAGCTATTGAAGATGATGATCGCAAAGTGACCGTACAAGGAACAGGATATACAAGCGTGCATGTAGATGGATTTAATGAGGTGTACAACCTAGGATTACCGGAACTCGAGTTAGATGAAAATCATCGTTTCAAGTTTGCAACACTAGGTGGTATTGTTCTCTTGAAACTAATTGCCTGGGACGACAGGCCGGAAGTACGTGGTGATGATATTAAAGATATCTCAGAAATACTCGACCATTTTTTTGATATTAATCAGGAGCAGATCTGGGAAAATCATGCAGATATGTTTATAGTTGAACCTGCAACAGATGACGGCAGGAATGGGTTGTTATTTATTGCAGCTAAGGTTTTGGGCAAAGAGTTGAAAACAATTGTTAGCCAGACACCGGAATTATACAATCGGGCATTAGGAATCATTGCAAGGAATACCATAGATGCCGCGACAAGCGAAATGGGAAAGATCATGGCGCAGTATTTTGAAACGACCGTTGAACAGGCGAGGCTGATCATCAAAGAAATCGAATCTGGGCTAGTAGAATAAATAACCAGTTATAAGTAACTTTAAACTAGAAATTTCAATTGTGTAATGAAAGTGCTTAAAAGTTTACCTTATGTAAAGGCTAAAACAATTTCAGAAGAAAAGGCATTGCTGATTGAAGAGATAAAAGAAAAAGCATTTAACCTTATCGTCCTAAAAAATCAACTCGTTTTTACCGAGTGGCTGTATTATTAGGTAGTTTATCGAGTTGCTTCTGCACAGATGGTAAGATGAGAACGGTATACTTAGGCTTTTGCTTTTTTTCTTCTTTGTTGTATGGCATCTTTTAAAAGGATGGGTTTTTCTTTTTTTGCTTTTGCTTTATCGTATGCACGTATATCTTCTAGCTCCTCTAGTTCTTCGAGCAGTTGCTTGTATGCTTTAATAGGCAGTACAGCTGATATTTTTTTTCCCTTCTGGTCAGTAATAAAAGTGGTAGTTGTCATAGTTTAACAAATTTAATAAGAAATAAATTTGTCCGAGCCCATATCTTATTAAAGATTTTCAATGTAATTACTCAATATTGTCATTAAAATTAGATACTATATGGGATAAAATATAGGGTGCAGATGAGACAATGTACTAAAAAGGCCCCGAAAATTTCGAGGCCTTTTGCTTAACACAATTTATTTTTTACTTGATCGTCTTCATCAATTCTTTCACTGCAACTTCTAATTGCTGGTCTACTCCTTTCTTCACTACTTCATATTCATTGTATACTAAGAAGTCTGGATCGGTGGCTGCATTTTCTAAATACTTACCTGCATTGGTTTTAACACCCACGGTTGGTGCTCCCCATCTGATGCCTGAATCCATTAAGCTTTCCCATGCTGCAAATGAACAGGTTCCAGGAACCTGTGTTCCCACCAACTTGTTTACATTTAATTCTTGTACCATGAATGCATAGCAATGTCCATCACTGTAGTTAGCTTCATTGGCCAATGAAATACTTGGTTTTGTCCAACGGAAATTGGGTTCAAATCCATTGCTTCTTACATCATTGGTATAGTTCATGAATTGTTTACCACTCAAGAAAACAGCTAGGTCTGCTACTAAGTCTCCACCTCCATTGTTTCTGGTATCTACTACAACACCTTTCTTTAAAAAGTGTTTCCCCATGATGTCTTCATAAGTAGATCTAAATGTACCATCACTCATGCCTGGAATATGTACATATCCCAATGCACCGCCACTTAATCGTTCTACTTCATCCGCATTTCTTTTAACCCAACGCTTGTACAGTAATCCGTTTTCTTCTCCTGTACTAATGGCTTTAACGGTGATTTCTCTTTTTGCGCCATTTTCATTTAAAGACAACAATACTTTTTTGCCAGATTTTCTATTTAAATATTGTGCAAGGTCTTTGTCTGCTGTAACCATTTCCCCATCAATCATTTCAATGATGGCTCCTGCTTTTACATTTAATCCTGCTTTGTCTAATGGACCGCCTAATACTACTTCTTCAATCTTTACACCATTACCAGTATAAGCCGCATCATAAAACGCACCCAACGAAGCAGTGGCATCTCCATTGGCATTAAAGTTGCCAAATGCAGCTCCACTATGGCTCACATTCAATTCTCCCAACAGCTCACTCAACATTTCACTGAACTCATAATTGTTGCCAATTGATGGTAAGTATTTTTCGTAATCGGTTTTATAACTATCCCAATTAATTCCGTGGAAAGTTTTATTGTAAAATGTTTTCTTGGTTCTTCTCCAAACATGCTCAAACATAGCTGCTCTTTCTTCACGCATATTGATGGCCATTTCTCCATTGATGGCAATTCGATCTTGCTTACTACTAGCCACATCTAATTTGGTAATGCTTCCATCGCTACTGATGAAAATATTTTTCTGGTCTTTGTCCCAAACCATACTTGCACCATTGGCATTTAATGGAACCAGCATTTTGGTTTCTTTGGTTCTTAAGTTAGTAGTCCACAAATTCATGCCTCTTTCAAAACGAGCGAGATAATACAATGTTTCTCCATCCTTGCTCACCAATGCATCCCCCATTCCAGATGAGTGTATGGTTGCTCTTGCTCTACGTTGTGTTAAACCCTCCCATTCTATCTCTACTGGTTCTACTGTAGTAGTTTTCTTTTTACTAGTATCTGCTTTGGCTTTTTGCTCTTCCATTTCTTTTACTAGCGCCAATTCTTCTTTGGTCAATTTAAATCGATCCATTGCTGCTTGTGTGAAGAACATTAAGTAAGCATCACTTTGTGCGCCTCCGCTCATAGCAGCGCCTCTTAATCCATCCCTATTACTTTGCCATAACATGGCTTTACCACCCATTACCCATTTAGGGCGATAATCATTAAATCCACTCTCTGTAATATTCATGATTTTCTTTCCATCAACACTTGCTAAACCCACTTCACTTACTGCACTTCCTACTACTGCATAATCAAATAACAACCACTTGCTGTCTGGACTCCATTGAAAATATTGATCATTCTCTGTCCAAGCAAAAATTTGCTCTGAACCTAATATTGTTCTGCTTTGCTTGGTTGCAATATTGTATATACGAACATTGTTTCTATTTTCTACAAACGCAATTTCTTTCCCATCAGGAGAATACAATGGTTGTGTATTATCGTTCGCATTATCTAATACCGGTGTTTCTTTAATTAGGGTTGATGCATAAAAATAAGGTTCGTCTGCACGTAGTTTAGTGCTTTCAAAAATGCTCCATTTATTGTTCCGCTCTGCAGTATAAATAATTGATTTACCATCTGGTGAAAAACCAATCCCTACTTCTTGTGTTGGGGTTACTGTAATTCTTTTAGTTACACCTCCATCTACGCTACTTACAAAAACATCTCCTCTGTATAAGAATGCAACTTCTTTTCCGTTCGGCGAAACAGCAATATTACTTCCACTACTCACGCGCATTACTTGCTCATCATTCTTACGTGCATCCGCTAAAATATTAATGGATAATTTTTGTGGGTTACCGCCTGCTTTCATGGTATATAACTCACCATCATAACTAAAGCAAAGTGTACCATCTGCGGAGGTACTTAAAAAACGTACTGGATGCTTTTTGAATGAAGTTAATTTTTCACTCTTCCCTCCTGCAACAGGCATTTTGTGAATATTAAAACTGCCGCTTTCTTCACTTAAATAAATCAACTCTTTTTCTGCATTGGCAAAAACTGGATTACGATCTTCTCCATTAAAGTTAGTTAGCTTAGTATGCTTGTCTGCTTTAACATCATAGATCCAAATATCTCTGGCAATAGAAGAAGTATGGTGTTTTCTCCAAGTATTCTCTCCTCCTTTTTTATCCTGATAAATCATTTTATTTCCATCCTTGCTAAACTTTACTTCTTCTGCAGGAGTGGTTAATAATTGAGTGGGCCTACCTCCGTTTACACCCACACTATAGAGCTCGGGCATAGATCCCGTAGGAAACTGTCTATTACTTGCCAAGTCCATTCTTGATGATCCAAAAATAATTTTCTGGTTATCTGCTGAAAAATCATAGGGATATTCTGCAGCCGAATGAAAACTAACTCTTTTGGCTTCGCCCCCTGTAACAGGAATAGTGAATACATCAAAATTACCATAACGATCACTTGCAAAAGCAATGGTTTTACCGTCTTTACTCCAAACCGGCATAAAATCATGTGCTTCATGCATGGTTAATGCAGTAGCATTACCTCCTGAAGATGAAACAGTATACAAATCTCCTTTGTAAGTAAACACGACTGTTTTACCATCTGGCGAAATATTCGAATACCGCAACCATTTGGGGTTAGATTGGGCATTCACTTGCCCAGCCATTAAAGCTGCAAGCGTAAAAAGTGAAATTATTTTTTTCATACAGTTTATTGTTGATTGGAAAGATAAAGAAGAACCCGTTGAATATAAAATCAATTGTATGAACGCGGGGCTTTAATTAAGTAACTTTATACAGTGAAAAAAACGATTGCACATATCTATGCATTGGGAGACCAAGCCATCACTATTGAATGGTCTTCAAGCATTTCAGAAGAAGTGAACAATCAGGTAATGCATTCATTTCATTTTTTTCAAATACATCCTATAGAAGGAGTGACCGATATGATACCTGCTTACAGCAGTTTAACCTTAATCTATAATCCAACAATAATTCGTAAACAAGCAATGGGGGGTTCTCCTTTTGAATGGCTGAAGAAAAAATTAGCTGCATTAACAGTAGCTCCAGAAACAGCTGCTCAAGAAACAGAAACTATAATTGTACCCGTATGCTATAATACCAGTTTAGCACCCGATTTAGTAGAAGCAACACAAATAACAGGATGCTCTATTGAAGAACTCATTGCTTTACATACCAGCAAAATATATAAAGTATATATGCTGGGATTCTTACCAGGCTTTGCTTATATGGCATCTGTTCATCAACAAATTCAACTACCCAGAAAAGCCAACCCTAGAAAATTAGTTGCTGCAGGAAGTGTGGGCATAGCTGGTGAGCAAACAGGAATCTATCCTTTAGATGCACCAGGAGGATGGCAATTAATAGGTCAAACTCCTTTGAAAATATTTGATATAACCAAAGAAAAACCTTGTTTATTTAAACCAGGCAATTGGGTCAAATTTGAAGCCATTACCCTTGAACAGTTTCATCAATTTAATGCCGCTTAAGTTATGAGTATTACCATCATTAAAGCGGGGTTATTTAGTACGGTGCAAGACACTGGCCGTAAAGGATTTCAACACCTGGGTATCAATCCAAACGGAGCCATGGATCCATTAGCTATGCAAATAGCCAACCTGCTAATTCAAAATAAAGCAGACGAAGCAGTCATTGAATTTTTTTACCCTGCGCCAGTATTTCGTTTTAAAACAGCTGCTTTTATTGCATTGAGCGGTGCCGATTTTGTTGCCACCATTAATGATATTCCTGTTCCCATTAATCATCCAATATTTGTTCCTGAAAATGCAGTATTAAGTTTTACTAAAAAGCAATCAGGACATATTGGTTATTTGGCTATTCAGGGTGGATTAGAACTGAATGAATGGATGAATAGCTATAGCACCAATACCCGCGCAGGTGCGGGAGGTATGGAAGGACGTGCCTTACAAAAGGACGATGAACTAAAATTAAAAGCAAGTGCGATTCAAAAAAATAGTCAAAGCCAATTACAAATACTCCCCTGGATGGCCGATACCAAAGGATTGTATCAAACACAATCATTAAGGTATTTACCCGGAAATGAATTTTCTCAATTGAATACATTTTCACAACAATTCATGACCAATGCGCAGTTTACCATTCTTGCAGATAGTGACCGAATGGGTTATCGGTTAAAAGGGCCTGCATTAAAATGCAAAAAACAAATTGAATTAATCTCCAGTGGGGTAACCAATGGCACCATTCAACTATTGCCTAGTGGTCAATGCATAGTTTTATTAGCCGATCACCAAACCACAGGGGGCTATCCAAGAATTGGCCATATTATTCAATCGGATATTCCTACATTGGTTCAACAATCACCAGGAACAATCATCCGGCTAATTCCAGTGAATATGGAAACAGCTGAAAAAATAAATAGCAGACAGGGGCAATATTTGCAACAATTAAAGAATGCCTGTACCTTACAACTCAATGCATACCATCGACATTAATTGCGATTTAGGAGAAGGATTCCCCAACGACAAAGCACTCATGAAATTCATTAGTAGTGCCAATATTGCTTGCGGGTATCACGCAGGTGATATTGATACAATAAAATCAACCATCGCCTACTGTGTAGAAAATGGGGTTGCGATTGGCGCACACCCCGGATTTAACGACAAAGCCAATTTTGGTAGAACAGAAATGCAATTATCCGTTTGTGAATTATATGATTTGGTGGCGGAACAAATCACGCTGATGCAAGATGCTTGCAAAGAAATGGGCGCCATATTGCATCATGTTAAACCACATGGTGCTTTATACAATATGGCTGCTAAAAATGCTACCATGAGTTATATTATTGCTAGGGTTATTAAAGAATTAGAACCACAACTAGTGCTGTATGGATTAAGCAATAGTTATATGATTTCCGAGGCAGAAGCATTGCATATAAAAACAGCATCAGAAGTATTTGCAGACAGAACCTATAATGCTAAAGGCCAATTAACACCTCGATCTGAACCTAATGCAATGGTTCATACTACCGAAAATGCATTAGCGCAGGTATTGAAAATGATTGAACACAAAACTGTGATTGCAACCGATGGGTCTGTTGTGCCGTTAGAAGCTGAAACCATTTGCATACATGGAGATGGAGATCATGCTGTATCTTTTGCAACAAGTATTTATACAGCAATGCAAGCAAATAATATTTTGATTAAACCCTGTTCATCCATCTAATGCTAAAGCAAAGTCCTAAACCATCTTCAACAAAATCTGCCTTATTAGGTGCAGCTTTTTTAATGGCTACTTCAGCTATTGGTCCAGGCTTTCTTACACAAACTACCGTATTTACGCAACAACTAACTGCCAGTTTTGGCTTTGTGATTTTGATTTCTGTATTATTAGATATTGGAGCACAAATGAATATTTGGCGAGTGATTGCTGTTACTGAAAAACGAGCGCAATTAATTGCCAATGAACTCTTACCTGGGATGGGTTATTTTTTAGCAGCCCTTATTGTATTAGGAGGTTTTGCTTTTAATATTGGCAATATAGGGGGTAGTGGATTGGGGCTGCAAGTAATGACAGGCCTTGATCCTACTTATGGGAGCATCCTAAGTTGTATAGTGGCGTTGATTATATTTTGGTATAAAGAAGTAGGAAAAGCCATTGATGGATTTACGAAAATTTTAGGCATATTAATGATTGCACTCACTTTGTATATTGTATTTAAAGCAGCACCACCTATTGGTACAGCAATTTACCGGAGTTTTGTTCCTGAACAACTTTCTGCATTGGCAATTGTTACTTTGGTTGGAGGAACCGTAGGTGGCTATATCAGCTTTGCAGGAGGACATCGTTTATTAGATGCTGGAATAAAAGGAGAACAGGCTTTACCTGAAGTAAATAAAAGTGCTGTTTCTGGCATTGTGATTACTTCTATCATGCGCTTTTTATTATTCCTTTGTGTATTGGGTGTTATTAATCAGGGCTTAATAATCAATCCTATTAATCCACCTGCCTCCGTATTTCAATTAGCTGCTGGCAATTTGGGATATCGTTTTTTTGGTGTTGTCATGTGGGCTGCAGCAATTACTTCCGTTGTAGGTGCTGCTTATACTTCTGTATCATTCATCAAAACTTTTCATCCTTGGTTAGAAAAAAATGAAAAATGGATCATCAGTTTTTTTATTATAACAAGTACGCTTGCATATCAGTTGATTGGAAACCCAGTAAAAATATTGGTTACTGTGGGGGCACTCAACGGGTTAATTC
This sequence comes from uncultured Sediminibacterium sp., assembly GCA_964612195.1. GTDB lineage: Bacteria > Bacteroidota > Bacteroidia > Chitinophagales > Chitinophagaceae > Sediminibacterium. The sequence goes on from CAZTDV010000050.1 coordinate 20,684, forward strand.
TTCCCATAGCATTGGCTATTATTTTATTGGCAGCCACCAAGAAGAAACTGATTAAAACTTATAAGCATCCATTGTGGTTAAGTATTGCAGGCTGGATGGTAGTAATTGCAATGAGTTGGATGAGTGGGCTAACTTTATACAAATGGATTGCCAATTTTTAAACCTTACCACTGTGTAGAATTAATCACTGCAAAAGCTTAATTGCATTGGTTTTGGCATCCACACTATTACAAGGAATTTTATGAATTAATTGTTCGGGGTTTTCCCTTTTTTGTGATCCTGCAAAATATCCTTTATCGTAGTATTTTAATAAGATGGCAAAGCATCCCATAATATCGTCTTCAATTAAACAATTAATTGCAGTCTTGGTTTCTAATCCTCCCAAGCGTTTTTTAATTCTAATGACTGCATTTACTAAATGCTCTTTACTAAACTTTCCATAGCCTTGTAAAATATACTGCAGTCTTTCATCAAATGGAATATCTAGAAACAATACTTTCTTCGCACGCATTTGCTTAAAAAAAATCGTTGGAATATTAACTTCTCCAATGCGTTGGCTTTCATCTTCAAGCCAAATAATTTTTTCATTATTTAATAAAGCAGCTTTATCACTTAATTGGGCAGCTAATAAATTTTCGAACATTTCTTGGCTGGGCTGCGGAGGTTGCCCTAATGCCCCAAATGCTGAACCTTTGTGATGTGCCAATCCCTCTAAGTCTATAACAAGTTCTCCTCTATTACTCAACTCTTGTAATACTTCCGTTTTACCACTGCCTGTATACCCTCCAACAATTTGAATGGGATAAGTCAGCTCAAATTGTTTGAGTACCCAATTTCGGTATGTTTTATATCCCCCTACTAAAGTATATACTTTGAAGCCATAAAGATCTAGTAACCATGCAACACCCGCACTTCTCATCCCCCCTCTCCAGCAATGTACTAATACTGTTTTGGTATTGGCATCTTCTGTTAATTGTTCTACTGCTTCTACCATTTTAACCATCTTGACACCAAAATATTTGAGTCCAATTTTAATGGCTTTCTGTTTGCTCTCTTGTTTATATGCGGTACCTACTATTTTTCTTTCCTCATTATTAAATAATGGTAAACTATGCGCCCCTGGTATATGGGCATGTTCAAATTCACCCTCGCTTCTTACATCAAAAACAGGGTATTGTTTACTTAAAAAAATAAATTCATCAATCAATAATTTTGTAACTGCCACGGTACAAATGTACAATTCAAATGAACTAACTTGTCATCATGAAACATTTATTACTAGTAAGGCATGCAAAGAGCAGTTGGGCTAATGCAGGGCAAGGCGATTTTGATAGACCTTTAAATGAAAGAGGTCATAAAGATGCTCCAATGATGGCTAAAAGAATAATTGGTCGCGGGGTCAAAATTGATTCAATTGTTACTAGTACTGCCGTAAGGGCCTTAACTACCGCCACTTATTTTGCAAATGCAAATGGAATTTCGCCAGCGAATATTATTCAACACGATTTTTTATACCATGCACCTCCTGAAAGATTTGCTAAAGCGATTGTACTCCTACCAGATGAAATAAATACGGCTGCTATTTTTGCGCATAATCCAGGTATTACCGATTTTGTAAACCAATTAACATCTACACAAATTGACGATATGCCCACTTGCGCCATATTCGCTATTACAATGCATACGACAAGCTGGAAAAATTGGGCAAAAGCTAAAAAAGAATATTGGTTTGCCGACTGGCCTAAGCAGGTTTAGTCAACTTCTTGGTGTTCACTAAGAATACTCCTGTAAAAATTAAAATAGCCGCCACTAATTTATAAAGTGTAAAATATTCGCGGGTGAATATCATCGCAAATATTGCCGCAAATACCGGTTGTGTATAAATGAAAGCTCCTGTTGCAGATGAGCCAATTAGCTGTATACTCTGGACCGTTAATAGGTATGCTACAAAAGTTGAAAAAATGGCTACATAGCCTAATACCACCCAATGGGTGAAATCAAAACTTTCCCAACTAGTACTTAACATATAAGGAAGACCAACAGGTAGTATGCCAATGGCCCCCAATGTAAATATCCAACGTAGTACTTGAATTCCTGAATACTTAGCCATCAATGGTCTTACTAGAACCAAGTAAAAAGCATAAGATATAGCGTTAATAAGCACGAGTATATCGCCTACAACCATATTACTTGCGGCACCACCTGATTGGTCTTTCATTAATATTAAAATACTTGCACCTCCTACACCACAAGCCAGTCCAATTGCTTTCAATAAAGTAAAACCTTCTTTTAATAACCAAGCGGCTATGATGGTTATGAAAATAGGTGAACCTAATGAAAGTAAAGAACTATGTATTACCGTAGTTAATGAAACTCCTTTGATAAAAAACAATTGATTAATCACAATGCCAGTAAGCGCACATATCAAAAATCGGGGTAAATCTTTTCGATCAAATTTTACTTTACCTGGCTTAAATAAAAATAGTATCCAAAATAAAGAAAGCGTTACTGCTACCCTTACAAAGTTCAACGCAAATGGATGAATATAACCTGGAGTAATGAATTTGACCGCCGCATAACTACTACCAAAAATCAAGTTTGCAACAAGGGCAGCAGTATATGCTTTGTAGGATTGGTTCATTTAGGCAAATTTAGCAATAATGCTTTAAGTTGCTCTACATCAAACTGATCAATATTCATTTTACTGTATGTGAAGCTTTGGGCTTTAGTATAAGTATCTTCTAAACTAAATCCTGATTGCGATATACGCAAAAGCCTTTTTGTATTCATCAATAATTCACTCAAATACTCTTGCTCTGTTTGCCCTGGTGTTGGAACTACAATTAATTTTTTGTCGATAGATAATAACTCCATTAGAGATGTATATCCTCCCCTACAAATTATATAATCTGCTTGCTGTAATTCTAATGCAAGATCAATAGTGTCTAAATGATTGAAAACCCTCACATGTGGAGGTACTTCTATAGGTTCGGTTTCTGTTGGAAGCCCCCGAATCAATACTACCGGCTTGGTGAATGCTTCTAAATCTATCAAGATATTGTTTTCTAAAATGGTTCTTTGTGGTTCAGGACCAGATAACACAATGGCAAAACTGTATTTTGTAGCACAGGATACCCTTGTAAATCTAGAGAGTAATTTCATATATGATACAGGTACCTTAGGCATTACTGAAGGATGCGATAGCTTGCCTGCCAAACCTGGATTGGTCATCATATCGGGTACCCAACATGCAGTGAACTGATTGATG
>CAZTDV010000051.1:0-23600 GCA_964612195.1 uncultured Sediminibacterium sp.
AAGCATTTGAGGCGTGAGAACATAAGGTTATTTATTAATCCTTAATCTCTAACTGATCTATCTCAATACCTAATAGCTTGGCTACTTTGGCTTTCGTAATGGTGACTTTGACTGGTGTCGATTGCTTTACAGCCCAGCCTGATTCTTTGAGCTCAGAGATTGAGTAAATTTTAGTTGTTCTACCATTACATTCAACAGTTATAACTACCTCACCGATAACGCCTTGGACTATTCGATCACAAGCTTGTATATGTTCTAAAACATCACCAGGAGCTAGATTGTCTAAGGTCTTTGCGTCATCGACTAAGTAGAGGTGATTACGGTCTTCGCAAGAACAAGCACCACTATAATCTGAATATTCACCATCTAAGGTCACAAGCTCTGAGGGCTTGTTACGGGCGAAAACCCACTGGCGCTCGGGGTCCCACTCGTTGTCGGGGCGACCATCGTAGGTGAACAACCAAAGGCCACCGTCGTAGTGGTCCACGCCGAAGACGCGCAAGTAACGACCGGAGTCCGCGATCGGCTCCATGGCCACCAAAAACCAGTCACCATAAGGCTGATCGGCATACTGCCGACGCAACTGCGGCCCGACTTCGGCTGGGCACAAGACGAGGCCGAGCGACAAAGCTCGTTCATAAATGACCTTCCGGCTGGCGGCCCGAGTGAAACCGAGATCCGTGACCGAGACACGAACCAGCTCGATTTCCGTCTCCTTCAAAGCGAGACGGATCTTGGCAAGGATCTGCCGCGCGTACGTGCCGATCTTGAAGCCATCAGCTTCCAGTGTCGTGGTGATCGCCTCGATGGTCGGGTGGGTGCCGAGTTTGATGGTCTTCCAGGTAGTAAAGTTTGTGTCCATATTTATTTCTTATAAAGTATACAGCCGACGATCCAGATGTGAGACACGATTAGGAAGAAGTACGACGCTGGTGTTCCGATACCGTGAAGATAGGCGAAGAGGATAGCAAGAACGCCTATTAACAACATTGCTAGTTTCATAGGTTAACCACTTAGTTCTTTAGTTTCTAAACATTCAGCGCATTGGACGAGGACATGATAACCATAATTTATGCAAATTCTGCTTAAGAGTGTTCCGTCTTCGTGAGTGAGCTTCTTATTATGAATATCTGTTGGGCACGCTTCGCACAGATGTTTCGTAACATCTCTGATTCTTATCCATTGATGGTGACACATATTAACTACCAAAGTTCTTACGACCTTTATTTAGACTGATCTTCGCGCGTGGATCATTGGATGAGTACTCTCGTTCGTCGTATTCGCTACGCTCACTCGCCCACCAACCAGTAGCTCTTGCTAACTTAGTTGCTAAGCGCTCAGCTTTGTTAAAACAGTAGACACGATAGGACATGGACGTGGGGTGGTGCTCAGTCGGTTTACGGTACGCACGCTTATAGTAGAAGTCGATGGAGCGCTGGAGCTGGAGGATGTTGACACGCTTTTTTATATTTTTCACTTGCTCGATAATGTTAAGTCTCATGTACTAGCTACTATACGCCTATGACACGTTAATGTCAACGAATACTGTGGATAGCTTGGGGATAAGTGGGAATGGTGATATTAGTCTAACCAGCTATTTTTGCCTCTACCTGCGAGGCTATAACTTTTTTAATGCAGTCCCAACCACTACCTGGTCTGTAGCAACGCTCTTCGTAGTAAATGTCGTCATCGTTTGGAGGTGTGTACGGGACACCGCAGATAATCCTAGCTGCCGATTTCTTAACACGATCTGAGCACTTCGATTCGCAAACTATCCAATGAAGGTAACCGGGATTGATAACGAATATCTCGCCTAGAGTTTTGCCTGGGTACTTGAAAGATTGAACTTTAATATCAACATCAGCGGTCATCGGTAGTGCTAAGCCAAGATTAGTGCCACCATTAGTGCGACCACAAGCCATGCATGCTTCGCGCAAAGCGTTGACGCCATTAGACATTGGGATAAGTCGTGCCCGCCATTTTGTATGAGGACACGCCGTAAGTTGCGCTAATTTGTTTAGGTGATCCATATTGTTGAGGTAAGTCTTTAATTATTAAATTTGTTTTATCGGTTGCACACCAACGTCTAACGCTTAGACCATTTATCTTTTTCACCTTATTCTCAAGCATCAAAGATCTAGTAAAAATCGCCCTCATCTGAATTTCATCTAACGTGTTAATCTTTCCAGTTATTCCGTATATCTGTTCTATAGCCTCATGGAGAGTTACGCCCCTCTCTATAACGTCGGGGGTAAGCCCCGCGTACCAAACAATAACTTTATCGTCATAGTCATTATGTTCTCCTCGGCTTGCCTGCAATTCCTCGAGAGATTCCTTTGGATATTCATATGTAGTTTCTAGCAAGACGATTGCTCGATAGTAAGCCTCGGCAAAAAGTTGATCGCGATTTTTTTCTATCCACTCAGTATCGGCCACTTTGCGAAGTAAGATGGGTAACCAGCGACGATTGCCAGTGTCATCTTTTAACTCAAGATAGTTAGTGGTAAGAGCAAAGACACAGGAGCGCTTGAACTTCACGATACCTCTTTCATACGGAGGGCGAACCTGATCCTCTGTCTTTGTGATCTCGGCTTTTATTCTACTGACACTTGCGCGAGCAAGAATCTCACCCTCTGAAAATTCAACGATAACATTCTGAGCTAGTGTTAGATAAAAGTCTTTGTTATCGACAGAGAGAGTAGTTTCAACGTGCCACGGCTGACCGAGCTTACGAATAGAAGATGATTTCTTCCATCCTTGCGGCGATTCTAGGACTAACACCTGATCAAATTGACAACCAGGAACCATTACGCGCTTAACCAAACCCTTCATCCAATTAGAACCGATGGCCTGATGAAGTTCATCGTCGGGTACGCCATAAGCATTATGCAACCACGAACTCAACCTAGGAACTTTGTCCCAAATAAGCGAGGAGAAATAATCGCGAGGAGGATTCACTGGATTGTTGTGAGCATGCCCGATAATTGCGTCAGTCGTCAGCTCTTTTGAAATCTTACGGAAATAAGGATAGTTCTCTGCTATATATTGACGAGTTACCGAAATAGTAGCGTCAGTTAAAGTCACCCATTCGCTAGTAAGTAACCTTGACTCTATTAGGTGTGAAAATTCGTTACTCCGAAAGGTATCATGAAAATGTTGGTCAGACCCAAGTATTCTCATAATATTATTGAGAATCAAAAGAGGGAAGGGTTCTTTACCTGAAGACATTAAAAACTCTATATCAGACTCTTCGAAAGTGTTATTGCGACCATGAAAAACCTCGGAGGTAATTTCAAGAGCACTATCAAGCGTCAAATCGCGGTAGTCCTTTCTCTCTTGTGTCTTCTCACGCTGACCTAACGGACTCGCGAGCCAAAGGCGCTCCATCTGTGTGCGATCTTTCCCGCTCCAAAAAGCTAGATTGGTCACGAGCGCTCCATCAGCAGAAGATTTGTTGCCTTTGTTATAGGTTGTGGCATCACCATCCCAGATAGCGCGAAATTTGGTTCCATTTCTTGCGCCAAACATCAGCTTTAATAAAGTTTCATCATCGAGCTTAGTGCTTTTTTGATTAGTAATAGGAGAGGTTATTGTTCCCTTCTTCCAAGGATAACCAAGCCCTGAAAGTAAGCTGATAAATTCTACCGCAGTGATCTCACGAATATCTTTCACTTGCGGCATCTCATCTCCTGTAAAGGTGAAATATCGACCGCGATTATAAACTTCTATATTAGCTCCATCTGAAAGGGTGTGCCGATTGCGTTCTAACTCTAAATCTTCCTTAACGATGAACAGAATGTGACAGCCTGTTGCTGATGGCGAAAACTCACAATAAGTATCGCATCTGGTTATGAAGTCACAAAGCCAGTCCGGAACAAGGTCCTTAGTAAGACAGTGATCGAAATCGATCCCGACAACACCACAGGAACTCTCAAACGCTACCCCGATACCGTCACGATTAGGGCATGCGGAGGCTCTTTCAAAAGTAGTCCACGTTTTTGGGTCGGTGGTCGAAGCGTGCGCACCGTTAGTTTGGTAAGGAACCTTGGTCATTTTATTGTCGATCATTTCCCTTCTCCAAGTCAGCCAAATAGGCTTGTCTCTCAAAAAGTCTAACATAGTTTGAGGCCTTAATTGTAAGACCCCTAGTATATCACATCTGTCTACTGGTATGGGTGTGGATAGATAAAAGGTTACAAAGACATGGAAAAGGTTACAACCGCTTGTAACCGTTTATTTTGGCTAAGGTTAGCGTCAAAATGACATAAGTTACAACGGTTACAGGTTACAACGGTTTCCCTATACTAGGGCGTAGTATATAAATATATATATATATATATAATTAAAAGAAAAAGAGTGTAACTTTGTAACTATTCCAATTCGGCAATAGGCATAGGCTAGAAACAGGTTACAACGATTGTAACCTGTTTGTAACCTTGTAACCTTTGAAATTCCAGGAGAGTTCGAGCGCGCGCAGGAATGTGTTATTATGGGAAGCGCATATGTTGGAGTGCGATTTACAGACAATGTTCGGGAGAGAACTGGATCATGATGGTGGAGTTTTTAGTGGTCCGGAATATGATGGCGGATGTGCCTGGGAGCTGAAGCTGAAACGCAGTGGTCGGGCACTGCCCTGCGACGCCGTCGAACCACATCAGTCTGAGAGCTTGATACGTGCCGGTCAGTTGACACACGAGCCAAAGCTCGCGGGCGCTGGCTCGCGTACTGGCTGTGGTCTGAGATATAAGCTGACTGACCTGTCGGCTGGCATCAAACCATTCGATTGCTTTTACTTGCGGGGTATAGCTGTCGCACGGCTAATGCTCGGGTGGTGGTCGTATTCATCTACGGCTCACACGGTGAAAGTTGTGCGAGTTTATGAAGTTGAAGTGGCTGACTGGTTGCGGTTGTGCTCGGAGGCTCGGGCGCGAGGGCGTAAGAGTGTAACGGAGGCAAGCGTGAAGATGGTAGCTAGGGTAAAGTGGCAAGTGACGGGTGGTAAATGGTTACGGATTGGGTAGAGGGACGAACAGAATAGGGGTAAGGTTAAGCGATAGTGTGCTGGGTGGTACATTGTATCGGAATTAGTTATTGCGTCGATTGTGGTGGCGTTTAGGCGGTAGTCTAGTGACAGTTGTAGAGTGTTGGACGCAAAAAAAGCCACTAGCTGGGTGCTAATGGCTTTTTGCTTGGGGCTCATATGAGCAGAACTCACACGGTTAGAATGTTGTCGGAAGTGTGATGACAAGGGCGGTAAAAACTAAGAAAAATATTAGAGCGTCGAGGGCATAGAGCGCTGTGTCTGTTTGGTTTTTGCGGTGCGCTGTGCGGTCAGTGGCAAATGATTGGGAGTATTTTGGGAGGGGGGAGTGAGAGGGTGAGGGTGAGGGCATAGGGTTAAGTGGTTGACCATTTTTTAAAGTCGGCATTTTCTAACGGGTCGAGGCCATCAATAGAAATAACATCATCGCTGGTTATCTCTTCGCTAAGTACTTCGGTCTGTTTACCAGTATATAAACCACTGTCTAGTTGCTTGCGCGCTGTGTCAAAACTATCGGCACAAATAACAATCTCAACGATTTGATTACGGGAAACGTGGAAGGTATAAATTGGCATATGGTTAATACTTGTTAATACCACATTCGGCACACATTACTGGACCAGTTTCATTTTCCCAAACATGAGCAGTGTTATTCGGATCAACGGGTTCAAGATTTTCATTGAGCGATGACTGACAAATATCAACGGGAATAATTGCTAAGTCGAACCAATAGATTTTTTTCATAATTAATATTAGCGTCTGATTACGTTAATCATAGCGTTAGGGTTTTCTTGATAGAGTTGATTAAGTTTTGTATCAACTTCTGAATTGTTGGCAAAATGCGAGGATAACTTTTGACCAAAACGCTCCCCTGGAGTTCTGATAATAAAATCAATTAAAATTCTAGAGCCTGCTTGATTTTTTAATATTTCTGTAAGCATAATTATTTTTTTAGTGGATATAATTCGCAAAGTGGGCAGTGCTCTTTTGCGGTGTAACAGGTCACTTGATTAATAACGCTGTGCGGTGGCAATTGGTTAACGGCCTGCTCGGTTGCGAAATTTTCGTCGAATGCTTCTACCGTGATTAAAGTTGTCAATGGATCATCTTTTAGTTCTATTTCTACGGTAAAATATGGCATATTAATTTACTTTTTTATTTACACAGTCTAGGCAAAGATTATCATCATTCAAATTTAATTCAGTGATAAAATCTTCTTGTCCACACTCATAACAATTAACGAAAAGCTCGATTTTTTCATTGTTTATCATGTAGCATTCGCAATCGTCGTTTGATAAGAAAACATTACCGCTATTCTGATTAAAATTGATAGTTAGTCCGTTAGATAGCATTGGGTCGTTGTCAGTATTTTGAAGTTTCTGGGTGCCTTCTGATAGCAATTGAAGCAAGTCACCAGCCATGCCAATTTCACGATAGCCAAAGTTTGACAAATCTAATTGATTGATTTCCATATGATTTTTTAGTTATCTGATTAGTATGTTATACTTTGAGCAACCACCACGATGTGACAGGGTAAGCCGTGACAACGTGGCAGTCGTTCGCTTGATGTAGCCTAGTGGCTAACTGATACTATAATAGCAGATACGTTATAATAATGCAAGGGCTAAAAGTGGATAAGTAATATTTATAAAATGCAAACACTCGGGGCAACACTTTACAATGGCGTGGCCGAAAAAGTAAAAGCATTAGCCACAAAAAACGCGACAGGCTTGACACAAAGTGAAGCTGATTTTATTGCTAACTATTTAGAATTTGACGGCGACAATATAAAGGCGGTAATGAAAATGCACCCCGATTGGACTTCCACATCTGCAAGAGTAGAATCATACAGATTACTACGTAAGCCACAAATACAGGCAGTTTTGACGTCAACGCTCAAAGTTGAGACCCTAAATGCTAACTGGATTGGTACAAAATTTAAGCAATTAGCGACCAAAGGAAAGTCAGAAGATGTACAACTTAGGGCGACCCGTGAAATTGCCCGAATGGTCGGTGTGTATGCCCAAGAAGGCGGACCAAGTGGTAGTAATGGTTCAGGCGTAACCATTAACATCAACGTACCAGGTGGCAAGGTAACAATGGCGGAAGTCATTGACGCCGATTTTACAGAGGTTTAATCATCAAACATTAACAAAAACGGCCATTTTGGGTTATGCGTCGCACAATATACCTTAGACGACGCCAACAGAATGGCTTACAATCGTTTTAAATAGAATAGTTGACCACTACATCACGCAAAACAAAGGCGGGGCGATTATAACTAGCCATTTAATTGGGCAATATCCACAAGGCAACCCGCCAGCTAAGGGGTGTTGTACAGAAGGGGGGGGTGTATCGTACTACTACACGATGCAATTAATCACCTACCCAATGACGGGGGGAGGGGTAACCCGCGCCGAGTCCAGAATAATTTATATACATCCCCACAAAATTTTTTATACTTTTTAGTCCGCACTTATCCCCAGTTTGTCCACAGTGACCTAACACTAAAGCCCCCATATGCAACATCATGTAGCAAAACCACAGGATCCACTGCACAATTTACCCATCGGTACCGCTCTTGTCATCGCCGACGAGCAATATGTAGTCCAATTTCACCATCGTCGTGGTACAAATCTCCTTAACCTTTCCCCCACTATGGATAACTTAGCCAACAGGCTCATTTTTATCCCCTTCGTATAATCTATGGCACAACCCTCTCGCACGAGTGCAGTAAATGCGCCACAGAACAAAGTGATCAACTGGTCGCCTCAACCTGGCCCTCAGTATTCCTTCTTCGAGTGCCCAGCATTTGAACTTTTATACGGTGGTGCAGCTGGAGGCGGTAAGTCCGAGGCGTTAGTCTTTCAGTCTATTTCTCTGTGTATTCAGCATCCGTCCTACAGAGCAATTCTTTTTCGCAGAACATTTCCTGAACTTGAAAAGTCGCTGATCCCGCGCATCTCTGCGATTCTTACTGGCTTCGCTCACTCGAGAGATGGTGGCAAAGAGTGGACCTTCCCAAACAAATCTGTCCTGTATCTCTCCCATTTACAGCGCGAAGAGGACAAGGAGAAGTACAAGTCCGCAGAATTTGACTACATTGGTTTCGATGAGCTCACATCTTTCTCAGAGACGCAGTATCTTTACCTTTTTTCTCGTTGTCGTGGCACGACCACTGCCCCCAAGATGGTCAGGTCAGCGAGCAACTCGACAGGTTCAGGTCATGCTTGGGTGAAGCACAGATTTGTACAACCAGAGATCGATCTGCTCAAAGTTAAAGGCAGAGTGAAATACCAGTACGCCTGCGGTTGGCAATTGCCAGACGGCAGAGTCTTAGGTTCATTCGATGAAATTCCTGATAACTTTAATCAAGGTAGTACCGTCTTCCGAGAAGAGCACTACAACGTTTACGAAGAGAGAAAATCTGGCCTCACACGTTCTTTCCTTCCTGCCCTTCTGTGGGCTAACCAAGCCTTAATCAAATCTGACCCTGATTATGCTAAGCGATTGAAGGCCTTAGACAAGAAGACGCAGGACGCACTTCTCTATGGTAGTTGGGATATTCTCGAAGGTCAGTTCTTCGCTGAATGGAATCCTGACTTTCACGTCGTGCAACCTTTTGAGATCCCTCCCCACTGGCGCAAGTTCGTCGGAATCGACTATGGTTTTTCCGCTCCCTTCTGTGCAATCTGGTTCGCAGTTGACGAGAATGGTATAGTGTATTTGTATCGTGAACTTTACGAGCGCAGATTCACGACAGAAGAGCAATCATCTAACATCATCGAACTGACTAAAGATGAGAAGATCGATTGGTATGCTTGTGACCCCAGTATGTTCGCGAAGCAAGGTACTGGTGAGAGTCACGCTCAGGTCTACCAACGTCACGGCGTGCCGGTCATACCAGCGTCTAACAAACGTATTCCACGTTGGGCAATGATGCACGAGTACCTGAAGAACAATCAAATCAAAGTGTTCGATACATGCAGTAACTTTATCCGCACACTTCCTACACTGATGCACTCAAGGACGAACCCAGATGACCTCGACTCAGCGCAAGAAGATCACGCGTGTTTATCCGGTGATACTTTAATTGATACATCTAAAGGACAATTTAAAATTAAAGAATTAGTTGGCAAGCAAGGATTTGTTCACTCACTTGGTGGCCTGGAGCGCTTTTCAAAAGTTCGTAAAACTAGAGAGAGTGCTTCAATAGTTAAGTTAAAATTTTCTGATGGTAGACAGATCAAGTGTACCCCCGATCATCGGTTTTTAACCAACGATGGATGGATTAGGGCTGACGGACTTGTACAAGGATTTCATATACTGATACAATCATCTATATGGACCCAACAATCATCTCAGAAACAATCCAAGAATTTCAAGGCCGCCGATTTTATCTTTGCGGAAAATATTTTCAAAAGAAAGGTCTACGACTTCATATCGTTGTTTTCAAAGCGAACGGTGGTGAGGTTACAAAAGGCTTTCACGTTCACCATAAAGATCACAACAGAAGTAATAACGCATCTAGCAACCTTGAACTTCTCCAGGCTTTTCAGCACATTTCAAAACATCAAACACCAGAGCAACGCGAAGCTTCCAGACAACGGATGCTACTTAATGTCATACCACTCGCGAAAGCTTGGCATGCAACTAATGAAGGTGTTAAGTGGCATAGTTCGCATGGTAAAAAAACTTGGGAAGAAAGAAAGTGGTATACTATTTCTTGTCAGATATGCGGTAAAAAAAGAGAGACACCATTTCCGTCGAGAACAAAGTTCTGTGGTAAGGCTTGTTACGCGCGAGCTTGGAGAAAACGAAGATGTCTACAACATGGAGGTTGAGAACACGCACTGTTTCTCAGTTGAGGGCGGACTACTTGCACACAACTGCGATGCCTTCAGCTATGGCCTTATTACTCTGAGAGGTTACGCATCATCCGGTCCACGTCCACAATCTGATAACGCACCGCAATGGTTTCGTGAACGTATCAAACCTAGACAAAAATTAATCCAACGTATCTCATTATGATCGTTACAAACTTTAGACCAAAGACATCGTACTTAGTCGTTAAGAAGGTCAGCCCAAACGCAACAGCGCAAACAGGTTTTCAAGTAGAAGAGAACGATGATGACTTCGTGATCTATGCCCAAGTCGTCACATCGTCCAGCTCGATTTATAAACCAAACGACGTTGTGGTCTTCGAACTCGTTGATTCGCAATCTTTCAGAGATGGTGCAGAAGAATATAATCTTATTCACGAGGACGCAATCTTGGGTACGTACACACTTTAATTATGCCAATTGCAACCGACAACCCAGATCCTAAATTGACCCTCGTAGAAAAGATTTTTCAGTCTCCAAAACAACTTTCGTATAAGAACTTCAATTATCAAATCTTCGTCCAGTTCAAGGACCGCATGGAGAACTTTCGACGCAATGTAGCCGGAGAGAACATGGAGCTAGTGTGGAAGAATCTTAAACGATCTTACCTACCGAAGACTACAAATGAACTACAGGTTTCTGCTGAGTACACTCTGGACACTGACGGTAACGCTACACCAACGCGCTTCTTCGCTGAGAGTAACGACAAAGGCTTAGTCGATTTGAAAGAACCATTAGTCGCTATCAAACTGCACACGGCTCTTTCCATCCTCACTGCGCGTACGCCAGATGTACTATGGGACTCAGACAATGAGAAGTACGAAGAGCAAGTCCCTGTTCTCAACGCTCTTCGCAAACTAGACTGGATGGATGATCAGACACGCCAGCAATACACACTGCTGTGGTTCTACGATATTCTTTACGGCACATCTTTTTGGCGTCGTTTTTATGATCGTCAAGAACGCAATGTCGCTTTCGTTTCTGACATCGATCTAGTGACAGAAAAGATGAAGTACAAGAACGACAAAGTTGTTGAGATTTCGCAAACTGTTGGCGAAGCGCTCTCACCTTCTGACGTGTGGATTGACCCAAGCACTTGTCCACAGAAGCCACGCTCAATGCGCTTCGTGAAGTACGATAAGGTCTACGACTTCCACACTTTCCGCAGACTCTTCGAAGGACTTTCTAAACCAGAGAAGTTAGATAAAGTTAAACCGACATCCATCGAAGGCTTTGAGGGTCAGGAGATGGTCCGCTGCGAATACTTTGAGCATAAGGATTTAGACCTTTACTACGTCGTCGCTAACGATGAGCCAATCCTAAAACGCCACCTTCCATGGAATCATAAAGATCTCAGTATCCGAATGACTACATGGCTTCCTCGTGGTGAGCACAACCCTTATGGTCTTGGTCCTATCGAAATGATGGCACCAAATAAGGAACTCTTAGACGAGCTTCTCAACATGACGATGAATCAGGTGCGCTACTCTGTGTACAAAGCGATGTTCTATTCCGGTAATTTAGAAGTTGAAGGTGGCGAGTCTGGTGATATCAGATTACGTCCAGATCGCGCATACAAATCCTCAGATCCAAAATCGATTACCTTCATGGACGTCCCAGGTCCAGGTACAGACGCGTGGAAATCCATCGACATGCTACGAGGCCGTGTTGACGATGCTTCCGGTATCAACCGTCCACTAGGTGGAGAGATCACTGGTTCTACCGCTTTTGAAATCGATATTGCTAAGGATGCCGCCCTCGCGCGTTTAGGTGTGCCAATTGCCAACATGACGCAGCTCCTTCGTTGGGACGCTGAGATCACTTTTGAATTGCAGAAGCAACACTATACTTTGCCAGAGGTTAAAGAGATGGTTGATCCAGATGAAATTCAAGCCGCTATCGCCGAACTCGACGCGCTCAAAGCCAGCGGCACTCCAGCGAAGTTCGACATTTGGTTCGATGAAACTAATCCAGATAATCCAAAAGTTTTCCGTGGCGATTATCGTTCTGTTAACGTCTCAACCCAGCAGATGCCAGATGGCCAGGCTATCCCAGCACTCTCAAAAGAAGAGGTTGTGCTTACACCTGCTATCTATGATTGGCGCGGTAAGTTCTTCGTGGTCGCAGATTCTATCCTTACACTTTCACCTACCTTAGAACGTACCAAAAAGTTAGAGGCTTACAATATGATGATTCCGATGTTCGGCAAACCAGCTGAACTATTCGCTAAGCCAGCGCGTGCACTTTCAAAGCTGTATAACTTGGACATTGAAGACTTGTTTCCGCAAGCGTGGTTAGATTATTTGAAGGCAGTAGACGCAGGTACGCCACCTCCACAGCAAATGATGCCACCAGCTGGTCCAGGTCGTCCGAATAATCCAGCCGGCGGAATACCACCAGTTGGTTTCACCCAAGATCGTGCTGAGCAGGTTGTCACCAATGTCGGCGGCCAGAACTCCTTAGCCTCCGCCAACACCGCTGCTGTCGCTGGTACATCTAACCCCCAGTAATTATGCAGGCCCCATTCGACAAACAAGTTAAAGACTTTGTGGCTTCTAACCCAGCGCCTTTCGATCAGTTGCTTACCTATTTAGACAATCAGTATGTTTCGTACGGTCTTATTGGTGATACGAACGACGAGACTCTAAGAAAGGTCTACAAACTCGCAGGGCTTAGAGAAGCCTTGCAGGATGTTAGACGATCTATTGGCTTATGATTCATGGTGCTGAAAAATTCAGAGTGCCGACAAAATCTGCTAAACATAAAGTAGAGTTCTTAGTTAACTGGACACAAGCAACCCAGCAGTGTGAGTTCATTAAGATGCGGATCGACAATAAGTTTGATATACTCATACCTAAGGAATCATTCATGCGCATTGCAATGTTCTTAGGCGACGAAGATGAACAAGATAAGTTGATTCCTACTCAGACTGTGAAAGTTAAACAAGTGAGAAAGCAATTCAAACTGAAGCTCACGAAGGATATGAAAGCTGGTGAGATACTAGATTTCAACGTATCATTCGATGTGCCGATGACTGGTGATACGTTACAAGTTATTTCTAAAACTAATTCCTATAAATAGGTCCCCTATGGAAGACGCACAAGAAGAAGTCGCGACGACAGTTACACCAAGCCCAGAGTTAGAAGAGCAGATCAAAGCTATGCGTGAGGAGAAGCAACAACCAGTAGAAGAGAAGAAGCACAAAGGTCCTATGGCTCCGCTCATGAAAAAGGTTGATGAGTTGCTAGAGAAACTCACATCTTTCGAGGACAGGATTCTAAAGTTAGAAGCAACTGCATCTAAGGATACGCACACGAGCTATGAGCCACCAACACAGGACGATAAACTCGCTGAGAAGCCATCAGACTCTAAAGTTGTGTCATCAGCCAAAGAAATCCTTGGCGATGGTAATGCTGATCGCTGTGAGTTTGAAGTCACAATGAAGACGCATAGCGCTGATTCTTTTAGACTAGTGATCGTGCCGCCAGAACACTTGAAAGAGAATGCTACTGATACTCGCATCAAAGTAATCCCTTATCTGCAAGGTGTTTCAGGCGCTTCGGAGTATGCTCTTCGTGTTAAGAACTTCTGCGTTTCGTTTGCTACTAAAAAAGGTATTAACTACTTCGCGAAATAATGGTATAGTTTAGTAGTACCACTTAGGTACTTTTCCTTAGACCCCCAACACCTAAGACGCTAAGGCGTCCTAAATGTGCGTGAGGGTCTTCGGGGGCCTAGATCCAGCCACATTTCGGACGCCTTGCGCCTTAGGTGCGGGGCGTTCTTTAATTACCGGCCAACCTTTAACTAATAGAGTCACTAACATTACCTAGATGTCAGTGATCAACTAAGCATTATTATGGAGCCAGAAGACAATGTAGAAGAAGAAGTCCTTGTGACTTCAGACGATAGCAGTGATGAGTTCGTAGTCGAGTCAGGAGCTGAAACTACTGATGAACCTCTCGAAGATTCACCAGCAGAAGCCAACCTAAGCGAAGACGAAGAACAACCATCCGAAGATGTAGTAGAGCCTTCGGAAGAAGAAACAGAGATTGACGGCGTGAAATATTCAAAAGAAGATATTTCTAAAATCTTTGAAACTGGTAAGCGGATTTCTGAGTACCAACGTGAGCACCCTGGGTATGACCCAATTCTCATCCACAAAGATTACACACAGAAGACTCAAGAGTTAGCTGATCTCAAGCGCAAGATACCTGACGAAGTTCGCCAGCAATCAGCGCCTGCACCAGCTACTCCAGACGTTGATCTGTCAGATGTAAAGAAAGAAGATCTTGAATATTTTGAACGTATTGCTAAGGCGTCAGGTTACGTCAAACTCGCAGACCTCGAACAACGAGATCACGCAAATAGAGTTCAGACGTATGAAGAAGTTAAGAGAGCGGAAATAAAAACTTTCTTAGAAGCTCACCCTGAATATCGACCAGAGAATGACCCTGGCGATGTTAAGTGGACCACGCTACGGCAAGAGTTCGACCTCTTCAAATTCCCCGAAGATCCTCACAAAATCGGCACAATACTCGAACGAGTACATCGTTCAGTAGCCGGCACATCCTCAAGTTTTGATCCACTCAAGGTGGCTCAGATCATTGCTAAGAAGAAGTCCGCCGCAACAGGACAATCATCCACTGGTGGTAGTTCTGGTGCTCAAGATGCTAAACCGTCTAACAAGACACCACAGCAAAAACGTGTCGCTGATCTTGTTAAGAGCGGAGCATTAAAAGGATTTTCTGCAAAAGAATTAGAGGACTTACTTAATTAATCAAATTTATTTTTATGGGTGCTATTACCCCAGCTGGATTCAACCTGCTCTCATCCAGCCTTATCGAGAACGATCTCGAACTCCCAATTTCTTCCAACGCTGTTACCATTGGTGACATGCTCGAGTTAGATGTTGGCGCTGTATCTTGGACTGATGCTGATGCTAGTACTGAGTACTGGCAGTTAAAAGCTATTGCTACTGAAACTGTTACTTCCGCTGCTACTGTTGTTAAAGCTACTCTCGTTGTTTCCTTGGGTCAGATGTTTTCATCCGAAACCGTGGGTTCATCTGCCGCCGCTGACAACAATGATCGCATGATCTTAACTGATGCCAATACTGTTAACAACACAGGAACAGATTCGGCAGCTCAAACAGCCGTTGTTATTCAGTTTGCTCCAATGTTCGATGCTACTGACAAGCGCATTAAATCTTGGATCGTCCCAGGTGTAGGTGTCAATCCAGATGCAACCTAATTAATCGATCCGTAATTAAATTTATATGGCAGTCCCAATGACACTCGGATCGGCTGCAGATCTGATCGATCTCTCCATCCAAAAGATTTACAAAAAGTTACCAATGGTAACTTTAGGCGCCGCCGCTTCTCTCTACCACGAAGAACAAACTGATGATTACTATGACAAAGATTCTGGCCTCTCTGGCTTTGGTGAAGCTGGTCGTATGTCAGAAAACGTCATCATCGCTTCAGAAAGCCCAATCCAAACTTTTGATAAGACTTACACTCAGGTCTTTCATGGACACATGGCTCAGTTCACTCTCTACGATTGGAAGTACGGTATCAAAAAACGAAAGTTAGAGAGCGTCACAAACGACCTCATCGGTTCGTTGAAGCGAAAGCAGGAACGTTTGTTGACCGAATACTTGGAGAACTCTATCTCTGATGCTACGTCCTACACCGTTTCTGATCCTGCTGGTAACTGGACAAAGTCGGTTGTTGGTGGAGACACTGTTGGTTTCATTGACTCGTCTCACACTCGTGAAGATGGAGGTACTGCTTGGAGCAATGTCATCTCTGATGGCACGACTCCTAACATGGACTTCGAGTATGACGCTGTTAAGGCCGCACTTCGCACAGCTTCACTCATCACCGATCCAAAGGGCAACTTGTTCGGAACTGACATCGATACCTTTGTCTTCCGCAAACAGTCCTCGATCTACTTCCGTGCACAAGAAATCTTGGGTGCTATTCGCAAGGGCGATATCCCAGCTTCTGCTGAGAACGATGGATCGGGTGTACCAGCTTTCAAAGTTATTGGTCTTCCTTACCAACTCAATGCTAATGCCGCGATGTACTGGGGTTTTGATACAAAGTTGAAGAGTCCAGAAATGGGTCTTCAGTTGCGTACTTCTCAAGGTATGACTTTGGACAAACCAAATACTGACTACAAGACGAAATCTATTTACGTTTCTTCAACGATGGCTTTCGACTACGGTCACAACGATGGTCGTCTAGCTGTCGGTTCTACCGGTGCCAACGCTTAATTCACTCTAGTCTTAATATTTTATGCCTACCCCAAACGGTTCTGGTACAAAATTCCCACACGGGGTGCATGTGGGTCCAGCTCTTGAACTTGACGCCGCAACATCAGCTCCAGCTATAACTACTAATAAAGTTTACTTCGTAAACGGAGTTCTCTACGCTGATGGCGTTAGCTTGGAAGCTTCTGGTGGTCCAGGTGGAGGAGCTTCATTAGATGAAGTTTACCAAAATGGCCGTACAGTTACGGTTAACCTTGGAGCGCTCATCTTCAATGATGCAACTTCAGCAGCTGCTAACACTTTCGAGTTCAATAAGACCGGCGCTGGTTCTGGTAACATTCTCGACTTCGATTTCACTGCCGCCTTTACTGGCGCTGTCTTGAACATCGACTTCGGTTCTGCTCTAGCCGCAAACGGTGTCATCTTTGACTCAGAGGGTCAGGCTCGAACAGGCTCAGATATTCTCTTTACAGATGACTCAACTGGCACGCATATCCTCATCGATGGAAATTCGTCTGGTGCAGGTAAATCCACATTCCTCGACTGGACAGATTCCTATACTGGCTCAAACGCCAGTATCGGTATGTTGCTCACGATGGGTAACAGTAACGGTCTTTCTTCTCAGGGTATTCAGATCGTGCGTGGCACAGGTGTTCGCACAGCCTCAGCTATCAACATTGACGATTCCTCAACAGGTAACGTCGCTGTTGTTGATATCGATATCTCTGGCGCTTACACTGGCGATATCCTCAGTATCACAACGAGTGCCGCTGCTACTGGAAACATTATCTTACTCGATCTCACTTCCGCTGTTGCCGCTACCGCCTTGCGAGTGGTTTCAACTGGTGTTCGTACACAGCCACTCTTTGAGGTAGCTGACGATCAAACTGGCGCTGTAAGCTTGTACAGTATCGTTACAGCCGGTGCAACATGGTCTGGTCATGTCTTCGAAGTCTCGATGGACGCAGCTACAACAGGTGATGTGCACAACGTAGATATGAACGCCGCCGTTGGTGGACGGTTCTTGTACATCGACTCCGGAGCCGCCATTCGTACCGCCGTGCTTATCGACATTCTTGCAGACGGTTCTGGTAACGCTGGTTCGATCAATATCGACGAAAGCAACACTGGTTCTGGCCAATTGATCGACATCAACGTCTCTGGTATTGGTTCGGGTAACGTCATCGACATTACCTACTCAGCTGCCGATACTGGTAATGCTTTGTCAGTCGTCATGGCTGATAACGTCGCTGGTGGTGCTCTCGTAATTACTGGTGCTGGCGCTCGTACTGACAGTCTAATTGACATCGTCACTTCCGAAACAGGAAGCATGGACGGTATCGTCTACGTCGAAGCCTCCGGTGTCTTTACAGGCAGTGTCGTAACGCTCAAGTCTTCTGCTGCCGCCACTACTGGCTCGCTCTTGCACTTTAACCTTGACGCTGGTGTCGCTTACAAAGCGGTCACTTTCGATCACGCTGGTGCTCGAACAGTTGCGACAATCCTCTCCACATTTGATGGCACGTTTGGTGCAACTGGTGGTGGTACATTCTTAGACGCTAATATCTCAATGACTGGAGCACTTGCTTCTCCATTCATCGATATTGATGTTTCAGATGTCTATACTGGAAATATCTTCGATTACGCTTCTTCCGCCGCCGCTACTGGAACTGTGTTAGCAATTAGCATGGGTTCGTCTGTGGCCGCTAAGTTGGCTCAGTTTACAGTGACTGGTGTGCGTACAGCCGATCTGATCACTATCACTGATGACTCTTCTGGCGCTGTTGACCTGTTCCAGGTGACTTCAACTTCTACTTCTTCTGGCCACATCTTCAACATCGACGTTGATAGCGTGTTCACTGGAAACGTACTCGATATCGCTTTCGGAACTTCAGCCGCTACCGGTGAAGCTATCAAAGTGGTAATGGGCACAAACGTTGGCGGTTCAGCTATCGTGTTGACCGGTACTGGTTCTCGTACAGATGATCTTATTAAGATCGACGACGATTCAACCTCTAACTCCTCAGCGTTCGACATCAACCTCACAGGTGCTTTCACCACCGCTTATGCCTTTGACTTGGCGGCAACTGGTGTTCACACATCTGGTTTGATGAACTTGACCTCTGATTCGTCTTCTGCCGGTGCTCGAATTCTTTTGAACATCGTCAACGACAACACTGCGGCCACTGGCACAGTGCCTCTAACTATTACGCAGGACGCTGTCACTTCCACTAACTTCAAATTAATGATGACTCTTGGAACTATCAAGATTTTCATCTCAGATCAGACAACTCCAAACGCCGCCCTTTCGGCCGCTGAGGGTTCTATCTGTTTGAATGGTTCAGCGACAGGTCAAGCGTTTTGGAACACGGACGGCTCAACCGCGTGGACTGCTCTCGCTTAGTAAATAGAAAAAGTAGGGAGATGGATAACCATCTCCCTACTAGCGCGTCAATTTAATCTTTAATATCCGGCAGACGAATGGTCGGATTCAAATTATGTCAATTCCAAGAGATAGATATGGGGTTCCTTACGATCATCAAATACCAATGGCTGTTGATCCCGTTGATCAATCAAGTCGTGTAACTAATATTAGTGGTGAATCAGTCTCACTAATTGTAGCTTCGACTAATGCAGCTGATGTAGGATCAGCGATTTCAACAATCATTTATGGTCGTATTATAAATGGTGGAGTACTCGATTCAATGAAGATGAGTATTGGTACTAAGAACGACACATCTCTTACTTTTTCGAGTACTACGCTTACAACAGAAAAAGAATTTCCTTATGAAGCATGGGCTCATGCTTCTGAAACTACACGTACTAAAAAACTTGATACTGTTGTCGCAAACACGTTAACTACCGATGGAGATTATTGCGTTAATTATCGAACCGGTTTAGTGGTCGGTAAAAAGGCAGATACTGGCACGTCTCTGACAGTCTCGTATTCATATCGCTCCGCGTTGTCCAGTATTGTTACTGGAGACATTACCGTTGACTCCGAATTTCCAACTGCCGCTGCTCTCGGTGACGCAACAGCAAACCCTACCACAACTTCAGTCGCCTCAATGTCGATGGGCTATAACGGTACAACTTGGGATAGAGTGAGGGTTACAACAACTGGAAAGATACTCAACTCCTCGGAGTATGCAGAGGATACTGTTTTTGCTGACGCTTCATATGTAACACTCGCAGGTCAGGAAATAGATGACCCAACAGCTCTTGCAACGATGACAGAGGGCGATGTTGGAAATGTAAAAGGTGACCTTTCTGGTCGTACTATAGTAACGCTAGGAACACTTAGTGCTGGCGAAAATTTGACTGATAATCTGGTACAGGTTGCGATGAAACCAGTTGCCACAGCGACAAATACATATTCACGAGATACCTCAACTGCGTTAGAGGCAAGCTCAATCGCTAAAGCGAGTGCAGGAAATCTGTATCGTGCCTTTGGAGTTATCGACGCATCTGCGGCGACAGATATCTATTACATTCAATTCCTTGATTCAGCCACACTCACAGCAGATGGTGCTGTATCACATTTGATCACGCCAATCCCAGTAAATCACACCACCGGTACTGATTCGTCCTTTGATACAGGACACTTTGACGCTGGTATTGCGGCAACAGCAGGTATCGTCATCGTAGCTTCAACGACGATGGTGCTAAAGGCTATTGCTGGCTCGGTCTTATTCGCCACTGTTTTATACAAGTAATATGTTTGGACAAATTGGCCCGATGTGGCCGTATTCTTCTGGAACATTTACCCCGACGGTTTCACTTGTTGGAGGAGCTGGGAACACCACTCCTGTATACTCAACGAACACAGGAAGATACACCCGAATTGGTAATAGATGTTTTGTGGATATTTACCTTACTGGAGACGGGGGTGCAGAGGGAGCAGGAACAGGAACGATGGACATTGCCCTTCCGTTGGCGGCCGGAGCAAATAACCCATCAGGCAGTATATCTATTGGCTCTATATCTAATGGTGCTGAAGAACAGCCAGCGTTTGGATTTATTATAGGTGGCACGTCTTCTATTTCACTTCAATTATTATCAGATACAGCAAGTGCAGTTAATTCAAACATTGCACAAGTTGTGGGTACGGACCAAAACGATGTCACTAGAAGCATTCGGTTGAATTTCTCTTACGAAGTCTAATTCCTATACATGTCTATCTTTGTGGACGATTTTAACTTCGATAACGGCTGGATAAAAACTGGCTCTTGGGTTGATAGTGCATATAGTATTGCTAATGGGGTAATGACTATCACAGCAGGTGTAGGAGGCGCTGGAACGAGTGCATATACTCGGTCTGACTTCATTTCTCGTAACGCAGTTATTACTGTTCGTGCGGGAGTTGGTGTTGCAGGATACCCACAAATACATCTTAGGGAAGCGTCAGCAACTGATTATCTAGTTGTATATATCAACCCATCAGATGGCACATTTAATATCGGAAAGTTCGTAGCAGGAGTGTATACATCGTTTGGTTCGACGGTCATAAATAATTTCAACGCTAACAGCACATACACATTCTCTGGAATGGTATTTGAAAATTGTCTACACGGTACAATGATGAGGGGTGATGGTAGTGTAGATGTCGAACTCGAAAGTATTTCAGTTGATGTTAGTGGATTTATAGGAATGAATCACGGTATAGGATTGACTTCAACCACTCAAAAATATGATTGGATTGAAATGCGGATACTTAATTCGCTAGTTAATGTTGTTGCGGTTGGTGATTCTAATGTCGGGCCGGCAAATAGATTAATGTGGCCTGAGCAGATGGTTAAACGCCGTCTTGGTAGCGATATACTTGTCCGTAATAAGGGTATTGGAGGCTATTCAACACAGGACGTTATAGATAACTATACAGATTTCGTGACTCCATTTAGGGTGATAGGTGCACGAAACGTAATGATTATTGGCACAGGTAATAATGACTTCGCCGTTGAAGCTAAAACAGCGGCACAAGCCCATGCAAAACAGCGTGAGTTGATTCTACTAGCACAGGCAGAAGCGTGGGAGTGCCAACTCAATACCTTAATACCATTTGAGTACGCCGGAGACCCTATTACATTCGTCCAAGACCTCAATGCGCTGATTACAGGCGGTAAGACGACATACAATTACATCTCAGCAGATATTTATACAGCCTTTGGTGCAGTGGTAGGGAGTACAGCAGTTAATCCAACGACGCTTAGAAATGCAGATGGAATTCATTACACAACCGCAGGAAAGAGCTTAGCGGCAAAAACTATTCTTTATACACTCGCTCGAAATGACCGAGCGGTTGCTTAATATATGGCAAGAACATCGGCAACAAGAAGAATATCTATAAAAAATTATCCATATTCTATAAGTCTTCCAGGTTCTAATGGGAATGATGTAAGTGTGGGTACTGATGTGTATCTTTACGAACGCACCCAAGCATTTAGTGTTGGAATGTGGATTAATATAACTAGATATCTTGCAGGGGCGGCACATATTTGGTCTGAATATCAGTCAGTCTCCCCATTTCGTGGACGGTTGATCCGCATTGATTCAGGGCTTATTCGTTTTTGGTTAATTAATACAATCAACTCAAACGAACTAAAGGTAAACTATGCTGTTCCGCCGTTAAAACGGTGGATTCGTGCTGTTTTTACCTATGACGGCTCTTCGACCGCCGCCGGTGTAAAACTCTATTTAGATGGAGTGTTACAAACTCAAGTATCATCAACAGCAACGCTCTCCGCAACTATCGTTGAGACAGGCGTTTCTACAAAGTGGGGAGGATGGACAGGTGCGTCAGCGTGTCAGCCTATGTTGCTTGCTAAACCTTTTGTTTCAGATCACGAGTTAACACTTACAGAAATTGGAGATGATTTTTATGACAGTAGATTTTCAGGTGTTATCCCTGTTGATTACTATGATATTACAGAGGGTTCTGGTACCACGATTACATCACTAGGTTCAGGTGCTCATAACGGAACTTTAGGTGCTAGTGTTACATGGGGTTCTACGGATACGCCAATGAAAGCTCGCTCCACAATTACTCAAAACAGACTTTCACTTTCTTAATTTTATATAACCTTATATGGGATTCGGACAAGGTGGAGGACAAAGTGCGGTAACGCTCAAAAACACTAGTCAATTAGACGCCTTTGCTCGTCTTCGTACTTCTTCGCCACACACTATTTTTGATTCAATTAATGAATATGATGTTTCACCATTATTCTTTGAATCAGTATTAGCTGGAGCTGGAGCAGTTGCACATCTTCCGAATGAATCCACCGTTAAATTGTCCGTTGGAACAACTAGTGGAGATTCCGCTATTAGACAAAGCCGTCAATACTTCCGTTATATTCCAGGGAAATCTCAGTTAGTGCTAATGAGTTCAGTTCTAGGCGTACCAAAGACCAATGTTCGTCAGCGGATAGGATATTTCGACGCTAATAACGGTTTATACTTTGAGTGTGACGGTTCTACGTTCGGTGTAGTTGTTCGTTCCTTTACATCTGGTAGCGTAGTAAATACAAGAGTAGCTCAAACAGCGTTTAACTTGGACAAAATGAACGGCACTGGAGCTAGTGCAATTACCTTAGACTTATCTAAAGACAATATATTTGTTATAGATTTTCAGTGGTTGGGGTCTGGTAGAGTTAGATTTGGTATCTTCGCATCAGATGGTTCCATCATCTACTTTCACCAAGTACAAAATGCTAACAATAGTACAGTAGCCTATATGACTACTGCTATCTTACCTACTAGAGTAGAACTAACAAATACAGGGACGGCTGGTAGCGGTACAGATTTAAGGGTCACTTGTTTCTCAGTTATCACCGAAGACTCTAGTGAAATTTCAGCAGGTATAAGTGCCGGCACGCCAGTTGGAGTAGCGACTACTGCAGTCACAACAAGACGAAATATACTTTCAATCCGTCCGAAAGCTACGTTTAACTCGATTGTTAATAGAGGATTAATCAAAGATATTTCTATTGATATTATCACGAAGACAAACGATATATTCTTTGAGATAGTTTATAACGGAACACTAGGTGGTTCGCCGTCTTACGCAAGTGCAGGGGCAAGTAGTATTGTTGAATACGATGTAGCTGGAACAACGGTCACTAATGGTATAATTCTATCAACAGGGTTCGCAGTGGCTGGGTTAGGCGCTGTTTCCGCTGTGATAAGTCACTCTTTATTATCTAAGTTGCCGATAGTGTTAGACGCCGTCGGAGCTAACCCGATAAACTTATCAATAGTCTGTACGTCGTTTACAGGAACAGCGACAGTCTCAGCGACAATGAATTGGACAGAGGTTTATTAACATAGAATATGCCTCAAACAGTTATCACAAAAGATACATTAATTCCTATCGGCGCTGTGATAATTGTATTATCCGCCG
>CAZTDV010000052.1:0-23346 GCA_964612195.1 uncultured Sediminibacterium sp.
ATAATTTTTAGGATATGCTCCCAAATCGTCAAAATGCAATTCAAGTTGATCGGTAGAATTTAATCCAATTATGGGCAAAGCCAATTGATTGTTTTGTGGAAATAGTTTAACTGTTCTTATAGAAGGCATAAAAACATGATCGGGCTTTAGTTGGCTAAATCCATCAAATGAGCTAAGTAGGCAACAAATAAGCAGTATGTATTTCATAAAGGATAAACTTACTGAAACTATTGTATTATTAGTAGCTTTGATATAGTCAAAAACCGTACCTTTTGAATTTTTCTATTTTCATAGCCCAAAGGCTTGCTTTTAGTAAACAGCAGTCTTTTTCACGATTTATTATTCGGCTTTCAGTAGGTGCCACCACTGTTGGCATAGCGGCAATGATTATAACCCTTTGTTTTGTGAATGGATTTCAACAAACAGTGGCAGACAAAGTATATAGTTTTTGGGGACATATTAGGGTACAACATTTTGAGCCAGATAAATCGATGATGGCCGAAGAAGTTTCCATTAATAGGGATACCACTGTTGAAAAATTAATTGCATCACAAAAAGAAGTATCCAAGATTCAGGCATTTGCCACTAAGTCAGCCGTTTTAGAATATCGTAAAAATATTGAAGGGGTATTGTTAAAAGGGATTGAAGCCAACTACGATAGTGGCAGAATTAAACCATTTATTACTCGCGGGAGATGGATTCATTTTTCAAACAGCAGTTATAGCAAGGAAATAATGGTATCTGAACAAATAGCCAGCTTACTGAATATTCAATTAAAAGACACAGTCACTGTTTATTTTGTTGGAACCAATGAAACCAATACGAGTTATCGGAAATTAATTGTATCTGGCTTGTATAAAACAGGTATTGAAGAATACGACAAAATTTTTTTACTGGCCGATTTAAAATTAATTGCAAGAATTAATAACTGGACAGAGGATCAAATTGGGGGTTATGAAATTTTTATTGACCAACAATTCAATAAAGATTCGGTTAATCAGCAACTAATGAGCAACCTTCCTACAGAATGGATGAGTAGAACTGTAGCTTCTATTTACCCCAATATTTTTGATTGGCTCGATATTCAAAATATGAATAGAAATGTAATATTCATCATTATGGCGGTAGTGGCCATGATCAATTTGATATCTTGTTTGCTCATTTTAATTTTAGAAAGAACAAGAATGATAGGTGTTTTTAAAGCATTGGGGGCAAATGATAGGAGCATCATTCAAATTTTTCTATACTATGCTGCGGTAATTGCTATGAGAGGAATTATAGGAGGATTTATTATTGGTATGGGCTTAGTGCTATTACAACAGTATACTGGATTTATTAGCCTAGACGAAAGCTCCTATTATGTAAAAACAGCACCCGTTCAAATTATTTGGTGGCAAATTATTACCGTTTGTATAACCACATTTATAGTATCATTTGTGGTAATGTTGATACCCGCATTATTGGTTAAAAAAGTGAATCCTATTAAAGCAATTCAATTTAGGTAAGCGGTTATTTTTTGATCAAATGAGAAAGTAGTATTCCCGCAGCAACTGCAGCATTTAGTGATTCTGCTCCACCAATTCTTGGAATATGAATAGGCGATGTAATAAAAGGGAGTAGTTCACTGTGGATGCCTTTAGACTCATTCCCTATAATTAATACACCTTCTTCAATTGCAGATTGATGATAAACTGATTCTCCAGCCAACAAAGCGCCAAACACCGGCAAATCGCAATCCGACAATAGTTGAGCTAAATTACCATACCCCACTTTTACGCGAATAAAACTCCCCATGGTACTTTGAATAACTTTGGGATTATACACTTCTACAGAATCATTGGAAGCCAAAATAGTATCAATACCAAACCAGTCCGCTATTCTAATCAGCGTTCCCATATTTCCTGGGTCTTGAATTCCATCTAGTGCCAATGTTATTCTTCCTTTTCGGGGCTTTTGTGCAATAAAATCTTGTTGTTTAACTACCGCCAAAACTTTATTGGCAGTTTGCAAGCCACTTATTTTTTGCAACTCATCAGCTGAAACCCTTATTAGAGTTGCTTTATCCATTAAAGGGTGTTGCCATTCATTCAATGCAAAAATTTTTTCTACTACAAATGAACTGTTTAATACCTCATCTACTCCTTTTACGCCTTCCACAATAAATAGACTTAAGGCATCCCTTTGTTTTTTGTGGTATAAACTTTGAATATATTTGGCCTCAATCTTGCTTAACATTGTGTATGCATTTTATGGTAAAAAGGCGTTTTATTGGTTTTTTCAGCTTGTTTGCAGCAATAATACTGCTGTATTCTTGCTCTGAACAAAAGAGAACCTGGGTAAGAAACTATCCCAAAAACACTCCATTTGTTTACAATAACCAAATTAGCCTTCATGGTAATTTCACCAAAGATGAGAAAAAACGTTTATTATCAGATTTGCAAAATTATTGGGACGATAGCCTTAAAGTTCCTAAACAACAACAATTTGGTCTTTTCTATAAAATAAAGAACCCAGCCGTTTTCGATAGCTCTAATATCGACAGGTCTGCCCTCTTTATGAATTCCTATTTGAATGCACAGGGGTATTATTACTCTATATTGACCAATCGATTTACGATTGATACGGTGAAAGACCAAATAAGGACAAGTGTTTATATGGATATTGATGCAGGAAAAAATATTACCATTGATCAGGTTTCCTTTGAAATGAACGATTCAACCCTTCAACAATTGGCGATTGCAGAATCAGATAAAAGTTATTTGAAAAAAAATAAACCCTATTCAAAGCAAGTTATCAGCAATGAGTTAGATAGAATGGTAGGCATTTACAGAAAAAATGGGTTTTATAAAATCACTAGAGAAGATGTATATGCTTATGTAGATTCAAATAATACCAAGTTATTCGCTTTAACTATTGATCCATTTGAACAAGCTAAATTATTATCGGAAGTAGCAAAAGCAAAAAAAGAAAATCCCAATTGGGATATAGCTATCAGACAAAGAGAAGTGGAAGATAGTTCTAGGTTATATAAATACCATATTGGCAATTTGTACTATTATCCAGAAACAAAAATTACAGATGTTCCCGATAGCTTAATGACCGATAAAACCTTTTTAGAAAAGAAAAGTGAATCAACTTTTATGCGATACAAAAAAGGATTATTCAACTTTAGGCCATTAAAAGAAGATACTTATTTTAAAAAAGGGGATGTTTACAATGAAGAAAAATATTTTAAAACGGCTAATGCATTAGGACAATTATCCGCTTGGCAAAATATTGATATTAGGCCAGAAATAAGAAATAGAGATACATTAGATATGTATTTTTTCATGACACCAGCAGTTAAACAAAGCTTTACTGTTGACCTAGAAGCCAGTAGAAATATCGCAGACATTGGTGTTACCAACCTTTTAGGTATAACTACCAATTTGTCTTATAATAATAGGAATGTTTGGAAAAATGCCATTCAATCTATTGCCACTTTTAGAACGGGAGTTGAATTAAATATTTTAAGCAGCAGTAATCAGCCCGATCAGTTACTACAAACTTTTTTGATTAACGTAGGGCATACCTATATTTTCCCGGGAATTATTCAACCTTTCAAAAGATGGAAAGGTTTAGACAAAATTGACAATAGAAGAACACTGTGGTCGGTGAACGGAGGCTATGTAGATCGAAGAAATTTTTATAGGGTAAGAAATTTGACCACCAGTTTTGGATACGAATGGAAAAAGGGAAATAACTCCTTTTTATATAAGCCTATTAACGTAGAATTGTATTCAATTGACAAGCTCGATTCACTAGATCAATTAATCATCAAAAATCCTTTTTTAAAAGCCTCCTTTAACGAAGGTAGTATTGTAAGTCAAAGTCTATCTTTTGTAAGAACCACCAATGGCATTAAGAATCCCAATAAAAATAAATTTTATCGTTTAGCTATAGAAGAAGCGGGAGGTTTATTTGGTTTTATTCCTGGCTTAAAAGGAAATATTTATAGATACCTAAAAGTAGAAACTGAATATAAACAATCGGTAAAGTTTGCAAAATCAGAATTGGCTTATAGGGCTTTTGCAGGTATCGGTTACAATTATGGGGGCGATACCATTATTGGTCCTACCCTACCATTCTACAAACAATTTTCTGCTGGTGGACCCAATAGTATGCGTGCATGGAGATTGAGACAATTAGGGCTAGGCAGTTCTAATCAAAGTGAATTAGATACAGCTTCAAATGCATTTAGAGATAGATTTGGAGACATGCAATTAGAGTTCAATGTAGAATATCGATTTCAATTAGCAACAATAGGTAGTTTTAAAATAGGCTCTGCGTTGTATGCAGATATTGGCAACGTTTGGAACATTAAAAGAGCAGCTTCTACCGATTCAGATACCCGCTTTTCATTAAATAGTTTTACCAGGGATATGGCCATAGGGATTGGAACTGGACTTAGATTCGACATGTCCTATTTCTTAATCAGACTTGATTTTGCTTACAAGCTAAAAGATCCATTAAGGGCTGCAAATAATGGATGGATGAGCATTAAAGACTTTACTTGGAACGATATAAGACCCAATGGAATTAAAGTACCCAACTTTGCATTACAATTAGGAATTGGATTACCTTTCTAATGATTTTAGTGATTCAATTTGTTCTTCAAATGCACTCATTGAAAGGGCTTGATCTACATTAAAATGTCCTATTCTGGTCCTTCTTAAACTGCTCATATAACCTCCTACCCCCAGTGCTTTTCCGAAGTCATTGGCTAAGCTCCTGATATAGGTTCCTGTTGAACAAACCACCCTAAAATGCACTATGGGTAATTCAATTTTCTCAATATCAAATGAATAAATGGTAATAGGTCTAGGTTCTAAAACTACATCAATTCCTTTTCTTGCTGCTAAGTAAACGGGTTTCCCCTCCTGCTTAATGGCAGAATGAATAGGAGGAATTTGCATGATTAACCCTTTAAATTCATTAGTTGCCGCAACAATTTGTTCGGGAGTTAAATGGTCTATTGAACAAAACTGAGTTGGCTCAGATTCTAAATCATAAGTGGGCGTAATGGCACCCAACGTAAAAGTACCAGTATACTCTTTCTCCATACCCATGTACTCATTAATTTTCTTCGTAAATTTTCCGGTGCATACAATCAGCAACCCCGAAGCCAAGGGGTCTAATGTGCCAGCATGACCTACTTTTACAATTCTAGTGATATTTCTTATTTTTCTTACCACATCAAAGGAAGTCCAATCAAGTGGTTTATCTATTAAAATGGTTTTTCCTTCTAAATAGGGTTGTAAGGCAGGATGTATTTCTTTTTGCTTCATTTTATTTTAACGCAGTCCAAATTGAATCTAAGACTGGGTTGGGTGCAAAGGAACTATTTTTATAAGGAACAGCAAATTCGGAAGCGTGTTTTATTCTTTCGTCGGTAGCAGGATGAGATTGCATAAAGGAAAGTACTTCTGGAATTTCAGGACTATTTTCTTTTAAGCGTTCCATTAACTTTTTCATTGCCAAGGGATGAATATTGTTTTTAACCAATATTCTCATACCCTCTTCATCGGCACTTTTTTCTATGCCCCTAGAAAAATGCATGGTTCTTAATCCCTCAGCATTCTCAACAACAATGGAAAAAATTCCTGAAATATCATTCAACACAACCGAAACAATTAGCCCTGTAGCGGCACTTCTTAATATAGACCTTAAACTATGCCTTTCATTAATATGCGCAGTTTCATGCCCTAACAAAGCAGCTAATTCATCCGGCGACCTCATGGCTTTTAAGATTCCAGAATAAACCACAATATTTCCACCAGGAATAGCATAGGCATTTACTTCTTTGTTTTTTACAACAGTAAGTTTAATAGGATAATTGTTGCTTAGTTGCATTGATCGGGCAAATTCTTGCAACAGTTTTGTTCTCTCCTTATCAATGGTTTCTCCTTGCATCATTGATTGATACATTTTTTCCCCCAGTTCTGTTTCTGTAGATGGCTTTATCAATTTTAACCCTGCCCAAGGAACAATGGTTGAAATACCCCAATACACCCCAGTTAATAAAATGCCCACCATTATAACCAATGAAAAAACATTCATTCTTAAAAGCGATCCTGCAAATGATTGGTCTTTCTGATTAAATTTTTGTTTTAGGTCAACAGCAAAACTTTCATCAGCATTAAATGAAATATAATTAGTGGCATTCCTATTTAAGAATACAAATAGATTGTTTCCTGTTTGCTGAATAGAACATTGCTTATAAGGGAAAAACAAAACGGTTGCTTCCTTATTCCAATAAACGCCTAACTGAATTGAAATTCCTTCAGCGTTAAAATACATTAATGCAAGCTTGGGACCTGCTTGTAGACCATCAAAAAAATTGACCTGTTGAATATTGTCCATTATATAATAAAACCAAAGTCAAAAAAGTCGGTTAAATCTTCCCCAGTTGCATCATCAAAATTTTCCTGCGTTTGTCTTAGTTCATCAAATGCTATAGTACCATCAAGAACCATATTTGCAAGCAAAAAGCGCATACTTCTTACCACAATCCATGGGGTAGCTAATCCTAATGTGAAAACAAATAATAAAAGATTAACCATGATTAATGCTAGAAAATCTCCACCTGTAGCGGTAGACTTCAATAACATTGTTTGATCTCCTTTGGTGAGTCTTAAATTATTGATGAAATAGGCAAATAAATCTTTTTGCCACCAAAAGAAATAGATGCCGAAAGTGAAAATACTCAGCAAATAACCTTTTACATTAAGCCAGAAGTATTCGCTGCCCACTCCCTTATAAGAAAATCGGGCATCGCCTATTTTTACATTACACAACAAATACCTGCGTAAATTCATTGCAAACCAAGCACCGTAAATTCCTATTGTAACAATCGTTAGAAAAGTTCCTTTTATGCAAAGCATGAGCAACTCCCATTTATTGCCCATATATCCAAAACGTATTCCACTCCAAATAGTTTTGGCAAATCGGTAACGGTAAGAACCATGAATAGCCAGTGGTATAATGAACAAAAGAATAATGTATAATAGTGCAGCAGCAACCAATTCTTGTTCATTTAATGAGAGGTAAATCACAAGACCATATAAACATAACAAAATCAAAAAGGCTTTAATAAAACCCTTGAACATTTGTTCTCCAGTACCAGTAAACACAAAGGGTTGTCCATTAAAATGGGTATTCCCATAAAAAAAGTGAAGCGTCCTTGC
The DNA here is from genome assembly GCA_964612195.1 of uncultured Sediminibacterium sp. Taxonomy (GTDB): domain Bacteria; phylum Bacteroidota; class Bacteroidia; order Chitinophagales; family Chitinophagaceae; genus Sediminibacterium. The sequence continues at coordinate 7,227 of CAZTDV010000052.1, forward strand.
TTTAGCCCAAGGATAATACAATCCAAGGGTAATGGTAGTGAGTATCATATTCACTAATAGAATCTTGAAGTACTCAAATCCACCGCCTTTAAAAACTAGACTATATTTATTATATTCCATTTAATAAATATATCAATAAGCTCTGGCAAAAAGCACTCGTTGGGTCGATTTTTTTCCAGATAAAATACATTGACCTTCTTCCTGAGGATTATCCAATGGTATGCAACGGATGGTGGCTTTTGTTAACTCTTTAATTTTATCCTCTGTTTCAGCAGTACCATCCCAATGAGCAGAAACAAAACCAGCTTTAGTATCTAAAATTTGAACAAACTCTTCCCAACTATTTGCGGTTCTAATATTTTCCTGTTGAAATGCTTTGGCTTTATTAAACATAGAAACTTGAATATTGTCTAATAGAGAATGAACAAAAGAAGCGATTCCTTCTAAAGGAATTGTTTGCTTTTCTTTGGTGTCTCTTCTGGCAACTTCAACCACTTTATTCTCTAAATCTCTTGCGCCTACAGCAATTCTAACCGGAACACCTTTCAATTCATACTCTGCAAATTTCCAACCTGGTCTGCTGTTATCGGAATCATCATATTTTACTGAAATACCCATACCAACCATTTCTTTTTTCATTTGGTGCACCACTTCATCTATTTGTGCTTTCTGCTCCTCTCCTTTGTAAATAGGTACAATTACCACTTGAACAGGTGCAATACGGGGTGGTAGAATTAGTCCGTCGTCGTCACTATGAGCCATCACTAATCCCCCAATTAAACGAGTACTCACCCCCCAACTGGTTGCCCATACATAGTCTAATTTATTTTGCTTATCGCTAAATTTTACATCAAATGCTTTGGCAAAATTTTGACCCAAAAAATGAGAGGTACCCGCTTGTAAAGCTTTACCATCTTGCATTAACGCTTCTATGCAATAAGTGTCTTCCGCCCCTGCAAATCGTTCATTGGGAGATTTAACTCCTTTAATAACGGGCAATGCCATCCAATTTTCTGCAAAGTCTGCATATACATCTAACATGCGTTTGGTTTCCTCAATCGCTTCTTCTGCAGTTGCATGAGCAGTATGACCTTCTTGCCACAAAAACTCAGCAGTTCTTAAAAACAACCTTGTTCTCATTTCCCATCTTACCACGTTGGCCCATTGATTAATTAACAAAGGCAAATCGCGATAACTTTGAATCCATCCTTTATACGTATTCCAAATGATAGCTTCACTAGTAGGGCGCACTACCAATTCCTCTTCTAATTTTGCTTCAGGATCTACTATTAATTTTCCTTTGTTATTCGGATCTGTTTTTAAACGATAATGCGTTACAACAGCACATTCTTTGGCAAAACCTTCTGCATTCTTTTCTTCTGCTTCAAATAAGCTTTTAGGCACAAAAAGGGGGAAATAAGCATTCTGATGACCAGTGTCTTTAAACATTTTGTCTAAAACATCTCGCATATTTTCCCATAAGGCAAAACCATAAGGTTTAATTACCATACACCCCCTAACAGCTGAATAATCAGCTAAATTACCCTTGATAATTAAGTCGTTATACCACTGTGAATAGTCTTGCTCCCTAGAAGTTATTTCCTTGCCCATAAAATATTTTGTTTTTTTTAACCTGTTCAACACTAACAATTGTTAGTTGGCATGTAATTTGCCACAATATTGATAGAGGTTACCAATCGCAAATGTATGTAACTTCACTCAACCAAGTTGATCAACCTAAAAAGGAAAATCATGAAAAAGTTATTACTAAGTGCTTTTGTTGCAGCAACCATATTAAGTGGATGTAGTACTGCTTATCAAATGGGGCAAACACCAGATGATGTATATTTCTCACCAGGAGAAGAAAGAGAAACCTATGCGGCTGCTAACAATAAAAATAACGACGAGCGTTACCAAGAATACGTAAGTACTATGGATGATAGATACCTACGCATGAGAGTAGCTAATAGAGATCGTTGGAGCACCATCGACAACTTTAGTTATTGGAATGATATGCGCTACGATTTCTCTCCTTACAGCTTTAATCATTTTAATACATTTAATCCTTGGATTTTAGATCCCTACAGATTTAATTTTAATCCATGGAGTATAGGTCTAGGATTCAGACCTGGCATTTATGGTTGGAATAATTTTTATGGTGGTGGATGGAACGGTGGTGTATTCGGAAATCCACTAGGTTGGGGAAATCCAATGTTCTCTGTAATTACTTATGCTAATCCCAAAGCAAGTTTACCTTCTTATAATTCAGGGTCTAATTTAAGTGCATTGCGCAACAGAATTTTTAATAACAGCAATGATGCTAAAAATGGTAATTGGTATGCACCAGGTACCAATGGAGGAAGCAATAATTTTAGCAACTTAGTTAAAAGAGTTTTCTCTAGCCCTAATTCTTCTGGAGGAGCAGGTAGTAGTTACGACCGTTCTATCCGAACTTTTGGCAACAGCTCAAACAGCAGTATTCCTACAACAAGTAGCAGTGCTGGAGGTGCAAGTGGTGGCTTTAAAAGTACTGGTTCTAGTACCAGCACAGGACGTGGTGGTAGAAACTAATTAACCCATTTTATGAAAAAATATTTCGGCTTACTAATAAGCGGACTGGCAATTTTTGCCCAAACAACAGCACAATCTCCAGAAGACGCATTAAGACTTGCTTGGTTTACCCAAAATGGAACGGCAAGAAATATGGCAGTGGGTGGAGTCATGGGGTCATTAGGGGGAGACATTACTGCAAATCACGTAAACCCTGCTGGCATTGGTTTATACAAAACAAGAGAACTGGTTTTATCTCCAGGTTTTCTATTAAATAGCAATAAATTCAATTACAGAGGTACCGATTCATCTAGCAGCAGATCTGGATTTGGTTATGGAACTACTGGAATTGTTTTAGCAGGATCTAGTAAGTCAGGATACAGCAAATGGACCAGCTCTGCAGTTGCTATTTCAGTAAATCAATTAGCTAATTACAATAACCAAATAAGTTTTAGCGGAAGAAATAATTTTAGTTCTTTTACCGAAAAATATTTAGAAGAACTAACCAGAGATAGAGCAGATACCAACGCCGCTTTAAGCAATTATATATTTGGATCATCCCTTGCATTTAGAACATTTTTAGTAGATACATTAAGTGGAATTGGGGGTGCGGTGGCAGGGTACCAAAGTTTAGTACCCATATCTACTGGTGTAAATCAAACATACAATGCCAGAACTAGTGGAGGATACAACGAGATAGCCATTGGATTTGCGGGCAATATGGCCGATAAATTGTACGTGGGAGGTAGTTTCAATATTCCTATCATAAAGTACAATCGCGAATTGCTATACAGTGAAAGGGATGCTACCAACGATCCTACCAATCAATTTAGCTTCTTTGAATATAGGGAAACCTATTCATCGCAAGGTGCCGGTATTGGTGTAAAATTGGGAACCATTTATAAGCCAACTCCATTTGTAAGAATCGGTTTTGCATTTCATAGTCCGCAAATTATTACCATGACCGATCGTATTCGATCTTCTATTGTTGCCAATACAGAAACTTATGCAGGACAACGTTCTGAAAGCAGCGATAATTTAAATAGTGGAAGAGCAGGTACCAGCAAATACAATATTACCACTCCTTGGAGAGCCATAGGTAGCTTTAGCTACGTGTTCAGAGAAATTAACGACACCCGTTTACAAAAAGGATTTATTAGTGCAGATATAGAATATGTGCATTACAAGGGAGCTAGGTTTGCTGTTGCAGGAGAAAATGCATCTGATGCGGGTTTCCGTAATTATTATACCGCATTAAATGAAGCCATTATTGATAATTATAAAGGCAATATTAATGCAAGGATTGGGGGTGAATTAAAATTTAATACCATTATGTTTAGGCTTGGGGCAGCTTATTATGGAAGCCCTTATCAAGACCAAGCATTAAAAACCAGCAGGGTAATTGGTACTGGTGGATTGGGCTATAGAAATAAGGGAATGTTTATAGACTTATCTTATTCGCATATCATGAACAAAGAAGCAGTATTTGCTTATCGATTGAATGATAAGCCCAATACATTTGCTGAGCAAACAGGAAGCAGAGGTAGCATAATGCTTACTTTTGGATTCAAATTGTAAGCAAGCAATCCGTTGTTTAGGCAACCACTTCTCCCTCTAAGTCGTAATCGTAGGCTTTGGTAATTTTCACTTGTACAAATTCACCAATAGGTAATTTTTTAGTGCTGTGAATGACAACTTCATTGTCTACTTCTACACTGTCAAATTCTGTTCTGCCCAAATAACGACCTGCTTCTTTTTTATCAATCAAGACTTTAAAAATCTTTCCTACTTTTTCTTGGTTTTTCTCGTAAGAAATTTCTTGTTGAACTTCCATGATTTCCTGTGCACGAGCTGCTTTTACATCAGCAGGAACATCATCCACTAAATCATATGCGCTGGTATTTTCTTCGTGGCTATAACTAAAAATACCAACTCTATCAAAACGATGTTCCTGTAAAAATGCTTTCAATTCTTCTACATCTTCTTCTGTTTCGCCGGGGAAGCCCGCAATCAATGTGGTTCTTAAACAAATACCTGGTACTGCTGCTTTAATTTGGTGAATTAGTTCAGACATTTCTTCACGAGTAATATTTCTACGCATGGCTTTGAGCATTCGATTGCTTGCATGTTGCAAAGGCATGTCTAAGTATTTACAAATATTATCCCTTCGTTGCATTACTTCTAAAATCTCTAATGGAAATTTACTTGGATATGCATAATGCAATCTGATCCACTCTATTCCCTTAACATCCGCCAACGCGTCTAGAAGTTTAGGCAATGCACGCTCTTTATACAGATCTAAACCATAATAAGTAAGCTCTTGGGCAATCAACATGATTTCCTTCACTCCCTTTTGTACTAAAGACTCGGCTTCAGCAACAAGGTCTTCAATAGATCTACTAATATGCTTACCTCGCATTAAAGGAATGGCACAAAAAGAACAAGTTCTATTACAACCTTCTGCAATTTTTAAATACGCATAGTGTTTGGGGGTACTCAACATGCGTTCACCCAATAATTCAGCTTTATAATCTGCCTCAAACTGCTTTAAAATCAAGGGCAATTCCAACGTACCAAACCAGGCATCTACTTCAGGCATTTCTGCTTCTAAATCTCCACGATAACGTTCACTTAAACAACCAGTAACATAAACTTTATCTAACTTACCTCTACGCTTTAATTCTACCTGGTCTAAAATGGTATTAATACTTTCCTCTTTGGCTTTATCAATGAATCCGCAGGTATTCACGACTACAATATTGTGATCTAGCTTAGCATTCTCATGAACTACATCTATATCGTTGGCAGCCAATTGACCACTCAATACTTCTGAGTCTACTAAATTTTTACTACAACCTAGTGTGATAATATTAACCTTGTCTTTTTTGAGTGTTTTTGCCTTCATGAGAGGGCAAAATTAAGGATTTTGGAGGGAACAGGTAATAGACTAAATCAATTTGCCCACCAAGCCCACCAAGAGCTCCAATCCATTTTGGATATTTGAAATGGCTTTGATTTTGTCGTTATTGCTCTTGGTTTGGTCTTTAATAAGCTTAATGAGTTGATTAAAATCGGCTGTATTCATGCCATTCTCTGCTATTAAAGCTTGAATATCTTTAGCATCAAAGCCACTGAGTTGATTGATTTGGTGGGCCAATTCTACATCTGTTTCTTTTTGAGCCTGCTTTGCTTTTTTTTGCCATTGATTATTCATACTATCTGTTATTGGTTCAATATTTTATTTAAATCCTTGTTTAAATTAACAATCAATCCACCCACATTCCCAGATGAAGAAACAAAGCGATCTAATAATTCAGCCAACTGGTCGTAATCAATTCCTTTCTTTTTGAACCAATTAGACTGATTCAATAATTGTTTTTTTTCTTCATTTAATTTAACGGCAGATTCCAACAACCGTTTCATTTCTGTATTGGCCATATTGTATTTTGCAAAATCGGTATTGAGCTGATCCACTATTTTAATTTTTGCAGAATCCAATGCCATTTGCATGGTATATTGGCGCTCATTAATTAATGGAAGTGCAGCCGCCATCATTTGAGGCAATGCTAATTTAGCATCCATATCATCTTCCAAATCACTGGTCATATTATGGATGATGCTGGTTGTATACTCGTTTTTTATAAAATCATTTACCCTGGCTTTTTTCTCCGCAAATAATTGTTGAATCAGCAATAGATTTAATTGATGCATTCTAGCACCCTCTTCCTGAATTCTTTCTGAAAGTGTAATACTCTGTAATGGAATACGAGTGCAAGCCGCTAAGCTGCAACCTAACCATAACACCATCATGCATAGAGAGAATAAATATCTATTTCGCATACGCCTTTATTGATGAAACAAAATAAGGTTTCGCGAAAGGATTTGCAACCGTGTTTTCACGGAGATTTTAATCCCCCAACCAACTATTTAAAATAGTCAATTGATTGTTATTTGCAGAAGGCAATACACTGATTTTGTATTGTAATTTCTTTTGGCCTGCTTTTTCTAATTCAGAACTGTCAATGATTAAGCCAGCATATCCCAAATATTTTTGATAATCTAATTGCTTAGTGGTACTTATGTATTCAAATTCATTCGCCAAAGAAACGCCTGCCATTTGCTCACATGCAGCTTGAAACTCCGCATCGGTAAAACCTCTATTCAATCGCTGATAATATTCTTTGTACATCAAGCGCATTACATGATCTAAACTGAATTGGTTTTTTGAAGCATTACGAATAGCAAGGTCTAATATCATACCTACCACTGGCCCTTTATCATAATAAGAAATGGCTTTGTTTTTATCTATACCGCTGGTGCCAAAAGGCCCATCGGACCATGTATTGTAACTGGCCTGCAATAGGCTTTGGAAGGCTTTACCAAGATTGTTTTCGTGTGCAGTAATATTGTTGGCGAGATTATTTAAGAAGGTTTGTCTATCTACAATTTTAGCCCGCTTCACCATCAGGTATTCAAAATACACGGATAAGCCCTCGCTTATCCATAACTGAGTGGTCTTACTCCCTTTGTCATAATCAAAAGGTCCTAATTCTACAGGTCTTATTCGTTTTACATTGTAATGATGAAAATACTCATGGCTTAAAAAATTCATGATTCTATTAATGTCTGCAGGTGTTTTTAATTCGTTCCCACTAAAACTTACAGTGGTATTGTTCAAATGTTCAATGCCACCCCTACCCGGCCCAATCCCTATAAAAGTATATTCCTTAAAGGGAATATGATCAATAATATTCACCCCTTGCTCAATTGCTTTTTGCAAAGTGTTCATGAATAATTGTTCATCAAAACTACCCATATTATAACCGATAAACCGATGTGGTACACCGCGAACTGTAAACGCTGGTAGCTCTTTTAAATCTCCTATCAAAATGGGACAATCATATAAGATATCAAAATTGGGTGCCTTAAAAATATTGGTCTTCCCTTTTACTTTTTCTAATCCTGTAGCAATTTTTTTAAATCTAGGTTGATTATAGCTGTTGATAGTTACCTGCACCGGCAGTTGCAACATCGACTCTACATAGAAGAAATTATTAGCAGGAACTATATATGCATGTGCACTATCAATAAAACTATTGGCAACAAATTTTCGCTTCGTTTGAATTTGATAAGTAACGCGAAATGGACTGTTTGCTTTGCTCAGAACCACCCAAGTATTGCTATTGATTTTATTTACTTTCAATGTAACCCCATTCGCATTTTGGGCTGAAAAAGAATCTACGGTATTGGCATAATTCATTAATTGATAATAGCCTGGCATCCAGTTGGGCATTTTAAACACAATGGAATCTTTATTAAAACCAGCAGCATCAAGTGTTATATGAAACTTTCCTTTCGCAGCCTGTGGCATAGATACCGTATAGCGCATTTGAGGTTGAGCAAAAGTCATTGACACAAATAACAATAAGCTACAAAAACAAATCATCCATTTTTTCATATCAAATAATTTATTTTCTAATTAATTCCACGTGTTCTTTTTGCAATTTTTGTTTTAACCAAGCATTTAGTTTGGCAGCACTTGTAGTATCTAACTCGTTTTTGTTTTGGTACAATAAAACGGTAACCATTTTGCTGCTATCGGAACCAGCAAAATATTCGTGATTAGCCATTGAAACAGGCGTTAATTCAGGAAATAAAATAGCCATTTCTTTAAAGATGTATTCTTGATCTAAAGAGCGCTTATCCAATTCTTTTTGCATGGATAATAAATAGCCAAGTTCTGTTGTATTACTATTGTTTGTAGGAATAGAGTCTTGTAGAATAACCAATTCAGTATTCGGCAAATTATAGGCTGGAAACTTAGATTTCAACACAGCAATCTCACTATCACTAAATTTTTTTGATAAGAAAGCCAATTCCAATTTTGTAGTTGGGAAAACGGTTGTCTTTTTATGCACCACCATTTGTCCTTTATCCATGAACTCTTTTTTCACAAAGTTTTCTAATCTTGCTTTGAGTTTCTTTTCGCGAATCATTTGATACGCTAAATAAGTGCTAGGAACAATCATTAAAACAATAAGTGCAGAAATAATATTCCTGATTTGTTGTTGCTTTTGTTTATTAATATGATTAACAATTGGGTATTGCAAATATTTTACAATGGCAAAAGTTGCCAAGCAAATAAAGAAGCAATTGATGGTATATAAATACAAAGCTCCTAAGAAATAAGTATAGTTGCCCATGGCTAAGCCATATCCTGCAGTACACAAGGGAGGCATCAATGCTGTAGCAATTGCGACGCCAGGGATAGGATTACCTTTTTCAGCTCTTGTAGTGGCAATCACCCCTACTAACCCTCCAAAAAAGGCAATCAATACATCATAAATATTGGGAGAAGTTCTGGCCAATAATTCACTCTGAGCATCTTTAAAAGGACTGATGAAAAAGTAAATAGTAGAAACCAGTAAACTAACCACAGTGGCAATCAATAAATTTTTTGCTGACTTTTTTAAGATAACAAAATCATAGGTACCTAGGGCAAAACCCGCACCCACAATAGGGCCCATTAATGGAGAAATAAGCATTGCACCAATAATAACTGCTGTTGAATTTACATTTAATCCAACCGATGCCACCACAATGGCGCAAGCCAATATCCAAAGGTTAGCACCCCTAAAGCTAATATTGCTGACAACATTTTCGAGTACTTTGGCTTTTTCTTCTTCCCCATTATGCAAATCGATAAAACCGAGTAATTTGTTCATACACTTAAAGATACAATTTCCTTAAACGTATTCCTTGAACAAGCATTACTTATGCACTTCACTAGTAAAGTGGAACGTGATGTCTGGGTTATTAGTGATCTCTGTATTCAAGAACCATTCACTTTGTGCTAAGTATACAGGCTGTCCATCTTTGTCTGCAGCCGCATTTTGTTGTTTGAAACGTAAGAAGTCTTCTAATTTTTTAGGGTCTTTGCTGGTTAACCAACAGGCTTTATAAAAAGGCAGGGTTCTGAATTCACAAGCTGCACCATATTCTTGTAAAAGACGGTACTGAATTACTTCAAATTGCAATTCACCCACACAACCAATGATTTTTTTATTGCCCCCGTGTTGGGTAAATAATTGAGCAACTCCTTCATCGGTCAACTGACTAATCCCTTTTTCGAGCTGCTTGGTTTTCATTGGATCTTTATTGACCAACTCTTTAAAGATTTCGGGAGAGAAAGTAGGAATACCACTGAAATAGTAGTTCTCTCCTTCGGTCATGGTATCACCAATTTTAAAATTACCCGTATCAAATAAACCGACCACATCACCCGCATAAGCGTCTTCCACTACCTCTTTAGAGCGAGCCATAAAGCTATAGGGATTGCTAAAGCGCATGTCTTTATCTAGACGAACATGATGATAATATTTATTACGCTCGAACTTTCCACTACAAACTCGCATAAAGGCAATGCGGTCTCTATGTTTAGGGTCTAGGTTAGCGTGTATCTTAAAAATAAACCCACTGAACTTTTCTTCACCCACTTCAATCGTTCGGGTAGTTGTTTCACGAGATCGAGGTACTGGTGCAATTCTAATAAAAGTGTCCAGCATTTCCTTTACCCCAAAATTATTCACCGCCGATCCAAAAAACACAGGTGCTATGGATCCACTTAAATAATCTGCAGGATTTAATTCTCCATAAACCCCATCAATCAATTCCACATCTTCTCTTAATTGATTGGCATCTCTAACTCCTACTTTAGCATCTAATACAGGATCAGCTAAATCAGTAATGGCAATCACGTCTTCTTCCTCTGCCTTGGTACTTGCTGTGAATAAACGTAAGCTCTTATTGTCTAAATTATACACCCCCTTAAACTCTTTACCACTATTAATTGGCCAAGTCATTGGGTGGAGGGAAATTCCTAATTCTTTTTCTATTTCTTCTAATAAATCAAATCTGTTCTTTCCATCACGGTCCATTTTATTAATGAATACAATCACAGGTGTATCTCGCATCCGACATACTTCCATTAATCTTCTGGTTTGTGCCTCTACCCCGTTTACACTATCAATTACCAAAATAACACTGTCTACAGCAGTGAGGGTACGATAAGTATCTTCCGCAAAGTCTTTGTGGCCAGGCGTATCCAATAAATTAATAAGGATATTTTGGTATTCAAAAGTCATTACAGAAGTAGCCACCGAGATACCCCTCTGACGTTCAATTTCCATGAAGTCGGAAGTAGCTCCTTTTTTGATTTTATTGCTCTTTACTGCCCCTGCCACTTGTATGGCACCACCAAATAACAATAACTTCTCTGTTAAAGTAGTTTTACCCGCATCTGGGTGAGAGATGATGGCAAATGTTTTTCTTCTGTTGATTTCTTTCTCGTACTTCATATATATAATAAAAGCGCCCCCAATAATAAAATGGAGGCGCAAAGGTAATCTTTATAGTTTTAGTTCAAACTCCTGAAATCTACTGGGACCAGCTTACTTACCCCTGGTTCCTGCATGGTAACCCCGTAAATCACGTCTACGGCTCCCATGGTTTGCTTATTGTGGGTTACAATAATGAACTGAGAATTATCACTGAACTTCTTAATCATCTGCGTGAACTTACCTACGTTAGCATCATCTAATGGGGCGTCCACCTCATCCAAGATACAGAATGGTGCTGGCTTAATGAGGTAAATGGCGAATAACAAGGCGGTTGCAGTCAAGGTTTTTTCTCCTCCACTCAACTGGGTAATTGAGCTAGGTCGTTTTCCTTTCGGCTTAGCCACAATCTCAATGCCGGTATCTGCTAAATTATCTGGGTTAACCATTAACATATCCGCCGTATCCTCTTCGGTAAACAGTGCCTTAAACACTTTTTGGAAATTCTCTCTTACTTTATTAAAGGTTTCTAAGAACAACTGATTGGCTGTTTCTTCTACTTCTAAAATGGTTTGCAACAAGCTTTCTTTAGCAGTAACCAAGTCGTTCTTCTGTTCTAAAATAAAGTCGTAACGCTTCTTCATTTCAGTGTAAGCTTCAATAGCGGTAGGGTTTACTTCGCCCATATTGTCCATTCGCTTGCGCATTCTATCTGAAGCAGCTTGCAATTCTTCTAAAGGCGTATCAGAAGTTCTAGGTTGATCAAGGATTTCGTCTAACTCAATCTTAAACTCAACATGCAAGCGCTCCTTCATTCCAGCCAATTGCAATTTAAGTTCATTGAGTTTGTCTTTTAGTTCGTTCACTAAATGATCAATCATTTCTTTGCTCTTCACTTTCATTCGAAGGGCACTCTCTTTTTCCTGCAAAGCATTTCTATAATTATAGTAAGCCTGGTCTGCTTCATTCAACTTGATTTCTTCTGCTTCTTTATTACGCATTAATTCGAGCAATAATTGCTCTACTTCTTGTAAAGAAGCTACTCCGTCTACAATTGCTTGTTCTGCCTCTGCTAATTGAGCCGTATTGGTCTTGATTTGCTCGTGCAAATCGTTCAATTGATTCTCTTTGAATAATAATTCTTGCTTAATGGTTGTCAATTTACTTTGCTGACGTGTCAATTGTAAATTGGTTTCATTAAACTGACCCGAAGCAAAATGATACGCTTGCTCCGATTCTTGGTAATCTTGCTCTAGATTGCGCATTTGCTCGGCCGTATCTTGTAATTGAACATTTAATTCAATCAATACTTCTCTTGTTTCGGCAATAGCATCTTGCTCATCTTGCAAACGACCTTCAATATCGGCCAAGCGCTGTTCGCCATTTTGTTGGGCAGCTTGCAAGTTTTCAATTTTATTTTTAGCTGCAAAAACCTGATTGGTCAATTGATTAATTTCTTGCTCGGTTGCTCTAATGGCATGCTCTTTTAGTTGATCACTAAAAGTGATGACTTCATTGTGCTTGGCTTGAATATCTGCTTTTAATAAACTAACCACCGATTCTTGGTCTTGAATTTCTTCTGCTAATTTTTCTAAGTTCTTGGCACGACCAATTTTTTTACCCTCAAATAATCCAACACTCCCTCCTGTTAGGGTATATTTTCCTTTAACGTATTTGCCTGTTTTTTCTAAAACAACTGCTCCATTTGAGTTGTGGATGGCTTCTTCATTCTCCCCAATATAAACATTGCCTAATAAGTATTCAGCAAGTTTATAATATTGGTCATCCACTTCAATTACATCTAATGCTTTTAGCGTATTGGCTGGCTGGTGGGTATTATTTTGAAAATTGGCAAATTGGTCTAATAAAAAGAAATTGGCTTTGCCCTTTTTGTTATCATCTAATAAATGAACGGCTTTTAATCCTTCCCCTAAATTATTCACCACATAATAATTCAGGTAAGGCTCCAATACATTTTCAACAGCGGTACGATATTCTTCTTTTACATAAATAATATCCGATAAAATAGGAGCTGCATGGTTCCAGTCATTGTTCTTATGCAAGAACTTGATGCTCTCTGGATAACCTTCCATTGAATCAATCAAGCTTTTCAACAAATTGTATTCGTTGCGCTTGGCGTCTAATTTACGGTTCTCATCGGCCAGCTCTCCTCTCAACACTTCTAACTGTTGCTGGGTTTCAAAAATCTGTTCTTTGGTTTTTTCGTGCTGCTCTTGTAATTGAACCAAGTCTACCCGCTTCATTTCTAAAGCTTCTTCCTTTTCTGCACTCTCTGCTTGTAGTTGAGCCAATTGCTGTAAACGATTGGTTCTTTCATCGTTTAACTGCAATTGCATACGCTGCAAATTCTGAATAGACGTATCAGCAACAGCTACTTTTTTCTCCGCATCAAACTGATTGCGTTGAAATTGCTGGTATTGATTTCTTACTGCATCTACCCCAGATCGTTTTTCATCAAATACTTGGCGCTTGGTTTCTACTTCCACTTTGGCTTCGGTAACACGATCTTGCAATACCGCCAAATTCGCTTCTTCCTCACCCACTTGCATTTGAGAATATTCAATAGAATCGCCAATGGTTTTTAATTGACCTTCGGCTTTTTCTAAGAAATCCTTTAGGTTGGTTTCTTTTTCTCTTAAATATTGCAGTTTTTGACTGGCTAAGTTTTTATCATTCTCCGTTGAACGAAGGTTTTGTTGCAACTCATTAAACCCATGTTGCATGCTTTGAAGGGCTCTTTCTTGGGCAATAAAAGAAACTTTCTCTTGCTCAATAGCCGCTTCTTCAGTGGCAATTTCCGCCTCCAATTGCATTTTCTTATCTAACTCTAACTCCTGTTGCTCGGTTAATTCGCGATAAGAAATATTGAATCCTTCCAAAGCAGCTTTGGCCAATTCAACCGCTACTTCTTTGTACTCTTTTTTAATTTCATAAAACTTCTCTGCCTTGCGAGCCTGGCTTTCCAAGGTTTTTAATTGGTTATTGATTTCGAATAAAAGGTCTTCAATACGAGCCAAGTCTTGCTCGGTAGCATCCAATTTATTCTTAGCCTCTTTTTTACGGGTTTTGTAAATGGTAATTCCGGCTGCTTGCTCCAACATTCTTCTACGGCTATTCTCTTTGTCTTTGATGATATCGTCTACCATGCCCAATTCGATGATGGCATAACTGTCGGTACTCACCCCAGTATCCAAAAACAAATTATGAATATCCTTCAACCTACAAGTCACATCATTGAGTCGGTATTCACTCTCCCCATTTTTATAAAATCTTCTGGTGACTGTTACCGTACTAAATTCGGTAGGGAGTAAATTTTTGGTGTTCTCAAAAGTTAAACTCACTTCAGCCAATCCACTTGCACTTCTGGTTTTACTTCCGTTAAAAACCAATGCTTCTAAATTTTCACTTCTTAAAGCAGAAATCTTTTGCTCTCCAATTACCCAACGAATGCTATCGATGATATTACTTTTTCCACAACCATTTGGTCCAATGATCCCTGTTATACCTTCGTCAAAGCTTACTACTGTTTTATCAGCAAAACTTTTAAACCCCTTGATTTCTAATGATTTTAATCTCACGTTATCGTTGTTTAGTACTTGCGAACATAAGGTAAAAGAAGAAGAATTTATAGGGCTGAAGGGCTATTGTGAATAACAAGTGTAGAATAAAAAAGGGTATAGGCAAAAAGGGGCTAATAAAAGATTAATACTAAACACTTATAATACTTAATATCAATTATTTATACGTTTTTATTGTTATTAATTAATAATAAAATTACAATTAACAAAAGCAGGAGTTATCCACCAAAAAAAGTGAATATACTTCCAGTTAATATTGAAACTATATTTGTTTGATGCAGTCCATTGTTTTCACCGTTACCAATGATATCAGCTACGACCAGCGGATGCACCGAATCTGCAGCAGCTTAGCAGCCCATGGGTTTCAGGTAAGGATTATTGGGGTTAATAGGGTTAAATCTATCCCACTGCCCATTCCACCGCTTTATGGTACCTCATACCAGCAACAACGCTTGAACTGTATTTTTCAAAAAGGACCACTATTTTATATAGAATTTAATATTAAGTTATTCATTGTATTATGCTCATTATCATATGATATAGCGTGCTCAATTGATTTAGATACCATCCTCCCAGTATGGGTAGCTACCTGGCTCAGGGGCAAGAAGAGGGTATATGACGCCCATGAGTATTTTACTGAAATGAAGGAGGTTCGCAGTAGACCAAGGGTAAAAGCCGTCTGGAAATGGATTGAACGAACAGCAGTACCTCATTTCAAACAAGGTTATACGGTCAACCAACACTTGGCCGACCTATTTTCCGAGCGACTTCAAATTAAACTTGAAGTCATTCGGAACCTCCCATCAATCTCAAATGAACCCAATCTCTTGCACCAAAACACCACTCAAAAAGGCGCCGTTTTGGCAGAAGAACCCAAGATACAGCATCAATTACTATATACTTTTACTTCAAATAAACTAATACAATTTATTAATAATCAGTTTAAATCAAAATTTATTATATATCAAGGGGCGGTTAACCACGGAAGAGCTTTTGAACAGCTTATTCCAGCAATGCAATGGGTGAATGCTCCGCTCTTAATTGTGGGACAGGGAAACTTTTTAGCCCAAACTACCGCCTTAATTCAGGAGTATGGTCTGGAACAAAAGGTCTTTATCCATCCCCCCATACCCCCAGCTGAATTAAAAATGCTTACCCCAATGGCACATATTGGGATTACCCTATTTGAACCAGAAGGGATTAATCAGTACTATTCTTTGGCCAACCGCTTCTTCGATTATATGGCTGCAGGTATACCCCAGCTTTGTGTAAATTATCCAATGTATGCCGAGATTGTAAAAGAACATCCATTCGCTTTTCTAATAAATGACACTAATCCTTCCACAATTGCAACCGCTCTGAACAATTTACTCTCGGATGATGTTCTTTACAGCAGACTCCAACAAGAATGCTCCAAAGCAACTAAAGTGTTGAACTGGGAGAACGAGTCCAATCAATTAATAGCCTTTTATAGCCGTCTCTAATTTTGGAAAAGCACTTACATATTATTTCTTTTGATGTTCCCTACCCTGCTAATTATGGGGGTGCCAGTGATGTTTTTTACAAATTACCTGCTTTTCAAGCTCAGGGGATTAAAGTACATTTTCATTGTTTTGACTATGGAAGAGGGCAACA
>CAZTDV010000053.1:0-23137 GCA_964612195.1 uncultured Sediminibacterium sp.
TAGTTCAAAAATGGCATCTTCTTCACGCTCTTTCTCTAAAACAGTGTTAGCTAACGCAAAAGAAGTAATATGTGATATATGGCTAATATATGCCACGTGCATATCATGTGCAGTAGATTCCATGTATAGAATATGCATTTCTAATAACGCGTATAGTTTTTCAACCATTTCTAATGCGTCTGCATCAGAATGCGATTTATCGCAAATAACAGTTGCTTTTTTACTAAATGCGCCTTTAATTGCAGCTGTTGGTCCACTATTTTCTGTTCCCCACATAGGATGAGTTGCAACAAATCTTCCTCTATTCACATGCTGTTTAACCGCTTCCACAATTTTTGATTTAGTGGAGCCAACATCAAAAACCACTTGTTCACTAACCATATCTAAAATGGTAGGCAATAATTGTTCAGCTGCATTTATAGGTGTTGCAATAATGATTAAAGATGATTTTTTTATTGCATCTACTAATGGTAAACATTCATGAACCAAACCCAATTCAATTGCTTTGGAAGCATGTGCAGGATCATTTTCGACCCCAATTACATGATTAGCCAAACCCTTTTCTTGTAATGCCAAAGAAAGAGAACCTCCAATTAACCCTATCCCAACAATTGTAATAACCATAATCTTTTTTTTATTTCTTCTTTTGTGCCTCAATTCTTTGAATAGCTTCCTCAAACTTGGTAACGCTTCCACATAAACTTACCCTTATATACTGGTTACCTGCAGAACCAAAAATGCCTCCTGGAGTAATAAATACATTACTATTATACAATACCTGGTCACTCAATTCATATCCATCTTTTAAGCCATTTGGAATTTTGGCCCATACAAACATGCCCACCTGATTGGTACTGTATTTACATTGCAGTGTATCTAATAATTCAAATACTTTTTCTCTTCGCTTTGCATAAACTTCATTAACTGAATCATACCATTCACTGCCTAAACATAATGCAGCCGCTGCAGCGTGTTGAACAGGCAAAAACATTCCACTGTCCATATTGCTTTTAAAAATTAATACTTCATTAATTCTATCTGCTGCACCACATAACATCCCTACTCTCCATCCTGCCATATTTTGGCTTTTACTTAATGAATTCAATTCTATAGCTGTATCCATTGCCCCAGCAATTTTTAACAAACTCATTGGCTCATCATTTAAAATGAAACTATATGGATTGTCGTGACATATTAAAATTTGGTGTTGCTGACCAAATGCAATCAATTTTTCAAATAGCTCAATGCTTGGTTTTTTGCCTGTTGGCATTTGTGGATAATTCACCCACATTAATTTAACCTTACTTAAATCACTTGCTTCTAATGCCTCAAAATTGGGCTCCCAGTTATTTTCTTCTGTTAAATCAAAATAAACAGGTGTGCCACCAGCCAATTTTACTGCACTAGTATAGGTTGGGTAACCAGGATTCGGAATCAATACCTGATCTCCTTCATTTAAATAAGTCATACAGATATGCATGATCCCTTCTTTACTACCTAATAACGGCAATACTTCAGTTTCCGGATTTAAACTAACCTGATAGTATTTTTCATACCAACTAGCTATTGCATTTCTTAAAGCAGGCACTCCTTTATAAGATTGATATGCATGTGTGGTGCTTAAAGCAGCTTGTTCTTGTAATGCTTTAATTACAGATGGGTGTGGTGGCAAATCAGGGCTGCCTATTCCTAAATTGATAATATTTTTCCCAGCTTTATTGAGTTGTTCAATCTCTCTGAGCTTTTGAGAAAAATAGTATTCTCCAATCCCTTCTAATCTTTTAGACTTAGTTATCTGCATAGTTATCCTTTTACCAATTTTCCTTTTTTATAAATCCCAAATACCTTAACATTATTCGTTTGCGATTCAATTTTATGCATCATGCTATCAAATTGTTTTAGCTGATCAAACTCCATATCTGCATAGAAACCATACTTAAAATGACTGCCTGGAATTGGCATGCTCTGAAGCTTACTTAAATTAATACCTGTTTTAGCCACTTCAGTTAACACTTTTGCTAAAATTCCTTTTGAATGGTTGGTTTGAAAATAAATAGATGCTTTATTGGCCCCTACAACTTGTTTTGCCTCTTTAGTTCGCTGTAATATTAAAAAGCGGGTAATATTATTTTTCTGAGTTTGGATATCTGGCGCTAAAATTTCTAAATCAAATAATTCGGCGGCCAATTTACTTGCTATTGCAGCTGTATGTTTACTCTTATGTTGATGAACATATTTAGCACTTAATGCAGTGTCTTCTGTTTCAATTAGCTTAAATGGGTATGATTCTAAAAAATCAAGACATTGTAAAATTGCCATCGGATGACTATGCACTTCTTTTATATCTGAAAGACCCACTCCTTTATTTACCAACAAATTTTGGCTAATAGATAAATAAACTTCTCCTACTACTTTCAAATTTGCTTTTTGCAATAAATTATAATTGGGCAAAATGCTTCCTGCAATAGAGTTTTCAATGGCCATTACTGCACCTTTAGAAGATTTAGCATCTAAAGCAAGCTTTATCAATTGTCTAAATGATGCACAAGGAATTACCTCCACATTTTTACCGAAAAAATGTCTTGCAGCAACTTGGTGAAAACTGCCTTCATATCCTTGAATACAAATACCTGAAGCTTGCGGATTCAAGCTAATTTTTGGGATGGTATTTATTTCTTTTGTTTTGTTCATTGCTATATAGATAAAAAAAATCCCGGCTATTTGCCGGGACCTATATGTTGTTTAAAACTTTTATGCTTTTGCAAACTGGACCCGGCTCCTTTTCATAAAGAAGAAATAATAAAAAGAATAAAACCAGTTGTTAATTGCCGTTTGCATGATATTTCAAATATAAGAATTGATTGGGAAGCAAAAAATTTATTTGAAAAATATTAAACTAAGGTTAGTTAGTTTTTATTCAATTAGATAAAAAAATAAGCCCCTCCGTGGAAACGGAGCGGCTTCTAACGATTGCTTGCCATATGAAACTTTTAAATCTGTTGTACTTTCCGCAAGCTAGACCTCACTATTTCTCTTCACCAACAGATTGTTCTAATTACTTCTTAGTTGTGTCAACAGCAGGAGCAGCAGTAGTATCTACAGTTGCAGCAGCAGTGTCAACAGTTGTTGCAGTAGTGTCAGCAGCAGCTTCTTTGTTTTCTCCAGCGCAAGATGCGAATACGCCTAATGCTAAAACGAATAACAATTTTTTCATTTTTTTTCTTTTTTAGTTTGAATGATTACAGATTAATACGCCAACGAGAAAAAGGTAACCCGATGTTTCAAATTTTTTTTTTGAAATTATTTAGGGCTATTTTGGGTTACTTTTAAGCCAATAACTGTATTAAAGGAACAGATAGTGAAAGGAGATACGAACGAACAAGCATTATTGAAGGGTCTGGCTCACAATGATTCAAAAGCGGTCGAAATCATATATAAAGATAATTTTAATATGATTCAGGCCTTTATACTGAATAATAATGGGAGCTATGACGAAGCTAGAGACATATTTCAGGAAGCAATGATTGCTTTATATGAAAAGTCTCAAACGGATTCTTTCGTGCTTACCTGTCAAATTAAAACATATCTCTATTCGGTTTGCAGAAGGCTTTGGTTAAAAAGGCTTCAACAAATGGGTAGGTTTACTGGTTCGGTTGATGGGTTTGAAGAAACAGTTGCTGTAGAAGAAGATTTAGAAACCCATGAAAAGAGAAATGCGGAGTTCGTTATAATGGATAGGGCTTTAAATAGTTTAGGTGAACCTTGCAAAAGTTTGTTACAGGGTTATTATCTAAAAAAAATGGACATGAATGCATTGGCAGCCGAATTTGGATACACTAATGCAGACAACGCTAAAAACCAGAAGTACAAGTGTTTGATGAGATTAAAGAAATTGTTCTTTTCGCAATATAATATTGGAGAGTAAGTATATGGATGATATTTTATTATTAGACGCAATTGAAAGATACCTCAGCGGAGAAATGAGCCCTGAAGAGCGTGCTTATTTTGAGAATCTACGCAATACTACCCCTGAAATTGATCAGATGGTAGTTGAACATAATATGTTCTTACATCAAATTGCCGATTATTCAGCCAATATTCAGATTAAACAAACATTACATGAAGTTCACCAAAACCTATTAGTAAGAGGAGACCTTAACGAAGGAGGTGCTTTAAGCCATAAAGGAAAAGTAATTCAGCTCTTTAATAAATATAAAAGAGTCACTGCAATTGCTGCTTCTGTTGGTGGAGTAATTGCTTTATTCATTAGTGGTTTGGCTATGTATTTCTCCACTGCAGTAAACGATCCTAAACTAGAACAATTAGGTAAAGATTTAGAAGTTGTCAAGAGAAATCAACAATACCAGGGAAATATTATAAACGAAGTGACTTCTAAAATTCCTATCAATGCAAGACTATTAAGTGGTGGATCAGGATTTTTAGTAGATGTTAAAGGGTATATAGTTACCAATGCACATATACTTAAAGGAACAGGGGCTATTGTAGTAGATAGTAAAGGAAAGGAATTTAAGTCTTCCATTGTTTTAATTGACCACGTTAAAGATTTGGCCATATTAAAAATTAACGATGAAGAATATGAATCTATAAAGTCTATTCCTTACACCATTCAAAAAAACAATGCTGATTTAGGAGAAGAAATTTTCACTTTAGGATATCCTAGAAATGAGATTGTATATGGTATGGGTTATTTAAGTGCAAAATCTGGTTTCAATGGCGATTCACTTTCTTATCAAATTCAAATAAGCGCCAATCCTGGTAACTCAGGCGGCCCAGTATTCAACAAGAATGGTGAAGTAATTGGAGTTTTAAGTACAAAGCAAGCTCAAGCAGATGGTGTAGCATTTGCAGTGAAGTCAAAAAATATTCATTCAATTATTGAAGATTTAAAGAAAAGTGACACCGCTTTTCAGAGAGTAAAACTTCCTAGCAAATCGTCTTTAAAAGGAGTTGAAAGAAAAGTTCAAATTAATAAATTAGAAGACTGCGTTTATTTTGTTAAAGCCTACGGAAAATAGATATTCTTTTATAAAATAAAAAAGGTCTCAGTTACTTATAGCAGCTGAGACCTTTTTATTTGAATACAATTAATTGTTTATTTCCATAGAGAAGATGGATACACTTTATCTTCTACCAGTTTACTAATGGCAGCTTGAACTCCAGGAGCATCCTCTTTGTATGTTACGCCAAACCATTGAGCCGAAGTAGGCAGTACTTTTAATACCCCTTTGCCAGATTGAATAAACTCGTTGGCTGCATATGGGATAAAAAACTCCGACTTTAACTCTTGACCTTTAGCGGCTAAAAACTCAGTGAACATATTCTCACATATATCAATAAAAGCGGGTGAGAAACAGAAATAGTTCATACTCACTAAGCTACTACCAGCTAAAGGAGTTTTACCATTTTCATCTTCAAAAACTATTGTCCCTTCTTCGCGATAAATTTTAGTGCGCTCATTAATTTCTGTCAAATTATTATTGGAATCTGCAGTACAAACACCTCTGCTTACACTTCCATTCTCACTTAAGGTTTTTTGCAATTCATATCCTAGTAAAGCAAAAGTAGAATTGTTGCAACTAGTGGTTAAAAATTCATATGCTTTATGAAAAGCGTCACGACCATAATAATCATCGGCATTAATAACAGCGAAGGGCTCATTTACTTTCCCTTTACAACACAATACAGCATGTGCAGTACCCCATGGCTTTGCTCTATCAGCTGGTATTGGATAACCATTAGTATATGCGGCTAAATATTGATAAACATAATCTGTAGCAATTTTGCCAGCTAATTTTGGTTCAAAAATATTTTTGAACTGCTCAGCAAATTCTTCGCGTATAATAAATACAACTTTACCAAAACCAGCTTCAATGGCATCATAAATGGAATAGTCCATGATGGTTTCTCCATCTGGGCCAAAAGACTGTATTTGTTTCATGCTTCCATAACGGCTGGCCATTCCAGCTGCTAAAATTACAAGGGTAGGTTTCATAACTTAATTTTACAATACAAAGTTAAATCATTTAACATTGCAACAATTGACAAAAAAATGTTATTCGACTTAAATAAAATCATTGTACAGGAGCTTAATTCCTTAGGAACTGAAAATATTAAAGTTTCAACACTTAGAACAGACTTAATTCATCCTATTGTAAGTGGGAATAAATGGTTTAAATTGAGGTTTTATCTGGAGGAAGCAAAACGGCTCAAATGCAATACCATCGCTAGTTTTGGCGGAGCATACTCCAACCATATAGTAGCCCTTGCTGCAGCTTGCAAAATAAATGGGTTAGCTTCAGTTGGATTTATTAGAGGCGAATTAAACAATTCTCCAAGTTTATTGGAAGCAAAAGCATTGGGTATGCAATTGCATTTTATTTCTAGAGATGCTTATAAATACAAAGAAGTGGTGATGCAAGAATTTGCCAATAAAGAATGGTTTTGGATCAATGAAGGAGGCTATGGCATCAATGGGGCCCTTGGAGCAGCTACTATATTAACTGATAAAGATTGTTCTTCATTTACACATATTATTTGTGCATGTGGTACAGGAACTATGTTAGCTGGCCTTGTAATAGGATCGAATGAAACCCAATTGGTAACAGGAATTAGTGTGCTAAAAAATAATATTGGGCTAAATGATATGGTAACAGCTTTACTCCCACCACAAAAAAATAAATCTTTTACAACAATACACGACTATCATTTTGGAGGCTATGCTAAACATCCTGCTGAATTAATTGAATATATGAACCAATTATTCAAAAGAGAACAAGTACCTACTGATATTGTGTACACTTCAAAACTTTTTTATGCTACAGAACAATTAATTAAGCATCAATATTTTAACCCTAATTCAAATATTCTAATCATACATAGTGGAGGATTACAAGGCAACAGAAGTTTAGCTCCGGGGAGCTTAGTTTTTTAGCCTTAAAAAAAATATATTTGTAATGAGTATGAGACGTTTAATTTTAATTTTAATTTGTTTTCTCGGCTTTTTCAATTTAGCTGAAGCTCAAAAAATAGCTTCAAAAACTGCAAACAAAAGAACTTTAAGCCAAAAGATTTTTATCAAAAACAAATTATTCAAAGAGTTATCTGCAAGTGATTACAAAAAATTTAAGGATTCCATCTTTGCCAATACCAAAGACACCCTAACAAGAATTGGCAAAAGAAGTGTACAGTTTTCACCTGCAGTCATGATATCAACAACAAGGCAAATACAAGACAATTGGGCTCCATCCATCTATGTTTTTACCAATTCAAAAGGGAATCTTACCATTCAATTACCCAATACCAATACTAAACGATACAGCCTTTTTATTTATGATGGTAAAATATTGTTACATAATATTACCAATTTGAAAGAAGATTATTGGATCATAGAAAAAAGCAATTTTTACCATAGTGGATGGTATAATTTTGAATTGTATTGCAATGGAGAATTGTTAGAGAGAAATAAGTTCCTTCTTCACTAATCAGAATCACCCATTAGCTTACAAGGGAAAATCGCTTCAAAATGTTTCTTAACCCTATACTTTACTTCTTCAAAATCAACTATTCGTCCTAGTTCTTGTGCTAAAGAAGTAACTTTTTTATTTTGAATACCACAAGGAACTATATGATCGAAATAAGTGAGGTCTGTATTTACATTAAAAGCAAATCCATGCATGGTAATCCATCTGCTGCACTTAATGCCCATGGCACATATTTTTCTTTCCTTGCCTTTTATATGGGCATCTAACCAAACCCCTGTTTCACCCGCACTCCTTTCTCCTTTTAAACCATAGTCGGCCATGGTTTTAATAATGACTTCTTCTAAAGATCTTAAGTACCAACCTAAATCGGTTTTAAACCTTTCTAAATCTAAAATGGGATAACCTACCAATTGTCCTGGACCATGAAAAGTAATATCTCCCCCCCTATTAATATGAAAATATTCAATCCCTTTTTTAAGTCGATCTGCTTCACTAATTAATACGTGCTCTTCTTTACCATTTTTACCTAAAGTATAAACTGGGGGGTGTTCTACAAATAGTAAATGGTGTAAGGTTGGTATGGTTTCAGGAGCATTTAATTGTTGGTTCCCAAATTTAAAAGCCATTTTAATATCAGCATTTGCTTTCAATAGCGTTTCTTGCTGATCCCAAACTTCTTTATAGCTCTTTGTACCTAAATCCTTGAATATGACTTCCTGTTCCATACCACAAAAATAAAGTTAATTTTGCGGCATGCAGATAGATACCGAATTAATTTCAGAAGAGCAATCTGATGCCTTGTACGAACGCAAGATTTTTACAGTAGATAAAGGCCAAGAACCCTTCCGAATAGACAAATGGGTACAAATGCATATGGAAGGGGCTACTAGAAATAAAGTTCAGCAAGGTATTGAAGCAGGCTTTCTTACTGTAAATGGTAAAACAGTTAAAAGCAATTATAAAATCAAGCCAGGGGATGAAATCATTTTAATGAGTTTGATCAACCCAGAACATACTATTTTAAAAGAGGAACCTATTCCATTAAATATTGTTTACGAAGACGATTTTTTAATGGTTATAAATAAACCGCCCAATATGGTGGTTCATCCTGGGGTTGGCAATTTCAGTGGCACATTGTTAAACGGAGTGGCTTATTATTTAAGGCAACAAAATCCGCAATTAAACGAAGAAAGCTTACCAAGATTTGGGTTGGTACATAGAATTGATAAAAACACAACAGGCCTAATTGTGTTAGCCAAAACTGGTGAAGCTGCGGCACATTTAGCTAAGCAGTTTTTTAATCACACTGTTAATCGTAGATACATTGCGCTCGTATGGGGTAATATTCAAGAAGAGGAAGGCACCATTAACGCACATATTGCCCGCCATAAACAACATCGAAAAATGTTTGACGCTTATCCAGAAGGTGAAACGGGTAAGCATGCTATTACCCACTTCAAAGTGTTAGAAAGATTTAACTATGTAACATTGGTTGAATGTAAGTTAGAAACAGGACGCACTCATCAAATAAGGGTGCATATGAAACATATAGGGCATACTTTATTTAATGATATAGAATATGGTGGTGATAAAATATTAAAAGGCACTATATACTCGAAATACAAACAATTTGTAGACAACTGTTTTGATGCTTGTCCTAGGTGTGCATTACATGCCAAAACACTTGGGTTTATTCATCCTCACACTGGCCAAGAAATCTTTTTTGAATCCCCATTGCCCGCAGATATGGAAGCTGCCATTGATAAATGGAGACAATATAGCAAGGTTTAACATTTTGTTAGGATATCATAACGGGGCCTAAGCTTAATGATTTGATAAATTAAAAAGAGGCTTTGTTTTATATCAACAGTATTGTGCAAATTTGTGCAGAGAGAAAATTTACACTACATGATTCGTGGAACAGCGCTTGCCATCTTTTTAGGATGTGGAATTGGTTTGTCTTCTTTTGCTCAATCGGATATACCGAAGGGTTGGCATTTACTTGATTTAGAAACAAACCATGTTTACGGAATAAGCTTAAATAAAGCCTACGATTTTTTAGCAGCAAAAAACAAAAAGCCTCAACCAGTTATTGTTGCAGTATTAGATTCTGGAGTAGACACCACCCATGAGGATTTAAAAAAAGTATTATGGAGAAATCCGAAAGAAATTCCTGGGAACGGAATAGACGATGACAAAAACGGATATATAGACGACGTTTTTGGGTGGAATTTTTTGGGAGGTAAAGATGGTAAAAGCCTCAAAAAAGCAGGGGACGAAAGAGCCAGGGTATTTCACAAATGGAAGAATCGATTCCAGACTTCTTACATTGATACCAACTTACTTTCAGCAGCAGAAAAGTCTCATTACCAAATGTGGTCTAAAGCGGCAAAGGAACTAAATTTTAGTCAGGAAGAAATGATGGACTTAATGTTTATAGAAGTAACTGCTAAAGCATTAAAAAGACACGATAAAATTCTACGTCAAGAAATGGGTGTGGAAGAATATAATTGTGATAAATTAGAAAAATTTGAACCAATTACCAAAACGGCAAGAGATGCGAAATTAGGATTTCTGACTGTGATGAAAATGCTCCAAATTGATCCAGAAGAAAAAAACTCAAATGCATTAAAAGAACTAGAAGAATATATTGAAGGTAAAAAATCTGCATTTGAATCAAAAGACAATGCTCCTCCAAATTATAGACGTGAAATAATAGGAGATGATTATGAAAACTTATCGGACAGATTTTATGGGAACAACGATGTAATGGGTCCTGGTCCTACCCATGGTACACATGTATCTGGCATCATTGGTGCAATTAGGAATAATGGAGTGGGAATTGACGGAGTTGCAGACCACGTAAAAATAATGATTCTAAGAATTGTTCCAGATGGAGATGAATACGATAAAGACATTGCATTGGCTATTCGTTATGCAGTAGATCATGGCGCAAAAATTATCAATATGAGTTTTGGTAAATCTTTTTCTCCAGAAAAAGCATGGGTAGATAGTGCGGTTAAATATGCAGAACAAAAAGATGTTTTACTAATTCACGCTGCAGGCAATGATGCGGAAAACCTTGACTCTGTAGAGAACTTCCCTAATCCATGGTTAAACCATTGGAAATCTTTTGCAAAAAACTATATAACTGTAGGTGCAAGTAGTGACCCTAATTTAGGTCCAAGTATTGCAGCAGATTTCAGTAGTTATGGCCAACAAAACGTTGATGTGTTTGCCCCTGGTGTAAAAATTTATTCCACTATTCCTGGAGGTAACAACTATGGAAATTTAAAAGGTACCAGCATGGCTACGCCGATTGTTTCAGGAATGGCAGCCATATTAAAATCTTATTACCCACATTTAACTGCAATTGATATTAAGAAAATAATTGAACAATCGGTTTACAAACCTGCAGATGAAATAAAGTGTTTAAAGCCTGGTCTAGATCCAACGATTGTTCCTTTCAAATCTTTATCTAAAACGGGTGGAATTGTTAACGCTTTTGAAGCAGTGAAAATGGCCCATGAATTTAAATCATCGTCTACTATCGCAATTAAAACAAGTACTAACCCCAAAAAATAACCATGCCAAAGCCCCTATCAGGAGAATACCCGTCCTATTTTGAAGGATATATTAATCAAGTTGAAGTTTCTGATATTCAAGAAGCCGTAAAGCTATTGTCTTACCCACTCACGTATTTTTTCTTAAACCTACCTGATGAAAAAGGAGACTATGCATATGCAGAAGGGAAATGGACTTTAAAAGATCTTCTTCAACATGTAATTGACACAGAAAGAATAATGCAATATAGATTATTGAGGATTGCCAGAAACGATGCAACCCCTCTACCTGGTTTTGATGAGAACCTTTATGCTCAAAATGCTCAGGCCAATACAAGAACTTTTATTTCATTAAAAGAAGAACTTAAAGCGCTCAGAAAGTCTACTGATTTATTAATTAGTTCTTTATCTGAAGATCAGCTATTAAATAATGGTATTGCCAGTGATAAAAAAGTAACTGCTAATGCAATAGCATTTATCTTATTTGGTCACTTATTGCATCATAAGAAAATAATTGAAGAACGTTATTTATAATTATAACAATAGCAACAAAAAGTCCCGACTACATTAAGCAATCGGGACTTTTTTAATATAATTAGTAATCAATAATTACTTAGTAGCGTAAAGATGAACAGCAACTTGTACATCCTTAGCAATATTTCCTACACCGTAGTTAATTCCAAATAAGGTTCTATCCATTGCAAAGAAAGCTTCTGCAAATAAACCTTTCTCGTCTGCGCTACGAATAGCGGCTTTAAAACTTACCGGTAAGCTAGCTCCCTTCAAATTTAATTCTCCAGTAATTGTAGCGTTGGTATCATCGCTATAAACAACATTGGTGATTTTGTAAGTTGCTTCACCATATTTTGCAACATCAAAAAAATCACCAGACTTTAAGTGACCTTCTAATCTAGCACCTGCAGCATCTGTAACTTTAATATTAGCTAAATCAATAACAAACTCACCACCAGTTACTTTACCTGCATTTACTTGTACAGATCCACTTTTAACATTGAAAAAGCCAGTATGGAAATCATTCTTTTTAGAACCTACCCAGTCAACGCGACTCTTTCCAGCTTCTACTTTATAAGTGATTACTTCTTTAATACTAGATACTCCAGTAAAAGAATAAATGCCTGCTAAAAAAGCTGTACTTAACAGCGTTAATGCCATTTTTTTCATGTTGATTTTTATTTAGATTTTCAAAAATACAAAAATTAATGTTACAACAACAATTTTAACAAAAGGTTTAAATCTGCATCTACGATTATCTTATCTTCGCAAAAATTGTTCCATATGAATCTTCATGAGTACCAGGCTAAAGAATTACTCAAAAAATACCAAGTTCCTGTACAGGAAGGTATAGCAGTTGACACTGTAATGGCGGCCGAAGAGGCTTATCGTCAAATTAAAACCCAAACTGGCAATAATTTTGCCGTAGTGAAAGCCCAAATACATGCTGGCGGACGCGGGAAAGGGAAAATTGTTGGTACAGAACAAAGAGGTGTGGCAGTTGCCAAAAGTGCTGAAGATGTTACCAGTATTGCTAAAAATATTTTAGGCGGCACATTGGTAACCATTCAAACAGGCGATGCAGGAAAAAAAGTCAGTAAAATTTTAGTTGCACAAGATGTTTATTATTCTGGCCCCAATCCAGTTAAAGAATTCTATTTGTCTATTTTGTTAGATAGATCAAAGGGAATGAATGTGGTGATGTATAGCACTGAAGGAGGAATGGATATTGAAGAAGTAGCTCATAATACACCTGAAAAAATATTTAAAGAGTGGGTACACCCTGGCGGTGGCTTACAAGGTTTTCAAGCAAGAAAAATTGCTTTTAATTTAGGTTTAAGCGGAGAAGCTTTTAAAAACTGTGTAAAATTCGTAACGAATTTATACAATGCATATGTAGGTTTAGATTGTGGAATGTTAGAGATAAATCCACTATTTAAAACAAGTGATGAAAAAATTATTGCTGTTGATTGCAAAATGAATATTGATGACAATGCTTTAATGCGTCATGCTGATGTAGCTGCTTTGAGAGACGTAACTGAAGAAGATCCTACAGAAGTTGAAGCAGGTCAATACAATTTGAATTTTGTTAAATTAGATGGCAATGTTGGTTGTATGGTAAATGGTGCGGGATTGGCAATGGCAACCATGGATATGATCAAATTGAGCGGCGGAGAACCAGCGAACTTTTTAGACGTAGGCGGTACTGCAAATGCACAAACCGTTGAAGCAGGATTCCGCATCATTATGAAAGATCCAAATGTAAAAGCCATTCTGATCAATATATTTGGAGGTATTGTAAGATGTGATCGTGTTGCAGCTGGAGTAATTGAAGCTTATAATAAACTAGGCAATATCAATATCCCAATTATTGTAAGATTACAAGGAACCAATGCTGTTGAAGCCAAGAAATTAATTGACGAAAGTGGATTAAAAGTTCAATCTGCAATTCAATTAAGTGAAGCTGCTGCATTAGTGAAGCAAGCTGTTGCATAATATATATTTGAACTATTCAAAAGCCATTGGGAATCATTATTTCTCAATGGCCTTTTTTATGGATGAATTACTTCCACCTGTTTAACTTCTGTTATTGCACTAACAGTATACATCAATCCTGTTTTTAACTCAATACAAGTGTAACGCTTTCGGCGGAGTTCTCCTTTCTTAAATACCTTGCCATTAGAAAGCCTAAATAGGGCCCCTTCTGGCAAATCAGCAATAAAACAAACCCCTTCTTTTTTGCTAGTATTGTATTTTCTTAAAACCATCAATAATTCTGTCTCTCCATTTGCAGTGGCTGCAGGGGAAATTATTGATTTTTGTAACGCAGAAACAATTTCGGTTGGGAATACCCCAAATCCAACAAAATCAATCAAGAGTTTACTGTAGATTGATTTCCATTCTTTGCCATGAGGTTCTACCCTATTTTGATACTGTTCAAATGTGAGCAAGTGGGCTAATTCATGTAAAAGGGTAATTAAAAATTCATACGAATTCAAATTCCCATTAACACTAATTCGATGATTGTTCCCTTGGTGTGCGTGTCTATAATCGCCCAGCACTGATTTTCTGCTTTTAGCAACTGTTAAATGTACCTTATATTGGTAGAGGTATTTTACAACATAGTCAAAACTACCTGCTGGTAAAAACCGAACCAATTCATGCAATGGATGCTCAATTGCTGCCATCTTTTTTAGTAGGTTTTATTTGCATGGCCATTTTCACTTCTAACCAAGTATAGACGATATACAATCCCATACTAACAAAAATCCCATTTACACTTTGGGCTTCCCCCACATTATACAAGTAAATAAACGCTGCCGTTCCTAATACAAATAATTTTAAAACAACAGACCCCATTACACTTCTTACCATTGCGTGGGGATTGGTATTGTTAGCCGACTTGATTTGGGACCGTAAACTGATGGCACAAATTATAAACAATAATGTATTAGCCCCAGCTACCATAATAGGATCTATTTGTTTTTGCTTTAATGCATCACTAAATAGAAAGCAAATAGTATTTACAACTCCAAATAATACAATAAGGGGAATATAAGTTTGTTGAAACTTGTTTTTCATGAATACGATTTAATCGTTAGATGCTTCTACTTTAGGTAAGGCCAATGGGACTGTGTCTAATGTAGCTGGTTTATCTCCTGCCAATACCTTTTTGATCCCTTCTAGGTACTGCTCTTTGTATCTAATTTCATTTTCCAGAGAATCTGTCCTGATTTTTAATACCTGTAATGCGGCTCTACTTTCCTTAGTACCATATCCGGGTATATAATACTTTAATGGAGAAAAAGCAATTAAAGCAATGGTTAATCCTACTAACAAAACAAATACAGTACTTAACCCTATATATACACTTAGCCTAGATAATCTGAATGCCACCATTTCCTCGTAAGTGTCGTCATTCATAATTACCAAACGATAAGTATTCCTTAATCGTTTAAATGTATTTCCGGTATTTATTTTATTCATATTATAAAAACTGGTTAAAGGTAAGGATTGGTTCGGTTTTATATCTGTATGGTGCAGAAATAACTGTATTTTTAATGGATTTTATGCGCCAATTTTTAAATTATCCAAAACAGGCCCTTTTAGGCATTCTCCTACTAAGTTGTAGCTTTTTAAGCGCACAGCCTAACACTTCTATTGAATTAACAAAACCAGAGAAATACCAAAGCCGATTACTCCCTGCCGAAAAAACGGGGAACAAAAAGTTTACCATCCCCAAAAGGATTTATAATAATACAGTTAGCCATTACAATTACTATTATAATGCTTCTGTTAAATTGAATGATATCATTTTAGGAGCCAAAAACCAACACAAAGAAGATTATACCGAACTATTGCCTTTTTACAATTACTCATTAAATGAAACAGCAAAAGGGCAAATAGATAGTGTTATTTATAAATGCACTGCAGGAATATTATTGCACGATTTAAGAAGCGATTGGGTAGATCAGTTGTATTTATTAATGGGAAATGCCTACATGCACAGAAAAGATTTTGATTCTGCGGCCCTTGTTTTTAATTATATCAATTATGCATTTGCAGCCAAGGACGATGGATATGATTTACCTATAGGAAGTAATTTAAGCAGCAAAGGCGGTTCATTTTCAATTAGCACCGACGAAAAAAGAAATTTTTGGAAAAAAATTAGCTCCCCAAAGCCTGCCAGGAATGAAAGTTTTTTATTTCAATCTCGAAACTTTATTGAACAGGAAAAATTAGCAGAAGCAGAAGCGCTTATACAAATATTAGCAGCTGATAAATTTTTTCCAGAAAGATTAAAAACAACCTGGAACGAATACAACGCTTATTTGTTATACAAAGAGAAGCAATTTGATAGTGCAGCATTTTATCTTTCCAAAGCTTTACCCAATGCAACCACAAAGCTTGAAACAGCTAGATGGGAATATTTAATAGCCCAAATGTATTCCCTTTCAAAACAGGACTCCTTGTCAATTATTTGGTATGAAAAATCAATTAATCATACCACTGATCCGCTGATGGATGTGTATGCAAGGCTAAATATTGTATCTCTTTCTTCCGGCAAAAAAGACAATGCAGTTAATTTTCATTTATCGCAGCTTTTGGCAATGGCAAAAAAAGAAAAATACCAGGGTTATAGAGACCTTATATATTATGCTGCTGCTGAACTAGAAATTAGACAAAACAATTTAAAAAATGCGGAAATCTGGCTAAACAAAAGTATAAACTTTAGCGAGGGCAATAATATTCAAAAAACAAAATCTTATTTCTTATTAGCAGAAACTCTCTATAAAAATAAAAAATATATTCCTGCATCTGCTGCTTACGACAGCTTATCAGTAAGCTTACTAAATGCAACAGAAGCAAGTACGGTTAATCAAAAAAAAGAACCTTTAAAAAGGATTGCATTAGCCCTAAAAGCAGTTAATAGAGAAGATAGTCTTCAACAAATTGCATTATTGCCAGAAACAGAAAGGGAGTCTTTATTAAAAGCTTTATTAAAAAAATTAAGAAAAGAAAAAGGGTTAAAAGAATCAGATACAGAAACCAGTTTTGGATCAAGTGGTGCCTTAGCGGCACCAACAGATTTATTTGCACCGCCTTCAGGTAACACTGGTTTTTACTTTACCAATAATTCCTTAAAAACCAAAGGGCTTTCAGATTTTAAAGCTAAATGGGGCAATAGACCCAATATTGACAACTGGAGAAGACAAGCTGCAATAGACAGAAATGTTGGAGCAATGGCAATAGATAATGATCAAAAGCCCAATGCTTCTAAAACAGTTCAAAATGCTATTTTGAGCCTAGAATCATTAAAAGATAGTATTCCACTTACTATAGAAAAATTGGCTGTTTCCAATGATACTATTTTAAACTCGCTTATATTAACTGCTGGTATTTTTCAATACCAGTTAAGAGATGTTTTAGCTGCCACTGAAACTTATGAAGAAATTGCAAAACGTTTTACCGAGAGCAGTGAATTAGAGGAAGTTTGGTTTCAATTACACAATTGCTACAGAAAACAAAATCAAATTAAAAAAGCAGATTCTGTAAAGCAACTATTAAATTCATTTTACCCGAAAGGAAAAAATAATCAACTACTTCAATCGGGAGTAGATTTAAAACCTGCAATAACCAACCAACTTTATGCCAATATTTACAACCAATTTATTGAAGGAAAATTTGAAGAAGCTATTGCCAATAAAAAGAAAGCAGACGCTCAACTAGGGAATTCCTATTGGACACCACAATTGCTCTACATAGAATCTGTTTATTATATCAAACAGAAAAAAGATAGTATTGCTAAAAACAGGCTGAACGAAATTAACCGACTCTTCGCTTCTAGCCCTATTGCAGAAAAAGCAAAAACCATGTTAGAAGTACTCGGGAAAAGAGCTGAAATTGAAGCTTATTTAACCAATCTTACAGTTGAAAGACCAATTGAAGTAGCAGAAAGAAAGATAGATTTAAATACAACCAATGCTCAAGATTTACCCATTGTTGCAAAATCGCCAACTGTTGTAAAAGTGCCAGAAAAAGTAGCCACTAATTTGCCAATTACCGCTGCTCCAATTGAGAAAATGATAGCTCCTGAAACCTATGATTTTAATGCATCGGATTCCCAATATGTTGCAATTGCTTTATATAAAGTAGATCCCATTTTTGTGAGCGAAGCAAGAAATGCCTTCAATAGGTTTAATCAAGAAAAGTATTATGGCCAGAAACTTCCGATTAACGTAATTAGAGTGAATGAAACAGAACAAATACTGTTAATTGGTCCATTTATAAATGCTGCTGAAGCAAGCACTTATACCGACAAAAACAAATCATTAGCTGCATCTAGAATTATGCCTTGGCTAACAACAGATAAATACAGCTTTAGTATTATTAGTCCTAAAAATTTAACTCTATTAAGAAAAAAAGGGGAAACAACTACTTATTGGCAACTAGTGAGAAATCTGTTTCCCGATAAGTATTAATTTTACCGTTACAAAACAGCCCATTAATCATGAGTAAACCGGTTCGTATTTTTTGGCGTATATTTTTAGGCGGCTTTGCCTTTGTAATTATTCTATTGGCTATGCTCAATTTTGGTTGGATTGGGAGCATGCCCGATTTGGATGATATTGAAAACCCTTCCGCTTCTTTGGCTTCACAGGTATATGCTGAAGACGGTACACTAATGGGTAAATATTATATAGAAGACCGAATTAATGTTCAATACAAAGACATTAGCAAGCATATAATTGAAGCACTAATTGCAACGGAAGACGAGCGTTTTTATGAGCACAGTGGCATAGATGCCAGATCTTTAGGCAGGGCCATTTTTTATTTGGGAAGTGAGGGGGGAGCAAGTACCATCACCATGCAAACTGCCAAAAACTTATTTACAGAGAACTGGAGTACGAAGAATTTTATTTTAAGGGCACTACAAAAAATTAAAGAAGGAATCATTGCTGTTAAACTAGAAAGAAACTTCACCAAGGAAGAAATCATCACTTTGTATTTGAATACCGTTGCTTACAGTGATAATGTTTATGGAATCAGAAACGCCTCAAAAACATTTTTTCAAAAAGAACCCGATCGAGTAAATGTGGAAGAAGCGGCCGTGCTTATTGGCATGCTTAAAGGAGCAACCCTTTACAACCCAAGAAGAAATCCAAAATTATCCCTAGACAGAAGAAATACTGTTTTAAGCCAAATGGTTAGAAACAACTATTTAGATGCACAGCAAGCGGAAATATTAAAACGCCAGCCCATTGAATTGAATTACAAAAAATTAGATGAAACCACAGGATTAGGACCTTATTTTAGAATGATTCTTGGAGAAGAAATGAAAAAATGGTGCAAAGAAAACACCAAAAATAATGGCGATCAGTACGACTTATACAGAGACGGTTTAAAAATTTATACTACCATCAACCCTAGAATGCAACTCTATGCAGAAGAAGCTGTAGCAAAGCATATGAGCTATATGCAAAAGCTTTTTAATACCCAAGAAAATATAAGAACTGGTAGTATATGGAAAGGTTTTGAAACAAATCTAGATCAAGCCATAAAACAAACGGACCGTTGGAAAAATTTAAAAAGAGAAGGGTTAACCGACGAAGAAAACTTACGCACTTTCTACCAAAAAGTACCTATGCGAGTATTTGCATGGAATAATAATAGAGGCATAGATACCACTATGACTCCATTCGATTCCATAAAATACCACAAACAAATGTTACAAGCAGGCTTCATGGTTATGGATCCGCTGAATGGTCAAATAAAAGCTTGGGTAGGTGGAATTGATTTTAAAACATTCAAATATGATCATGCCAATATAAATACCAAAAGACAAGTTGGTAGTACTATTAAGCCATTATTATATAGCTTAGCAATTGAAGAAGCCGGATTAAACCCGAATTCACCTGTTCAAGATATTCAACAAAATTTTGGAGAATATGGATTAGTACCCGCTACTTCTAAAACATGTACCGGCGCCACTATTCCAATGGCTATAGCATTAGCTAAATCTAGAAACTGTGCTTCTGCTTATATTATGAAGCAGTTAGATAATACCGCCAATAACGGCGCTAAAAGATTTGTGGAGTTTCTAGAGAAATGCGAGTTGAAAACTAAAATTGACCCATATCCTTCTATAGCACTTGGAGCTTGTGAAATTTCTTTATTTGAAATGATGCAAGCATACAGTATGTTTCCTGGAAGAGGCTTTAATGCAAAGCCTATGTATATTACCAGAATTGAAGATAGAAATGGCAATGTATTAGCCACTTTTACTCCGCAAAGAAAAGAAGTTATTAATGATGTTACCGCCTATTCTGTTATTAAAATGATGCAAGGAGTATTGACCAATGGAACGGGTGCTGGTATTTGGGGCCATGGTATTCCGGGAGGATTACAAGTTGCTGGAAAAACAGGAACCACCAACAATAATAGCGATGCTTGGTTTATGGGGTATACCCCTCAATACCTTGCAGGAGGTTGGGTTGGATGTGATGATCGTTTTATTCGGTTCAATAGTAAAAATGGTGAAGGTGGTAGAGCAGCAATGCCAATTTGGGCTTATTTCTTTAATAAAGCGATAGCCGATCCTAATTGTGGCATTGATACTAAACTCAGCTTTATTAAGCCTGAAGTAATGAGTAATGATATTATTATAGATTATATCAATGGTACCAACCCCATTTTAGGTGGTGAAGGAGAAGATATGGGAACAGGTACTTCAGAAGATTATGAAATACCTAAAAACATTAAACCAGAAGATTTAGGAGCAGAATCAGATATCATTATTGAAAATAAAAAACCTGCTACGCCACCTGGAATTCCAGGAAACAATACCAACAAACCTGCTGAAAAACCTAAAGCAGTGTTACCACCCCCAGTGAAAAAGCCAGGTGGGAATAAATAATTATTGATTCAACTTGATTAAGCCAAAAGACGAATTGAGCCCTTTAGAAGATGCATAAATCCATTCAATAATGGATGGTCCATAATTACTGTAGAAAAGGGCAATATTTTCTTGCCGCTCTTGCAAACTATTGCTGGGAAACAAATTTTCTTTCAATACTTGAATTTGATGCTCAGCGGTAGCAAATTTTCTTTTTTCAGCTCGTCTAATTTTAGTTTCGAGCGCTTTAATTTTTTTCAAAGCATTTGCTTCTAGTGCGCGAATATGCTCAATTAAAGACGCATCTACTAATGCAGCTTTTTGAAGAAGCTTCATGTAAAATTGAGTCAAGTTTTCCAATTCTACATAAAGGCTTAACTCTTTATCTGAATGGTTTGTTACGTATTCTTTAACCAATTGATGCGTTGGCAAAAACAGTTCTTCATCAGTTAGTGCTAAAGCAGCTTGCTTGGCAGCAATTTTAGGAGATAATATGGCAAAAGAATTGCGTAGTAGAAGAACAGGAAATGCAACGCTAGCAGCTTCAAACACATTTTTGAGTTCAAGCCAATATGCCAGTTCTCCTCCTCCCCCAATAAAAACAATATTGGGAAGTATTGACTCTTGAAATGCTCCACGCAAAATTACGTTGGGACTAAACCTTTCAGGATGATCCTGAAGCTCTTGTAAAATAGCTTCTCTGGTAAATTGAATGTTTAAATCAACAACGGAATAAACGCCGTCTTTAAATTCAATTCTTTCTCTTTTATCGTCTATTAAATAAAATAAATTGATGGGCCTTCCTGCAGCCTGCACTTTATAATTTTCTTGCAATTTGCCAATGGTAGTTGCAACAATTTGTTGCGAAAATTGCTCGGTTAATTCCTTTTCAATTACTGGTGCAAACAAGCTTTTTAATCGAGGATTGTCTGGAACTAATACAATTAATCCGTAAGATCCAAACAGTGAATTAACCAATTCTAAAGTAGCTTGTTGAATGGTTTTTCCAAGAGTATAGCAAGTTGAAAATAATTGTGTCAACTCATTTCCAAATGGCAATACCCCAATTTGCCCTGATATGGAATGTATGAGTGTAATGAATGCTTTGTCTACCTTCATTCTACCCACTGCTCCTGTTTGTGCAGTGTTCCAAACCAATTTTTCACCACCAATATTTACAAATCCCAATTCGTCTAAATCGGCATCTTCGCTCCCCATATAATAAACGGGAATAAACTTTTTCTCGGGGAATTTTTCGCCAAGCTCCGATGCTAACTTAATGGTATGAATGATTTTATAAATAAAATAGAGCGGACCAGTAAAAATATTGGGCTGGTGCGCAGTAGTAATTGTATATGCATTGGGCAAAAGCAATGTTTGAATATGCTCTTGCACTTTTTTGGTTGTTGCAATTCCCTGGTATTGTAAAGTCAGTTCTTCTACTAGTACGCTTCTGTTTACCGAATGTAGATCTCTTGCTTTCATTGCAGATTGAACACCATTTAAATCATTGTTATGCAAATAGAATGGTTTTAAATTTTCGTGTTGTTGCAAGTAGTCCTGAACAATCTTAGAAAAAAATCCGGTTTTTTCGTATGGCAAATACTGGGTGCTACAATCCATATAGAATGCAAAAATACAACTTCATTGATTTATGTAAGCCTTATATTATAGAAGTTTAGCTTAGTCAAATCTGTTTGGATGAAAAGGAGATATATCCATACTCAATGCCTTTCCTTCAACAATTTCTGCAACTAATTTTCCCGTACCTGCCCCTAAGCTTAAGCCAACCATAGCATGGCCTGTGGCCATAATCAAATTATCCCATTGCTTGACTCTTCCAATATAGGGAAGCCCATCGGCCGAACAGGGTCTATAGCCATACCAAATCTTCTCGTTGGTTGGCATTGCAATATCAAATTGGGTATACACGGTTTTAACCGCATCAATTATTCCCTCCACCCTATTCATTCTTGGCGGGGTTTTAGTAGATGTAATCTCCATTGTTCCCCCAAATCTTATTTTATTCCCATCCATAGGAGTTAATGCAACTCTTCCCTCTACTAAAACACTTGGATGGTTAATATGGTAGGGCGAATTTTCTAAAGTAATTGAATAGCCCCTTCCTGGCATTAATAATAAATCTATATTGAGTTTTGCCGCCAACTCTCTACTCCATGAGCCTGAAGATAGTACTACTTCATCTGTAGGATAACTGGCTTTGATAGTGTTTACCGCCGTAATTTTTTTACCTTTTTTTTCAAAACCAATTACTTCTTCTTCTTTTACCAAGTTCACCCCTTTTTGAGCCAGTATTTCCAACAATTGTTGCATTAATTTATTAGGATATAAATGGGCATCGCACTTAAAAAATAAAGCACCCAAAGCATCAATCTCAGTTTGTGATTCTAAAGCTTGTAATTGATCTTGAGTTAACATTTTAGTATCCAATAATCCTAATTCATGGGCTTTATCGCATAAAGCCTTACACTTGTCTCCCCCTTTATCCGTTTTAAAAATTTCCAATAATCCTTTATGTTCATATGAAAAATCAAATGCGGTTGATTGATCCCATTGTTCATACCAATATTGGCTCAACAACGCAATATCCCTTAAGGGAACAGCTGCTTTTTCTACATGCTGTTCGGTGGCTACTTGCATGA
>CAZTDV010000054.1:0-22753 GCA_964612195.1 uncultured Sediminibacterium sp.
TTGTTTCCCATCAATTAATATGGCCACTTTATCACTACCCCTTAGTGCTACTTTTCCATCCTGACCAGTAGTGATACCGGGTAAGTTTTTTAAGGCTTGTAACACAGAGCCTCCTGCCTGACTAATATTAGCCTCTATAGAATAAGTTTTCTTATCTAGTTTATTATTGAGGTTATCTTGTTTACTGTTTACTACTACTTCTTTTAATTGCTGTTCTTCTGATTCCAGCGCTATAATACCTAGATTGATAAATGCACTTAATGATCCTATCAATAAGGGTTGTTGAGTGATTAGGAATCCAGTATAGGTATAGCTGATTAAATAATTGCCTGGCTTTATATTTGCGATGGAAAATCTTCCCTCTTCATTGCTAACCGTTCCTGCTACAAATGAACTGTCTTTGGCATTTTTTACGATAATATTCACATAAGCTATTGGAGCAGTATTAGATTTCTCCTTAACCAATCCTGAAATAGTAATATTATTTAATTGTGCCTTTAGGGGACCAATAAATAGCCAACTAAATAAGATAGTAACAATGCATTTTCTCAACAGAAACATTGGAATTTTTTAAGATGGCGAAATTACAGCTTTAGCAGCACGCTCTCCACTTCTTACCGCCCCTTCCATATAGCCGTTGTGTATATTACTGGTTTCTGTTCCTGCCCAATGAATGCGTTGGAAAGGAGTGGCTAGTGAGGTTTGCAATTGGGTAATTACGCCTGGTGGAAACATACCCGCATAACAGCCCTTTGTAAATGGTTCTTCGGTAAAACTTTTATCGGTATAGTATTCTATATTGGCTGCTTCTGGTCCAAACATTTTTACAAAACCAGCTTTCACTATTTCTTTTCTATTTGCTTCGTCATGCTTCATTAACTGCTTGGCTTTTTCTGCCAAACTAAATCCCATCAAAATGCCTTTGCTGCCATTAAAAGGAGAGTTATCAAATACTACACTGGTCAATTCATCTGGGGCTGCTACCAATCCATTTTTAAATTGTTTTCTCCAAAATGGGCTCGGATACACGGCATAGCATTTTACCACCGTACCCATAAAACTGGCTTTCATCAATTGCCATTGTGTTGTAGGAACGGATGGAGTAAAATTGATTTCAGTGGATACAGCAGGAGGAACTGCAACAATACAATGCGCTGCAGTATAACTAAACCCATTCCCACTAACTGTTACGCCTTCTTCATCTTGGTGTATATGCGTCACCACTTTTTCATAATGAATGGCATTGCCCAATGCTGCTGCCATTTTAATGCAAATGCTTTGAGCACCTCCTTTAATTCGATCTTGTTGTGCACCTTTGTTTACATTCATTAAAAAATCGAAATTGGTATTGCTCTTGATGTAAAACAGTGCGTGCAGAAAAGATATATTGGATGCATCGGTTGCAAAAATGGCTTCTGTTGCCACCGCAAACATTTTTTTAGCTGTTTCGCTTTTCATTTGGCTATTCATCCAATCTTGCAAACTCATGGCATCCCATTTAGCTGCACAATTAGATTGATAAGGATGTTCTAGATCAATGGTTTTGGCCAGTTTATTTATTTTGCGAAGGGCTCTATCTAAACTTAATAAAGCAAATAATGGGAGCGGCGGAATCAACCCTTTGTACTGTTTTAATTTGTTGTTCAAGAGTAGGGTACTCTTTCCACTATCATAGGTATGAAAAGTATCAATGCCAAACTCGGCGGCCAGTTGATACATTCTTTCATGCCCAGGGCCTATCCACTGGCCGCCTAAATCGGTGTATTCCTGGTCACTAAAATATTCGGTTAAAATTCTTCCACCGCATCTATTGCGGGCTTCTAATAAAAGAATGTTTTTTCCAGCTTTTTGTAAAGCAAGGCCAGCAGCTAAACCTGCATAACCTGCACCTATAACAATGGCGTCGTATTGCATGAATTTAGTGTAGCCATTGATTTACAATTCTTCCAGTAGTAGTGGTTGGAGGTAGAACAGATAAATCGTTTTGATCTAAAATAATGACTCTTCCTTCTGCTTTTTTACCCCACATATTTCCAGTGAAGAATACATTCATTCCGTAAGCAATTCCTGCATTCACCGATCTGGGCCCCATCGAATATTTTTGCCAAGCTTCCCCTTCAGTTATTTTTTTATAGTCGGAAGTGTCTACATCATTGGGCGCTTTAAATCCATTATAGCCATTCCAAGGAGCATTCCAAACAGAATCAACTGCACCTAAAGAAGGAACGGCAATCATTTTAACATCGGTTCCTAATTTGGCATAAGCAGCAGGATACCAACTATCTGCACAAATTAATACCGCTAACTTGCCGGAAGGTGTATTGAATACGGGCACTTGTGCAGGGTCTCCACTAGCCGTAAATCCTGCTTCTTCATCAATCGGGAATATTTTCTTTACTAGTGGACCTTGTATTTTTCCTTGAGGATTGTATACTACACTGGTATTGTATAATTTGCCTCTTTCAATTTTAAGTTTACCCATTTCATTAATGGAAGGTTCGGGTAAAACAATTGAACCAGCAACAATAGTTACTTTAAATTCTGAAGCCAACTCACTAAAAATCTCATCATAGGTTTCAGCAATTTGTTTGGCTTTCATTGCAAAAGCTGCGTACTTATCTTTTTCGGTAACGCCATCTGGAACAGTAATATAAGCCACCAAAAACTTGAATAAATTGGCAGTAATAACAGCAGTCATAGCATCGGTTAAATTGGCTTTTTCGTACACATTGCTTTTCTGTTCCATTGCTACCAACCAACTACCGATATATTCTGGAAATACCACCACGGTTTTAGGGGTAATCAAACCCCTGGCTCTTGCAGCTTGCATATAGCTGCGTAAATTATCTCTAAGCGTTACTTTATTAGCGTAATGTATGGGTTGTAAAGCGGGTTGAATACCCAATAAATTTCCTTTGCCAGAATCAACACCTGCGCTTACAATGCTATTGGCTTCAACAGCACTGGTGGCTAATACTTTATAAGTAGGAGGCACATCAATTACTACCCATAAATTATATAGGGCAACAATAATCATTGAAATGCCTACAAATCTTACAAGGAATTTCATGTTGTATTAATTTATAGTCAAGGTACTATAAATTTTCTAACATTGATACCACCCCTTCTCTTTTTAAAATAAGGAAACCAAGACGGTCATTACTGATACCTTCCTTTAATTGATAGCTAAACACCAATTGATCATTGTTCACGGCCGTTTCAAAATAACGAAACTGAATATTGGGGTGGTGTTTAAGGTTATGACCTATTTCATACAAATGGGTGGAAAGGATAAACAATGCATTCGGCAATTTTCTTAATCCTTCAATTACTACAGTGCTGCATTTAACAGCATCTTCTTGGTTGGTTCCTTTAAATAATTCGTCAATTAGGATCAACCATTTTTTGCCATCACTAATTCTTTCAATGGTTTTTTTAATTCGTTGTACTTCATTAAAAAAGAAACTCTCCCCTTTTAAAATATTATCACTTACCTGAATATTGCTGAGTATACCATCTAGCCTACTTAATTTCATTTTTTTTGCAGGAACACCCATCCCAATATGGGCCATATATGCAGCCAATCCTGCTGCTTTAATAAAAGTACTTTTACCGGCCATATTGGCCCCGGTCAAGAAAATAAAATTAGCAGACTGATTTAGTTGTACCTCATAAGCAACAGGTACTTCCAATAAAAAATGATACAAGCCTTCTGCTTCAATACAAGGCTCATTGGTTTCAACAACGGTGGGGTAGGTAAATTGGAATTTTTGTGCAGCTTTAGCTAAACTTAAGTATGCATCTAACTTACTATGAATTTCGATGAGTTCCTCTGTAGCACTGCGGTATCGGGCTCTTAGAAATTTAGCATATTTGAGAATAGTGGTAGTGGATAGGTTTTTTTTATTGGCCAGTAACATTTCAGGTACCATATCTCTATTGAGCAACTGACGTATACGTTCTGCCTTTTGTGTAAGCCATGTAGAACCATTTTCAAGCGAAATTAATTCGGCTATTTTTTCCATTCCTTGCACAAAATCCAGCGCATGTTCTACGGTAAATTTGGACAAAGAATAATCTGCCAAATTCAATAATTTGTAAAGCAAAGCAGTTACCACACCAATATCGGATGGATAATTATTGATGGGCGACTCATAAAATTTTTCCATAACCAACACCGTTCCATTAGATGGGCTGATGGGGTATTGGTCCATGATACTACTCAACTGTTGAATCGTCAATTGAGTTTGCTCAATGGCTTTTATGCTGTCTAGTGGATGGGCCAATAAATAACGCAAGTGCTCTCGGCCACCATTGGTTAAGGTTAAATTAACATGATGAAAAACCGATTGATATTCCTCTGAATGAAATACAGACAGATCGTGTAAAGTAACTTTATCAACTTGCATAGGCTGCTGGCAGTTATAGCTGGTTTAATCTCTTCTGAATTCCATTCTTGCTCCCCACTTAGATTCATCAAACACTCCATTTCCATAAACCATATGCCCATTTACAAAAGTTTTTTCTATGCTTGCTGGCATAGTCATTCCTTCCATGGGGCTCCAGCCACATTTATACAAGATATTTTCTTTGTTGATGGTGGTTGGTTTGTTCATATTGACCACTACTAAATCGGCCATATAACCTTCTCTAATATACCCTCTTTCATGAATTTGAAAACAATCTGCCACTGCATGACTCATTTTCTCTACCACTTTGGGTAAACTGATACGGCCTTCTTTTACATAGTGTAACATCAATTGTAAGGAATGTTGCACCAATGGCAAACCTGCATGTGCATGCTCGTAATCTTCTTGCTTTTCTTCCCAGGTATGCGGTGCATGATCGGTGGCAATAATGTCTAATCGGTCATCTAACAGTGCTTTCCATAATGCTTCTTTATTAGAAGGCGCTTTAATGGCAGGGTTACATTTAATTTGATTACCCAATCTGTCGTAATCATCCGACGTAAAATGTAAGTGATGCACACAAACTTCTGCCGTGATCCTTTTGTCTTTCAAAGGAATCATATTGGTAAACAATTGTAATTCTCGCTCGGTACTAATATGCAAAATATGCAAGCGACTATTATTTCTTTTGGCAAATTGAATGGCTTTGAATGAAGATTCAAAACAAACTTCATCATTCCGAATAATAGGATGATCAGCTGCTGTTAATTTTTTACCAGTAGATTTTAAATTGTATAAATTTTCTTTAATCAACGATTCTTCTTCGCAATGAGTGGCAATCAATAATTCTGATCCCGCAAATACTTTCTCTAATTGCAAAGTATTATTCACCAATAAATTCCCAGTAGAAGAACCCA
The DNA here is from genome assembly GCA_964612195.1 of uncultured Sediminibacterium sp. GTDB lineage: Bacteria > Bacteroidota > Bacteroidia > Chitinophagales > Chitinophagaceae > Sediminibacterium. The sequence continues at coordinate 5,327 of CAZTDV010000054.1, forward strand.
TGAAAATTTTTACTCCACAAACCTGGTTCTTCCTTTTATTGATTTGAAGAATCTCTTCTAAATTATCATTAGAAGTACCCATGAAAAAAGAATAGTTCGCTAAAGAAGATTCAGCGGCCCTGCTGTATTTCTGTTCTAATAATTCTACTGTTAATGCGGCAGGAGAAGTATTGGGCATTTCCATAAAAGAAGTGGTACCACCTGCTACTGCAGCTTTTGCTTCCGTATAAATATTGGCTTTATGCGTAAGACCTGGTTCTCTAAAATGAACTTGGTCATCAATCACTCCCGGTAACACATGTAAACCATTACCGTCAATTTCATTGGCCCTGGCTTTAATATCGATACTGCCGCCAATTTTTTCTATTCTATCATTGCTAATAAGTAAGTCGCCTTGAATATGTATTCCTTCATTAACAATGCTCGCATTCTTGATTATGGTATGTTGCATGCTGCAATTTATTTAATCTACAGCATATAACCTTAATCTTCAATGTGTAAAGAAAACACAATCATTCTTGACTGTATTTTGTCTAAAACATTGGAGTATTTAAGGGCTGCATCTGTTTGATGTAGATTGGATAAGCCATAGCTTATTTTTATTTCAGGTGAGAGGGTTACAAATGGCAAGTAAAAATTAAATCCAATTCCCGCTTCAACACCAAAATCGTTTCTTTTTAGTTTAATGATATCGTCTGCATTTCTTGCAGTGGAATTAGAGGAGAGGTCTATATCATATTTAATACCCCCCATTATATAAGTTCTAAAATTGCCAATTCTATCGGAGTTGAATTTCAATTGAAAAGGAAAACTCACCAATGTAGAAGGAAGGCGTTGAATTTGTGTATTGCCTTCTCCTAATCGAGTGCTTCCTAATTGGTAAGAAATACTTCTTGCACCTCCAATAACTAATTGAGGGTTTGCCCTTACCTGAAAATGTTCACCCAATCTTCCGGTGGCCATCAAGCCCATGGTGATACCGCCACTAGAGCCAGGTTCGGCTAATAAAATACTATCTGATTGTGTAAACAAATTCGATTTGTTTACTTGCAAGTATGAACTGTTGTATCCCAGTGTTATACCAAAATAATACAGTTGATCTTCCCGGTTCATCCGGTAGAGTTGTTTTTGAGCATAGCTATACTGTAAAAGACCCAGTAGGCCTATCACGAGCAGGACTATTTGCTTCCGCAATAAATAGTGCATATTCCGAAACTTAGTTTCTTCAAATAGGTTTGGGTAAAGCCTGCGTCATTCAGTATATTTAAAAATTGAGCTCCTTCCGGAAATGCCTGAACACTGTCGTTCAGGTATTGGTAAGCATCTTTGTTTTTAGAAAAAAGTTTACCAATAGAAGGAGTGATATAGTTCATGTAAAACTGGTACAATTGCTTAAAGCCAACCGAGCTGGGTTTAGAAAATTCTAAAATAACTACTTTGCCACCTGGTTTTAAAACCCGATGCATTTCTTTTAACCCTTTACTCAGGTCTTGAAAATTTCTCACTCCAAATGCAACGGTGATGGCATCAAAATAATCATTGTTAAAACGAATATTTTCACTGTCTCCGTTTAATAGCGTGATGGTATTTTCTAAGCCTTTTGCTTTAATTTTTTCTCTTCCAAAACTGAGCATCCCATCTGAAATATCAATCCCTACAATCTCGCTTGGTTTTAATAGTTGCTCGGTTAATAGTGCCACATCAGCTGTGCCAGTAGCAACATCTAATATTTTTTTTGGAGCAATGCTTTTGAGTTCTTTAATAGCTGTTTTTCGCCAGCCCACATCAATCCCCACACTTAAAAAACGGTTTAAGAAATCGTAGCGATAGGCAATATTATTGAACATATCGGCTACCTGGTCTTTCTTTGCCAGCTCACTCTCTTTAAAAGGCACTACATCATCGTGCGCAAATTTTGCCATGGGCCAAAGATATTCATTTTAATCCCTTGAATGGGTTCTGTTAAGCACTCAAGGTCTTTATTTGGGTTAATATTTCGCAAAAATTGTGCTTGCTGCTAGTATCTTCGTATCTGTGAAGGCCAAAATATACAAATCAACTGGTAGCTGGTATGTTGCTAAAGCAGCCAATGGACAATTCTATAATGCCCGCGCAAAAGGGATATTTAAAATTGACGGACATACTTCAACCAATCCTATTGCGGTAGGAGATGATGTTGAAATGGAGATAGAAGACGTACAAGAAGAGTCGGCCATCATTCACCAAATTCATGATCGGCGCAATTATGTGGCTAGAGTGTCTCCGCATAATAAACGAATGCACCATATTATTGCTTCCAATTTAGACCAGAGTTTATTATTCGCTACCCTGCGTGATCCAAAAACATCGCAAGGTTTTATTGATCGATTCTTAATTTCTTGTGAGGCTTATCATATACCTGCGATTATTGTTTTTAATAAAGCAGACTTGTATAGAGCCAAAGAAATGGAGAAGTTCCAAGAGCTGAAAGATATTTATACCAATGCAGGTTATCAAGTTTTGCTTACTAGTATCGAGAACAATCAAGGACTAGAAGAAGTAAAAGCCTTGTTAACCAATAAAACCACTTTATTGAGTGGTCATAGTGGAGTAGGAAAATCAACTTTTATTAATCATTTATTTCCGCAGTTTAATTTGAGAACTCAAGAAGTAAGTGATTGGAGTGGGAAGGGATTACACACCACTACCTTTGCGGAGATGTTCGATATAGATGATCAAACCCATATCATTGATACACCTGGGGTAAGGGAGTTAGGGATTGTAGATGTAAGCAAATTAGAGCTCTCTCATTATTTCCCAGAAATGCGGGCTTTATTGAATGATTGCCAGTTTAACAATTGCATGCATATTAATGAACCCGGGTGTGCAGTTAAAAAACAAGTGGGCATAGGTTCTGTTTCCGAAGATCGTTATGTGAGTTACCTCACCATACTCGATACCATGGAGGATAAAAAATATTAGTTATTGCTTCAAGAAATTATTGTGGTTGTAGTCTTTAAACCAAGAAGCGTATTGTACATAGTTGTTGGCAATACGATCAATTTCGGTATGCACCATATCGGGAGATAAATCTTTTACTTTTTTAGCGGGAACCCCTGCATAAATAGTACCTGATTCTACTACCGTTCCCTCTAATAAAACAGCACCAGCGGCAATGATAGAATTAGAATGCACAATGCAACGATCCATCACAATGGATCCCATACCTATCAACACGTCATCATGTATAGTGCATCCGTGCACCATGGCATTGTGTCCTATAGAAACACGATTGCCTATTTCAGTTGGATTTTTTTGGTAGGTACAATGGATGATTGCACCATCTTGAATATTTACTTTGTTACCAATTTTAATATAATGCACATCTCCTCTTATTACTGCGTTAAACCACACACTGCATTCATCGCCCATTACTACATCGCCCACAATCGTGGCGTTGGGAGCTATAAAACAATCTGAACCCATTTGAGGGTGTTTGCCAAGAACAGGTAAAATAGTAGCCATAGTAGAATTTGCAATGAAGATATTAATAATCGGCAATCTTATTATAAGTTTGGGCTCAAATGAATCATCGGCAATTATTTTTAGACCATGTTGCACAAACTTCTCCCAAACCCATTGGCATTGAAATGGCCAGTGCAGAAGGGGTGTGGCTCACCGACACCCATGGAAAAAAATATATGGACGGCATTGCAGGATTTAGTGTGTGTAATATAGGTCATGGCAATCCTGCTGTTATTAAAGCAGTGCAGGAACAAGCAGCGGCATACATGCATGTGATTGTATATGGGGAGTTTATTGAACAACCACAAGTGGCTTATGCAAAACTGCTCACGCAATATTTGCCGCCCGCTTTAAACTGTGTGTACTTTACCAATAGTGGTGCAGAAGCTACAGAAGGGGCTATGAAACTAGCCAAGCGAATTACCAATCGCACTAAAATAATTGCGGCCAATAACTCCTACCATGGAAGTACACAAGGTGCATTGAGTGTAATGGGAGATGAGTATTTTAGAAATGCATTCAGACCCTTGTTGCCCGATGTGTATCATTACGATTATGGTGCTGATGAATTGATTGAAGCCATCGACTCTGCAACAGCTTGCGTAATCATTGAAACGGTTCAAGCGGAAAGCGGCGTCACTGCTCCCTCCGAAACATGGATGAAAGCTTTACGCGCAAAATGTGATCAACATTGTGTGTTGTTGATATTAGACGAAATACAAGCTGGCTTCGGTAGAACAGGAACATTATGGGCTTTTGAACAATATGGAATTGTGCCCGATATTTTGTTATTGGGTAAGGCCTTGGGTGGAGGGATGCCGCTGGGTGCATTCATTGCCGACCAGCGACTCATGAACACTTTAACTTATGCACCTGTTCTAGGACATATCACTACATTCGGAGGACACCCTGTTTCTTGCGCCGCAGGCAAAGCGGCGTTTGAAGAATTGATTGCACACCCCCATTGGATCAAGGATATTCCGAGTAAAGCAGCTATTTTAAAAGCACGATTGCAACATCCTGAAATTGTTTCAGTGAATTGTTATGGATTATGGATGAGTGTACAATTTGCTACAGATACACAAGCACAATCTATAGCGCATGCTTGCGTTCAGAATGGATTAGTGACCGATTGGTTTTTATTTGCACCAGATAGAATTAGAATTGCACCACCATTAATTATTACAGAAGAAGAACTGCACTTGCTTTGTGATATTGTGTTGAAGAGTATTGATGGGCAATAGAAAATATTTCAACTTTTTCTAGATGTCAACTTTCCTACTTAAATTCATATACCAATAATTGGTATTTTTAATCTTAAATACTCTTTTGTATGTCAAAAAACACTTCAATTCTTTTAGGAGAGCATTTCGAAAAATTTATCAGTAGTGAGGTTTCCTCTGGCCGATATGGTTCGGCTAGTGAAGTTATAAGAACAGCTTTGCGGATGTTAGAAACTGAAGAGCAAAAAAAGAAAGCATTGATTAAGGCATTAATTAAAGGTGAAAAATCTGGGAGAATCGAGAATTTTGATCCAGTTGCTCATTTGGCGAAACTTCATAAAAAGCATCTATGAAATTGAAAGTTATTTTTCATGAAGAAGCTTTATCAGATTTAGAAGAAATATGGCTTTACACTTTCGAAACTTGGTCTCTTGAACAAGCTGACAGGTATTACGAACTAATTATAAAAGAAATTGACTTCGTTTCTACGAAACCAAAATCTGGAAAAAATCTAAATTCTTTAAGGGAAGGTTATTATTCAACAAAAGTCAAGTCACATTTTATTTTTTATAAATTTTCTTCAACAGAGTTGGAAATCATGAGAGTATTGCATGAAAGCATGGATATTCCTAATCGGTTGTAAAATGCAAAACGAGGTTTTTATGCTCTTCCGAATATGCGGAGAATAATTATATTATTCGCCGCATATTTACGGGGAATAAAAGGTATATTTACTGCAAGAACTATTTCAGACAATGGTAAAATACATATACGAATACAAAAATTGGACAGACTTCACTTGGCGGGAAACCGACATCAACGCAATATTTGGGGAAGTCCGTAATGTACAGGGTAAGATTATTGGACAAATGAACATGTTAGGTTTTGCCGCTAAAGAAGAAGCAAGCCTTTCAACATTAACACTTGACGTTATCAAATCTTCTGAAATAGAAGGAGAAAAACTAGACTACAATCAAGTTCGTTCATCTATTGCTAGAAGACTTGGAATTAATATAGCTGGATTGGTTCCAACCAATAGAAATATAGACGGAGTGGTAGAGATGATGCTTGATGCAACTCAAAGTTATCAGAAACCTTTAACAAATAAACGTTTGTATGCTTGGCATTCTGCACTTTTCCCAACAGGTCATAGCGGAATGCATAAGATCGAAGTTGGTCGTTATCGATCAGGAGAAATGCAAATAGTTTCAGGTGCTTTAGGAAAAGAAAAAGTCCATTTTGAAGCTGTTCCTTCAAAAAAGGTCAAATTAGAAATGGACAAATTTTTGAAATGGTTCAATGACAACTCACCTATTGACCCTGTGCTTAAATCGGCCATTGCTCACTTCTGGTTTATTATCATTCATCCATTTGACGATGGTAATGGAAGAATAGCAAGAGCGATTTCAGATTTGATGCTTGCCCGCGCTGATAAAACAACTGAACGCTATTACAGTATGTCAAGCCAAATTTTAGTTGAACGTAAAAAATATTACGAGATTTTACAAAAAGTGCAGCACAGCACTGGCGACATTACAGACTGGTTAGATTGGTTTCTACACTGCCTGAAAAATTCAGTATTGTCCACACAAACCACATTGCAAAAAATACTTCGTAAAACCGATTTTTGGAAAATTCATGAAAATACTCCCTTTAATGAAAGACAGCGATTGGTTTTGAATAAACTTTTTGACGGATTTGACGGGAAATTGAAATCATCTAAGTGGGCAAAGATTGCTAAATGTTCGCCTGACACGGCATTAAGAGATATAAAAGATTTAATTGAAAAGGGTATTTTACAACAAGAACAACAAGGCGGGCGAAGTACCAACTACGAACTGGCAAACTTCTGAAAGTAAGACTACCGTATTCTGCTTCGGTTCGATAATATTTTAATAGTATTTGTACTTAAAATATAAAACCAGGTTTTTATGCTCTTCCCATTATCCAAATAATGTTCGATGATAATGGTGCTGATAAAACAAAAACTGCTGATCTTAATTGGTCAAATAATAACTCTTGGGAAATGGCTAGATTTAAATTCGTAATTTCAGTTTTCATTAGTTATAATTACTATATGTTTAATGAAATTGAGATAGACAGAGTTGACTTAACTATCATGGGTGTAAAGTTTGCTGATTTAAAAACATTAGAAGGTACTGCAAATGCATTAGGTAGTAATATGTTTGAAGGTTTTATTCCTACCACGAAAGGGATTGAGATTATTCGAGATTATGTCTCAGGAAAAATTTCATTAAATGAAATGATTGCATTTGCTAACGAAAAAGCATATGTCTAACTCCTATAAATACATTGATAACCAATATACTTATATAGATCCTGATACAGGTTTATTAAAAAATTTATTGGGCATAACAGATGCAGAAGTATTGCTCTTTGTTGAGAGTGGTGCTGTAACAAAACGTCTACAAGAACTTTATGAGAACCCGATAAGGATTAATGGGATTGCTAATCTTTTTCAAATACATGAGTATTTATTTCAAGACTTATATTCATGGGCTGGAAAAAGACGCATGGTTGAGATAAGCAAAGATGGTAAGCAGTTTTTTCCAATTGGTAATTTCGACAATGCTTTAAAATTCATCGACTCTTTAATTAATGAATATTATCGAATTTCAAGTGCTGATATAAAAAGTATTGCACAAAAACTAGCAGAAATTCTAGATAATATAAATTACTTACATCCTTTTCGTGAAGGAAACGGACGAACACAACGCGAGTTTTTAAGATTATTAGCTTTAGAAAAGGGATTTCACTTAAATCTAAATCCACCTGATAACAAAAATGTGTACGACCGATATATGAAGGGTACTGTTGAAAGTGATTTAGATATATTAACTACATTGATATTTGAGTCGCTAAACTCTAAAGATGAAAGAAAGAACGGTACATAACAAAAGGCTTTACGTAAGTTGGGCTTTCAGCAATGGCCCATCAGCTTTGGTATTTTAAATGATCTTCAGTAATTTGACTTTAACTAATCGAGTTTTTAGTGGCCAAACCAACAGTTGGTACTACCTACTCCACCTGGCGCAAAGCCACGGACCTTATGCGTCTTCCTTTTCAGCAGTTCGTTCTTCATTCGGGTTTGATAGCGAAGACCTCAACCGCCCACCGTACATTTTAGCACATTTGCAAGGAACACAAATCCCAGACGCAAAAGCTAACCTTGCATAAGAGCTAAAATTTTTCCAACCCATAGCCAGCAGTCAATAAATCGAAATCGCTTTAAACAGTAATACTTTTACTAAATTTGTTGGTATGACAACAGCAATAGACATAAATCCACTCTCAAATGAGTTGCCCAGCCACTTCGCTGACAGGGTTGGACAGCTTTATGCTAAAACTGTTACGACAAAGCACAAGAAAGACAATGGGCAATTTTTTACTCCGACAGAAATTGCTCACTTTATGGCTGGACTTACTAAGCAAACTAAGGATAAATTAAAAATTCTTGACCCAGGTTGCGGCACGGCCATTCTTTCAAGTTCACTTATTGAGACACTTACAAAACAGAATGTCAACTTAAAAGAAATCGAACTTTTTGTTTACGAGACAGACCAAAATATTTTGCCATATACACTAGCGACACTTAACTATTTAACCAAATGGCTAAAGAAATATAAAATCAAGTTCAAAGTAACACTTTACACAAATGATTTTGTACTTGAAAACAAAGATTGCTTTCAAGTATCTGCGACACTTTTTTCTGAACCTCAAAATGCCATTTACGATATTGTAATTTCAAATCCACCGTATTTCAAAATACCTAAAGAAGATAAACGGGCATCTGTAGCAAAATCTATTGTTTGGGGCCAACCAAACATTTACTCAATCTTTATGATGGTGGCAACAAAGCTTTTAAAAGAAGGCGGCGAACTCATATTTATTACGCCAAGAAGTTTTGCATCAGGTAATTATTTCAGAGCTTTTCGTGAAGCCTTCTTTCAGGAAATAGAAATAGAACAAATTCATTTATTCGGTTCAAGAACTGACACATTTGACCGAGATAACGTTTTACAAGAAACATTAATACTGAAAGGGAAAAAACAAAAATTAAACGAACATCTGCCTTCAATACTTGTAACACATTCTAACGGCATACGGGATATAGAGAACTTTACTGAAAAGATTTATAAAACCTTTGAACTGATTGACTTAAAGTCAAAAGAAAAAATAATCCACCTACCAACAAATGAAACAGACGATAAAGTAATCAAATTATTTAAATCATGGGCAGGTAGTTTACGACAATTCGATATTCAAATTTCAACAGGCCCAGTTGTTTCATTCAGAGCAACTCAATACTTATTTGAGCAGTACCAAAATGGAACAGTTTTTTTAGTTCCGCTTTATCAGCTTATCAATACAGCCAAAATGCACTTTGAATGGCCTGTTACTAAAAGGAGTAAACCCCAATACATTCAACTTTGCGAAGAAACCAAATCGCTTTTGCTTCCAAATAAGAATTATGTTTTCCTTCGCCGATTCAGTGCTAAGGACGACAAGAGCAGGTTGGTTGCAACGCCTTATTTTGTTGATATTACCCAAGCAGAATATATTGGTGTTGAAAATCACCTCAATTACATTTACAGACCTAAAGGGCATCTCGAAAGAAATGAAATATTAGGACTTGCTGCGTTATTAAACAGCAATCTATTTGACACATATTTCAGAACCTTCAACGGAAATATAAATGTGAGTGCAACCGAATTAAGGGAAATGCCTTTGCCACCATTAGAAGACATAAAACAAATTGGCAACCAAATAATATTACTAAACGACTTTTCACAATCAAGAGTTGATGAAATCATAAACAACTACTTTGATATAGAACATATATTCGCTTATGAGCAAAATTGACGACGCAAAGGATATCCTTAAAGAATTAGGGTTGCCAGCAGCACAACAGAATGAAATTTCAGCCTACACATTGCTTGCCCTTTGTGGTATAAAACCTCGTGGCAATTGGAGTAAAGCCACTAAGGCAAGTTTGAAAGTTTCAAAAGGTATAATGGCATTTTGTAAAGACATTTACAAAAAAGAGTATGCGCCCAATACAAGAGAAACATTTCGACGACAAGTATTGCATCAATTCGTTCAAGCAAGAATTGCCGATTATAATCCTGACAACCCAAGCCTTCCAGTGAATAGCCCCAATGCACATTACGCAATTACAAAAGAAGCATTAGAAGCTATAAGAACTTTTGGAACAAAAGCATGGAAAGAAGGAGCAGCAAGATTTAAGTCAGAAGTTGGCGAACTTTCAAAACGTTACCTCAAAGAACGAAAACAAAATTTAATCCCAGTAAAATTAAGCAACGGTAAAATACTTAAGCTCTCCGCAGGAAAACACAATGTTGTCCAAGCTGCCATTGTTCAAGACTTTGCTGCACGTTTTGCAAACGGAAGCGAAGTTCTATATTTAGGCGACACCGCAAACAAAGACCTCTATGTTGACAAAAAAGTTTTAAAAGAAATCGGCATACCAATTACAGAACATAGCAAGTTACCAGACGTAGTTCTGTTTGACAGAAAGAAAAACTGGCTTTACTTAATTGAAGCCGTTACTTCTCATGGCCCTGTTTCTCCAAAACGAATTATTGAATTGGAAGAATTACTCAAAGACTGTAAAATAGGTAAAGTTTATGTTTCAGCATTTCCCGACTTTGCAGAATTTAAAAAGCATTCAACAAACATTGCATGGGAAACAGAAGTTTGGGTTGTAGATTTACCTGCACATATGATACATTTTAATGGCGACCGCTTTATGGGGCCTAGATAATTAATTCAAAATATGAGACGTCAACCAACAACGCAACAGATTACATGGTTCTTAGATGTGGAGAGAAATGACCAACTCGATTTAAATCCGCCATATCAGCGAAAAAGTGTTTGGTCTCCAAAGGATAGAAGATTTTTTCTAGACACAATTTTCAGAAATTATCCAACACCTCCAATCTTTATACATAGAACTATTGACGACAACGGGTTTGCAAAATATCATGTTGTGGATGGTAAACAAAGACTTGAAACAATATTAAATTTTGCAAAGAATAAGATTGCAATTGATGCAAATTTTGGCGATATTAATTACAATGGAAAAAAATTCAACGACCTTAATGCGGAGCAAAAAAGAAAATTTTGGGACTATACACTTGTTGTAGATTTTATTGAAGCAGTAGATGGAGCAAATATTGATCAAGTATTTGACAGGGTTAATCGAAATTCTATTAACCTTCAGCCTCAAGAATTAAGGCATGCTCGTTTCAATGGCTGGTTTATTAGCGAAGCTGAAAACGAAAGTGAAGATGATTTTTGGTGGAATATCAAGGTAAGTACAAGGGCGAAAGACAAAAGAATGAAAAACGTTCAATTAATTGCCGAGCTTCTTCTTATAATACTTGATAATAAAATTGTCGGCTTTGATCAAGATTATCTTGATGATATGTTTGCGTATTACGATTCCCCAGAAGAAACAGTTGAAAACTTTGACGAAGAAGTATATAAAGCAAAAAGGAACAGTATAAAGCAATACTTAACCCAAATGGAAGGACATAACAATTGCATTTCAACTTATTCCAAAACTGCTAATAATTTATATACACTATGGGCTTTACTTTCATTAAATGAAAATTTACCTGATGCTCCTGACCTAGCAAACAGATATACAAACTTTATGGAGCAAGTAAGAACATTTATTGAGGCAGAAAACCCAGAAGCGTTAATTGTTGAAGGAGCTGCTGCCGATTTGCAAAACGCGTTCAAGTACTACCGAAACTCTAAAGGAGCATCGACCGATTTTACTCAACGTAATGAAAGACTAGAAGCATTAAAATCTGTTATTCTATCATAACATGAAAATCCTACAATCAATTTCAAAAATATATAATGAGCAAAAGCCATTTGCTGAAAAATTAAAAAATCAAGTTGACAAGACAATACTTGCCAAGAAAAAGGATACATGGCATTACTATAGTAGAGTCAAATCAGAAGAAAGTTTTGCACTTAAGCTTGAAACGGGTAGAGTCAAAGACCCAAAACAGTTAGAAGATTTATTTGCTTCTACTCTTGTAGTAGAAAATATTAATGAAATAAAAAATGCCATCACATTTATTGACACAATACTTGAAATTAAAAGTAGGCGACCGCTTACTGATGAGTTTACGCATAAAGAATCTTCTTCGTTTGCTTTTGATGATTTAAGATTATATGTGAGTTTAAAAAAAGTAGATTATTTACCGCCTGGCTCATTACCAGATTTAATATTTGAAGTGCAAATAAAAACATTTCTACAACATGCATGGTCTATAGCAACGCATGACCTAATATACAAATCAGATGCTGTAAGTTGGTCAAAAGAAAGAGTTGCTTTTCAGGTAAAAGCAATGTTGGAACAAGCTGAAATTTCAATTAGTGGAGCTGATGCTTTGTCAAAATTGCCTGAATTAGCAAAAGATAATTACGAATCTAGGGCTTTGAATGAAGCAAAAATATTTCTCAATTCGATTTTCCCTGCAGAATCACTTCCGTTTGATTTGCTTCGCTTATCAACAATCGTAAATGATTTATTAAAAGCATTTGAAATAACATTGCCAATTTTAAAGGAAATAATAGAAGCAGAAAATGCTTTGCATCGTGGAGTTGAAACTTTAAATCTATCGCCCTATGGAATAATTATGCAATCGATAATTAACCAAAGACCCGTATTAATAGAAAAAGTATTTAAAACTGGCTATAGACTTAAAACAAAAGGGATTCTCTTACCATCGGAAGTGTCTTTAAATAAAATAAATATTGAGGACGACACAAAGCTGGTTCGTCTTTGAAAACCCCGAAGCACCAAGTCAGACACATTTACAAGGCATTCAAATCAGAAACACAAAAGCCAACCTTGCAAAAGAGCCTGTCTTGTACTTACGCTACCGAGACGCACTCTACTTCATTTGACACCTTATACAGTTTTACAAACAAGACGCAGGCGAAAGCATAAAAGGGATTTTGCTGCTATACTTGCTGACCAATATATACTCTTCATTCTTTTCACTATCAATTTTTGTTCCGGCTGTAGAATATAAATGAGGTTTAGTTGTTATCTTCAACAGTAGTTTGCCAATTGGCTGCGAATTCGGGCTGTTCATTATAAAATACTAGCAAATCAGCAAGCCCCAACGTAAGGCGTAATACTAGCAAAGACTCTATGAAAATGAACTGATGAACAATTAATGAAAAAATGAATGTAATGAAACTATTAAAAGGAATAAATTACTTGTTTATCTCTATTACAATTGTCTTATTGATATTATTTTTTGTTAATCTGCTTGGTAACCCTTTATATAGAAATGATGGACGTTTTTTTACATCAATTGCCCACATTATTTCAATACCCCTATTGATTATTTTCTCCTTTATTATTTCAGTAAAAACTAAGCAGCAAAAAGGTATTATTCTGTTTGCTTTGTTTCTCGCTACAATTTCAATGAACTGGATAATTCAATACTTACAAATGATGAATCCAGATTGGATACTGTATAATCCGATTGATGTTGACCACCCATTCCCGCCATCGTGACCACCATTCCGGTGATGTTGACCACCCCCTCTATTTATAAGATTTTTCAGGATCATTCTTAAGTAAATGACCACCTACTATTATTTGGTATCTGCCATTCCGGCAATGCTGACCATGGGAAGGGTTTGTTTCACTTACGCCATTCCAGCAATGTTGACCATGCTAGGATAGCTTTCTGTAATCGTTTTGCTTTGCAGTTTTTACACAATTAAAGACTGCAATCAATGGCTGGAAAAACGATTATCATGAGTAAACTAAAACAGGTAGTACGCCTTCGGGCCAATGGTGTAGCTCTTCAAGCCATTGCCAAAGCAGTTGCCCTATCAAGGAATACCGTAAAAAAATATGTGCGTTTAATCGAAGTTAAAGGACTAAATAGTGCTGAGCTTTTATCGATGGAAGATGTGGCACTAGAAGCCCTATTATTTGATCCTGAACCTACTGAACAGTTAAGGGCAGAGACCCTCGCAGCCATGTTCCCCTATTTTGAAAAAGGGCTTAAAAGAGTTGGTGTTACACGCTGGGTATTATGGGGTGAATACCGCCAACTGCACCCTGGTGGTTATAGCTATTCTCAAGTTTGTGATCACTACAAACTTTGGAAGATCAGCCGTTCAGGCACACTACATTTTGAACATGAACCTGCCGATAAACTCTTCATCGATTTTACGGGTAAGAAGATGCAATTAGTAGATCCACAAACAGGTGAAGTAACAGAAGCCGAAATTTTTATAGCTGTGCTGGGCTATAGCCAACTAACTTATGTAGAAGCAATCGCTTCACAAAAGAAAGAAGATTTTATCAAGGCTACAGAAAATGCGTTGCACTTTTTTGGTGGTGTTCCGCGTGTAATTGTACCAGATAATTTGAAGAGTGCTGTTCATAAAGCCAGCAAATATGAAGCGGAACTAAACCAATCCTTTCTTGACTTTGCCAACCACTATGGAACTACGGTACTTCCTGCCAGGGGATATAAGCCCCGTGATAAATCGTTAGTGGAGAAAGCTGTAAGTATTGCTTACTCACGCATCTTCGCACCCTTACGTAACGAAGTGTTTTATACCCTCCAGTCCTTAAATGTTGCTATTAAAGACAAACAATTGCTGCACAATAAACAAGCCTTCCAAAAGGACCCTCAGAGCCGACTGCAGCGCTTTGAGTTAGAGGAGAAACACCTATTGTCACCACTGGCGGAAGAACGTTATGAGATCAAGCAGATTAAATTAGCAACAGTTATGAATAATGGTCATGTACAAATCTTTGAAGACAAGCATTGCTACAGCGTACCATACCGTTTTATTGGCATGAAGGTTAAAATCATCTTTAGCTGTAGTTCCGTATCCATCTACCATAACCACGAACGTATTGCTTATCACAAACGGGGTATAAAAAAACATGGGTACACTACGGTTAAAGACCATCTTTCTTCTGAACACCAGTTTGTGGCAGAATGGCGGCCAGAAAAATTTACCAATTGGGCACAAGGCATTGATACTTCTGTTAAGGATTACATTGCCATGGTACTTGATACAACTACCTATCCCGAACAAGCATACAGAAGTTGTGTAGGTATACTAGCCTTGGAAAAGAAGGTGGGTAAAGAGAGGCTCATTAAGGCCGTTGAACGGGCTACCTTCTTTGGTGCTTATAACTATACCATTATCAAAAAAATACTTCAAGCAGGGCTAGATCAAACTGATCCAGCAGAAGATATCCCCCCTTCAGTACCACTGCCTAAACATGAGAATCTGCGTGGTGCCAATACGTATAAATAATAATCCTAACCTTTTTTAGTAATCAATAAATCAAAATACAATGAGTGGTACCATCCTAAACAAAATGTCGCACATGAAGCTCAGTGGTATGTTGCATAGTTATCAAGCTATGCTGAGCAGTAACCAGCATCATGATCTTACACACGATGAGTTCATTAATCTGCTAATACAAGCAGAGTGGGAAGATCGTGAAAATAAAAAGATCAACCGGCACTTACGCCTAGCCAAGTTCCGTTATGGAGCATCCATTGAAGAATTAAATTTTACCAGTGGCAGGGGATTAGACAAAACACAAATACTTAGATTGGCTGATGGCAGCTTCATTAAACAAAAGGAGAACATACTGATTACCGGATCTACTGGTGTTGGTAAAAGTTATTTAGCTTCTGCCCTAGGACAAAAAGCTTGTCAGCTTGGGTACAAAGCTTTATATTTTAATACCCAAAAGTTGTTTCCCAAATTAAAAATGATGAAAGCCGATGGGTCCTACTCCAAAGAGATTAGCAAAATAGAAAAGTATGATCTGCTTATCCTTGATGATTTTGGATTACAGCCATTTGATAATACCGCTAGAATGATCTTACTAGAAATCATCGAAGACCGACATGCAAGGAAATCTACCATCATCAGTTCACAGTTGCCAGTTGCCCAATGGTATGAAGTAATCGGCGATAGTACTGTGGCTGACGCCATATTAGATAGGATGGTACATACCGCTCACAGAATAGAACTCAAAGGAGAATCCTTGAGAAAAAAATAGAATCCTTACTTTTAACACACAGCTCTTAGAAATTATTACAGATACTATCCTGACAATCTTTGAACAGAGGGTGGTCACGATGGTCGGATTGATGGTCAGTATGACCGGATTATACAGGATACCTTTTTTTGGCTTGTTAATGATAAATGCGTTAACAGGAACGATTTATATAAAAGCTTTACAAAGTTTTCCTAGGCAAATTTCAAAACAGGATATCACTACAGTGTTTCCAAAAAACAAAATAGCATCCAGATATTTAAATTGGGCAATAAAGGACTATACCTGGTTAATATTCCCTATACTATTGGCAGGTTGCGCAATCTTAAAAGTCAGTGAAAAACTTAGTGATTTATTTGTACTAATTACTGGATTGCTTTGTTTGTATGTTAATTATGAAAAGTCATCTAAAACAGAAAGAAATAAAATTTTATGGCTTTTCTGGGGGTTGATTTCTTTTACTTTAATAATGATTGTTTATTCTATATTGAACGCCAGCGTAACGGAAGTTTCTCGCAATGTTAAACTGGTATTTAATATTGGTTTGATACTTACATTCGTGCTATCACAGATAATGAGTTTGTTTTTTTCAAATACTTTTGATACAGGAATACTAATTAGGAGAACGCTTGTTGATGGTTTGATATTTATCGTCATTGTGCTTATATATAATACGATAGAACATTATTTTTTACATTGGCTTTCGCACAAACTCGAAATATCTGATGTTATATTATCTTCATTATTATCCGGAATATTTGTATTGGCATTTAGCCCGCTTCATCATAAGTTTATGAGTTACTTGGAGAAAAGGGTAAAAAACAATCATTTGGAGGATACAGAAATTTAGATGCAGATTAAACACAAACTGATGTTGTACGTCACCCTAAACGACATACACAAAGATTTAAATATCCAAGACATTACCGACATTACCCAACACGATTTTTAGCAGATTACAAGGCACAAAAACTCTGGCACAAAGAGAACCTCGCAAAGAGCTAAAAGTGCCAATTCACAGCCTACCCACCACCCAGCGAACTATATTCTTATCATCTTTACCTCAAACATCAGCAACTCAACAACCATCAACAGCAGACTATATTTTATCACACTCTACTATAGCGAATTACAATCGTTTTCAACATAAAGTGTATAACAACTTGCTCCAAATTCAAATTTAGATTATTATTTTACATTGTATTTTGGTTGAAAATCCACCATAGGCGGATTTTCATTAAAAGGGAATCCTGTTAAAGTCAGGAACTATCCCCGTAGCTGTAAGCTCCACCAAAGTTGTTTAATACCCATGCCACTGTCATTACAGACGGGAAGGCGTTAAACAATGGAGCAAGTCAGAAGACCTGCCAAAATCAAACATTTAGTAACAACGCTTTCGGGTGAAAGGCATGGTACTGACAGTATTCGCTTCTTGATGTGGCTAATTCTTTCGGCACTGTACTTTTCGTCTGCAAGTAAAAAATAGAAACAAATATTTATTATGCAGCAAGAGGCAATACTCTTAAAAGAAAATAAAGACCGGTTTGTTATTCTTCCAATAAACTATCCAAAAAT
>CAZTDV010000055.1:0-22143 GCA_964612195.1 uncultured Sediminibacterium sp.
CTACCCTTTTCATAGTCTTTCAACATGTCTTTGTATCCTTCACTAACACGAAGATCAGGGGCATTTTTTGAGTTGAGCGTCAACTCTAATAACCCATTATTATTGATGACAAAAAAATCAGGTACAATGTAATTCTCTGCCTTGTTCATTTCACCAACATTGCCGCCTGGTTTTGGATTTAATTTGATGATTTGACCAATCACTTCTTTTAATTGATCATCTGTTAACCCCAAGCTTTTCTGAATTTTCTCGTAGTGTTTTTTAGTAAACTCATCAAAATATTTGGTCAAGATTTGAACAGCTAGTTCTACACTTTTTCCTTCGTCGGTTTTTCTTTTAAGTTGTAACAATAAACATTCCTGCAAATCTCTTGCAGCAATGCCTGCAGGATCAAATTGCTGTATTTGAAGAATAATTGCTTCAATTTCTTTTTCTTCTACTATTAAACTTTGCCGAAAAGCTAAATCATCTGCAATTGAAGTAAGCTCCCTTCGTAAATATCCATCATCGTCTAAACTTCCTACCACTTGTTCTGCTATACGATAATTACGCTCATCCAACTCTAACATACCCAATTGATTCAAAACCAATTCATGAAAACTGGTTTCCACTTTAATGGGAATCACTTTCTGGTCATCCATTTCTGGATAATTATCGTCCTTGGTTTTGTAATCAGCAATTTCTCCATCATCATCTACTACATACTCACTAATATCTACATTCTCATAATCATCTGCGCTGCCATCAGGATCAGTATCCTCTTCACCTATACTATCAAATTCATCTTTTAATTCATCGGTATATTCGTCTTCATGACCCTCATCGCTTTGTTCTAATGCTGGATTCTCTTCTAGTTCCTCTTTAATTCTTTCTTCTAAGTTGGCGGTAGGCACTTGCAATAATTTCATCAACTGAATCTGCTGAGGAGACAGTTTCTGCAATAATTTTTGCTGTAATGATTGACTGAGTGACATTGATTAACTAATTACGCTGTAAATTTACAAAGATTTAAAGCCATACCATGTTTAAAAGGATTTGTTTGTTTGTGAATTTATCCCTAATAGGCGCAATTACCCTATCTGCACAAAAAATCAATTTACAGCATAACGAGAACTTACAAGCATTCAATAAAAGAATGGATAGCTTAAAAAATAGTCCAATCAAAATCTTAGCTCCCGACCATTACGTAAAGGGGTTGGGCTTTTTTTGTAAAAAAGAATTACAATTAGAAAAAGCAACTAAAATCCCATTTCGTTTTAGATTGGGCAGTTTAGATTATGTAAATAAATTAGAAGGTAAAAATCAATAATTATTTTCCTAATACTTTATTAATTGCTGCAACCATTTTAGTACCCTTATCATGAATTTGGTCGTTGGTCCAAGCCAAGCTAATGGCCGAAGAAATGCAACGGCTCATGATTGCATCACTTTCTGCAAAAACAGTTGATTTAAGTTTGATTAATGCAGCTTCTTGCTCTCCACTAATTCTGCTCAAAGTGGTAGCATTTTTTAAATGATCCCATTTACTGATGTAATGCCAGTTATTGGCAAACCAATAAAAGTTCCCAGCCAAAATTCCTTGTTCTTTCATTTCAGCTACAACGGCTTTTGTTTGTTCTGCAGTTGGAAGAAACCAACTTAAAAAACTACAACTATCTTCTCCCCCTTCAGGCACTCTTCTGAAACTAACTTCAGGTATCTGTTCTAAATAAGCTCTAAGTGCTTTGTTGTTTTTTTTCTGTAATTCTAAAAAAGTATTCAACTTTCTAATTTGAGCCAAGCCAACCGCAGCATGCAATTCACTAATTCTATAATTGTATCCAATAAAGGGATGTAAATCTGCACCTCTATCAACACCCAAATGGTCGTGACCATGATCTGTATAACCATCCGATTTGGTATAGACTTCTTGATCATTCGTCATCACTACTCCACCCTCTGCACAAGTAATCATTTTTACAAAGTCAAAACTGAATGTTCCTGCATGACCAATCGTTCCTAATGCTTTACCCTTGTATGTTCCACCTATACTTTGGCATGCGTCTTCTAATAAAATCAAGTTGTGTTCCTTACATATTGCCGCCAATGCATCTAAATCAGCCATACTCCCACACATATGAACTGGCATTACGCATTTAGTTTTAGGGGTAACTGCATTTTTAACAGCTGCAGGGTTTAAAGTAAGTGTGTCGTCCACATCTACTAATACTGGTATAGCTCCAACACTTAAAACCGCTTCAAAACTGGCAACAAAGGTGAAAGCCGGCATGATTACTTCATCACCTGCCCCTATTCCCAAAGCAACCATGGCAGTAGTTAAAGCTGCAGTTCCCGAAGAAGTTAGTTGAGCATATTGGCAACCAAAAGTTTCGGTAATGGCTTTCTCTAGCTCTTGCGCCTTCCAAATACCTTTTCTTGGGCCATCAAATCCATAACGCATCAATATGCCTGTTTCTAGCACATCATTTACTTCTTTTCTCTCTTCGGCACCAAAAAGTTCAAAACCTGGCATATCCTAACATTTAATTGATTAAATCTGCTGGCAAAGCTATAGAATCCATTCCTAAATTTGCACTATGAAACCAATACTCTTTTATTGTTATGACGCCTATTGTGGTTGGTGTTATGGATTTAGCAGTGTTATGACCCAAATTGCTAATCAATATCCTGATCTTCAAATTGAAGTACTATCAGGTGGAATGATTTTACCTGAAGAGCCCGTTCATATAAGCGCTACAGCAGGTTATATTCAGTCGGCTTATAAAACGGTGGAAGAGTACAGTGGCGTTAGCTTTGGACCCGATTACCTATGGCATATCAATAATCCAGACCTAAGTGATTGGTACCCCAACTCCGAAAAGCCTGCGATTGCTTTGTGCATTCTCAAAGAAATATACCCAGAAAAGCAAGTAGCATTTGCTGCAGACTTACAAAATGCACTTCATTTTGAAGGCCGAGACTTAACTGATGATGAAGCATACAAGCATTTATTAGAAAAGTATAGTATTCAACCAGAACTTTTTTATGAGAGGCTTAAAGCTGAGGAGTACAAAGAGAAAGCCAATTACGAGTTTGCATTGGTGAAGCAACTACAAGTAACCGGCTATCCCTGTGTATTATTACAAGAATCTGAAACCAAATTCCATTTATTGGCCAGAGGATATACTCCTTTTCATGACCTAAACACTCGTTTAGAAAGGGCTTTACAATCAATTCAATAATCAGATGCGTCTCCAAAACAATTTCCTTTACTTTGCACCTCAATAAATGAACTATGGAATACAATAAATTAATATCAGTTACAGGAATGAGCGGCTTATTCGAAATGCTAAGCAGTAAGAATGATGGCGCTATTGTAAAATCATTAGAAGACAATACCACCAAATTTGTAAGCAGCAGAATTCATAATTTTTCTCACTTAGAAAGCATTGAGGTTTATACCATTAGAGAAAATGTAAACTTGGCGGAGGTTTTCAAAGCAATGGAAGCAAGTAAAGAAGCATTGCCTTCAGAAAAAGACGCCGCTGCGGTAAAAGCTTATTTTGAGAAAGTATACCCAGATATGGACTTTGAGCGTGTATACGCAAGTGATATGAAAAAAATGGTAAAATGGTTTGGTGTATTAAAAGCCAATAATATTGCAATTGAGTTAACTGAAGCACCCGAAGAAGGAGAATAAACCATTGCATTTCATACCTTGTGTGGCTATTAAACAGCTCGTATGAAAAAGTGGTTATTCATTCTAACAATATTAGCAGTTGGCAACACTGCAACAATGGCTCAGCAGTTTTATGAAGAAACGCCAGAAGCCATTAAGTGGGTAAACAAGAAATTTAAAAAATTAAATAAAGACCAGCGCATTGCGCAGTTGATGATCAT
Organism: uncultured Sediminibacterium sp.; assembly: GCA_964612195.1. GTDB lineage: Bacteria > Bacteroidota > Bacteroidia > Chitinophagales > Chitinophagaceae > Sediminibacterium. The sequence continues at coordinate 3,880 of CAZTDV010000055.1, forward strand.
ACGTGCACACAGTAATTTGGGTGCAGATCATGTTGCAAAAGTTTCTGAGACCATCCGTAAATACAATGTGGGTGGTCTTTGTTTTTTTCAGGGTGGCCCAGTAAGACAAGCAGTACTTACGAATATGTACCAGTCTATGGCAAAAACTCCCATAATGATCAGCATAGATGGCGAGTGGGGTTTAGGAATGCGATTAGATAGCGTCATCAATTTTCCCAGACAATTGATGATGGGGGCAGTAAATAATGCTGAATTGATTTATGAATTTGGCAAAGCAGTGGGAGACCAATGCAAAAGACTCGGCATTCAAGTAAACTATGCGCCAGATATTGACATCAATAACAACCCAATGAACCCGGTCATTAACGACCGAAGTTTTGGAGAAGATAAATACAAAGTAGCATTATATGGAACAGCCTATATGCGCGGAATGCAAGATGTAGGAGTGATGGCAACGGGAAAACATTTTCCTGGTCATGGAGATGTAGCAGTAGACAGTCATTATGATTTACCAGTTATTAATAAATCAAGGGCACAGTTAGATGAATTAGAACTATATCCATTTAGGGCACTTATTAAAGCTGGATTAGGCAGTATGATGACTGCGCATTTATATATTCCAGCCATTGATACTACAGCTAATTTAGCCGCTACTCTTTCTAAAAAAAGTATTACCGAATTATTGAGAAATGAATTGGGATTCAAAGGACTCAGTTTTACAGATGCTTTAGAAATGAAGGGAATAACCAAGTATTTTCCATCTGGGGAAGCTTCTGTTCAAGCCCTTATAGCAGGGAACGATATGCTTTGTTTGCCCGAAGATATTCCGGGCACTATTGCTGCCATTCGATTGGCAATTGATAATGGTAGGCTGAGTTGGGAATCGATTGATGCAAGGGTAAAAAAAGTATTACTGGCCAAATATCATTTGGGATTGAACAAACTTCAACCCATTGATACCACTAATTTAGTGAACGACCTAAATGTGCAAACCAATCGAATTAGGACCCTACTTAGTAAAAACGCCATCACTTTATTAAAGAAAGAAAACAACCAAATATTCCCATTAAAAAAAGGGCAACGCATTGCCTATATAGCTATTGGTGCACCAGGTGAAAATGCCATCACTACTCAATTAAAAAATAATTACAACGCTTCTATATTTTTATTTGGATCTAGAGCAACCATTGGGAAACAGTTGATGGACGATCAATTTGCCAATCATATACCTGCAGAGAAAGCAGATAGTAGTTCTGCAAATTCATTAATCAAAAAAATTAAAGAATCAGGGTACGATTTAGTAATTGTTGGCATGCACAACTACAGCAGAAGGCCTGCAAAGAATTTTGGGTTGAGCAATGCCTCCGTTTATTTATTAAATGCCTTACAATCTTACAACACCCTCACTTTGTATTTTGGGAACCCTTATGCAATGGCTAATTCTACTAATACTGCCAACTTAATGGCATGTTATGAAGACGATGATATAACCCAAGAAGCAGTGTATGATTTACTAATTGGCCGTGCAGAGGCAAAAGGAGTTTTACCAGTGACTGTAACTCCATCACTAACTTATGGCAGTTCCATTACTTACAATAGCTATTTCCCAAAAGTGCAAGCCTGGGAAGTTGGTTTAGATGCCAACAAACTAAATAAAATAGACTCCATAGCCCTTGATGCAGTAGAAAAAGGTGCAGTTCCAGGATGTGTAGTATTGGTTGCCAGAAAGGGCAAAATTGCTTATCACAAAGCGTTTGGCTACACTAATCTAGATAAAAAAGAAGCCATCAATCAATCAATGATTTATGATTTGGCATCGGTAACAAAAGTATCCGCTACCACCGTTTCAATAATGAAATTAGTTGAAGAGGGTAAAGTTGAATTAGAAAAAACATTGGGAGATTATTTAGAATGGACAAAAAAATCAGACAAAGCCCAATTAAAATTAAAAGATATTCTACTTCACCAAGCAGGGCTAAAATCCTTTATTACTTTTTATAAAGAACTTTTAGATAGCACTACCGGAAAACCTTTGCCTGCTTACTTTAGAGAAAACCCAGTTCCAGGTTTTTCAGTACGTGTAGCTGAAAATATTTATCTACGAAATGATTGGCAAGATTCTATTTTTCAAAGAATATTAACTAGTCCATTAACTCAATCAGGTCAATATATATATAGCGATAATGATTTTATTTTTTTGGCTAAAGTAGTGGAAGCAGTGACTGGCAAAAACATTCACGAATACAGCAAAGAAATATTTTACCAACCACTTTCAATGACTACTACTGGTTTTACTCCAAGAAAATATTTCCCCTTGAATGCCTTGGTTCCAACTGAAGACGAAAAGCATTTTAGACAGCAAATGATGAGGGGTGATGTACACGACGAGGGTGCTTCTTTATTTGGAGGAGTCGCAGGGCATGCAGGTTTATTTAGCAATGCATATGATTTAGCACAACTGTATCAAATGTTATTGAATGGCGGCACAATGAATGGTCAACAATTCTTGCAAAAAGAAACCATCCAACAATTTACGGCTTACAATAGTGCTACTAGTAGAAGAGGGCTGGGCTTTGATAAACCTGAAAAAGACAATCTAAGCAGAAAAGATCCCTACCCTTCTAAATCTGTGTCACTAAATACTTACGGACATACTGGCTTTACAGGAACCTGTGTTTGGGTAGACCCAGACAATGATTTAATCTATATTTTCTTATCCAATAGGGTTACTCCTACCAGGAATAATACGCTTTTTGGAAAAATGAATGTACGTCCAAATATCCAGGAGGCCATTTATCAGGCTATAATCCATTAACATCATATTTACACGTGAATACCGCAGTAAGAATTAACTTCAACCTATAATTTTTACTTATGAAACGCGGTATTCACTATTTTATGCTGATCACAATCAGCAGTTTTTTCTTGATTTCTTGCTCTAATAATGCGCCTAAGGAAACCAAATTGATTCCCAAAGAGGCAATGATAGTAGTTAGCATTGATCCCAACGCATTTAAAGAGAAATTACAAAATGGGGGAATAAGTATTGATAGTATTCTATCAAAAGGATACCAAAAAGATTCTACTAAACCCGAAGACCAACAAAAAGTAGCCGATTTCAGAAATGCTTCTGGTATTAATTGGGAAGAAAAAATTCACTTTTTCACTTATTCACAGAAGGAAAATAAGAACGCCAATATTTTGAATTTACTTTTTAGTATTTCAGATTCAGCTGTTTTTAACCAATACCTCAATAAATTAAACTGGAAGGATAAAAAAGCCTTTTCAAAGGAAGATGATTACCAATACTTGCCTTTAAGCGATAATAATATTTTAGCTTGGAACAAAGAGCATGCAATGGTGATGATTTACGAAGATAAAGTAGTTCCTTACTATGACACGGTCAATATGCGATTTGTAATTCCTGAGAAAAAGGACAATAAAAAAACAATGTTGACTGAATTGTCTCGCTTGTTTTCGCAAAAAGAATCTGCATCAATTGCTTCTGTTAAAGAGTTTGGTAAAATGTTTAAAACCAAAGCTGAAGGCTATGTATTTGCAAGCTCAGGTGGCTCATTGGCCGCATTAAGTGGAATGCCTTTACAGTTACCCAAATTAGAAGAGTTGGTAAACAACAACTATACATCGGCTACTTTGGCATTTGAAGAGGGGAAAATTATTGCAAAATCAGTAACGCATACCAATCCATTGTTAAGCAGCATTCTAAAAAAATATGCCGGACCTACTGTTAATACCGATTTAATCAAAACCTTTCCTTCCCAAAATATTAATGCAATTGTGATGGCTTCTTTTAATCCGGCAATATTTGGTGGAGTGTTAAAAGAGTTGGAAGTAGAAGGTTTTGTAAATGAGTTTTTAAACAAATCAGGAGTTTCAGCTGCAGAATTATATGGTGCAATTAAGGGCGATATAGCTGTAGTTGTTTCTGACTTGGGTGTGGGTATGACAGAACCACAAACAAGAAAAGATGAATTATCATTGGTAGTAAAAAAACCAATGGGAAAATTAATCATCAATATCCCAGCAGGTAAACCAGAAAGCTTTAAAAAAGTAATGGATAAGATAACCGCTCGCGGATTTGCAGTGAAAAAAGGGAATGAATATAAATCTGGAGATTTATTTGGTCAAATGGGCATTTACATGGTAGCAAATGAACAAGGAATTATCATTGCAAGTGATTCAGTTACCTATGCACAATACAAATCAAATAATTCAAAAGCCACCATTAATAATGAGGCATTAAACTATTTTAAAGGAAAATCAACAGTCATTTATATTGATGTAGCCAACACGCTGAACGGATTTATAAAAGACGCTTCTGGCGGTTACTATAATTCTTTAACCACTGCTAAGAGCACCATCAAAGACATCATGGGTAGTTCTGAAAACTTTTCTGATAATAGCATCAGCTCAGTTTTAGAAATTAATATGCAAAACCAAAAACAAAATAGTTTAGTAACACTGGTAAGTTTATTTACGAATATAGCTGTAGACACCAGAGCTGTTGCAAGAAGGGAAAAAGAAATGGAAGAGAAATTATTCCCATCAGGAATTCCAACTGTTATAAGAGCTAATTAATGGGGTTTATTTTAAACAATGTAATACCGGAAATACTTGCAGATAGACCATCTGTAGGTATTTCTGGTATTTGGGGTAGTGCTATTGAGTGGGCAAAAGGAGATTTTATTAAAATAACTGCACCAAGTGGAACAGGAAAGACCACATTGGTTCATTTACTGTATGGATTAAGAACCGACTATTCAGGGGAGATTTTATACGAAGGGAAAAATATTCGATCACTAAACCCCGATGAATTAGCCAATATTAGACAGTTGCATTGGAGTATTATTTTTCAAGATCTTCGATTATTCCCAAGCTTAACAGCTAGAGAAAATATTGAACTTAAAAGAGTTTTACAAAATCCAATTGTAACACCAGAAGAGTTAGAGAAAATGGCCGAAGAATTGGGAATCAGGTCCATTTTAGACCAACCAATCATGCATTGCAGCTATGGAGAACAACAACGAGTAAGCATTATTAGAGCACTGATGCAACCGTTCCAGTTTTTAATAATGGATGAGCCTTTTAGTCATTTAGATAAAGCAAATAAAAAAATTGCTGCTGCATTAATTGCATCAGAATGCAAAAAAAGAAATGCGGGATTAATCATCACAGACTTAGACCAAGATGAACATTTTGATTATCAAGTAAGTTTAAACTTATAAACTTTGTTAAACCATCTATTAAAAAAATTGATTCGAAATCAATCGGGTATTATCCGAATGGTTACTTCTAGAATAGGGCTTGGCATTGCTGTTTTTTTATTATTAACAGCAATACAAATTCAATCTAATTATCATTTTTTATTGAATAGCAATAATAACAAAGACAGCATTGCAGATTTCTTAGTAATCAACAAAACACTAGACAACAATAGCTTAGGCAATACTAAGTTAGACCAAGCTTTAATTAATGAAATTGCAAAGCAACCATTTACCGAATCTGTGGGAATACTGACTCCTAGTAGATTTAAGGCCAGTATTCAAAGTATTAGTAACCAATTTCCTTTTTATACAGATATTTCATTTGAAAGTGTTCCAAGTAGTTTTATCGATGTTAAAAATGTATCATTTGCCTGGGATCCTAGTGCCGAATTTGTACCTGTGATTGTACCCAATATGTTTTTAGACATCTATAATTTTCAATTTTCTTTATCGCAAAATCTTCCCCAACTTACTCCAGCCATTGTAAAAATGATTGTGTTTAAATTGACAGTATATGGTAAAAATGGTCCAATTAGTTTTAATGCAAAAATTGTGGGATTAAGTGATAGAATATCCTCTATGCTAGTGCCTGCAGAATTTATCAAATGGGGGAATAATTATGCTGAAACCCAATCTGACAATGAAGTATCCAGAATAGTGCTAAAAACCAATGATCCTTCAAATGCATCCATAGCAAGCTTTTTAAAGAAAAATAATCTTAGCACCAATACCGAAAAATTAAGGTACAGTAAATACAGAAAAGTGATTGATACTGTAGTAGCTATTGCTGGATTTACAGGGGGCCTAATGCTATTGTTTGCCTTAATTATTTTTACTTTATTTATTCAGTTGACAATTGCAAATTGTAAACAAGAAATTATTTTATTAATTACACTTGGTGCAGCGCCCCGTCAATTAGCTAAGTTTTTACTGGGTCAATTCTATCCCGGGAATCTATTGAGTATTGCATCAGCAACCATACTAATTGTGGCACTTCAGTATGGATTAAAATTATTTTTAGAAAAGCAATTGATTTTTATCCCAAGTCTTATTTCTTTATTCACCCTAATGACCGCTGTGGCTTTATCGGTATTATTATGGTTCGTTACAAGAAAATCAATACAAAAGCATATCAATAATTGAAATACACAATCACTTGTCTGTTGCCTTTTTTGATGTTTGGATGGGATTGAAAACGCTAAAACCGATTGATACTTATATATATAGTATACGTGATTTCACCCTATTTTTTGTAGTGGTAAATTTAAAATATTGAATTACAATACATTATACATAATAAATTAATAACTATTTTAAGCCTATGATACATCGCATGTAAACTTGAATTAATTTTATAATCACAATCCTCGCAAACAATTAAATCACTAGTTATGAAAAACCTAATCTCTAAACGCTTTTTAGCCCTGGGAGTAATTGCGTCCCTCAGTTTTACTGCTTGCCAAAAAGCAGAGACAGAATCCAATGCACTTCAATCCAATAAAAAAGACGCAGAAATGAATGTTATTGGATCAGCTGCAAATGGATCAGCCATTAAAGGCCTAATTTCTGAAAGTGCAGCTGCTAGAATGCAAGAGACTTATAAGAAAAATTACACAGGGAAAAATTATACTGAACATGTGGTCTTTAATATTGAAGATTTACAGAAATATTTAGATCAGCTGAAAAAAACATACAAATCCGATAAAGTATATGTATACTTTGGGCAGTATGATGGCGTTACAGCTCCTAGCCCGTCATATAATGGCAGAATTTCTGTATTCTTCTTAGGTAATAATAAAAGATCTAATAGTGGAAACTTCAGAAGCCAAAATGTAGGCGATATCACTGGCGTACCAGGTGAAGGTTCAAATTACCTGAATCATGGTTCAATTTGGCCTTAGTTTTCAGTTCGGATTTAATTTAGTAGTTTCATAGAAAATCGTTTTAATGTTATTATACAATATCTACCTGCTGGTGCAAGCCAGCAGTTTTTTAGTTTGTATACTATTATATAGATCACTAAAAAACACCCCTTTTAAGTTTTTTTTACCCTTCTTATTCATTACACTAACAGTGGAACTAATTGGCTATTACTTGATAGTACAAGGCATTAGAAACTATATGCTTTTTAATGTTTTTACTACTTTAGAGTTTATTTTCTATTCTTTTTTGTTTTCGAAACATTTAAAAACCACCTTATTTAAGAAATTGACCATTGGCTTTATTCCATTTTATGCCTTCATGGTTTTTTTAAACTTACAATTTGTTCAGGGGTATAATAATTTTCATACCTATACATTCCTATTAGGCTCCTTTTTTGTGGTATTATTCTGTTGCTTATTTTTTTATGAATCAGTTTTACCCGAACATTTAGACCATCCTCTAGCAAAACAGCCCTTCTTTTGGGTATGCACAGGCTTATTGCTATTTTACATGGGGTCTGTTATTATAAATGCCCTATTTGAGTATTTAAGAAGTTATGACCTTCAACAAGAAGGCAAGAAAATATATGGCATTATTAACCAGAGCTTAAACGTGGTATTATATTCAGCATTTATTTACGCATTCATATTATGCCGGAAAAACAGGAAGACATACTCGTCACAATAATTATCTCCTCTGTATTCTTTGTATTACTAGCGGTGTTTTTATTGGTCATGCTCTATCTTTTTTTGCGCAAACAACGGCAAAATCAAAAAGAAAAGGAAGAGATGAAAAATAGGTTTGAACAAACCATTATTAAATCTCAGTTAGAAATACAAAATCAAACATTAAATTATATAGGATCGGAAATACATGATGATACTGCACAAGTAGTGTACTTATCTATGCTTCGGATTGCTTATTTAAAAGAGAAAATAGACGAAAAAGAAAAAGAAGAAATTTACAATTACTTAAAGAAGGTTTGGAACGATTTAAGGAATATAAGTCATAGCTTAATAAACAATAATTTCCACCAAATTGGATTTATTGAGTCATTAGAACAGCTTTTACACAATATCAATAAAACAGGGAAGTACCAAAGTTTTTTAACAATTGACGAAGAGGTAAACCTTGACCTATTAGATAAAAGTGTAGACGTGATTTTATATAGAATGATTCAGGAAGTTATAAACAACACTTTAAAACATGCAGCTTGTGATCAAATTAATGTATATATAAGTAAACTAAATCAACGACTAAAAGTGGAAATTAAAGACAACGGAATTGGATTTAATACAGCAGATATTAAACAGGAAAATACAGGTGTTGGATTAAACAATATTTTCTCAAGAGCAAAGCTCATTAATGCTACTGTACATATTGACAGTATCATAAATCAAGGAACTACCATTACCATATTATTAAATTCAAAATAACAATGAAGACAACCGTAGCTTTAGTGGATGACCATGAGTTGCTGAGATCAGGATTGGCTGCGATAATCAATTCTTTGGGAGAATTTGAAGTAGTGCTGGAAGCAGGAAATGGACTTGAGTTTATTAAAAAAGTAAAAACTATAACACCCCCAGATATTGTATTGTTAGATATTACAATGCCAGAAATGGATGGCTATGAAACAGCTGCTTGGATTAGAAAACATTTACCAACAGTAAGAGTGCTGGTATTGAGTATGCTATCGAACGATTTGGCCATCATACGAATGTTAAGAAATGGCGTTAAAGGATATATTATTAAAGACAGCAAACCGCATGTATTCAAAGAAGCGATGGAATCTATTCAGAGAAACGAGTTTTATGTTAACGAACTAGTTAGAGATAAACTCATTAATTATGTTTCTACTGAAGAAGAGGAAGGCAAACAAACTGCTCTATTGTTAAGCATATCAGAACAAGAAGCCCATTTTCTTCAACTATTATGTGCAGATAAATCTTATAGAGAAATAGCCGATGAAATGTGTGTAAGCGTAAGAACAATAGATAATTATAGAGATAACTTGTTTAAAAAATTAGAGACTAAATCAAGAGTAGGACTGGTTTTATTTGCTATCAAACAAGGAATAGCAAACATTTATGAATAAATAGTTGGCTATATTTATATATGGTTTGGCGCTATTATTTTCTGCCTGTATTGTTGTGTTTATTATCAATGTGCAATTTGAATGCGCAAAAACAACCCGTATCAATTGGACAATGGAGAGAACACCTCAATTATCAAAAAGCTATTCAAGTATTAAAAGGTGACTTAATTTATGCAGCTACCAATGATGCAGTCTTTTCAATTGATGCGAATCAAGAAATAAACAGATACCATAAAGTAAATGGCCTGAGTGATGTTGGCATTCAACAAATAGGTTGGGATGCACAAAACAGTCAGTTAATAATTGCATACAAAAACAGCAATATTGATTTGCTAAAAGGAAGCATCACCAAAAACATAAGTGATATACAAAGAAGCACCATTAGTGGAAATAAAACCATCAATGGTATTTATGCTTCAAATGGAACCGCTTACCTATCTACCGGTCTAGGTGTAGTGCTAGTAAACTTAAATAAAAATGAAATAAAAGATACTTGGATTATCGGTAATGCAGGACGACAGATTGGTATCAATGCATTTACCGAAAACAACCAATATTACTTTGCTGCTTCTGATGAAGGAATTAAAAGAATAGCAAAAACCGGCTTAGATCCTGCTAATTACCAAAACTGGGAAAATATTACAGGTCCAGCCAACGGTGGTGTATCATTTATTGACTTTATCAATAACCAGTTACTGATAACCAAAAACGATAGTGTCTATATACAAGAAAACAATCAATGGAAACTACTTTTTCAAGAACCTGGCTGGAAGATCATTCATACTGGAATTAGCGAAAGCAGAATAACTGTTTGCCTAAGAACAGCAACAGGTAATTCTAAAATTTTAGTGCTCAATCCCAATGGGAACATAGAAAAAAGTATTTCAGCCCCTGGTATTATTTCTTTCCCTTCATCCGCGTTGATAAACAACTCCCTACTTTGGGTTGCAGATCAGTTTGGTGGTTTATCTTCTTTTGGCAGCAGTACTGAAAGATATATACCGAATGGCCCAATGGGCGTTTCAAATGGAGAATTTGCTTTTTCCAATCAAAGCTTATTACAGGCAGTAGGCTCCGTAAATGCCGCATGGAATTACCAATTTAATAGAGAAGGTATTGCTCAATTTAAAGACGGCCTTTGGAGCAATACAGGAGCATTGAACACTCCCTTGCTAGACACCGTACTAGATATAATTACACTAACTATTGACCCATCAAATGGGACCCAATGGGCAGGTAGTTATGGTGGAGGATTAATAAAGCAAACCAACAACCAGTTTCAAATTTTTAAACAACAAAATAGCTTACTGCAAGCTGCAATAGGTGACCCTGGTAGTTACAGAGTTAGCGGATTAGCTTTAGACAGTAAGAGGAATTTATGGATCAGTAATTATGGAGCCCCGCAAGCACTCAAGCTAAAAACAGTGGATGACAAATGGTTCGGCTTTACTATTCCATTTAGTTTAACGGAAAATGCGGTTGCACAAATTATAGCAGACGATTTTAATCAGCTCTGGATTCAAAGTCCGAAAGGGAATGGATTAATATATTATAAGTATGGTAATAATATTGAAACAACAGGAGATGACCAATGGAAACTTTTTAAACAAGGGGTAGGGAATGGTAATCTGCCATCAAATAATGTATTAAGTATTTTAAGAGACAAAGACAATAGCATTTGGGTGGGTACCGATGATGGAATTGGTATCATTTATTGTTCAGACAATGTGTTGGGTAATTGTGAAGCCACCCTTCCAATCATTCAGCAGGATCAATTTGCCGGATTTTTATTTAAAGGTGAGCAGGTTCAATCTATGACGATAGATGGAGCTAATCAAAAATGGATTGGAACCCAAAATGGTGTTTGGTTAATAAGTGCTGATGCAAAAAAAATCATTCATCATTTTACAGTTAACAATAGTCCTTTATTGAGTAATGATATTAAAAAGATTGCGGTAGACCCAACAACTGGTGAAGTATATTTTGCAACTTTTAATGGACTCTGCAGTTATAGAAGCACTGCAACAGAAGCAAGCGAAGATAAAAGCAGCATACTGGTTTTCCCTAATCCAGTTCCCCCTCAATATAATGGACAAATAGCAATAAGAGGATTAGCAGAAAACACCCTAATAAAAATTACTGAACTAAATGGCAGATTGGTTTATCAAACCAGAAGTTTAGGAGGTCAAGCTGTTTGGAATGGAAGAGATTATATAGGAAATAAAATTGCATCAGGGGTATATTTGGTACTAGCCAGAGATGGAAAAGGAATGGAAAATATTATTACTAAAATTGTAATTACCAGCGGTAGATAATGCAACTTTATATAGAAACTGAAAGACTAAGAATTAGGGCATTAACCATTATAGATGCTGGGTTTATGATGCAATTAATGAATACACCCTCTTGGATAAAAAATATTGGAAACAGAAATGTAAATGACCCAACTACTGCAAGCAATTATATTGCCAACAACATCATCAACAGTTACCATATAAACGGATTTGGACTATTCTTGGTAGTAGTAAAAAAAGACAATCAATCAGCTGGAATATGTGGTATTGTAAAGAGAGAAGGATTAACTATTCCAGATTTAGGTTTTGCTATGCTTCCAAAGTACGAAGGCAAAGGTATTGCTACTGAAGCCAGTAAAGCGGTAGTACAATATGCAAAAGTAACATTACAACTATCTCAATTAGCTGGTATTACTAAACCAGACAATATTGCTTCCATTCGTGTATTAGAAAAAGTTGGAATGGAATTTAAAGAAAAGATTCAGTTGCCTCAAGATGCAAATATGTTTTCTTTATATACTATGGCTTTGCATAAGGAAGCCTTGTAATCATTTCTGCTTTAGCATATCCATCAAGACCAATTGAAACAATTGAGCCCGCTGCAGACAGGTCTAAAAACCCATCTACACCAACAATTGCTTCATCCAAAAAAACAGATTTTAATTGCCCAATTACAAAGAAAGTACTGTTGTATTGAATGGGCGCAATTTCCACTAATTCCATCTCATAACGAACCGCTGCCTCTTTTACAAAAGGTGCAACAATGCCCTCCTCATACCATTCTGTTAGTTTGGATACCTCAAACTCATTTACATCGGGCAAATATTTGGCACTGCACTGATGTGCTTCATGTAAAAAGGACTCTTGAATATGATTAATGGTATAACTTTTTGTCTGTTCAATATTGGTAATGGTATCCGGAGCTGCTGCAACAGGTCTATTAATATATCCAATTAATGCAGGGTCTGCACCTAAATGTACAATACTACTTACCACAGATAAATTAGGTACCCCTGTACTACTGATAGATCCAATTAAACTAACTGGTTTAAATCCGGTTAGGCAATTAATAAAATTGGCTCTGTAAAATCTCTCCCAGGATTTTATTTCTTCAATCAAAAACTGACGCATAAATATATAAGGACTCAACCATTAAATTGTTGACTAATCTTTATCTGCTTTTTCAATTGGCTTATAAAAAGCAGCTCGTCTAGGCCCAGGAAAAGGAATATCATTGCCCTTTAAACCATGCCATAAAACTTTATTGAACTCCAAGTCTGGCACAGCATCTTCTTTAGCCAAATTAAATAATTCAGACCTACGCTGCCATTCGTTCATGGCAGTATTCTTGTCTTTTAAGTTGATATTGGGCATCAATGCGGTAAATGACCCCATATTAGGTGTTGAAGTAAAACAACGCCACATGGGTGTAGCAGCAGCATCGTATTGACTCATTGGAGGTATCCCTAAAATTAATTCCATGGTTCTAAGTGCAGATGATGTGGAGTACATAGTATGATCTACATACCCTCTTTTCACAAAACCTCCAGCAACAAATGCAATGCTTCTATGTGCATCAACATGGTCTGCCCCATTTTGCGCGTCGTCTTCAACAATAAATATAGCCGTCTCTTTCCAAATAGGACTTTTGCTTAAGTACTCTACAAACATACCTACTGCATAATCATTATCGGCCACATGCGCATATGGCGTGGGTCTACCTAATCTCAAACCTTCTGTATGATCGTTCGAAAAGCGAACAGAATTAAACTGAGGCACTTTATTAATTGCAAGCAAAGAATCAAAGTCTTTTTTCCACTGATAAAACCGGGTAGTATCCATTACACTATTATTGTACCCAGTAAAATATTTGCAGAAATTCCCTTCTAATACAGGAATATTGGCTTTGTAATTGTCTACAAATTCACCATAACTTCTAAAACTCACGCCTGCTTTTTTTGCATGGTCCCAAAAAAAGCCTCCTTTATTATTGGCTACTTTTCGATTGCCTTCCCCGTCGTAACTACCACCTTTACCACCATAACTACTTACCCAACTCTTTTCTAAAAAATCAGTTGCATAAGCGCCCATGGTCCAGTTATGCCCATCCATACTCACTTCTCCGTCTACATAAAAATTATCCAATAACACAAAGTTTTTAGCTAACGCATGCTGATTGGGAGTGATGTTTTCACCAAATAAGGTAAGGCGGGGATCACCATTTCCTTCTTTCATATCACCCAGCACTTGATCATAGGTTCTATTTTCTTTAATCACATAGAACACATATTTAATAGGGCTCTTATCGCCAACTCTTCTAGGTATTGGATTACCCAGTTCCCCTTGAACCACTTTTTCTTTTACTTTATTATACGGGGTATTTTGATATACTACTTGAGAATACACCCCCAGTTGTTTGGGGTTAGGCATATTGATTATGCTCATTGTTCCCATAAATAATCCACCAATATATTCAACCCCAGTAGGCTTATTAGGATCCCCTTCATGGTGTAAAACAATTTGCTTATTTGCAAAAGGATTAGGACCATACACGTTGGCCTTGGAAGAAAATCCCTTCCCATTCGTAACAAATATTTTATTCCCAACCACTTTCACATTGGTAGGATACCATCCAACTGGAATAAATCCTTTGCTTTTACTTTGAATGGGTTTACTCACATCATACACTGCCAAGCAGTTATTATCTGCATTAGCAACGAACAGCATTTTTTCATCAGCAGATAAAGCCAACCCATTGGTAGTTGAACCATTAGGCGCATCAGGATACAATGCTACATTTAATATTTCAACTACTTTTTCTTCTTTGGTGTTAATTACTGAAACTGAATTGTCATTGGCATTAGCTACGTATAAAACCGTTCCTTTATTATTTAATAACAACTCGTTCGGATTATCACCCACTGGTATTTCAGCTGTTATTTTCCTTTCAACAGTATTAAATGAATAAACTTTATCGCAACCCCAACAACTGATATACAACTGTTTTTTATTTGGTGATAATACACAAGTGTAAGCCTCTCCACCTAATGCCTGTTTAAAAACTGTTTTCTTTGTTTTGATATCAATAATATACAACTGATTGTCTTCCCTAGTAACCACATATAGCAATTGCAACTCGTCATCAATAGCAATTCCAGCAGGGCTAATTTTATTTGGCCACTTTTTTCCTAAAATAATGGAATCAGTTAGTTCAAGTTTATTGTTGTTGATGGTGAATATTTCTATTCGATTGTTATGGCCACCAGATGCATACAATTTTTTTTCGTCTGCACTAAATGCAAGTCCATACCAACTTCTTTCAACAACTTTAGTGTCCAGAATTTTTTCAGTAATAGGATTAATTAATTGAATGCTTTGCGTTCCTTGGCCATTATTGGTAACAGCCATTAAATTTTTAGACTTGCTTAATACCATATTAAGAGGTAAATCTCCTAAAGGAAAACTTTTTCCAACTGGCGTTAAAGCCCATCCATTGGGTAAGCTTACTTTTTTAGCAAGTAATTGTTGAACGGTTTGTGCATTAGCAATTGCTGAAACAAATAATAATGCAGCAACAAGTAATTTCCTATACATAAAATACAATTAAGGAAACTAAAGGTAGCATTCTGTTAAACAGCAAATAGCAGTTTACGTTAAATTAATCTAGCAAACTGAATTATTGCTTTGCAAACTCATAACTCCTAATGGGCTTAAAAGTCAACATGCCCCTATCGCCTAGGGCAACTTTATATTGAATCTGCCTATACATTCCTGTTTTTTGTGCACCAATAGAGTCGGCAGTATACACAGGAAATCTTCTCATTAATGTACCTTCCATTAACATAAATGTATCAAACCCTTTATATCCTGTTCTTAATTTGGGATCATCCACAATATCTGGGAAACCAATACCAGCAAGTGTTTCATTTTTGATCGAGGAAATTCCAACCACCGTTCCTTTGTCGTTCGGGTCATTTGTATAAACATACATGACCATATCAGGATAAAAGTCGTTGTTCAAGTCGTCTACCTCAGCCTTTCTAATTCTACCCTTTACCTCAAAGCTTACATCTCTTGCCCCACTACCGAATCCGATAGGACTTACTGTAACAAAATTCTTGTCTTCATTTTTATTGCTGCATACCAACTTGAAACCAATATTGCCCAATTTCATGGTAGTATCTATTTTTTTTATTTGGCCATATATACTGGTGCCGAAAGCCATCCACAAGCAAATAAAAAGCAAAAAAGATTTTTTCATAATTCAATTTACATATTTCTTCTATATTGACCACCCACTGAATAAAGCGCGTTGGTAATTTGTCCTAAAGAACAATATTTTACCGTTTCCATTAATTCTGCGAATAAATTTTCATTGTTTACTGCAGCTTTTTGTAATTGTTGTAAAGCCTGCGCACTCTTAGCTTGATTTCTCAATTTAAAAGCTTGTAGATTTTGAATCTGTTGCTCTTTTTCCTCTGTAGTACTTCTAATTACTTCACCAGGTAAAATGGTAGGACTGCCTTTTTTATTTAAGAAAGTATTCACCCCAATTAAAGGTAATTCGCCTGTATGCTTTTTTGTTTCGTAATACAAGCTCTCTTCTTGAATTTTATTACGCTGGTACATTCTTTCCATTGCCCCTAAAACACCACCGCGCTCAGAAATTCGTTCAAACTCTGTCAACACTGCTTCTTCTACTAAATCAGTTAGCTCTTCAATTGCAAAACTTCCTTGAATAAAGTTTTCTGTATTAGCGGTACCTAATTCTCTATTGATGATTAATTGAATAGCCATTGCCCTTCTAACACTTTCTTCCGTTGGAGTTGTAATGGCTTCATCATATGCATTGGTATGAAGGCTATTACAATTATCATAAATTGCATAGAGCGCTTGCAATGTGGTTCTAATATCATTGAAGTCAATTTCTTGGGCATGTAAGCTTCTTCCACTGGTTTGTATATGGTACTTCAATTTTTGAGAGCGATCATTCCCTTTGTATTTTTGCTTCATTGCTTTGGCCCAGATTTTTCTAGCCACTCTTCCAATCACACTGTATTCTGGATCCATCCCATTGCTAAAGAAGAAAGATAAGTTTGGTGCAAAATCATCAATATGCATTCCTCTACTCAAGTAATATTCAACAAAAGTGAATCCGTTTGCTAATGTAAATGCTAACTGTGTAATAGGGTTTGCTCCTGCTTCTGCAATATGGTATCCACTGATACTAACACTATAAAAATTGCGCACTTTTTGATCAATAAAGTAAGACTGTACATCACCCATCAATTTAAGTGCAAACTCGGTAGAGAAAATACAAGTGTTTTGAGCCTGGTCTTCTTTTAAAATATCTGCTTGAACAGTTCCTCTCACTTGAGAAAGCGCTTCCGCTTTTAATTGCGCATATATATCTGCAGGTAATACTTCATCGCCACTTACTCCCAACAAACCAATTCCCAATCCATTGTTTCCTTCAGGTAATCTTTCAGGAGATGATGGATTATAATAAACTGGTCTAGGTGTTTTACTAAACTTTTTCTCTATGATGGCATTTACTTCTTCCCATTTATCATTGGCAGTAATCCATTTCTCACATAATTGATCAATGGCAGCATTCATAAAGAATGCAAGTATCATAGGTGCTGGACCATTAATGGTCATACTCACCGATGTTTTAGGATCACATAAATCGAATCCACTGTATAATTTCTTGGCGTCATCAACAGTAGCAATACTTACCCCGCTATTACCCACTTTCCCATAAATATCAGGACGTGGATCGGGGTCTTCGCCATATAGTGTTACGCTATCAAATGCCGTGGATAATCGAATGGCTGGTTGACCCAAAGAAACATAATGGAAACGTTTATTGGTTCTTTCCGGACCACCTTCGCCAGCAAACATTCTGGTAGGATCTTCCCCCTGTCTTTTTAACTCAAATACTCCGGCTGTATATGGAAACTCACCTGGAATATTTTCTTGTAATTGCCATCTAAGAATATCTCCCCAATCTTTATAACGTGGTAAAATGACTTTAGAAATTCTGGTCCCACTCAAAGATTGAGTAGTAAGTGGCTGTCTAATCGTTTTGTTTCTTACTGTGTATTCAAAAAAGTCTGCTTGGTATTTTTTTACTAATTCAGGCCACTGTTGAATCATTTTTTTACAGTCTTGATGAAGCGAAGACTCCAATGAAGCAGCAATATTTTCTAACTCTTGTTTTGCAACACTATTGGCAGGCAATGTTTGGATGGCTCCATTCAATTGGTACCATTTTGAAGCAATGATACACTGCTCGTTGGTCCATTCATTATAGCTTCTGTTGGCATCGGCAATTTCGGCCAAATAACGAACTCTCTTTGGCGGGATAATTTGAGCTCTGGTTGTTGTTTCAATTAAACCAGCTTGAATAGCATTGACTGATGAAAAATGAATACCCATTTTTTCTTGAATGGTAAACATGATTTTATCAAACAACTGGTTGATTCCGGCATCATTAAACTGTGCAGCTATGGTTCCTACTACTGGAAGATTTTCATCTGCTTCATTCCACAACTCATGGTTTCGTTTATATTGTTTGCGAACATCATGTAACGCATCAAGCGCTCCAGCTTTATCAAACTTGTTAATACAAATAATATCTGCAAAATCAAGCATATCAATT
>CAZTDV010000056.1:0-4039 GCA_964612195.1 uncultured Sediminibacterium sp.
AAAACAGGCTTGTCTGTTAGAAAGAACAAGTCTCCCACTGCAGTTTTTTCTTCTTTGCTTAACCCAAAAGAGTGAATGCTTTTGCCCGCCATTAAATGGTTTTGGCAACGTTGTAAAATTTCAAACTCTGCTTTGGCTTTGGTATCAGAACCTACACGAGCCATTTTCTCTACTCGCTGTAATTTCCGCTCTACGCTTTCTAAATCTTTTAATTGTAATTCGGTCTCAATAATTTCTTTATCAGAAACAGGATTGATGGCCCCTTCTTCGCGCAATACATTTTCGTCTTCAAAACAACGAATCACATGAATTATGGCATCTACTTCTCTAATATTTCCTAAGAATTTATTTCCCAATCCTTCCCCCTTGCTCGCACCTTTAACCAAGCCAGCAATATCAACTATTTCCATTTGAGTAGGAATCACTTTATTGGGTAATACCAATTCGGATAATTTACTTAAACGCTCGTCTGGCACATCCACTAAGCCTACATTGGGTTCAATGGTACAGAAACGATAATTACTTGCCTGTGCTTTTGCACTATTACTTACCGCATTAAAAAGCGTTGATTTACCTACATTTGGAAGACCTACTATACCTGCTTGTAAAGCCATTATATTAATTTTGAGGCGCAAAGGTAAGGAATAACCATCATTAGCATTATCTTAGACTTATGGCACTGAATTATGTTTGGATACTCTTTTTTGTTATTGGGTTGGTGATTGCATTAATAAAGCTGATCGTATTTCAAGACTATGAGATTTTCAAGAAAATGGTAGAAGGCATTTTTGATGCCAGCAAGTCTAGCGTAATGGATATTGCTTTGCCTTTAACGGGTGTAATGGTATTTTTTATGGGGTTGATGAATATTGGCGAAAAAGCAGGTGCCATTAATTTTTTGGCAAGACTCCTCAATCCATTTATGAAAAGATTGTTTCCGGGTGTACCCGATAAACACCCAGCCATGGGACAAATGGTCATGAATTTTAGTGCTAATATGTTGGGTTTAGATAATGCTGCTACGCCCTTTGGATTAAAAGCAATGGAGAGTTTGCAAACGCTAAATCCGCAAAAAGAAACAGCTAGTAATGCACAAATCATGTTCTTGGTTTTGCATACCAGTGGACTTACTTTAATACCCTTATCTATTATTGCTTATAGAGCAGGGGCCGGAAGCGTTAACCCTACTAGTGTATTTGTTCCTTTGATGTTAGCCACTTCAGTTGCTACAGTTGCAAGTATTTTGATTACAGGAATTTACCAGCGATTAAAATTTGATCGAGTACTGATAGCCTGGTTAGGAACCATTGTTACCGCCATCTTTTTATTTGCTTGGTTTATTCAACAACTACCTTCTCAAAAAGATATTCCTGTACCAACTTTATTAACTAAAGAAACATTTAGTAATGTATTAGGCAATATTATTTTGTTCCTGATTATTTGCACATTTATTATTGGCGGACATATAAAAAAAGTAAATGTATTTGATGCATTTATTGAAGGCGCAAAGCAAGGTTGGGAAGTGATATTAAAAGTGATTCCATATTTGGTGGGGATGTTAGTAGGTATTAGGGTTTTTAGAGAGAGCGGGGCTTTAGAAGCTATCATTAGTGGCATTACTTGGTGTTTTACTGCTGTTGGTTCTAGCGGTGAGTTTGTACCTGCATTACCAGTTGCTATCATGCGTCCTTTTAGTGGGGGAGGTGCAAGAGGGTTGATGTTAGATATTTTTAAAACACATGGACCAGATAGTTTTATAGGGCAATTAGCCAGTACTTTTCAAGGTAGTGCCGACACTACATTTTATATCATTGCACTCTACTTTGGAAGTGTAGGAATTAAGAAAGTTCGCTATGCAATATGGGCAGGTATGCTGGCCGATTTAATTGGAGTAATTGCAGCAATTGGCATTGCTTATATATTTTTTAAGTAGTGTTGATTATTTGGTTTCTGCTAATTCCAAAATGATGGCCCATTCTTCTGGAGTAACGGGCTGTACAGAAAGTCTTTGTGCTTTTACCAATGCCATTTTTTCTAATCGTATATCTGCTTTAACAGTAGCTAAGCTTACTGGCTTTTTTAATTTTTTTACTGGCTTAAAATTAACCACCAACCAAGCAGTATCATCAGTGGTAGGGTCTTGATATGATTCTTTCGTTACTTTGGCAATACC
This sequence comes from uncultured Sediminibacterium sp., assembly GCA_964612195.1. Lineage (GTDB taxonomy): Bacteria > Bacteroidota > Bacteroidia > Chitinophagales > Chitinophagaceae > Sediminibacterium. Next base: position 2,174 of record CAZTDV010000056.1, read on the forward strand.
CACAATTTCCATTCCTTCATTGCTATGGTACCAAAAAGCCAAATCGCCTTTTTTCATAGCCCTTAAATTATTGCGAGCTTGGTAATTTCTTACCCCGTCCCAAAAAGTTTCCTTGTCGTTTACGAACTGTTCCCAACTGTATTTAAAAGGCTCCGACTTAATTAACCAATAGTTCATTATAATTCCATTTTTGTTTCTTCAAAGGCAATGCCCTCTTTTATTAATTCTGCTAAAACAGGTTCGTATATTTCTTTAATGATTGGTATATGTAACCCTTTAAGGGCAATTTTGTTCTCTAAAATTAAAACAGCAGCAATCCCCAAGGGTAAACCAACCGTTTTTGCCATTGCAGTATGCAGTTCATCATCGCCTTTAACTACTAGCGAACTTTGAAGGGCGAATTTTTTATTGTTGATGAAATATTCCAATTCATGCAACATAACAATCAGGTCTTTGTCGCCTGCTTGTAATTTCCATTTTGCTTCGAGTATTTCTTGTAAAATTTGGGCAACTGATAAAGTTCCTTTGTTAATAATGGTGGAATCATTCAACCCTAAAAAGTGGAACTGCTCTACTAATTCAGGGCTGTTCAATTCCACTTGATGTTTATTTAAGTGATTTTGAAAAAATTGCGCATAACTTAATCCATTCGTGTCAACCATTTCATCATCACTGGTTAATTGTGCTTGCACTATTTTTTCCCATCCTAAACAAAAAGGGGCATAGCGCAAAGTTGTTCTGATAAAAGTTTCCGCTGTTTCTAACTGATACAATGGAATATAAGACAAAGAATCTCTGTTGGGATAATAGGCCAAAGATCCTACTTGCGGAATAGTCAACTGTGAACAGTTGACAAATATTTGATCATAGTTTTTATGCACTTCTTTGCCATCCTCTTGATAAATGGCCCCTGCTTTTCCCGCTGTTACAATATTCCGCGGATTCCAGCTGATTTTATAATGCCATGGATTGTTGTCAGACTCAGGCGCAATTAATCCCCCGCAATGCGATTTAAAAGAGCTTATTTGACCTCCCTTTGCTATGATTTGGTCTATGATTTGCATGGCACTCATATGGTCAATGCCCGGGTCTAAACCCATTTCTCCTATGAATAATAAACCAGCATCATTAATGTCTTTTTCCAAACTTTTTATTTGACTATCCAAATAAGAAGCGGTCAATAAATTTTTTTTCAATAAAACACAATCCTTGGCCACCAAAAAATGCAAGCCTGGTGGCAATAGCGAAATCACTATATCGGCGGCTTTAATCAACCCCTGCCTGGCTGCTTCATCTTCTATTGAAAGGGCAGCAGCACGTAAATTGGGATAGCCTTTTATTTTGCTATTTAAAGTGTTTAAGTCTTGGTCTGCAACCGTGCAAATCCAATTTTTTTTAGCAGTTATACCCCCTAAGTACCTAATTAAAACAGTGGCAGATTTACCTGCACCAAAAACTAAAATTTGCATAAAGAATTACTTAAAAAAAATAAAGATAGAACAATTGGTGTCTACCAATGAAAATCAAGCATTTAGATAGGGTGTAAACTGTGGATAAAACCAGTAAAAAAACAGCGTTTTTTAGCCTTTTTACCCCCTAAAAAAGCTATCTTCGCAAACCTTCATTCAGGAGGCTATTTTTCCACCTGAAAATGAATTAAAAGTAGAACCAGCAAGATACATGGAAGAGAACTTAATACCAGAACAAACCAACGATAACGACCGCATTATACAGGTCAATATTGAAGAGCAAATGAAGACCGCTTACATTGATTATTCAATGTCGGTGATCGTTGGCCGGGCCCTCCCGGATGTGCGGGACGGATTAAAACCTGTTCATCGCCGGGTCTTGTTTGCGATGAATGAA
>CAZTDV010000056.1:4049-10908 GCA_964612195.1 uncultured Sediminibacterium sp.
CTTATGTAGACTATGCTATGTCAGTTATTGTTTCTAGAGCATTACCAGATGTTAGGGATGGGTTTAAACCTGTACACCGTAGGGTATTGTACGCAATGAATGAGTTGGGGAACAACAGCAATAAGCCTTTTAAGAAATCTGCCCGTATTGTAGGGGAAGTAATGGGTAAATATCACCCACATGGTGATAGTGCCATTTACGATACATTGGTGAGGATGGCCCAAGAATGGACCATGCGTTACACATTGGTAGATCGCCAGGGTAACTTTGGTAACCAAGATGGAGATCCACCGGCTGCAATGCGTTATACTGAGGCTAGATTGCAAAAGATTGCAGAAGCCATGTTGGATGATATTGAAAAGGAAACGGTAGACTTTCAACTGAATTTTGATGATTCTTTAGAAGAGCCCACTGTTTTGCCTGCAAGAATTCCTCAGTTATTGGTGAATGGTTCATCAGGTATTGCGGTAGGTATGGCTACCAATATGATGCCGCATAATTTAAGCGAAGTCATTGATGGATGTGTAGCATATGTAGACAATAGAGATATTACCATAGAGGAGTTGATGAATTATGTAAAAGCACCTGATTTCCCAACTGGTGGTGTAATCTATGGAATGGAGGGTGTTAGACAAGCATTAATGACCGGAAGAGGCAGGGTTGTTGTAAGAGGAAGGTGTAATGTAGAGACCAAGCCTAATGGCAGAGAAATGATTGTAATTACGGAAGTGCCTTATCAGGTAAGTCGTGATACTTTAACGGATCGTATTGGACAATTGGCCATCAATAAAATTGTGGATGGTATTTCCGATGTGGGTAACCAAAGTAATAAAGATGGTACTCGTATTGTGGTTGAATTAAAGAAAGATGCCGTTGCACAAGTGGTCATTAATCAATTGTACAAGCATACAGAATTACAAACCAGTTATGGTATCAATAATGTGGCGTTGAGCAAAGGGCGTCCTGGCATAATGAACCTACATGATCTAATTAAAGCTTTCATTGAATTTAGAATGGAAGTGGTAATTAGAAGAGCCAAATTTGAACTTAGAAAAGCAGAAGAACGTGCGCATGTTTTAGAAGGATATTTAAAAGCATTGGATCATTTAGACGAAGTGATTCGTTTGATTCGTGCAAGCAGAACACCTGATGAAGCAAAGGAAGCATTAATGACGAAGAGTAGCCAAGAAAAATGGTACTTGAATTCTGCCATGTTCTCCGATTTGACCGATGAGCTGTATAAGCAAGCAGAAGGTTTATCTGAAATTCAAGCGAAAGCCATACTAGAATTGCGTTTACAGCGATTGACAGGAATGGAGCGAGATAAAATTATTGAAGAGTTCAATGGCTTAATTGCAACCATTAGAGATTTGAAAGCGCTATTAGCAAATGAAGATTTACGCTTTGCTTTAATCAGAAAAGAGCTACTTGAAGTAAAAGATAAATTTGGTGATGCACGTAAAAGTGAAATTCAATACTTAGCAGATGAAATGCGTATTGAAGACTTGATTGAAGACGAAGATGTAGTGATTACCATTTCTCATTTAGGCTATATCAAACGCACTTCTGCAACTGAATACCGTCAACAAAAAAGAGGGGGTAGAGGAGCAGTTGGATCAAAAACTCGCGAAGAGGATTTTGTAGAACATTTATTTGTTGCATCTACTCACGATACCATTTTATTCTTTACTGAAAAGGGTAGATGTTACTGGATGCGCGTATACGAAATTCCAGAAGGAGAGAAGCAAAGCAAAGGAAGAGCCATTCAGAATTTGATTCAATTACCTGGTGATGATAAAGTAAAAGCAATCATTAATGTAAAAAATATTGCAGACACCGATTTTGTTCAGAATCACTATATCGTTCTTTGTACTAAGCAAGGTATTATTAAGAAAACTTCATTAGAAGATTTTAGCAGACCAAGAGCCAACGGAGTGAATGCCATTACCATTGTAGAAGGAGATGAATTGTTAGAAGCCAGATTAACCAATGGTTCTAGCGAAATTATGTTAGCAGTTAAGAGCGGACGTGCTATTCGTTTCCCTGAAACAAAAGTGCGCCCAACCGGAAGAGGTGCAATTGGCGTAGCAGGTATAGAAGTAGATGATGCTACCGATGAAGTGGTTGGCATGATTTGTGTAAATAAGGACGATACTGAAAGAACTATATTAGTGGTAAGTGAAAAAGGATATGGTAAAAGAACAGCCATTGAAGATTATCGCATCACCAATAGAGGAGGTAAGGGTGTTAAAACCATTAATGTAACGGAGAAAACAGGAAGTTTGGTTGGCATACTTTATGTAAAAGAGGTAGAAGACTTAATCATTACTTGTAAATCGGGCATTACCATTAGAACAGGTATTGTAGATATTAGAGAAGCTGGTAGAGCCACACAGGGTGTTAAATTGATTCGCTTAGACGAAGGCGATAAAATTGCAGCCATTTCTCAAATTGAAGAACAAGTAGTTGAAGAAGTAATAACCGAAGAGGGTGAAGTTGCTGAAGGCTTATCAGATTCTACTGATTCGGAAAATGCTAGCGATGATGCTGGTTTAAATATTGATAATAACGAAGAACCAATTATTTAAGTACACGACTAAAAACAACCATATGAAGTATTTTTTCTCCTTGTTGTTAAGCATTGCAATCATTTCAATTGCAACTGCACAGGATTTCAAGAAAGTTGAAACCAATGTTTATCTAAAAAAGTTTGAGGAAGCTAAAACTGAAGTTGATAAAGCTTTAGCAGATCCTAAAAACCAAGCAAAAGCAGAAGGCTATTATTGGAAGTCTAGAATTTATGCTGCATTGTTTCAAAATGAAGCAACCAGAGCAAAATATCCAACTGCTGTTGAAGATGCACATGCAGCTTTCCAAAAATATGCTGAATTGGATCCTGCCTTAGCTAAAGTAAAAGAAAAAGGTGCGGATGGTTATTTTGATATGTATGCTACTTCATTTGGAGTAGGTATAAATAGTTTTAAAGAAAAGAAATATGATGCTGCTTCAAAGGAGTTTGAGAAAGCGGTTGTTTACAGTGATTATATCTTCAAAAATAAATGGGCAAGTTCTCAACAACCCTTTGATACTACTTCAATTTTGTATTGTGCTTATTCTTTTCAGAATGCACAAAAGCCAGATGATGCAGTTAAATATTATACTCGTTTAGCAGAAAGTAAAGTAACAGGAGAGGGCTTTGCTGATATTTATAAATACTTAGTAGACTACAATACTAAGAAAAAGAATAAAGAAGGTTTTGATAAGTACATGGCTTTAGGTAAGGAAGTGTATCCTAATGAAAATTGGGAAGATTTTGAAATTGAATACATAGACCAGAACTATGATTTAGCAGGAAAAACAGCGTTGTATGATGAAATGGATGCTGCAGGTACTTTAACTGAATCGAAGTATTTACAGTTTGGCGATGTGTTTGTTTCAGTAAGAAACGAAGATGGAGTAGACAGTGCAACAATTGACAAATACAATCGCAAAGCAATTGATGCTTTCAAAAAAGCATATGGCAAAAACAATAACAATGCCATTGCCGCATTTAACGTAGGCGTAACTTATTATAATTTCTTCAATTTAGAAGATGATAAGTATGCTGCTAACATTAAAAAATTACAAGAGATCAATGCCAGCAAACCTGTAATTAAAGATCCAAAGAAAAAAGCAGCAGCTGAAGCTGAGCATAAAGCAAAAGTAGATGCCATTAAAAATGCCAATGCTGCTATAGAAAAAAATTCTATGGAAATAACAGATATATCTGCAGAGTGGTTGACTAAATCTTATATGATTTTGAAAGATAAATCTCCTCGCACCAACACAGAAAAAAGCGTAATAAATAAATCTGTAGACTTTATTGCAAATATCTATTATTACAAAATGGGTCGTGTGAGAGGTAAGGATGCCAAATTATTTGATGCATACGAAGCTAAGTACAAAGAATTCGATGCATTACACTCAACTTTCAAATAGTATATGATAAACCGTACCCTAATTTTATCCCTAGCATTTGCGGGTATCTTGTCTTGTTCCACTAGTAAGAATGATGGAGCAGTAGAAGATACTTCGCAAATGACTAATGAACCTTCCGTTAAAACGGAGCAGCTGATCACAGGCTATGAAGTAATTTGGGGTATGGATTTTTTACCCAATGGAGATTTGCTTTTTACTGAAAAGAAAGGTAAACTGCATCGTAAAAGCGGTGATAAAATCACCGAAATAACTGGACTACCAACTATTAATACAAGCGGTCAAGGAGGATTGTTAGACGTTCGCGTTTCACCTCAATTTAACAGCAATGGCTGGGTGTTTATTAGTTATGCTGGCAATTATCCTGGTGGTGGCGGAAGCTTTAATTTGATGCGTTTTAAATTGGTAAACGATCAAATTACTGAGCCTAAAATTTTATTGACTTCTAATTCAGCCAATACGATGACTGGCCACTATGGAAGCCGTATTGATTTTGATGAAGCAGGTAATTTATTCGTGAGTGTTGGGGAAGGAGGTGCTACCAGTTATGGTGGAGCAAATTCGCCCAATAAAAATGCCCAAGATGTAAATAGTACATGGGGTAAAGTGCATCGGATAACACAAGATGGCGGTATACCTGCAGGAAACTCCATATTAGCGGGCAATACAGCACCAACAACTGTTTACAGTTATGGCCACCGTAATCCACAAGGCTTGGTGTACAATCCATTCACCAAAGATATTTGGGAGGCCGAACATGGACCTAAAGGTGGGGATGAAGTGAATATTATAAAGACGGGAAATAATTATGGTTGGCCCTTGGTTTCCTATGGTGTGAACTACGATGATAAACCAGTTTCAACAAGCCCAACCATGACCGGAGTTACAGACCCAGTTCACAAATGGATTCCATCTATTGGTGCATGTGGAATGGCATTCATAACCGATAAAAAATTCAAAAGCTGGACCGGCAATTTATTGGTGGGAGGATTGGCTTTGCAATATTTAGCACGCCTTGAAATCAAGGACAACAAAGTGGTGAAAGAACACAAACTCCTCGATAAAGTTGGTCGTATTCGTCATGTGCGCCAAGCACCCGATGGCTCCATTTATGTTTCTATTGAAGGGCCGGGTAGGATAGTAAGGTTGGTGTCTGAGTAGATTAACCTTTAAAGATTTTGATTGCAACATAAATAATAAATGAACTGACATTCATTACCGCTTCAATATTTAAGCTTGTTAATTCATTTTTATTTCTAAAATACATTAGAACTATGAGTGAAAAACCGCTTCGAAAAAGAAAATACCCAAGTTTTGATTCAGACAGGTCTGAAATAATTGATCCTCAAGAATACAAGAAAAATTGTGTTTCTAAAAATGCTAAAAGAATAAAAACAGAATCTGAAAAAATTCTATACGAAATTTGGCATGACAAGCATTATTATGATCGACATCAATTTGGGGATGAAAATGGTAAAAGAGAAGGTATTGATCCAGATGCAGTTCATAACTTATTAAAAAAAGCAATGCCTTATTTGATACTTTGTGGCGTCTCTCATCTAGGCTTTAGGTTTATTAATCATTCAGGGAATTTAGATACTGTCAAAGTAGTTTTACAAACTCAGACTCCAAACGGAATGTTGAATGTTGTAATTTGGTCACATATGATAGATCCTACATTTTATGAAATAACAGTAAAAACCGCATTGGTTGTAGATGACTTTAGGATGGATTTCGGACAATGTGCCTTAGAAGTCTCTGAAAATGAGGTTATTCTGAAAAAAATGGCAGATAGGCGTGTACTTCAAGAAATTTCAAAATTCACCTTAGCGCATTAATTAAAAAAATATTTTCATTAATTAATTAATTAATTATACTTTTACATTATAGAAGACAGAGGGAGAAGCCGAACGGCCAAAAGGCAGGTAGTCTCCATCGAACGGTCTTTAAAAATTTTAGCCTCAGCAATGGGGCTTTTTTTTTGATCGACTAAAGTGATTTTTATCTCTTCATGTTTGGCATTTAAGTGTTTTGGTATTTTAAAAATAATCCAGTTATTATTTAATTGCTGATGGTATGTAAAATGAAACTCCGCCTAACCCATTATTGATTAAAACTATTTTATCAATCGGTAATTCCGCATTAAGCATTATTCTGATTCCTTTTGATTCTTCGATATTTGTATAACCTTTATTAGTTAATATTTTAATTATCTGATTCTTTAAGTTTAATATTTCGCCTTCTTGTGAAGGAGCAACAAACCCTATACGAATAGATTTATCCGTATAATTTGAAAGCAAAAATTTAATTGTTTCGGATTGCTCTGTTATTTCTCTTTGCTGAATGCCGAAATTTTGAATTCCATTATCTCCAATAATTCCATGATTAACTCCTGTGTTTACATTTTTAGCTTTTATGTTTTTTGAATCAGAATTAATAATTTTATTGTCAGAGGGTTCCGATTTGGTATTTATTTGATTATTAAAAACGGGTTTGATTTCAGGGTTAACTATTATATTAGTTTTTGCTGATTTTTGATTTGTATTTGATGAAAATATTCCCGATATTATAGCAACAATTATTAACGATACTGATGTTATTGCTGCGGTTAAAATTGCTACCTGGTTTTTTGAAAGTTCCTTTTTTTTTCTTTGCATAATTGGTTATCTAGATTATAATTAAACTAAAATAAAATTTTGATGTAAAGATGTGCAAGCATCACATTATATATAATTATTATAAATATAAACTTTCAAATTAATTCACAAAGTAAAAAAATTTAAAACTTGATTACGATAGAGGGGGACTATAATAAGAAATCATTTTGATTAGACAGCAGACCTAGCTTTTTTCTTCCCATTCTGTTGTGCGCTATTTAACATAA
>CAZTDV010000056.1:11008-18632 GCA_964612195.1 uncultured Sediminibacterium sp.
CCCATTCTGTTGTGCGCTATTTAACATAATATTAATTATAAGTATTATTATGTTCAATAAATATACTGATTGTCAGTTGGTTAGATTGTATTATGCAGTTCCTGAGGATTATTTTGCAATTCAATTCTTGGGATAAGAATAAAACAATGCCTACATTTAAAACTCTAATCTTAAATGCGATAATTCATGTTCTCTAGAAGAAAATTTTTACAAGTCGGTAGCCTTGGAATTGGCAGTTTTTCTTTACCTGGATTTGCCCCAAAATATGCGGGCCAAAAGCCAATCGTTTTATCCACTTGGGATGCTGGCATTAGAGCCAATAAAGCTGCATGGGATGTATTAAAAAAGAAAGGTCGTGCGTTGGACGCAGTTGAGCAAGGTGTAATGGTTACGGAGAACGAACAAAATTGTTGCGTGGGTTTAGGAGCTAATCCAGACAGAGACGGATACGTTACGTTAGATGCTTCCATCATGGATGAATTTGCGAATTGTGGCAGTGTAGCTTGTTTAGAAAGAATTAAACATCCTATTTCAGTTGCTCGCAAAGTAATGGAAAATACCCCGCATGTAATGTTGGTAGGTCAAGGTGCACAACAATTTGCTTTATCACAAGGATTTACATTAGAAAAAGAAGGATTGTCTGAAGGTGCTGAAAGAGAATACAAAAAATGGTTACAAAAGAGCGAATACAAGCCTAGTATTAATAGAGAGAATAAAGAAAATCAAATAGCAGCAGCTCCTGCCCGATTATCTGACGGTTCTTGGAACCATGATACCATTGGTATGATTGCTTTAGATGCAAATGGTAATTTAAGTGGCAGTTGTACTACCAGCGGTATGGGTTTTAAAATGCGTGGACGTGTGGGCGATTCTCCCATTATTGGTGCAGGATTATTTGTAGACAATGAAGTGGGTGCTGTTGTTGCAACGGGTCAAGGGGAAGACATTATTCGTATGGGTGGAGCTCATACCGTAATGGAATTCATGCGCCAAGGTTTGTCTCCTGAAATGGCTTGTAAAAAAGCAATCGAAAGGTTGCTTAAAATTAAAGGCAGTAAGGCTAAAGAAATTCAAGCCTGTATGATTGCCATAAATAAACAAGGTACTTATGGTGGATATGCTTTACAGAAAGGATTTAATTATGCGGTTTGTTATGCAGACGATAAAAATATTTTAGTAGATAGTAAATTTTTGATTTAAGCCATGCTTTTAGAAATTTGTGTGTTTAATACTGCAACAGCCATTGCTGCTGAACAAGCCGGTGCTGATAGAATTGAATTGTGTGAGAACTATGCCAATGGCGGTACAACCCCTTCGTATGGATATTTAAAAACTGTCAGAGAAAAAATTAGTATTCCCGTTTTCCCAATGATACGTCCGCGTGGTGGAGATTACTTTCATACACAAGATGAAATAGACATTATTTTGAAAGATATTTTGCTTTGCAAAGAATTGCAATTTGATGGTGTAGTATTTGGTTTGCTAAATCAAGATGGTAGCATTGATCAAGAAAATACTGCAAGATTGGTTGAAGCTGCTTACCCTTTAGATGTAACATTTCATAGAGCTTTTGATCGTTGTAAAGATCCATTAGAATCTCTTGAAACCCTTGTCCAATGCGGGTGTACGCGAATATTAACTAGTGGTCAGCACTTAAAAGTAACCGATGGTTTAGCACTAGTAAAAACATTGGTAGAACAAGCCAACGACCGCATTATCATTATGCCAGGCAGTGGATTAAACAGCAGTAATGTGCAACATATTATTGACACTGCAGCTGTGAATGAAGTGCATACTTCTGCAAGAATCAGCATTCCAAGTACTACAGCATTTCGTAATCCACTAATGCCAGAAAATTTCGATATCGATTTTGTAGATGCTGATGAAATAAAAAAAATAAAGTCCATCATAAATAATTGATGAACTTTACTGAATTGGGGTAAAATATTTATTAATACAGCATCCGAACTTTAATCGTAGACTTTACAGACTTCAATAATTCAATAGCGGTTTTTGATAATTTCTTTTCTATATCGAGTACAACATAACCTATATCCTCATTGGTTTTGAGGTATTGCCCAACAATATTTATTTTGTTTTTAGACAAAGCGGTATTGATGGCACTTAATACGCCAGGCACATTGTGGTGTACGTGTAAAATTCGGTGTGTTCCTTCTATTGGTGGTAATCCAATTGCAGGAACTGTATGTGAACCGTTCGTGATACCTCGTTCTAAATATTGAAATAATTTGATGCTTACATCTTCCCCAATATTTTGTTGTGCTTCTTCTGTTGAACCACCAATATGTGGTGTCAATAATACATTTTTTAACCCCTGCATGGGATTTTCAAAATGATCTCCATTTTTTTCAGGCTCCCATGGAAATACGTCAATTGCAGCGCCACTAATATGCTTTTCTTCAATTGCAGTAGCCAGTGCTTTTAAGTCTACCACTTCTCCCCTTGCATAGTTAATCAATATGGCACCAGGCTTCATTTGCTTGATGGAATTTTTATTAATTAACAATTTGGTTTGTGGTGTTTCTGGTACATGTAATGACACAATATCCGCATTGTTCAACACTTCTTTCATGTTCTTCGCAGCTGTGGCATTGCCTAAAGGCAGTTTAGTTTCTGTATCATAAAACAATACTTTCATGCCAAGTGCTTCAGCCAATACACTTACCTGAGAACCAATATTACCATATCCTATTAAACCCAATGTTTTGCCCCTTAATTCATAACTCCCTTTGGCTTCTTTCATCCAAATACCTTGATGAGCTGCCATATTTTTATCGGGTATTCTTCTAATCAACATAACACATGCGCCAATTACCAATTCTGCTACACTTCTAGTATTACTATAAGGCGCATTAAACACCGCAATCCCTTTTTGTGTGGCCGTTTTTAGATCAACTTGATTTACACCAATACAAAAACAACCTATTGCTTGCAATTTGGTGGCTGCATCCAATACTTTTTTGGTAATTAATGTTTTTGATCGAATACCAATGAGGTGAACGTCTTTAATTTCTCTTATTAGTTCTTCTTCACTTAATGCGCCACTCAATTTTCGAATATTCGTATAACCGTTTTGCTTAAACTGTTGAACGGCTTTATCGCTAATATTCTCTAAAAAAAGAATATTAATGCGCTCTTTTGGATAGCTGGTGCTTGCTTGCTTGCTCATAAATGCAAAATAATGTTATCTATTCTTATACCATCCGCATAGTTTTCCACGTTGGTAGTATAAGAAGCCTCCATGGTTATCTTTGTAGTAATTCTAACCCTATATAATTAATGTTGAGATTGATGATAGTTTCTGTAATCAGTTATGTAATGATGGCATGTAGTGGTTCCCCCGCCCCTACTTCTGATACAATTAACGAAGGGAAGCCATTGGTATACACCAGTTTAAAATCGAGTGAAAAAGAGTTATACGTCAATGCAATAAAGCCTATTTATGAAAAGCAGTTACTAAAGACGGGCTTTAATGGGGCCATTTTGATTGCTAAAAACGGAGAAGTAGTTTTTGAAGATTACCAGGGAATGATCAATTTTTCTACCAAGGAGCCCATTACCCCTTCTTCTACTTTTCATGTTGCGTCTGTAAGTAAAACTTTTACGGCTATGACCATTTTAAGGTTGATGGAGCAAAGCCGTCTCTCATTAACAGACCCTGTAGAACAATACTTGCCCTCTTTTCCTTATAAAGGAATAACCCTAGAATTGTTGCTATCTCACCGTTCTGGCCTGCCTAAATATGATCAGTTGATGGCGGGTACCAGATCATATATTACCAGAAGAAAAAATAGAAGAGGTAAATGGGTAAAGCAAACCGTTTATGTGAAAGATCCTGTGCGTGTAACTGGTTTGAGTAGCAATTATGATGTGTTGAAATTTTTAGCTGGAACCCGCCCTGCGCCTGAATCTCAGCCCAATAGAAGATACAGTTATAACAATACAAACTTTGCATTATTGGCCTTGGTGATCGAAAAAATTACGGGCCAAACTTATCCGCAATACATGAAAGACAGCGTTTTCACTCCCCTTGGGATGAAAGACACTTATGTGTTTAGTTTAAAAGACACGGCTAATTATATACCATCCTATACACCTGGGAAAAAAGCATACCCATTAGAAAAACTAGATTGTATTTATGGGGATAAGAACGTATACAGCACTGTTAGAGATTTACTTCAATGGGACAAAGCATTGTATCAAGGTAAGTTTGTAAGTATGCAGTCTCAGGAATTGGCTTATGAGCCTTTGAGCAATGAAACCAGGGGAAAAAAGAATTATGGCTTAGGTTGGCATTTATATGTAGACCCACCTAATCCAACTGTTGTATATCACAATGGTTGGTGGCATGGGAACAATGCCGTTTTTAGAAGGCTCTTAAGCGACACGGCAACTATAATCATCTTAGGAAATAAATTCAATAGCAATATCTGGCAGGCAGGCAAGCTGAGCGCCGTTTTCACAGATATTGAGCTGCCAGAGATGGATGCAGAATAATAATTATCCCTATACAACGTTTATTGAAGCACTAAAGGGCTAGAACCCTTATTTTTGCCAACCTTAAACAATTTAACATCTGACACACAATTGCTTATGAACAATCTATTGTTTTATGCCGTACCGGCGATGGGAGTCATTGGACTTCTTTACACATTAATCAAGTTTAACTGGGTATCCAAGCAGGATGCGGGTAATGCTAGAATGAAAGAAATCAGCACGTACATTGCAGAAGGTGCTATGGCTTTCTTGAAAGCTGAGTGGAAAATCCTAGCTTATTTTGTGGTAATTGTTGCCATCCTATTAGGATTTATGGCTCAGTCTAATGCAGACAGTCATTGGAGCATTGCCATCTCCTTTTTTATTGGAGCCGTATTTAGTGCAACTGCAGGTTACATTGGTATGAAAGTGGCTACCAAAGCAAACGTTCGTACTGCTGAAGCAGCTAGAACTAGTTTAAGCAAAGCCTTAAATGTTTCTTTTACTGGTGGTGCTGTTATGGGCTTGGGTGTATCAGGATTAGCCGTTTTAGGTTTAGGTGGTTTATTTTTAGTGTTAAAGCAATACTTTTCTCCTGATGGTGATGTAGAAGGGATGCTTCGCACTATTGAAGTTTTAACTGGCTTTTCTTTAGGTGCTGAAAGTATTGCCCTATTTGCCCGTGTAGGTGGCGGTATTTATACAAAAGCTGCAGACGTGGGTGCAGACTTAGTAGGTAAAGTAGAAGCTGGAATTCCAGAAGATGATCCTCGCAACCCCGCTACCATTGCGGATAACGTGGGTGATAACGTAGGTGACGTTGCGGGTATGGGTGCCGATTTATTTGGTTCTTATGTTGCAACTGTATTAGCTACTATGGTTTTAGGTAATGAAGTAACTGCTGCTGATGGATCTAGATTAATAGATGCATTTGGTGGACTATCTCCTATCCTATTACCTATGTTGATTGCTGGTATTGGAATCATCTTATCTATTATTGGAACCTTGTTTGTTCGCATAGGTGAAAACGCAGGTTTAAATACTGCTGTTGTACAAAAAGCATTGAACATGGGTAACTATGGTTCAATGGTATTAACCGCAATTGTTTGTTATTTCTTAGTAGGAAATGTATTGCCTGAATCAATGACTTTAAGAGGTGCTGAATTCACTAGAAATGGTGTGTATGGTGCAATTGTAGTTGGTTTAGTGGTGGGTACGTTAATGAGCATTATTACCGAGTATTATACAGCAATGGGTAAGCGTCCTGTAATGAGTATTATTCGTCAATCAGCTACAGGTCATGCTACCAATATTATTGGTGGATTAGCAATTGGTATGGAAAGCACCTTCTTGCCAATACTTGTTTTAGCGGGTGGTATTTATGGTTCATTCCTTTGTGCTGGATTATATGGGGTTGCTATTGCAGCTGCGGGTATGATGGCTACAACAGGTATGCAATTAGCGATTGACGCTTTCGGCCCAATTGCTGATAACGCAGGTGGTATTGCTGAAATGAGTGAATTACCAGGTGAAGTTCGTGAGAAGACCGATATTCTAGATGCAGTAGGTAATACTACCGCAGCCAGTGGTAAAGGTTTTGCCATTGCTTCTGCAGCGTTAACTGCACTGGCTTTATTTGCCGCTTTTGTGGGCGTTGCAATGCCAAACAATCAACATATTGATATTTATAAGGCCGATGTTTTAGCTGCTTTATTTATTGGTGGAATGATACCGTTCATTTTCTCTTCACTCGCTATTAGAGCGGTTGGTGAAGCAGCAATGGCCATGGTTGAAGAAGTTCGTCGCCAGTTCAGAACTATTCCTGGCATCATGGAAGGTACTGGTAAGCCTGAGTACGATAAGTGTGTGGCTATTTCAACAGAAGCTTCTTTAAAGAAGATGATGTTGCCTGGTGCAATCACCATAATCTCTCCTATTTTAATTGGTTTCTTATTAGGACCTGAAGCATTAGGTGGTTTCTTGGCAGGTGCAACTGTTAGTGGTGTATTAATGGGAATTTTCCAGAATAACGCCGGTGGTGCTTGGGATAATGCGAAGAAGTCGTTTGAGAAAGGCGTTGAAATTAATGGTGAAATGTATTACAAGAAATCTGAGCCACATAAAGCTTCTGTAACTGGTGATACTGTTGGTGATCCATTTAAAGATACATCTGGTCCATCAATGAATATCTTAATCAAATTGATGTCAATCGTTTCATTAGTTATTGCACCTACTTTGGCTCATTTACATCCAACTGGTGCTGCTGAAAACAAAATCGAAAAGAAGATTGAAATTAGGGTTACTGGTCAAGATACTACTATGAGCATGAGTGCACAACCTAATGAAGATGGTTTAACTGGTTTAATTGAAGTGTTGAAAACAGATGGTGTTATTGAATCTGCTGAAAATGTTTCAATTAAAATTGAAGCAGGTAAACTATTAATTAATGGTACTGCTGTAACTGATGATGTATACAAGAAGTACGAAAAGTTCTACATGAGTATGAGCGACAAAGGCATTGAAATAAAAGCCTCAGAAATAAAAAAATAACTGAAGAATAGAATATAAAAACCCCCGAAATTTCGGGGGTTTTTTATAGCAAACAATCGAAAAAAATTACCACTTGTCTACTTCTTCAGTAGCAGTATCATTTACAACTGGAGATTCATTTATAGTTGAAGTTGGAGCAGTTGCAGTATACGATGGCTCAGCTACTTCTGGAGCAGTTTCGGTTTCAGCAACTAAAAGGGCTTCACTATTTTCTGGTGTATAGTTTTCTCCATCTCCATCACCCTCGGGATATTCATGATTAAATGCATCAAAATCAAAGTCGGGCATTAAATCTGTTTTCACAAAATCTACTGCTTCTTCTAATGCTTTAATGAATTTGTTGAAATCTTCTTTGTACAGAAAAATTTTGTGACGGTCATAACCATTGTTGTCGAAGCGTTTACGGCTTTCGGTAATGGTTAAAAAGTAATCATTGCCACGTGTTGCTCTTACATCAAAAAAGTAAGTTCTTCTCTTTCCTGCACGGATGCGGGTGCTGTACACACTCTCCATTTTTTTGTCATTGTTCTCGTACGCCACAGTTTATTGATTTGGTTAACAGTTTGTTAATGGTTAA
>CAZTDV010000056.1:18642-21244 GCA_964612195.1 uncultured Sediminibacterium sp.
CCGAAATACCAAAAATTTCCATTAAATAATAAACAAATGTGGCAGACTTTTTTTAAAGTTGTAACGCTAAAATTATTCTTCTCGATTGGTTTGAAGTTGCAGTTTATACAATTCGGCATAGTAGCCGTTTAAATTCATAAGATCCTCATGTATTCCTTGTTCTATGATTATGCCATCTTCTAAAACAATTATTTGATCAAATTTAAAACCAGCAAATATTCTATGGGTAATAATCAGCGCTGTTTTGGCCTTTAAATATTCGTATAAATGGCCAATAATATGTTTCTCCGTTTTGGCATCCACTGCACTTAAGCAATCATCAAATAAAACGATTTCAGGGGCTTTAATTAATGCACGAGCTATGGATATTCTTTGTTTTTGCCCACCGCTTAAAGTTACTCCCCGCTCTCCTATTAAAGTTTCATATCCATTTTCAAAACCCATTATTTCTTCATGAATACTAGCGCTTTTTGCCGCTTCTTGCACACGTTCAATGGTTGTATGCTCACTAACTCCAAATCGAATATTATTGGCTACTGTATCGCTAAATAAAAACACATCTTGTTGAACATAACTTATATTTCGTCTTAACTGTTTTAAACTATATAATTGAAGTGGTTTTGATCCTATGGTGATGGCTCCTTGATCAGGTTCATAAAATCGTAATAGCAATTGAGCTAAAGTAGATTTTCCACTTCCTGTTTTGCCTAAAATCAACACCTTCTCCCCTCTTGCAACGCTTAAATTCAATCCCTGTATGGCTTTGATACCAGTATGCGGATAAGTGAAACTGACGTTTTTAAATTCAATAGTACCTGAAACAGGCTCATCTTCTAAAACAGTTGGATGGTCTTGTATAGCTGGTTCAATTTGTAGAAATTCATTTAATCTTTTTTGCGATGCAGCAGCACGTTGAATCATACTAGCTGTCCATCCTATGGCACTTACAGGAAAAGTAAGCATGTTAATATAGATGACAAATTCTACAATGGTACCAACTTTTGTTGGGTCTTCCATAGCCTGCATTCCACCCACAAATATGGTGATTAGGGTACTGATTCCAATCATCAATGCCATACTAGGAAAATACAATGCTTCTACTTTTGCTAAGCTGATTGCATTGGATTTATATTGCTCGCTATTATGGTTAAAGAAGCCCAGCATGGCTTTTTCTTGTACAAAAGATTTAATGACCCTAATGCCCGAATAAGACTCCTGTGCATTGGTGGTAAGATTGGATAAATGTTCCTGAATGGATTCACTTTTTTTATTGATAATGCTATTGACTTTGTAAATAGTGATGGCCAATAATGGAAGCGGGGCCAATACCAATAAAGTAAGGTTTACATCTTTGCTAAGCATATTTACAATGCAAAATCCAATTAAAGTAACCAGGTTAATCAAATACATTATTGCAGGTCCTGTATACATTCTCACTCTGCTCACATCTTCAGAAATACGATTCATTAAATCTCCAGTGCTATTTTGCTTGTAAAAAGCGGTGTTTAAGCGTTGGTATTGATCAAAAACCTGATTTTTTTGATCAAATTCAATATGTCGGCTCATCACAATAATGGTTTGCCGCATAAAAAACATCAGAATCCCTCTAACAATAGCAATAAAAAGGATGCTCAAACTACAAATGGCAATCAACCAACCAAAGCTGAATTCATTGCCATTAATTAATTGAATAAAGCGATTTACAATACCATCATGTGCATTATAAGGTACACCAGGCTTAGCTCCTGGCAATCTTTGTTGTACCAAACTAATTACATATCCAGTGATTTGTGGAGCTAAAACAGCAAAGTAGTTGGAAGCTATTACAAAGAACATTCCAATAAAGAAACGCTTGCGATACTTCCAGAAATATTGATTTAACGAGGCCAGTTCTTTCAATCCAATCAAAATTAGTTTGCAAATATAACCTTGTAATAAAATAAGTTTTGGATAAAAAAAATACAGCCCTTACTTTTGCCGCGGAGAGCTGGCAGAGTGGTCGATTGCGGCAGTCTTGAAAACTGTTGACTGTTACAGGTCCGGGGGTTCGAATCCCTCGCTCTCCGCCAAAACAAACAGATGTCCAGCCATTGGCTGGCATTTTTGTTTTAGGGAGCGAGCAAAGCTTGCTATGCCGAGCGAACTAAATAAAAATGAAAGTGAGCGAAGCGAACGGACATCTGTTTGTTTTGAGCCACCCCCATTAAGGATCAGCGCAGCTAATCCCACCAACGGTGGGTCGCAGCTAATCCCTTGAAAAGGGGGCGCAGCTAATCCCACCAACGGTGGGTCGCAGCTAATCCTCCATTCGTCTCCAATGTATTATATTGACTTTACCACCAATGATTTGTCTTAAAAGTGTAATTTTTATTCAATAAAAGTATTTAAATACTTTTATTGAATAAAATGATTAATTTTACATCATTGAATAACTAATTAATTAAAATATCATGTTAACACAATTTGAAAATACGCTAGACGTAACAGTTTTAGAACCTAAACAAAAACATCCTACAATTTTTGTAAGATTCGACGAACTCAACCCTGGAGAAGCATTAACTATACACAACGACCATGATCCTAAACCCTTGTATAGTTAATG
>CAZTDV010000057.1:0-20075 GCA_964612195.1 uncultured Sediminibacterium sp.
CTGGTATAGCGGTTGTTTCTGTGGCTGCAAAGTTTACTACCGCTCCACAATTACTTGCAGATGCATCCACACGTATTGTTGCAGGTAACACAATTACTGGTGGAATGCCTACTACTGTTACAGTGAAAGTTGAAGTAGAAGTATTGCCTACAGCATCAGTAGCAACTACTGTTACCGTTGTTGTTCCAATCGGGAAGACTGATCCACTCATAGGTGTTGCAGTTACACTAATTAATCCTGAACAATTATCTGTTGCAGTTGGTAAAGTATAATTTACTACTGCACCACTTGCACTTGTAGCAACCGCATTTATATTGTTAGATGCTGCAATGGTTGGTGCAGTTACATCTTTAACCGTTACTTCAAAAGTTGCTTCTGATGTTCCTACGGCATTCGTTGCTGTTGCAGTAACTAGGGTTGTTCCTACTGGGAATACGGAACCCGATGCATGAGAATAAGTAATTGTAGATGCTGGTATAGCAGCAGTCTCTGTTGCAGCAAATTCAACCGCAACACCACATGCATTCGCTGGTGCATCAACAGTAATTGTACTTGGTACTACAATTGATGGAGGAATACCTACTACAGTTACAGTGAAATATCTAGTAATTGCATTACCAGAAGCATCTATAGCTTTTACTGCAACTGTAGTTGTTCCTATTGGGAAGACTGAACCACTTGCAGGTGTTGCTACTGAATTTAATATGCCAGAGCAATTATCAAAAGCAGTTGGATTCGCAAATTGGAATACCGCTCCATTTGCACTTGTTGCAAGTAAAGTAATATTTGAAATAAATGTAGGGAATATAGGTGGAGTAAAATCTTTAACTACCACCTCAAACGTACTTACTGAAGTTCCCACCGCATTGGTTGCAGTAGCAGTTACTACTGTAGTTCCCAACATAAAGTTTGAACCTGGTGCATGAGAATAAGTTATAGTTGATGCAGGTATACCTGTTGTTTCAGTTGCAGTAAAGTTTACTACTGCACCACAAGCATTTGCCGGTGAAGCAACAGTAATAGTTGGAGGTACTACAATTGATGGGGCTACACCAGTAACAGTTACCGTGAAAGTAGATATTGCTGTTAACCCTGCTGCATCGGTTACTACGAAAGTATTCGTTGTTGTTCCAATTGGGAACACAGCACCGCTTGCCAAACCAGTTGTTTGTGTTGTTGTTGCTCCAATCATATTATCTGTTCCTACAGGAGCAGCAAACGTTACTACAGCTCCAGCTGCAGATGTTGCAATAGTATTAATATCAGCAACAGTATTAATTGTTGGAAGTGTAATATCATTTACCGTTACAGTAAATGAACAAACAGTAGATCCACATGAATTAGTAGCTGTAATTGTTACATTAGTGATGCCAATATTAAATGACTCACCTGTTCCTGTACCTACTCCACTGCCTGTTGTTGCTCCACTAAACGTATAAGATAATGTAGCTGAAGGAGAACCAATTGCAGATGCTGAATAAGCTACAACTGCACTATTTAATCCAGCTGTATTATTTGCAGTTTGATTACTAGGACAAGCAGTGAACACTGGTGCCTTATTCACAGTAACATTAATTGGAGCTGAAGTTGCAGAACAACCTGCCGCATCAGTAACTGTAACAGTATATGATCCCTCAAGCGTTGCTGTAATTGACGGGGTTATTGCTCCGTTACTCCATAAATATGTTTGTCCAGCTGATGCTGTAGACACCCATGTAGGATTATTAATCAAAGTACCACTACCATTGCCAGCAGCATCAGCAGTTGATGTTCCAGACCCTTCGTTAAACTTATAATACCTAATTAAATTGGGCGTGCCTGATGGAATGGGAAGTGCTGCTGCGTCAGATAATACTTGTGCATCTGTGCGCTGAACATTCCATACTCTGAAGTCGTCAATAGTTCCACTAAAGAATCGCTCATTGCCATTCCATGAACCAATGCTATATCCTGCATTAGCAACAACTGGAACTGCTGAAAAGTAAAGACCTGTATTTATCAAAACTCCATTTACATAAAACTTCACATAATTTCCAAATCTAGAATATACCACAGCTATTCGGTAGGTTGTATTTGGTATAAAATTATAAGTACAATACTGATCTGCTGGTGAAGCTCCATTTATTGCAAACTGCAATCGACCATCAGGGAAAAATTGAAAGTGAATAGTACCTGTGTACCAACTATTGTGGTTCATGATTACTTTAAAAGTGCCGTCGGCTAGTACCGTTGGTGTAACGGTTGCTTCAATAGTAATATCATCAGTTGCTGGAAAACCATTTGGAACATTCACATGCTGAGACCCATTGAATCGTAATGCATATGGTGCAGCACTTAATGGCACATTACTTCCCTCACAAAAAGTTGTTGCTCCATTAACTGCTATATCTGCAATTGGTTTACTAACTGTAACTGTAAATGTTTTTATTGAAGTGCCTAAAGCATTAGATGCAGTTGCAGTTACCGTTGTTGTTCCTACTGGGAAAGTAGAACCAGGTGCAATTGAATAAGTAATGGTAGACGCAGGTATACCAACTGTTTCAGTAGCAGCAAAGCTAACCACAGGATCACAACTTACAATATTGGCAGGCACTACAATAGAAGGTGCAACTCCAGCAATAACTGTAATGGTAAATTCTTGCTCAACATGAGAAGGATTACCATGATGATATATATCTTCTAATTCTAAATGAACGGTATTAGCTCCCGCATCAGCAGCAGTTGGTGTACCAGTTAGCACTGCAGTTGTAGGGCTAGTTTGGGTTAATGTTAACCAAGCTGGTTTTGTTGCAGCAATAATATCTAAATGATCTCCAAAAGGGATATCAGGATCGGTTGCTACAATATTATACGTAAAAGGTTGTCCTGCCATAACAGTTAATGAAGCAGGAGGATTGCTCGCAAATACGGGTGGTGTATTTACTTCTATTTGATAATTATGTTGTGTAAAAATGGAAGGTATATTGCTGATAACAGCTTGAAAATTCAAATTGTGTAAACCCCAGTTAGCAGGAGTTGGCGTCCAACTAAGCGTGGTTGTTGCTGGATTAGCGCCTACTGTTGGAACGGTAGGTGAAAGTGTTGCACCAGCAGGTATTGTTGCAAATGCAATACTTACATTAGACCCTAAACTACTTGAAGCAACTATTTGATCTTGAAGTAAAACTCCAGTTAAAATTTGCCTAGCAGAATTTAGTACGGGTGTAGGTGCTACAAAAACAGGGGCAGGTTCAGCTACCACTTTGATGGTAACAGAGGTAGAACTTTGCACACCTACATTATCAG
The DNA here is from genome assembly GCA_964612195.1 of uncultured Sediminibacterium sp. Lineage (GTDB taxonomy): Bacteria > Bacteroidota > Bacteroidia > Chitinophagales > Chitinophagaceae > Sediminibacterium. Next base: position 3,286 of record CAZTDV010000057.1, read on the forward strand.
TTGCACTAAAATTTAAAACTGTAGAACTTCCAATTGCAGCGCCATTGGGTGTATAACTAAAGCTGGTTATTGCTGGATTACCTGTTGCAGGCAATGGGTTAGCACTAAAGTTGGCCAAACTGATGGCACTATTTAAACCAGCAACTGATAAGCTAACCGTGCTATTGATATCAGGGTCAGTTGCTTTAATACCAAAATTTAATGTTTGCCCAGCAATTACATTAAACTCTGTTCCATTGGTTGGAGTTACCGAATAATCAAAAGCTGGAGGGTTTGATGGCCCTACCATATTAATTAAAAAATCAAGAAAAATAGTGTTACCATCATTATCCTTTACGGTAATCATGGCATTATATTGTTGACCAATTAATTTACCTACGGTATTGAAAGTAATTAAGCCCGCTGGAGTAATTGAAAACCCAGCTGGATTAGAAGAGTTAAGCAAATTGCCAGTAAATGATGGGGTTCCAAATGTGAAAGTTGTTCCTGCATCAGGATCAGACACTGGTACCGCATAAGTTGCTGCTGGTGCCCCAATTGGCATATTGATGATAGCAGGCATATTAGAAACTGGTGGATTGCCTGGAGCATTCGTGTTTAAAATGCAATAAACATCCCAAGGTTGATTAGCATTATTTGAAATAGTGCTGATTTTTGCATTGCTAGCAAAACTTAATCGAGTAGGTGTTGCCGATTTATTTAATACAACAGTAGCAGATGCTATATGGTTTCTCCATTGTCCGGAAGGATCTAATACCAATGGACCCGTTACTGTAAACGATCCTGTGTTTCCACCGGATCTAACAATTGAATGAGAAGGAGTAGTTGTACCAAAATTCCAGGCCAAGTTCCATGAAGTTGACAATGTTACTTTATAAGTAACGGTGGTAGGCGTTTCAGACAATCTGGTTGCCGTCATCACACCATATCTAAAGTGTGAGCCAAAAACAGCAACTGTGCTACTCATTAAAAAAAATAACACGAAAAGGAATTTTTTCCAATGGAAGGAAAAGGCAGACCTTTCCTTAATGGAAATAGCTGGGCGGGTAGAAATTTGCATAGGTTTCTTTAATTAAAAATGTATAAATCAACGATTTTGGACTAGGGAATAAAAATGAGGAGTTGATTTATTCCATTGGATTTTATGCAGTAAATATAGATTAATAAGCAACAAAAAAAAGAAAATGTTAAAAAACATTTTCTTTCCTTAAGTATGTATTAAAAACAGTATATAAATTACTTAATAGGTTTATGATTTACTTCTTATTTTTTTATACAGCCAAATCCCAAAAAGAATTAATGCAATAAGAATAGACAATCCAAAAATTGCCCAAAAGAAACCAATCAGTTGTTTTACTACTACTAAAAAAACTATTGAAAATAATAATATCGTAGGTATTTCATTCCAATATCGAATTTGATGCGATGAATAATTAATTTTTTTTTGAAGAATTTGACGATAAAGAATTTGTAAAGAAAAATGATACAAATACAAACATCCTACAAAAAATAATTTCGATAAAAACCATAAGCCCTCTCTTTCAAAAATAATATTAAACCAATTACCAGAAAACGAAACTATTAAACCAAAGACCAAAGTAAGAATTGCTGATGGCCATGTAATACCCCACCATAACCTTTTCAGCATAATAAATAGTTGTTCTTGAATGATTGCTTTTTCCATTTCTGGTTTTTCATTAGCTTCCAAAATATATATTATTAAACGTGGGACATAAAATAATCCCGCGAACCATGTAACAACAAAAATGACATGCAAAGCTTTTATATATGAATACATAAACTAAATTTAAACCCTAAAAGGTTGAATTAACTGATTAATTGCTTGAACCCACGATGCGTTTGCATTCAAACAAGGAATCATAGTAAATTTTTCACCTCCAGCCCTTAAAAAGATTTCTTTTCCTTCTTCTGCAATTTCCTCCAACGTTTCTAAACAATCAGAAACAAAAGCAGGACAAGCAACCAATAAATTTTTAACTCCTTCAGAGGGCAATTCTTTCAGGCGATTGGCTGTATATGGAGTAAGCCACCTGTCTTGACCAAGCCGAGATTGAAAAGTTTGTTCAAATTGATTATTTTTTAAAGCCAACTGTTCAGCCAAAAGATTAGTAGTAATGAATGTTTGGTGTCGATAACACTTCGAATGTGCTTGTGAATTTACTTGGCAACAGTTGTTGCACTTTAAACAATGTTCGCCAGTTATGTCACCTTTTCGTATATGTCTCTCGGGAACACCGTGATAACTAAATAGAATTTTATCGAAGGGATTTAATAAATAGTCTTTAATTGAACCAGCTAATGCTTTGATATATTTTTCATCCCTATAATATGGTGGAATAACCGTTAGCTTAAAAGGAAAGTTATTCTCCTCGTGAATTTTTATGGCATATTCAACTGCTGTTTCATAACTACTCATGGCATAATGAGGGTATAAAGGAAAAAGAAACACTTCTTCCACTTCAGGATAATTAACTTTAAAATTTTGAAAAGCAACTAATGGAGATGGATTACTGTAACGCATACAAATTTCAATTGGCTCTTTAACAATTTTTGAAAGTGCAATTTGCAAATCGATTGTATTTAAAATTAACGGAGAACCCTCTTTACGCCATATAGATTGATAAGCATTTGCGGATTTAGGTGAGCGAAATGGTACGATGATTCCTTTTACTAATAATAATCTAACTAAGTAAGGAATATCAATTACTTTCTCGTCCATTAAAAATTCATTCAAATAATCTTTAACATCTTTTACGTTGGGAGAATCAGGAGAACCAAGATTCATTAGTAATATTCCTTTCTTAGAAATGTCTTTCATATCATTCAAAAATAAAATACTAAAACACAAAGATGACGAATATCATTATTGCAGATAACTAATAGAAACTAAAATGGCAAAAGTGTGACAATCAAGTTGCAAGTGGAAAATAGCTTTGCATTCTACAGTGAATATTCTATGTTACAATTTGTTTTAATAGGTATAAATTATAAAAAAACAGACGCAGCAACACGTGGTTTATTTTCAATTGATGAACAGAAAAACATATCGTTTATTACTGAAGCCAAGTTAAAAGGTATTGATGGCATATTTATTTTAAGCACTTGCAATAGAACAGAAATTTATACTACAACAGAAAATACAACGTTGATATTAAAACTATTTTCTAGTTATGCAAATGTTGAAATTTCGGTATTAAATCAATATTGTTATATAAAATATGGAGAGGAAGCTATTCAACATTTATTTGAAGTTGGAGCAGGTCTAGATTCACAAATCTTAGGGGATTATGAAATTATAGGACAGATTAAGAAAAGCTTTCAGATTGCAAAAAAACAAATTACCACCAATGCTTTTCTAGAGAGATTATTCACAACGGTTCTTCAAGCAACTAAAGAAATTAAACGGTCAACAAAATTAAGTTCAGGAACCATTTCTGTATCTTTTGCAGTTGTACAATCTATCTTACAACAAGTAGATAATGTGCAACATAAAAATATACTCCTTATAGGAACTGGTAAAATTGGACATATCACCTGTAAAAATATTTTAGACTATGTAAAGCCATTAAATTTTTCTATAATCAATAGATCGAATGAAAAATCAAAGACTTTAGCCAACGAAATGAATATCAACTATATTCCTTTTGAATTTTTAACTAAAGCTGTGAATCAGGCAGACATTGTAATTGTATCTACTCAATCAAATGAATATCTGATTAAGCATTCGATGATTGATCAAAATAAAATCAGGTATTTTTATGATTTGTCTATCCCTAATAATATAGACCCATCCATAGGGAATCTGAATTTTCAGCAACTTAAAAATGTAGATGAATTATCAAAAATTAATGATGAAACCTTAGCCAAACGAAAAGAAGACGTTCCTAAAGCATATGCAATTATTGAAATATTCATTAGCGAATTCAAGCAATGGCTCCAACTCAGGAAATACGCTCCGCTTCTTCAATCCTTAAAAAAGAATTTAATTGACTTAGAATATAATTATGCTCAATCTGATTGCTCAGCAGAAGTAGAGAAAATGATTAAAAAAGTAGCAACAGCAATAAGAGAAAAAAGGCAACCAACTTGTTTTTATATGCAAACTGTACATGAATTTATTTCTAGAAATTAATTGAAAGAAAATGGAAAAGATTTGGAGAATAGGTACAAGAGATAGTCAGTTAGCACTTTGGCAAGCCAATCATGTAAAAAAATTATTAGAAGATAATGGTGTTCAAACAGAACTATTACTTGTAAAATCTGAAGGAGACATCAATTTAACTACTCCGTTATACGAAATGGGTGTGCAAGGGATTTTTACAAAAACCCTAGACATTGCACTACTTAATAAAGAAATTGATATCGCTATACATTCTTATAAAGATGTTCCCACAGAATTGCCAAAAGGCATAGTAAAAGCAGCAGTTTTGGAAAGAGCAGACCACAGAGACGTATTAGTATTGAACAACAAATTACATTCAGAAGTTTTACAAGAAATATGTTTAGCAGGCAAAGATGCTTTAAGTAACTCACAATACACGATTGCAACAAGTAGTACAAGACGAAAAGCACAATGGCTGAATCGATTTCCAAAACATCAGATTGAGTCTATAAGAGGAAATGTAAATAGCAGAATAAACAAATTGGACCAAAGCCAATGGCATGCAGCCATTTTTGCCAAAGCCGGTTTAGAAAGAATCCATTTGTTACCCACAAATGCTATTGAATTAGAATGGATGTTACCAGCCCCTGCACAAGGAGCTATAGTGGTAGTTGCCAGAGAAGATGATGAAATATTGTTGGCTGAATTAAGTAAAATTAATCATGCCCCAACAGATTTGTGTACCAACATTGAGCGATCTTTTTTGAGAACATTATTGGGAGGATGTACGACCCCTATTAGTGCACATGCATACATAAAAGATGAACTGTTATATTTTTCTGGTCAATTATTAAGTTTAGATGGGAAACAAGAAATTTCCATTCAAGAAGTTATTCATTTTAATGAATCAAAAGATATTGGCAAACAAGCTGCCTTATCCATTTTAAAAAAGGGCGGCATGGAAATCATCAACCAAATTAAATCCTGTGAAAAAAATTAACTTATTATTTACGGGGCAAGAATTAGATCTAGGCATAAATGAGAAACTACCAGAGCAGTTTAAAATAACATCATTGCCTTTTATCAAAACCGAATATTCAACTAATAAACATTTGATAGAACAAGTCAATTTGATTGTTGAATCAAATGCCCAAGTAATTATCACTAGCAATATTGCTGCGAAATGGCTTATCCAAAATTTATCTAAAATTCCTAATTGGAGTATTGCTTGTATGACTGGTAAAACTCAAGAGGCATTTACTTTAAAAAACTGGGAACAACTGATTGTTTTAACAGATCAACAAAGTGAATCATTGGCTGAAAAAATTGAAAAAAGATTTTCGAAATCTGAGAAAGTTTATTTTATAACAGGAGACCGCCATCTAGATACCATCCCATTATACTTATCAAAAAAGGGCTTTGATATTGAAACAATCATTACTTATTTTACTAAAGAAGTTGATCAAGAAATAAGTGAAGAGTATGATGGTATCATTTTTTTAAGTCCTAGCGCTGTTAAAAGCTTTTTCAGACAAAACAAAATTTCAATAAAAGTGCCCCTTTTTGCTATTGGCGAAACAACAGAATCAGCTTTAAAAAGAAATGTTTTTAACCCAGTTATTACTTCGCCAAAGCCAACACAAAAAATACTATTTCATACCGTACAACAGTTTTTTAAATAATTATGAAAACAGCAAATAACCACCTCCTTCTAAAAGTACTCAAGGGAGAAGAGACTAATAGGGTGCCAGTTTGGATGATGAGACAAGCCGGAAGGTACCTGCCAGAATATTTAAAAATAAGAGAAAAATATAGCTTTTTTGAAAGATGCCAAACTCCTGAATTAGCTGCGGAAATAACGATACAACCTGTAGACATTATAGGAGTAGATGCAGCTATATTATTTTCTGACATACTGGTTGTTCCGCAAGCTATGGGTCTTGAAGTGCAATTAATAGAATCTAAAGGCCCCTACTTACCCAATCCTATACGCAACGAAAAGGATTTTGATAGAATTCACCAACCGAATGTGCAAGAAAAATTATCTTATGTAACAGATGCCATCAAACTGATTAAAGCCAATTTAAACAATAGAGTCCCTTTGATTGGATTCGCTGGTGCTCCCTGGACCCTTCTTTGTTATATGGTGCAAGGAAGTGGCAGTAAAACTTTTGACACTGCAAAAGCATATTGCTATCAACAACCTGAGTTGGCTCATAGATTGCTACAAATGATAACAGATACTACCATCGATTATTTAACTGCTCAAATTGAAGCGGGAGCAGATACCGTTCAGCTATTTGATAGTTGGGGTGGCTTATTAAGTAAAGCAGATTTTGAAATGTATTCTTTAAAGTACATTTCTCAGATTGTTGAAAAAATAAAAGACAAAGCCCCTACCATTATTTTTGCAAAAGGTGCTTGGCATTCATTAACGGAAATGAGCAAATCGGGAGCAGCAGGCCTCGGAATTGACTGGTGCATTACACCTGAAAAAGCAAGAGAATTTGTTGGTGAGAGAATATGTTTACAAGGAAATTTTGATCCGGCAAAACTACTAGCACCTATACCCATTATCGAAAGGGAAACTAAAGAAATGTTGCGTGCATTTGGAAAGAAAAACTATATCGCTAATCTAGGACATGGGATACTTCCAAACGTACCTGTTGATCATGCAAGAGCATTTGTAAATACGGTTAAAGAATTTGACTTTCAAAATTATTAACTATGCAACTCATAAAAAGAAATCGCATATTAAGAAAATCAGCAGCCATTAGGTCAATGGTTGCTGAAACTCATCTAACAGCAAGCAATTTTATTGTACCACTTTTCATTGTCGAAGGAGAAAATATTGTTTCCCCAATAGAGTCGATGGTAGGTTACAACAGATATTCTATTGACAATATAGTTAAAGAAGTCAAATTTCTGTGGCAACTAGGAATAAAATCTGTTTTAATTTTCGTCAAATCACGCGATGAACTCAAAGACAATACAGGCAAAGAAGCATGGAATCCTAATGGACTAATGCAAAGAAGCATCAAAGCTATTAAAGATGCTGTACCAGAAATGATTGTTATGACAGATGTTGCCCTTGATCCATACTCCTCTTATGGCCATGATGGAATTATTATAAACGGAGATGTAGCCAATGATATAACTGTAGATGCATTGGTAAAAATGGGTTTAAGCCATGCTGCAGCAGGTGCTGATTTTTTAGCACCCAGTGATATGATGGACGGAAGAATAGGGGCTATTAGAAATGCATTAGAAGAAAACAATTTTAAAGCTACAGGAATCATGAGTTATAGCGCAAAATATGCTTCCTGCTTTTATGGTCCTTTCAGAGACGCATTGGATAGTGCCCCAGGTATGGGAGATAAAAAATCATACCAAATGAACTATACTAATCGACTTGAAGCAATTAATGAAACACAACAAGACATTGAGCAAGGTACTGATATTGTAATGATAAAGCCTGCTATGGCTTATCTCGATATTATCAGAGAAGTGAAAAATCAAGTTACTATTCCAGTTAGTGCATACCAAGTGAGCGGAGAATATGCAATGATTAAAGCCTCTGCAGCTAAAGGTTGGTTGAATGAAGACTTGGCAATTCTAGAAAGTTTGTACTCCATTAAAAGAGCAGGAGCAGATTTAATTGCTACCTATTTTGCAAAAGACGCAATAAGATTACTCAATCAATAAAAATCAACATGAATAATAATACCATTAGTAGCCAACTTTTTGAACAAGCTCAATCTTCTATTCCTGGTGGCGTTAATTCACCTGTGAGGGCATTTCAAAGTGTAGGAGGCCACCCTATTTTTATTGAATCTGCAAAAGGGGCATATCTTTTTGATGTAGATGGGAATCAATATATTGATTATATAGCTTCATGGGGGCCAATGATTCTTGGCCATGCACATCCTGAAATTGTTACTGCTATTCAAAAGCAAGTAAATTTTTCTACGTCTTATGGAGCTCCCACCCAATTGGAAATAGCAATGGCAGAATTAATTAAATTGATGGTGCCGAATATAGACTTAATCAGAATGGTAAGCAGCGGCACAGAAGCGTGCATGAGTGCACTTCGTTTAGCTAGAGGTTATACTGGAAAAAACAAATTCATCAAGTTCGAAGGTTGTTATCATGGACACGCAGATTCTTTTTTAGTAAAAGCTGGGAGTGGATTAGCTACCCTTGATATTCAATCAGTACAAGGCATAACGGCGGGAGTTAGTATGGATACACTAACCTGTGCATACAATGATATAGAAGCTGTACAAAATTTAGTTAATCAGCATAAAAATCAGATTGCCGCCATCATCATCGAGCCTGTTGCAGGAAATATGGGTTGTATTTTACCTGAAACAAATTTTCTAAAAGATCTAAGAATTTTGTGCACCAATGAAAATATAGTACTCATTTTCGACGAAGTAATGACTGGATTTAGATTAGCAAAAGGAGGCGCCCAAGAGCTGTTAAACATTGAAGCTGACCTTGTTACTTTTGGAAAAATTATTGGAGGCGGATTACCTGTAGGGGCATTTGGTGGCAAACAATCTATTATGTCTCATATAGCGCCATTGGGTAAAGTTTATCAAGCTGGCACCTTAAGTGGAAATCCAATTGCCATGAGGGCTGGTTATACACTTTTGTCTTTATTAAACACTGGTAATCATTATGAATCATTAGAGAAAAAAACTGCTTATTTGCATGAAGGATTAAATAGGGTTTTTTTAGAACATGAAATCCCTTTTGTAATTAATCGAATGGGGTCAATGATCAGCGTGCATTTTAGTGATGGCCCTGTTAATAATTTTGATCAGGCTGCTTCAGCCAATAATGATTTTTTTAACGCATTTTTCCATCAAATGTTACAAAGAGGCATTTACCTGCCTCCTTCTGCATTTGAAAGCTGGTTTTTGAATGACGCATTAACCTACCAAGATTTAGATAATACCATTAAAGCTGCAGATCAAAGCTTAGCTGCCCTAAAATAATATTTATGCTAGTTCCATCATATTTAATGAATAAATACAATGTACCCACACCAAGGTATACTAGTTATCCAACTGTTCCCTATTGGAATGATAGCATTGATACTGAAAAATGGCAGCAATTATTCATCAAGAGGATGAAGGAATGCAATCAAGATGGAGGCATTAGTATTTATATACATCTTCCATTCTGTGAAAAGCTATGTACGTTTTGTGGATGTAATAAAAAGATCACTGCCAATCATGGAGTTGAAAACGAATACATAGTTCACTTACTAAAAGAATGGAAAATCTATAGAAGCCTAATGCAAGAACCTCCAGTTATTAGTGAACTTCACATCGGAGGTGGAACCCCTACATTTTTTTCACCTGATAATTTACACTATTTATTAAACAGTATACTTTCAGATTGCATCATTCCTAAAAAGCATGAATTCAGCTTTGAAGGACATCCTAATAATACAACTAAAGAACATCTACAAACACTATTTAACCTTGGATTTAACAGAGTAAGTTTTGGCGTTCAAGACAGTAATCTGAAAGTACAAAAAATGATTAATAGAATTCAACCACAAGAGAATATTATTCAAGTTGTTAATTGGGCTAGAAAAATTGGTTATAATTCTGTCAACTTAGATTTAGTATATGGATTACCGTTACAGGATGCTGATTGCATGAAAAAAACCATAGAGGATGCCTTAAAAATAAGACCTGATAGAATAGCTTTCTACAGTTATGCACATGTTCCTTGGACAAGTAAAGCACAAAGATTGTTTGATGAAAATGACTTACCAGACCCAGCTACAAAAATGCAATTATATCAAATGGGAACTAGAATGTTTACTGAAAATGGATACACAGATATTGGAATGGATCATTTTGCATTGTCTACAGACGAAATGGTAAAGGCAAGAAACAATGGTGGTTTACATAGAAATTTCATGGGGTATACAGTGCAAAAAACGGGAATGTTATTAGGGCTAGGAGTATCTAGTATCAGCGATATTTATTATGGCTTTGCACAAAATAAGAAAACGATTCATGAGTATTATGATGATGTGGCTAACAATAATCTAGCGGTAACAAAAGGATATTTCTTAAATGATGAAGACCAAGCAATGCGGCAATACATTTTAAATATTTCTTGTTTAGGAACAACTGCCTTTCAGGCTTCAGATTTACCAATTTTAGAAAAATTTTCGTTTCCAGTATTATCAGATTTAGCAAAAGACGGTTTAGTTGAATGGAACACTACATCACTATCCGTTACACCACTTGGAGCTCATTTTATTAGAAATATTTGTAAAGCCTTTGACATAAAATTGCTTTCCGCTGAAGATCAGGGAAAGCAATTCAGTAAAGCTATTTAAAGTACTAATTTAGAAATTAGCCTTCAATCCAAGGGTAAATCCAATTGGCATATTCGGTCTATACCCATTGGGTAAATTAGCTACTATGGCATTATTGTTTGTTAGATTATTAATTGTTGAAAAAGCGGTAAAAATTTTATTGATCTGATAATTAGCAGATAAATCAACCATTAAAAACCCTTTTAGTGCATTTACATTATTGTACTCTATGTTATCTTCAGGAACAATCAGCGTTCGCTGGCCAGGTCTGGTTCTTGTTGAGCCAACATATTTTGCTACCAATAAAGTGTTGAATTTATTTGTTTCTAATCCCATACTAGCAGTAAACAAATGTGGGGTAATAAAAGGAATTAAGTCTCCCTTATTAATAATTCCAGATCCCCAATCTCCTCCCCCATTTTGGAAAGTCTCTCTAAAGCTGGCATTGGTATAGGTATACGCAAGCTGTATAGGTAATTTCAAATTTGTATTCTTCTTCTCCAATAAATTGTACGCTGCACTTAGCTCAATACCTTTAATGGTAGCGTTTCCAGCATTAAACATATCCCCAGTACCTAACCCGCCAGCGCTCATATTATCTGAACCAAGAATATTAGCATAATCATTTAAAAAAGCTGCCGCCTGTATATATAAACCATTTTGGTTGTATCGATAACCCAATTCATAGTTGATGGCTGTTTCTACTTTTGCCTGCGTAGTTGAATTCACCGAAGGCATTCCTGGAGGTGAGAACCCTTTGTGTATGCCAGCAAATAGATCGCTTCCATTATTGAAGTCATAATTGAATCCAATCCCTGGTAAAACAATTGACATTGTATTCGTGGCAGAACGCAAACCTGCACCTAATCTGCCATTGTCGTTGTTACCAAAATTTTGAAAATCAAATTCAATACGTTCATAACGAACACCAGGAGAAATTTTTAACCCTTTGTACTCAATATCATAGTTAATATAAGAGGCAATTGCATGAGCATTTCTGATTTGATTTTCTTGATTCCCTTTTACTCCCACACTATTCAAAATCATTGTGCCATTGGTCATTGTATAATTAGAACGGGTTGCATAACGATCGGCTTGATCTGAGTGAATCCTTACACCTATTTGCCACTTATGTTTTACCTCCCCGTTAGTATAACTAAATTGTGCATTTGATTGAATGCCTTTTGAAATATAAGTTCTAGCTGCACTTTGATAATCAATGCTGCCGTTAGCCTGTCCTGTCATAATTTGATATGAAGCAGCAAATTGGGTAGGATTACCAAGTATATTGTTGATGCTTTGTCCACCTATCGTATTTACCCTAGCCCAATCTCTAAAAGTAGTAGAATAATAAGCAGTGGTATGAATAACGACATTCTTCCCTGGTCTAATTGTATGTAACAATGAAACGTGATTATGCTTCATATCCAATAAATCTTTTTGAGTAGCTGCATATCTTCTTAAAGGATTTGCTTTATAATCTTCATAGGTAAGCCCCAGATAACTTTCGTTTCCATTTTCAGTAAGGCTCACTATTTTCATCATCAAAGACTGTTGAATCTTGGCTTTAGAATTGGTATGCCATCTGAACTTGGCCATGACGTCCCTTCGTTCAAATCCGGTATTTCCTCCATTATCCAATTGCTTAAATCCATTACTTGCCATACGATTTACTTCGAAAACATAATCAAAGTTTTGATGACTATCACCCACCCAAACTCTTTGTTGATTGGTTCCAAAACTACCCGCCGACAATTGTGCAAATCCCTTGAAAGTCTTTGGAATTTCTGTAGAAATTAAGTTCACAGCACCACCTACGGTGTAAGGACCATATTTAATTTGGCTGCTCCCTTTCAATACTTCTACTCCTTGCATTCTTAAAAAAGTAGGGAAATAATATGCTGCAGGATCTGCGTAAGGTGCTGGAGCAATTAAAACGCCGTCCTCCATCAATGTGACTTTAGCACTTCTATTTACGGGGGTACCTCTTAAACCAATATTAGGTCTCAATCCAAACCCCTCTTCATCCCTAATATTAACACCAGGTATGGTTCTTAGCACGTTGTTAATATTGGACTGATTCATTTTAGCCAAGGTTTTACTGCCAATGTATTGGCCTGCTCCAGGTATTAAGTTTGCTCTTGAACCAATGATGGTTACGGGGTCTAACTCTAATACTAGAATGCTATCTTTTAACTGTTGCGCCTGTAAAGTATATCCAAATACAATCAGGGGTAATACGAAAAATCTCTTCACTTGCTTTGCTATTTTTAATTAGGGTGCAAAAATGTCCTCAGAACACCTAACAAAAAGTAGCAATCGGGAAATCGTTTTACGAAATCAGTAAAAGCACAACTAATTAATTAAATTATTTATTCTTTGCCATAAAGCATTATCAAACCCAGAAACAGCAAAGCTAGGATTGGCGGGATCGGAAGCGTCTCCCATTCTAATAACTACCATGTTTTTGCTTGGGATAATATATATTCTTTGGTCTTCAGCACCCATAGCGGCAAACATATCGGAAGGAGCATTAGGAACTAAATTTCCTGAGAACTGAATTTGACTTCCAGGAACCATATAACTTGTTTTACCATTCAACCACCATAAGTATCCATAAGCTGGATTAATTATTTGTGAAGAGTTAACACTTTCATTAAAGAAACCTTGATTCAGTATTTGTTGATTGTTCCATTTTCCTTTATTCAATGCTAAAATTCCAAACCTAGCCATACTTCTGGTATTGCTATGATAAATTTTAAAAATCAATCCATTGTTCCAAAATCCATCCATACCAATGGCAGATTTAATTTTGATATTAAAGTAAGATTCAAAACTTTGGTTACTTGCTTTAGCAACCACGTCCATCAATTTTTGAAACACATTATGATAAGACCACCTTTTACCGGCATCTGCTACATAACTTAAATTAGCAGGTATCACTAAGTTATTGGCATCATTTAATCCAGATGTCATCGTTAGCAAATGTTTAGAAGTAATCAATATCTCTTTGTTTAAAGGAGCATTGGTCCAACCAGTTCCTAAAAAGTCAGACACTTTTGTATTAATATTCATCAAACCTTCTTGCTGGGCTATACCAGTTGTAGCAGTTACCAAAGTTTTCCCAGCACTATTCCAAGGCCAAGTTGTACTGGGTGTATGTCCATTAAAATATTCTTCCATTACAATTCTTCCATTCACTAGAATCATGAAAGACTTTGTATTATTTTGAACTAAGAAATCTTTCAAAGGCTGAATGGCAGACTGATTCCAACTTAAACTACTGATGGGCTGGGTTTCCCAATTACTACCAGAAATTTCGGGGAAATACAAGGTATTATTGGATGGTGAAGAGGCTGGATCTGCTTTTTTGGAACAACTGATGTTAAAAAAAATTGTAAATGCAAGCAAAGCAAAATGGTATTTCATAAAGCGTTTACGTTAAGACTATAAAAACACAATTAGGTTTAATATGAATGGTTATTCTTAACTTATATAATAGATTACTGCGGTATTTTTGAAGTAAAGTTAGAATTAGATTAATAATTATATTTTCCGTTGTGCAGAAAATCCACCATCAACCACAATAGTTTCTCCGGTAATGTAGGCGGAGGAGTCCATAGCCAAAAAAGCGACTGCATGAGCTATTTGATCTGGACTTGCGATTGTTTTTAAAGGGGTATTGGTAATTACAAAATCTTTAAGGGATTGGTCTTGTAACAAAGTATTGATTCTATGAGTAGCAGTAAACCAAGGTGCAACGGAGTTCACTCTAATTGAAAATGGCGCCCATTCAATTGCTAAACTTTTAGTTAATTGAATAATAGCTGCTTTACAAACGGCGTATAAACTACCTGTTCCAACATCTTCTAGTCCTGCTATAGAACTAATATTAATTATTACTGCTCCATTCGCAGCTTTCAATTTATCAAAAAGAAGTTGTGTAAATCGGATATTACTAAACAAATTCAGGTTGAAAATTGACTCAATATCTTTCTGAGTATATTCTAGAAATTTCTTTGGGAAATTACCTCCCACATTATTTACTAGAATATCAATGGCAGGTAAATCAATTTGATTCAATATTGATTCATAGGTATCATAGGCGGTTATATCAGCTATAATGCCCTTAACATTAAACCCTTTAGCATACCATTCTGCAAGGCTACTTGCCATATCTTCTTCATTCCGAGCAATCACAATAACATTCGCCCCTAAATGCAAAAACTCATTTACAATTGCCCAACCAATTCCTTTTGTACCCCCTGTAACAATCGCGGTTTTATTTTGTAAATCCCAACTCACTAATTCCAGTTTTTAAGTATATAAGATAATAATTGCTGAGCTATAGATTCTTTTGTCATCGAAATAGTTGGATGAATCATTTCCATATCTACAAAAGAGACCGACATATTATCCTGATTAAAACAAGTATTGTCTTTATCTAATTTGTTTAAAATAATTAGGTCCGCATTCTTCTTCTTTAATTTGGTTTTTGCATTGTCATACTCATTCTCGGTTTCAAGTGCAAAACCAATAATTTTCTGGTGTTGTGTCTTATGAGCACCCATTAATCCAATAATATCAACTGTTTTAACTAGGGTCAATTCTAAATTTTCGTTTTCCTTTTTTATTTTTTGTACACTAGGGGTGGACACAGTATAATCTGCAACTGCTGCAGAAAAAACACCTATATCATAATTTTGTTTATATTGTAGGCATGCATCGAACATTTCTGATGCAGTTGTCACTTTAATCAGTTGAATGCCTTCATAATTTGGAGTAATTGAAACGGGACCAGAAATTAATATAACTTTTGCACCAGCCATATATAATGCTTCTGCAATTGCATAGCCCATTTTACCTGAAGAACGATTAGTAAGCACTCTCACAGGATCAATTGGTTCTTCCGTAGGACCTGCTGTTACTAATACAGTTCTCCCTTTTAATTCTATGGTTCTTAAATAATTCTCTTTAATATAAGCAACAATTTCATCTGGCTCTGGCAATCTACCTTTTCCTGTTAAACCACTTGCCAATAAGCCCTCTTTAGGCTCTATAATTTGATTACCAAAACTTTGCAATAATTTAATATTCCGCTGAGTGCTTGGATGATGCCACATATCTTCATCCATGGCGGGTATCACTAAAACCGGAGAATTACAACTCAAATAAGTTGCCAGTAAAAAATTATCAGTAATTCCATTTGCCATTTTGGCAATTGTGTTACAACTTGCAGGTGCAATTAAAAATAAATTGGCCCATCGCCCTAAAAGCACATGATTTTGCCATTGATCATTTTCTACAAAATCACAATAAACCTTATGCTCAGAAAAAGTAGTCAACAATGTCGTAGAAATAAATTTTTTAGCAGCTGGTGTAATAATAACTCGAATTTCGACCTTACTTTGCTTTAGCTGTCTAATTACGGTATACATTTTGTATGCAGACACACTACCAGTAATACCAATCAAAATTTTAAAATCATTTACCATACTTTAAAATTAGTTATTGTTTTTGAAAAGTTCGGGATAAACTAAGCAATTAAAAAATGAAAATATTTGAACAAATTGATTTGCTAATAGCCTATATAAATGAACAAAGTCAAAACAAATCAGTTGGTTTTGTTCCAACCATGGGTGCATTACATGAGGGGCATTTAGCATTAGTAGAAAAATCAATTCAGGAGAACGACCTCACTGTTTGCAGCATTTTTGTTAACAAAATACAATTCACTTTTGAAGAAGACTTTGCCAAATATCCAAGAACGTTAGAAGAAGACATAAAACTATTAGAAAGTATTGGATGCAATTGTTTATTTGTACCTAATCAAGATAGTATTTATCCCGAAGGATATACTTTAAAAGCATATAACTTAGGAGATATTGAATATGTTTTGGAAGGATTATATAGACCAGGTCATTTTCAAGGTGTATGTAATGTGGTGCATCGATTATTAGATATTGTTCAACCTCACCGACTCTACCTTGGTTTAAAAGACTATCAACAATGTAAAGTGATTGAAAAAATGACTCATTTAACATCATTAGATAAAAGAGTAGCGCTCAAGTTTTGTGAAACCATTAGGAATGAAGACGGGTTAGCATTGAGCAGTAGAAATAAACGGTTAAGTATGAATGGCCTAAATAAAGCAACAGCATTAAGTAAAATTTTAAACTCAGCTAAAGAAAGAATACTTGCTGCAGAAAAAGAAGTAGACTTAATACTATTAGGGCAAGAATCAACCCAAAATATTTTAAAAAATGGCTTTGACTCTGTTGATTATTTTGCATTTGTAAATGAAAATTTTGAATCAAT
>CAZTDV010000058.1:0-20037 GCA_964612195.1 uncultured Sediminibacterium sp.
AATAATTATCTGTTATGTGGAGGAGAGTGACTAGCAGTAGAGATATTGGTAGTCAGCTTTTATCTCTCCTTCACTTACGAGGTAATTAACTATACTCATCTTAACGAGATATTCACCTGACGGCTCACATCTATGAAAGGAAATCCATTAAGCGACATGAAGGATGTCACAAAGACGACTTGGAATGAGTTGAGCGCACTTTGTGGTATTCCTTGCCCAACTCTGAGATCATTGGCTTCTAAGCCACCAGATAAATTACGAGGCACATCACTCCACACTGTGCTCACCCTTGAAAAGAAATTAAATGTTAACTTATATGAATATGTAAAATACAACCAAGTTCGTTAGTGCGCGCAGCACACTAACGTCCTCACTTGCAAAAGAGCTCTAATAATCAGTAAATAATAAATAGTATGGCGACTACAAACGAGTTTGACGGTGGCGTGGAAGTGCAAAGCAATTGGTTCAAGTTTGAGAAGATTGGTGATGGTATCAAGGGCACAATGATCGGTCATAAGATGGTTCCTTCTTCTAACCCTACATTTCCAGATCAAGAAGTCTACGAGATCCGTAAGAAAGATGGCAATGTTTTTAATGTTGGTATCTCTGTGAAGAAATCTGGTACTGTTGGTCGCCTTAACTCGATGAAGCAAGGTGAGATTGTTGGTATTTTATTTGAAAGCGAGACTCCACCAACCACTAAAGGTTTTGCAGCTGCAAAAAATCTTAAGATTATGTCATTCGGCATGGACTCTACATTCACATCGAACGCCGTGAACGACATTCCTTTTGGTAATGAATAGGTGTGAGACGTAGTCGAGCACCAAAACCCAATATGGCCTTACGCTTATTGACCGAAGTTCTTGGGGCTATATTTATCACGTGTAAAGATTGTAAATCTAAAATTCGCATTGGGGATAGGTATCCGTATATCTGTCCCTACTGCGAGGCCCTTCTATGACCCAACTCACTACCGCAAACTACTACGACCCAGACCGTTTACATATTAGTAATAGCAAAGTTTCAGACTACTTAAAGTCCAAGAAGTTCTACTTCGAGAAGCATGTAGCTAAGATTGTTCCTCGTCACATCACAGCAGCGATGCGCATTGGCTCTATCGTCGACTCTATTCTTACGGGTTCGCACTTGTCTTTTGAAGTGCGTACCCTGAAGCGCGAAGATCCAGATTTATATGCACGACAACAAGAGCAAGACCCATCATGCTTCTGTTCACAGCACGAGATGGACGAGGCAATACTTCTAGCGCGTCACGTCCAGCAACAGCCATGCTTCGATTGGTATCATAAGAACGACACTAGATTCCAATACGTACTTGAAGCCAGCCTACAGACGTCTGTAGGCTGTATCTCAATATGTGGTATGGCTGACATGATCACTGAGACAGAGCACACTGTATACATCGACGATCTCAAATGTACGAACGCACAAAAGACCAAGTCGCCGATCAAGTGGCTCTACAACTGTCTTGATATGGGCTATCTGCGTCAGCTCGCTGCGTACGGCTTCATGTGGCAGGAGATGCACCCAGACGATAAGCGTGACATCAAGTTCCGCCATCTAACTGTGGCTAAAATAGAAGACTCTCTGTATAAGATCGCACTCTTTGAGATCCACCCAACTCTTCTAGTCGAACCGCTCCAAGAGTTTCTTGATACAGTTGAGCGTATCGCGCGTAGTCACAAGCAAGCCGATTGGTGTGATAGTCCAGTCGATTGGGCACAATGTGAATTGTTGGGTACTCCTAACGATTTCACATCGGACTCGCACGTATGATCACTATCACCAACCAAGGTGGGCAAGGCATAGTGCAAGGCGCACCTGATTACATACTCAAGGCTCTTACCAAAACGTTCTCGATTGAGAATCCGATGTGGCACAAGCTACAGCGTATGGGCAAAACCAAAGCGCTTTGGGCCTGTCCTAAGGAGTTTAGGTATTATGGTCTAGACAAGATCTCTTCAGATCTTGTCTTACCCAGAGGATCCTTAGAGCGTACGATGCGCAACTTGAAATCTCAGCACGTGCCATTCGTTTATAAAGAAGATTTATCACCGCTCGTAGCGCTACCACCTAAATATTTCAAGCGCGTACCTATCATGCGCGATTACCAAGAAGGATATGTTGAAAGGATCGTCGAAGAGTCAAAACAAAATGGACGATGCGGAATCCTTAGACTCGACACCGGTTGGGGAAAAACGCTCTTGGGACTTGAACTCGCCAGACGCCTCAATCTTCAAACCATCATTATTGTCAGAGGACTTACCGAACTCGACCAATGGAAGAGCACAGCTAAGACTCTTATGGGAACCGAGATTGGTGTTGTTCAAGGCAAGCACGCCGACAAGTCGCCTGTTGTTGTGGCTACTGCGCAAACTTTGTCCAACCGCCCAGATTACCTTGATTATGTACGTAGCAACTACCCAGTCGTCCTCATCGACGAGTGTCACACCTTCACAGGAAACAAACGTCGTAAACTAATTCAGTCACTCAAACCTACATATCTATATGGGCTCACAGCCACTGACCGTCGTACCGACGGACAAGGCGAGGCAATTAGCTTCCTCGTTGGTGAGAAAGTCGCGGAAGGCAGTCTCCCAAAAGAAACGCCAACTGTCGAAGTCAAAGCGCACCAAGAAAGTTATCACTATACCGAATATTCAGAACTTGTGGGATGCCTCACGACTTCCACCAGGCGCAATCTTCTCATTACGACCACAGCGCAACACGAACGACGTACGGGAAGAAACATCATCATCCTGTGCAAACGTCGAGCGCACTGCGACCTCTTGTTGCAGTCGTTCATCGAGCTCGACATGCCCAGTGTGTACATCGATGCGAAAGACCCTAGAGAATTTAGGTCCAGTCTATTCGCCAAGCTCAAAGAAAGACAGTCCCTCGGTATCTTACCTATTGTACTGGGTACTTACAGTCTCCTTGCTACTGGCTTTGACTTACCTGCTCTCGACACGCTAATACTTGCCGGCGATCTGCGGTCGGATGTGTTGCAAGAGCAAAGTGAGGGTAGGGTACGTCGCGTACTTTCAGGTAAAGCAACTCCTAAGATAATTGATATTTGGGACACAGGTGATGCTATATTAAAAAGTCAAGGAAAATCTAGGCAGAAGTTCTATAAAGAACGAGGCTGGAATTTTACCATCGTTTGACTTTCTAAGTAAGAACATATACACTGTTCGTATATGAAGAAACGAGAGTTAGTCGGTAAAAGATTTGGACGTCTAAAAGTTATTGCTTCTAATGGTAAAAATACCTTCGATCAATATAGTTGGGTTTGTAGATGTGATTGTGGAAAAGAAAAGATTGAATCAACTAGCCATCTAACAACTGGATTTGTAAAAAGTTGTGGTTGCTTGAGTAAACCTCATGGAGAGAGTCACACATCATTTCATAATGTGTGGTGTGGTATGTTGAAACGATGCACGTTGAAGTCTAGAAAAGACTTTCATAGATATGGGGGTAGAGGCATAAAAGTTTGTAAACGATGGAATGTTTATCTTAATTTCAGAGAAGATATGTTTCAGTCTCACCAAGAAGCAAAAGAAAAAAATAATAAGATTTTCCTAGACCGTATCAATAATGATGGGAATTACAATAAACGTAATTGTAGGTGGGTAAATTCTAAAGAGTCTATGGATAATAGATCAAGTACACGCTGGATAACTTTCGACGGAAGAAAACAAACTTTAAGCGATTGGGCTAGAGAATTGAATATAACCGCTACAACACTATGCGACAGACTAGAAAAATGGTCCATAAAAGACTCGCTAACAAAAACTAAATATCTTCATCTAAAAAAGAAGTATGGTTCCTAATTCAAAGAACATTCTGATGAGAGACGATGCGCAAGCTAAGTTAACACTTGGTCTTACCAAGGTTGCTGATCTAGTGGCAACCACCATGGGTCCGTCTGGTCGTGTCGTTGTTTGCCGTCGAGCTTACGGCGGCCAGCTCGTCACTAAGGACGGTGTGACAGTCGCGCGCGAAGCAGTGCTATCTGACGAGACAGAAGAGACTGGCGCGTCGCTCTTACGTGAGGCGGCACAGAAGACAGTCGATGAAGCCGGTGACGGTACGACAGCGACCTGCGTGCTCACCGCCGCTTTGCTACGAGAAGGCAACAAGATGATTCGTGACGGTGTCGATCCGCAGGAGTTACGACGCGCTATGGATGACACGTATAGCACGATAGCTAAGGAATTAGCCACCGTGTCTAAACCTATCACCACAGACGAAGAGCTTGAGCAGGTAGCAACTATCTCAGCGAATGATGCAACGCTCGGTAAGCTGGTAGCTGATGCGTGGAAGCGAGTAGGTAAGCAAGGTATCTTAGTGCTCGAACGTGGCAACACCAACGACATCGAAGTCGACATCGTACAAGGTATGCGATTCAATCACGGTTATGTCAGTCCACATTTCGTAACTGACAAGGAACGATTAGAAGCTGAGTATGAGGATATGCCACTTGTACTTATCGATGGCCAGCTGAATAGTGTACTTACCATTGTTCCGCTCATTGATAAGATCGCTAAGGAACTTGGTAAGCAACAGTGTCTTATTATCGCTGAAGATTTTAGTCCTGAAGTAATCGGTACGTTCGCAGTCAACAAGCAGAAGGGTGTCTACGCTCCACTGCTTATCAAAGCTCCTGGAATAGGCCCTCGGAGACTTGAGTACCTAGAGGACTTAGCGATTATGACCGGCGCGCAAGTGATAACAGACGGTGCAGGACTAAAGCTAGATGACAAAACACCAGTGTCAGTTGTTGGTACGGTTCACAGAGTAGTTGCTGACGCTACGAAGACTACGATTATTGGTAGCAACACGCAGGATGTGATGGTTGCCATTGCATCACGTGTTTCCAGTATCCAGAAAGAGCTGGATACTGTGACCTTCCCAGCGGACAAAGATCGATTGGAACGTCGCATCGCAAACCTAACAGGTGGTATCGGTGTCATCAGAGTGGGTGCTAACACAGAGGCCGACATGAAAGAGAAGTATCACCGATTAGAAGATGCAGTACTCGCTACTCGATCAGCACAAGAAGAGGGTATCGTGATGGGTGGCGGTATGGCACTGTACAGAATTGCTCAAAGCCTAACTATATCAGAACGTAGTTCTGATATAGTCGTACTTGCGTGCAAAGCACCACTACGAACTATCGTTGAGAACACAGGACTATCGTTTCAAGTCATTGAAAAAGAGTTGTTAATGACCGATGGCTTTAACGCGAAGACGAGAGAGTGTGTACAAGATATGTTTACAGCTGGCATTATCGATCCGACTAAAGTTATACGCGTCGCACTCAAGAACGCCGTGTCAGTCGCTGGTTTGTTGCTAACGTGCGGAGGCGCGGTTATTGACGTGCCGATTGAAAGTAAGAAATAGATATATGGGAAAAGAACTCGACCAGATGATCGTAGTAATATTATTCCTTCTTTGTTTTGCATTCTCGTCTATGTGGCAGTACGCAACTATAAGCTACATAGGAATGGCAGTCTTCGCTCTCATCTTCCTCTTCAAGATTTAGAAAAAGAGCCACTCAGGTTAGCAATGCTAAACCACGAGTGGCTCTTTTGATTAGTAATATTTAATTAACTTTTTTCTTGTAGTAGTTTTCTTTAGACTAGCAGCGTTCTTCTCCTGTGTCGCCTTCTGCTCAGCTTCTTTCTGCTTGTAGTCTAGGCCGTAGTTACTAGCGCCGAAGATAGATCGTAGGTACGGTGCTAATGACTTAGCTTGAAACGGTGTAGCGTTTGCGTTAGTTGGCTCTTTGCTAGAAAATGGTAGTAGATCATAGGCACGCAAGACATCGTTGAGTGCACCGGTCTTAATGACGTAATCGATCTTTGCAGGACTCCAGTTGAGTGTCTTGCCAAGGAAAGTTGCGACAGCCGACGTGTCGTATGAAGTTCGTAATCCTGGTGGTAAGTCCTCCGCACGCTTACCGTTTACATACTCAGGCTCGATGTTCTTACCTCGGAAGAATGAGTAGTTTGTTGTCAGTTCGACTGGATACTGGATAAAGGTAGGAAGTATAGATGCCTCAGTAACTGGTGACACGTTGCCTAATAAATCCTGCAAGAACTGTGTCGTTGTTGTTGGATACTCTTCTTGTCCGTGGCTCAGTGTCCTTTCAACAACAGATGATACTACCGTCTGCACTTCACCCTTTGAAATCTTTATGTAGTTTGGAACGAGCTTAGATTTGCCATTGAAATCTTTACCGTTCTCTTCACCCACCATAATGATCCAGAACTTCTGCTTCTCCCAGTCGGGGATCATCTTATACGATTCGTAAGAAGAATTGTGAGAGTAGAGTAGTGCTGTTGGATACGCTGCCGAGATCATCATCCTACGCATTGCACCTTCAGGATCTTCTTTTAATGTTCTACCAAGCACCGCAAGTCCTTGCACACGGGCGTTCAGAAATGGCATTACCTTGTTTGCGACTTTTGTAACTGAACCTGAGCGCGAGAAGTCGACAGTTGCATTACGCGCCATCTTAGCGGCCATCTCTAAGTTGCCTGTATTCTTTAGCGCTCGGAAGAAAACTGCCTTACGCGTTGTCTCTTCGAAGAATGTTCCAATCGCAGGTATTACCTCGAAAGGGTTTTTTATAAAGCGTGAGTACGGACTCTTATTACTCATCGCCTCTCGAATAAGTTGAGCGTTCTCTTTAGTGTTAGAGAAGTAGCCACCCAACAATCCGCCTCTAACTTTAGCCTCTCGTGTCATCAATGCGAACTCTTTTGCCATGTTCGATTTCGGAGCGATAATGCCGATGATACCTTTACCGAATGTCATTCCCCAATCGACTAACGACATCTTACCTGTGACAAACGCTTGTTGAATATCGCGTATCGGGTTCGAAACAGCGGCGAAGAACGGATTGTACTCAGTAGATAACTGACGTATCAACTTAGCTGGACCGGCAATAAAAGTCTTACCAATGAATGATTCGTCTAACCAACGACCGAGCGCCGCTGACTCAGTTGGATCCATGCCACGCATCGCTTGTCCGATTTCCTTTGGTACTTTCCACGTCTCCTTAACACCTCCGTTAAAGAATGAGATAGTCTCACCTTCACCCCTAACTAAGTCGATGCGCTTGATGACTTCTTTAGTCGGCACTGCATCTCTAAGTTCTTTGCGTGCGGCAATAAGTTCAGTTAACGTTTCTCGGTATTCTGCGATAGCTGATTTGTAACCTGCTTTAGTTTTACCAACAGCAAGTAACCGTGCTTCTTTCTCACTAAGTCTAGTTAATGCCTTACCTAATCTTTCAATTGGCAACTCAGCAGCGGCTAGAACTTCATGCGATAGCTCTGCTGTCTTAGCCATCAAACTACTAGCCTCCTTTCCAATATTAGTTGCCTTCTGCAATAGCCCTGTGACTTCTTTCTTGGCTAGGTTACCAGCTTCTGCCGTGTATAGTCTTTGTTTGAATTTGGTTAGCTGATCGTTTATGACTTCGAGTCCTAGAATCTTTTGCTCATCTACTGTCATTGTTTCGGAAGCAAGTCGGAGTTCTGTTTCAACTTCTACCATCTTCTTTTCTAGCCGCTCCGTAGAAGTCTTCAGCCCTAATGTTTTGTTTGCGCTCAACGCATCATCAGCTATTTGTTCAAGTTCTGACGTCTTGGCAAGTAGCGATTGTTGTCTTGCTTCTTTTTGTAGACCACGCTCTAGTCCTCGCTCTTCTAAGGTAGTCGCTCGTCCGATCATCTTGGTTGCCATCGATTTCAAATTGCGTGCGAACATTCCTATTTCTGTGATGCGCGCCTTCAACACTTCTTCTTTCCTAACCTGATGGTGAAATCCACGCCAAGCAGCATCCTTGGCTTTGCCTGTTAACTTTGAGGCTTCGGATAATGCTTTTAGTTGCTTTAGTATTTCAACTTTGTTCTTCTCCATGTCAGCTGTCCAGATACCTTTGAACCCAAACTTATCTGCACCAGCTTGTTTTACTGTGGCAACTATGTCACGTGTTGCACGATTGAGAGCAGCTGCACGTCGCCAATCATAGACCTTCTGCATGATAGCCTCATCTGATCGTAACACCGCACGCGCCGAACCTTCCGCTTTGTAGTAACCAGACTTTGAGCGCGAGAGTCCACCGCCCATGCGCTTAATAAATAAGTCAGGGTTATCAAGAAAATCTACAACTACGTTAGGTGTGTAGTTAGGGTGAGCACGCAAGAAATTACTGTATTGTTCCTGACTGATTGTTCCAGATTCTAATGCGTTATCAAGTTCTTCATTAAGAAACTTTCGTACCTTAGTGTGAGTCTCTATAATCTTAGGCATCTTTATACCGGCGTCAGAAGTTAATTTTGCAAGATCACTAGCGTTCTGTTCTAGTTTTCTATTACCCTCTACTTGAATTCCAAGATTTATACGATCACGTTCATCAAGAAGATCTGCATATTTATTCACGTACTTCCAATCTTCGCCAGTCTCTTGAATCATTGGTATGAAGACACCACGAACTCGGTCATCAGCTTCTTGATATCCGATAGTGCTCGCTGCCTGAGCTTTCTCTAAGAAACCAGACTCCTTACCTGTTAATGTTTTATAAAGTTTATCGAGTTTATAAACTGGGTGAAATTTATCGATGATCTGTGTCTGAAATTTGTCAGGGATAGCACGTACCCATTTCAAGTTTTCTAGTCTAGTTTCTAAGCCAGTAGTCTTAATAGCCTCTTTACCCGTTGGTCCGTAGAACGCATCAGCGCCAGACTTCAGTTTAGTTATTTTCTTTTCGAGATTACCGATCTCACTATCTAATGCCCTACCAACCATCTTCGAAGTGCCGCCAGCAACCGCACCGATACCACGAATACCAGCACCAAGTACAAGCGGTGCCGCTAGTCCGATTGCACCACCGATAGCGGCGTCTTTGAATAGGTCTTTACCAGTTCGTCCTTGCTCTAATCCAGACGCTGTGCCAAATCCAGCACCGATAGCAATATCTACTGGTGCTGTACGTATAGTCTGTTTAGCGATCTGCTTAGCACCAGCTATTATGCCTTGTCTTGAAGTAGTCGCAGCAGCTGTCGCTACACCACCTAAACCCATAGCAGAGGTGACTCCAGTTAGAGCATTGGTAATCGCAGCACCACCTCGTTGGTTAGTTCCAGGTTCGGACTTATTAAACGCAAATCTGCTAAGAGCGTTACTGGTTGCTGGCTTACCTTTAATGAGAGCTGGTAGGTCTTCGCTCAGCATCGCGAACGGCGACACTAAGAACTTGATAGGAGCTAAGACAGCTTCCTTAACAAAATTACCAGTACCTTTTGCCACCGCGCCAGCGGTGAGCTTTCCACCTGTGGATGTGGCAGTGGTTGAAGTTTTTGTATTAGAACTAACGACCTCTTCCATCTTACCTGTCTTCTTGTTGAGCTGGTATTTCTTCATTGGCATAAGCTAAGATTAGTAATAACCAACTGTGCCAAACATTGATTTCTTAGGCTTCTCAGTTTTTGCTGTTTGAGGAGAATAAAGAGATCCTGACGAATCGAGAGAACTGATAGATTTTATATTATTATAATCGATAGGAGTATCTACTCTATTAGTAGTAGCACTAGATCCTGTCGTATCAGATTGAGCGCTGTCATCAGAAGCGCTGTCAAAATACCCGGCGCCAGACACTTCGTTATAACGATCAACGATAGCAGAAATCTCACCTGCTCCTAATCCTTGACCTCCGTCAGCGATGCTGGTCCCTAACTCTTCAACGCTTATGTTCCCTTCTGCTAAATTTTTAACAATATTATCGTAAGCCTGAGTACCAAATTGAGGCACAGTCTTACTACTCCCTGAGCCACCGCTACCGCCAGTCTTACCTTGTATCAGAACTTCAATGGAAGGTTCGCCCGTCTTAGGATCGTAAGTAATCTGATAAAGACTTCCGTTCACTTCCTTTAGTTCCGGTGGTTCTTTCTTAGCCCCCATCGATTTGAGCGCCGACTCTGACAGCCCTAAACTAGTTGAATATTTAGCAAGTTCTTCTGGTGTTAAATTATCTACTAACCCGTATTGCAATAGAAGGTTGAAGTTATCTTTATCTGTTTCTTCAGCAGCTTTCTTTTCTTCTTTCATTACTTCGATAGCGGCATTCACATTGCCGAGTTCCCCAACGATTCCTTGAATACGTTCGTTCATCTTTTGTCGTTGAACAGCTGGTGGTAGGTTAGTCCACTCTTGAGGTCGATAACCATAGACTCCAGCAAAGGCTTCTTGTCTAAGCGCTTGTGCCTTATCTCGTGCAGCTGATAGATCAGTAGAGGCTGGTGTAGTGGTAGTGGTAGTGGTAGGTGTAGGTGTAGGTGTAGGTGTAGGTGTAGGTGTTGCGGTAGGCGTTGGAGTCGCACCTGCACCAGCCGCTGGCGCCGCTGTCTCCAACGTATAGCCTTGTCCGAATAGTCCTTGTGCTTCCTGACTACCGATGGCCACAGCTTTTCGATCACCAGTCTGAGCATTAACTAAGGTTGCCATCTTAGGCGTTGATGATCCTGTCTGGATGATCGAGCCCATCTTGTCTACTAAGCCACCTGTTGATGCGGTAGTCTTGGTCGTATTAGACGTCGAGGTGGGTACGACTGCGTTTGTTGTCGCAGGTTGTGGACCAGATAAAGTACGTGGCGCACTAGCAATACTCGAATAAGGAGTAACAGTTGTAGAAGTATTCACATTAGCACCATTAGTTGAACTAAATGGGCTTGGTGCTATTGGTGAGTGAAATGGTAAATCTCGTGTAGCCATATATTTATATTATGCGTACTGCGAAGTTAGATCTCTGAACGCCGATTCCTTTTCATTTTGTCTCGTGATAGCTTCAGTATCCGCAGCTACATTACTCGAACCGTAGTAGCTACCAGTTGGTGCGAACGCTGATTGACGACTACCAGTTTGGAATGTAGGTGAGCCTGGTAACACGCGCCCGACACTAGTCGTCTCGCCTAAGCTTGGAGCAATAGTGTTAGTAGCGTAGTCAGATCCGAAATACTGAGCACCACTTTGCGCAGTATCCGCCAGGTTTCGTTGAAATGACAAGTCCTCAGCTGCGAGTTGCGTATTGGTAGCGTCAGCTAGCTTCTGCTCAGCGGTAGAGCGCACGCCTCCATAGAGCATACCAGTATCCTGCAGATCACTCTGTGCAGTCTTCAGGTTCTCTTTGTACTGTGTCGCTAACGCTGTCTCGCGAATACGTGTGTCTTCAATCAATCGGTTAACTGTAGTACCCAAGTCGAACTCTGCTGTTCGTAGAGTCTCCTGCCAGTTAGCATTAGCAGCAAGCTCATCGTAACCCTCTTGTAACCATTGCGCTCGCATCTCTGGTGTTACTGTAAGCGAGGGGTCAGCTGCAGTAGCTGCCTGCTCCTTGGACGATACAGATGATTCTAGTGCAGACGCGACAGTCGAGCTGGCGTCATTAGTAGCGCTATCAGTGCTACTAACGGTGCCAACTTGGCTGAGCGCACTACCTTCAATGACACGCCCTGGTCCTTCGCCTGCTAGCGGTGTCGTCGCGTAGACGTCTGGCTGACCGCTTACACCTGGCGTACCACCACTTTGAATCTGCGTGGCATAAGCATTAGCCTGGCTCTGATCGGCAAAAGAACCGTAATCTTTATATGTACCGTCTGGACCAGGCGTACGGCCCATAACTTTGTAAGTGCCATCTGCTTGACGGTCGATACCCAACGATTCACCTGTGTGAGCGTTAGGCTTATAATCCATTGAACCTTTAGGCACATAATCACCTGAAGCGGTCTTTTCGATAGCTTGGTACTGCGACAGGACGCTATCTGGTAGACCTGACTGCGAAGCAAGCTCGGCTAGTTTAGCTTTACTCTCTTCTGATCGTGCCGTTAGTCTAGTTTTAGTTTCCTCACTTAGATTAGGATCAGAAAAGTCTGTCTCATTAGCTATGTTACTAGCGAGATTAGCTAACTTATCTTTCGTCTCAGCTTCGTACTCTTTCAAAGCGGCTGCAACTTCTTTTGGTTTACGTCCTTGAAAATAACCAGATGACGAATTGGACTTGCCGGTTAAGTATTTAGAAGCGTTGGCAATCTTAGTAGCGTCATCAGACCCTGGACCTGAAGTATTATTCAACGCTTTCAGCGCCTCACGTGCCCAAGTTTTAGTCGAACCCGTCTGACCTAAATTATCCGAAGCAATAATATTGTTCGCTAAAGTCTTTAATCCCTCAATAGAGGTATCTTCTACTTTGAAACCTCCCTTGATCCAGTCGTATAGTGAGAATGCCATAATGTTTTTATTATACCTTAACTTTGAAAGGTTAGAATTCCTTTAATGATCTTTTCTCGTGATGAAGCACCCTGGATATCTTTTAGATGTATCGTAAATAAAACTCCACTGTCAAAGACCGAAGTCACCGTCATAGAAATTTCCTGGTTAACATCATAAACTCTATAAGCTAGATAACCATTAGTTATGGTATCGTTGGTATTTGTAAGTTGAGTGCCGTTATACCAGACACCACTTGCGGCCGAAACCGCTGTGTCATCAACAATAGCTCCATCAAACCTAATAATTTTAGGACTAAAGCCGATAGGTACAAAAATAGTGTTAGTGGATTCGTGGTCATCAGACGACCCTGACGCTTGCCAAATTATATTATCAATAACTATTTTTGAAGTATCGCTATCAATAGAAATGCTAGTTGCTGATAAGGCTGTGCCAATAGATTGCTTAACTGTGCCTGCGGTTGTCGAGATAGTTTCCGAATCTGTAATAAAGTAAGTTTTCCCTGGCGTTAAACCACTTTGATTAGTGGCTACACCAGACCGCTGAATGGTGTCTGTTGCACTGGTCGCTGTTGTTGTAGTTGAAATGCCAGATGGCCCAAATAAGTCAGTAAAATTAGCTGAGTTTGATTTATAGACTTTTCCAACATTATCCGAAACTCCAGACACTATAAGCGTTGGTCGTAAAGCGGCGGTGGCATTTTCGGAAGTACGCACGTCTATATTTGCCGTTGTAGCGGCAGACTCCTCTCCAGTTCCACGCTCGACGAAACGAACAGCAACGCCGTAATTATTAGTACCGCCTTTCCAAGCGTTGTAAAGAGTTGTTATATCAATTAAAACATAACTAACTCCAGCACTTTCTTCTAAATAATCATCGGTTAATTGACTATTTTCTGAAAACTCCCAAGAGCCATCAATAGAGGCATTAATCGCCGGCTTGTTAGTCCAAGTAATTGTTGATTCGTCCCAATCTGCACCCGTGACTTGATAGGCGTTTAATTCATAGCTATCGCTAGCACTGGTATAAGCATTAGTAAAATTTAATCTTAAAAAAGCTTTGTCTGCTACTGTCACCGCAATAGTAGATAAATCGAATTTTATAAAAAAGTAGCTATCGCCATTGTTAGTGGCATTAGTTGAACCAGTCGGGGCTGGATCAGCTGAACCGAAATTTGTACCTGCAGATGATTCTAAAACTCTAGCGTCGTGTGTAGCAATGGATTTTACAACTTCATTTGTGCGAATAGTAACAGCATCGCCAGCGGTAATATCTTCACCGGCCACGGCAGTTGTTGTTGGATTAAGCGTACCAGCGATCACCGCCCCAGTCGCCGTCAGCACACCAGCCTGAGTGATCGTCACACTTGGTGTTCCAGTTGGGCCAGCGCTAAAAGCAGTTAAGCCAGAAGACAGAATTGTGGTGTTGCCACCAGCGGTGGCGGAAAGTTGAGAATCTGTAAAAGTAAAACCACCTAATAATTGTTGAGCGTCAGACGCTTCAAAGATAACCGTCGTTCCGTTAGTTGCATAAGCTTTTATACCGTAGATACCAGCGGACAGGTAACCGAGTTCAACACGTTTAGCAGTATCTTCGTAGACAATAACTCCGCCAGTTGCACCGCTCTTTAGTACGATACCGTCATTAGGCGTAGCTGTCGGAGTACCCGAAGAAAGACCATAGAGATAACCAGTAGTGATATTCCAGTCGGCGATTAAAGCACCGCCAGTCATATCAACTGAAAATAGGCTAGTCGTTCCTGTACGGACACGAATGCCATTGGTTGGGTCGATTGTAATGTTAGCCTCACCAGCACCGTTTGAACCAACACCTAAACCGTAAGTATCGGCGACGTAACCGAGATAGCCATTTAAGTTGCCGACGCGCAAACGCTCAATTGTTGTTGTCCAAGGTGAACCGGTATGAGTTCTGACGCTATAAAATGGGCCGTTGGCATCATCGGCTGTTAGGTAAAGATAACCATTACCAGATTGTCCAAGGTCAACGATGGCCGCCCCAGCCCTGAATGTAGCTGCTGAACCATCATTTTTAGTACAGACATATCGGAAGAATGTTGTCTGGTCAGAAACGGAAGAAATCGTCCAATAATTAGCGTTTCCGCTTCCGTCCTTGACGTAGAGAATATCAGAAGCAGAAAACACTTGGGTGTGTCCGGTATCTGGATCATCAATATCAACGTTAAATGTAGTTGGTGAAGTAACGCTAGTGACATCACTCTTTAACTTACCAGCGGAGGTTGCAATCAACTGTGAACCAGCAGTTGTGTGAACCTCATTATAGGAAAGAACCTGCGAGTGAAATTCTCCTCGAGCAGTGATATTAGCGAACTCAGCACTACCATCTGTTTCAATAGACCAGCCCTGTAAGCCAGCCGCAAATGTCGAAGTGCGGACACGCAAGTTAGCACCATCCAAGGTTAGATAGTTACCAGTCGTCGGGCCAAGACGGATTAAACTATTAGTAGAATCAATTAGAACATTGCTGTTAGCGTCAGTAGAGCCGGAACGGAGGACGGCATCAGTAAAATTCCAACCAGCGATAATCTGTTGTGTATCCGAAACCTCAAAAATAGTTGTTGTTCCGTCAGTTGCATAACCCCTTAATCCATAGATACCAGCGGATAGATAACCAACTTCTAATCGTTTAGCAGTATCTTCATAGACAATCATTGCTTCATTACCTGAGGCTAAAACGAGTCCATCGTCTGGAGTAGCAGTTGGAGTACCGCTTTGTAGATTATAAATATAACCAGAGACCACGTTCCAACCACCAATATTAGCTGATATAGTTGACAACAAACCAGCATTCGAAATCGAGGATATAGCTGTAGCAAAAGTTGCAGCGCCAAGCCACATATTACCGTCAATATCAACATGAAATGATGTTGCATCTGAACCACCAATATCGATTGTGCTAGCAGTAATTGCGCCAGCGACAGCAAGTGTTGTGCCATTCCAAGTGAGCTTGTTGCCAGCGGAGTTACCAATAAAGAAAACGTACTCAGCGAGTGTCGAATCCCAACCCAAGAAGAAACCTGTACCGGAATTGTAAGCGAGGCAGTCTTCGCTCTTGAACCACGCATCGCGCGCTAGAGTGTAGCCATCTATTAGATTGCCACCTAAGATGTTTTCAGAACTTACTTCATCTTCGGTTAAGTTGGTGAGCATGTTAGATGAAGAGCTACCTAACGCTGATGAGTCCAGCAATGAAACCGAAGGATCAAGGTCACTTGTACCTCCGTAGTTGAGCAAAGCATCATAACCTGCTTTGTACGAATCAGTCATAGTTACTTATCGCTATTACGTTCTATCCCTTCAACAACTGGCATTAGCATTGCAAAGCCATCAAAGATTGCTGGGTCACCAGATGATGAACCGGTAAAGCGAAACTTAATCTTGTGGTACAAGACATTGATGCCACTCCAAGATGAAACATATTTACTCGCCTGACCGATAGGTCGCCATGTTGGGTCTAAGTCTGTTTTGTAAGACACAGACATCGTGCGTGCGTTCTCCATGAAGAGTGAGAAGGCGGCGAGCTTCTGCACAACAGATGGATTGTTGCCAAGAACTATCCACTGCGTCTGCAAGTCATAGTTGATGTTAGTACCAAGGTCGTCGTAACCTGTGTCCATCTTCACGACGTTACCGTTAGTAGTGAAACCAAGAGAGTACAAAGTAGTACCGTCATCGTAAGGAGTAAAAGTGGTGAAAGCATTTGCATAACTTCGAAGCGTCCACGATTGAGATGAAATGATGTAGCGTGCGGCGACGTTAGTGAATGCAATGCCTCCAACTGTAACGTTACCGATAAAAGCTTCAACGTGATCATAGTCACCACGTAGAGCAACGTTATCGCGCGCGGAGGTGGGTATAGCTACTAAGAATGATCGCACTGGCTTTGAGACAATCTGCGGAAAGCCACCTGAGTAAGCGACGATGGCATTATTAATAGCGTCGTAGAACCAGCAGATACCTGCCTCGACGATTATAGCCTCTTGAGAAGCGGCACCGTACTTAATCACAGGATCGGCGTCTACCGACCGGCCGTTATAGCGATAAGTAAAATTCTTCTTAGAGATAAGAAGTTCTTGGCCATACCGTTTAATAGCCGTCAGGTTTGAGCCGTCATTAGGGTTACAAATAAAGTTATCCGCAGCAGTCCAGGTAATAGCGCCAGCGGTCGGAATAGATGAGAAGTTAATCTGATCAGTTGCAGAGTCACCAATAAAAACTTGCTGTCTAAAAGTCTCGATAAGATCACCGGCGGCTGGTGCACTAGCTAAGTTCGTCGATGCCCAAGAGTCAGACGCACTTCCTGTCCACGATTGAGGTGCGTTTACACCATTGACCGCCATGACACGATCTAAGAATGACACCGATCTTACCATTGCACTTGTATTCCACGCGAGTGATTTGTTGGTCCATGTACTACCAGAAAGATAGTACGACTCACCATTTATGAAAGCAATGATCTGCGAGTTAGTACCAATGTGATGCAAGAGTCCTAAACCAGAAGCGCTCACAACGGCAGCAGATCCAAGACGAGAGTAACCATTACGCCCAGTTAGATAGCCAAGTACATCAGCGTCCATATTCATGACGTGACGTAGTTGGCCAGTTGGCATTAACGAGTCAGCAAGAACTGACTCGTCTGCCAAGCCGCGATTGTAGCCGCGATAGATTTGTGGATCTATTACTTGTGGCATATTAACCTAATCTTACTATCTTTGGTTCGCCCGGGGTATCGCGTTCGATTGTCTGACGGAAGCGTTTTGAGAACTCCATGTAGTCATCATCTTGTGTAGACAACGATCCACCACTTTCATATTTTTTAATACGGTAAGCGACATACTCCACAGCCGGACCAATATCGTCGATAAGAACCTTGTCGTTGAGCCCATCAACTTTTGGTAAGCGACGGAAGTAGCTAATACGAACGACGCGGTTATTTACTTCAGAACCAGCAATAGGATAGATCTTAATCTTTCCATCTTGTGAAATCGTATAACGAGTTGGCACACCAGTGACTTCTTTTTGGAAAACTGTAACACCTGCTGTGTGACCAGTAGAAGCGATACCTGTTACTCCAGTTAGAGTTCCTGTGGAGCGAGTGTTACCTGTATAGGCAATAGAGTCACCTTCAATAGTGATAGTCCCTGAGTCAGCAAAGTTATACGAGTTGCCTAAAACGATAGTCGTACTAGCGTCTGTAATTGTAGTTGAGAGTGTAGAGTAGATGTAGTCAATAGTTACCTTCTGATACTCACGCTGTGAGATGTATCCCATCGCTTGGAAACCTGTAATACGAACAGAGATGATAGCTGACGGATCCATCTTTTGTGCGATATCAGTTGGTAGATCTATTTCCCAGCCGCCAGTTGCTAGAGTCACGAGCTCAGCGTCCAACACACGAGCCTCGCTCCAACGCTTATTGAACGAGTTGGCTAATGTGATGAAGTCGTTTAAAAAACTAAAGAGTTTAGTATAGGTTAGTCGTGGATTAATCTCTGAACCAGCCGCTGACAGAGCACGCTCGAAGATTTCATTACACGCATCGATGTCATAACCAGCGTAAGGAATCGACGAGGAGTAACTGGAGTAGGTAGTGGTCGCAGAGTTCTTGAAGCGCCAATAACCAAAGCCAGTTGTGTTAGTGACATCATCATAGATAGTCTCCATTAGATCTGGCGTTAACGCTGACGTAGCTAACACAGATTTAGAGCCACCATCGGTTGTCGCGATCGAGAACTCGACTTGGTTGAAGTCTACTTTATAAACTGGAGTGCCTTCATCATGAGGGTAAAGAGCACTAGCGGCAACGAGAGTGACTGTTGATCCAGTTGGCGCGGTTGAAGCGTGAATCTGCACAATCTCAGTACGCTCAGCACCTATCTCACCTAACTGGATGTAGTCTGAAATTGAAAAAGACGCTATTGATTCAACCGTAAGCGTCGTTGCTCCAGCGTCGCTGGCCGATGAAAGATACGTAAGAGGTTTACCTCTTACTAACAGTTCAGTATTAGGAGTACGTAAGATAACACCCATAAAAATAAATTCCAGTCCTGCGCCCCAGCTTCCATATTCCCGTATCATGGGCACTGGAAGACAGCTTCAAGGACTAGTGGGTAGCCAATGAAAAAGGGGTTTAATTGTGCCCCACAGGGATACAGGCAAACAAGTTTGCTCGACCTGTGCGGGGGCGCAGGACTGGAGTATGTAATTGTACTTAGCTATTGGCTTCCTGGATCTCGGCGATGATCTCTTTGTCTTCTGCATCACGCACACCATCAGAGTTCACATCACCTGCGACCACAGCTACACCTTTCTCTGCGTAGAAGGCTACGTACTCTTCGGCTGAACCTTCGTAGTAGTTTCGGTTAGTGCAGAACTCTTCGATGATTGGTGATCCAGTAACTACTTGGATAGCATCTTCAAATGGACCCATCTCACCATTCTCGCCACTGCGCTTAATAAGGAAAACGACATTTGGAAGTGTAGACATATTACTTAATACTGTTACGCAAGCCAGCGATAGCTAGAGCTTGCATGAATAAACTCATCGACTGATCTGCATCGTGTAACTGTAATACTTGACCGATAATGGCATAGAGAACCATACCAGCGGCTGCTGTGTAGGTTTTGTACCCACTAAGACTGCTGAATAAACTCTTCATAATTACTTGCTAGGTTTCTTAATCCACTTACTAGTAGGTGCTTTCTTCATCTCCTTAACCTCGTGCTTCATCATCTTAGTTGGCATACCTTTTGACATCTTCATTGGCATTACCTTTTTCGATGACTTCTTCACTGCAACCTTCTTAGTAACTTTGACCTTAGCCATATTTTATTCTACGAACTGCTTGTAGAGTTCGATAAATTCAGGAGTTAATTCTCCCTTTTCTGATTGATCTTTCAGCGACTTTTTAATAAAGCCTTTCTCAAGCTCAGAGAACTCAGTTGGGAATTTGTCTTCGTTAGGTGTCCAGGTTAAGCCACCTTTGTCGTTCTGCTTAACTTCGTACTTAGCTACTTCTTTTTGAGTGATCTGTACCTTCTTAATGACATCTTCGCGGATAATTAGATCCTCGAATTTGCCCTTAGTTGGCAGAGTTAGAGTGAGTAATAAACGATCTCGTAGTGACAGCTCCATAATTTATGGGGGCTAATAATTAATGTTTATATTATAACACTATCTATATCCTGTGAAAATACGCTGCTCCTGTAATGTTATGATATTTTTTAATAACATCACATTTAGTACCGTCCCAAGGGTCAGCTACGATGTATGAGTTGCCAAACAATGTCTTACGTAGAGCAACGACCCAGTGTGCGCCATTATCTACTTGTAGGATTACAGCTTTGTTTGGGTCTTTGAGATACTCCTGAATCTTCTTGTCGTCACGCTTGTACTCACGCCAGCCGATACTCATCTTATTAAAGATAATATTCTGCCAGATAACTAGGCCTGACTTGGTATAGTTATTTGCGTTGTGAGCTAATTCTTCTGGCGAGCGATAGCACCCGAAGTAGTCGGAGAGCATTGAGATGCAAGTTGTCGTGCAACCAAGCTTTCCTAGCGTCAACTTAGAACTTCCCATTTTGATCGTACTCCACTTTGGATTTCTCTGACAAAGTATCTTCATATTAAGCGTATCTACGTTTCTTAGGCGAACGGTCTTTGTTCGGTTTACGCTTGATC
>CAZTDV010000059.1:0-19754 GCA_964612195.1 uncultured Sediminibacterium sp.
TGAAATAAAAATAAATGGGGGGTTAGCTCAGTTGGCTAGAGCGCTTGCATGGCATGCAAGAGGTCGTCGGTTCGACCCCGATACTCTCCACTACTAAGCCCCTTTTAGGGGCTTTTTTTATGCAATACATTGTATACATTATTTATTCTGAATCGATGAACAAGTATTACACAGGTTCTTGTGAAGACTTCTCTATTCGGTTAGCACAACACAATGCTGGGAGAAATAAATCAACTAAGCCCGGAATCCCATGGGTATTAAAACACTCTGAATTATTTAATTCTCTCAAAGAAGCGAGAGCCCGAGAAGCTCATATTAAAAAAATGAAAAGTAGAAAATATATTGAAACATTGATTCTCTCAAACCAATAAGAGAAACTTTACACTTCCCCCCTACTAGAACTCACAGTTAGATAGTATGGTATTCATACAAATTTTATTTTTTATCATATACATTACTTTTATTATATTTATTCAGACAATGTTTTACTATACAATTTAATTACCGAATAGTAATTGGTATACATGTCTTATAAATTTGACCTGTGAGTCAGGTGGCTTTGCTTTACCGTTAAAAAACAAAGACATACTCTGAAAATACTCTTTTGATTCTATACGTGAATTGTGTACTTAGAAGGATGTATAAAGTAGAATTGAAGCCAGATTTTTATCAAGGAAAAGAATGCATTGGAATATATGGACCAGACACATTGCAATTTAATTCAACAATCAAAAAAATTAAGGGAATTAAATGGAATCATAATCAGCGAATTTTTTATATGGATTGTACGAGAATTGCATTTGAAAATTTTAAAAATCAAGTTGCAAATCATTTTTATTTAGATACGTCTATTCTAAGACAATATTTATTACAAAAGAAAGCCTTAGTTGGGCCAATAGAAAAGCCCATCAGGTCGGTAACGGCAAATAAAATAATATCCCATCCTTTATGCATAGAAAATTCATTGGCATTAGAAGCTATGAGAAACATGTTGATTTTAAAGGGATATAGTAATAATACAATTAGGAATTACTTATTTGAATTTCAATCATTATTAAGATTACTAAAAGAGAATTCTGTTAATATTTTAAGCAAAGCACATATTCAATCTTATTTGTTGTGGTTGTTGAAAGAAAAGGGCTGTAGTGAAACAAAAGTTCACACGGCAGTTAATGCAATAAAATTTTATTTTGAACATGTGTTGGAAAGAGAAAAAGAGCTTTATGATTTACCAAGACCCAAAAAGCCGTTTAAACTACCATCAATTTTAGCAGAAGAAGAAGTTGTTGAAATCATTA
Source organism: uncultured Sediminibacterium sp. (assembly GCA_964612195.1). Classification (GTDB taxonomy): domain Bacteria; phylum Bacteroidota; class Bacteroidia; order Chitinophagales; family Chitinophagaceae; genus Sediminibacterium. The sequence goes on from CAZTDV010000059.1 coordinate 1,299, forward strand.
AAAATATACAAAATATAAAACATAAAACCATGATCATGGCTGCTTATTCAGCTGGTTTAAGAGTAAGTGAAATTGTATCACTAAAAATAAAAAATATAGATAATAAAAGGATGATGATTCATATTCAAGGTGCAAAGGGAAAGAAAGATCGAATGGTTCCGCTTTCAAATATATTATTAACAATGCTTAGGAAATATTATAAAGAATATCATCCAAAAGAATATTTATTTGAGGGTCAAAATGGTGGAGCATATAGCGCAAGATCTGTTCAAGAGATATTACAAGTTGCAAAACAAAAAGTGACCAATAAAGTAGGTGGTGTTCATATGTTAAGGCATAGTTATGCAACACATTTGATGGAAGCAGGAACAGATATAAGAATAATTCAATCGCTCTTAGGTCATAATAGTATTAGGACTACCATGTTATATACTCATGTTAGTAAAATAGCAATAGGCAAAATTGAAAGTCCTTTAGATAAACTTAAATGGTAGAGTAAAGAAAATAAAACGCGGAAAAATAAGTAGCAACCAGCGGTTTGTTAAGTATCATTAGAACAGCTACCCTTAAAAACGCGGCAATAAATGATTGAGTTAAAATTTTTTATAATTATTTGAGTGCGTACTTTTAAGAGTTACCTGCAATGGCAAATTGAATCAAGCAAGACAATAAAATTAGAAAATGGAGTTCAGTAAGATATATAATCATAGTCTTTTAACCGATGTAGAAATTGAGATAATTAAATCCAATCATGAAAGAATTGTTTTTAAAAAAGGTGAATTCCTTTTAAAGGAAGGACAAGTGGCTAAAGAATATTATTGTGTTGAAAAAGGAATCATTCGTGCTTTCGCAAATGACGCCAACATGAACGACATTACTACAGGTTTCTTTTCAATTAATGATATTGGAATTGAGCCGACATCCCTTTTTCTTGGCACTAAAACTAAAGAGAATATTCAAGCACTCACAGACAGCGTTTGCTGGAAAATTAAATTTGAAGATTTTCAAACATTATTTCAGACTGTTCCATATTTTAGTGAATGGGGCAGATTGTGGATGACTAAACAATTGCTCGATTCTAAACAACGATCACTTTCTATAATCACTGACTCCGCTAAAGATAGATATTTGCAATTTCAAAAATCAAAACCGCAAGTAGCTCTTTATGCACCTTTAAAACACATTGCTTCCTATCTTGGGATAACTGATTCCACCTTAAGTAAAATCAGAAGAGAATTAAGCAATCAATAGGATTTCTTGTTTTAGGACAAGTTATCGTTAATCAATAGTTTTTACTTTTGAAAAAAAATTGATTCATGACGAAGTTCAGTATTCTTATTGTTTTCCTCCTTCAATTCTTAAACGAAAATGTTTGCTCCCAACAAACCTCAAAATTGTGTAATTGCTGTACCCAAGAATATAAACAATTTGATTTTTGGCTTGGTGATTGGGAGGTTTATAATCAAAAGGGAGAAAAAATTGGTTCAAATAGTATTGTTTCAATGCAAGACAGTTGTCTAATCCAAGAAAACTGGACTAGTAAACAGGAAACAGGTACTAGCTATACGTACTATAATAAAATTGACAGTTCGTGGAATCAAATATATATTGACAACCTTGGCACTGTATTGCAATTAAAAGGCTCTTTTCAAAACAACAGAATGATACTACAAAGCGAGAGAGTAAAAAGTAAAAAGGCGAATTTTTATTATTTCAATCGAATTATCTGGGAAAAAGATAATCAAGGAAATGTTTCTCAAAAATGGGATATTGTTAATGATAAAGGGGAAGTGTTACAAGTTGCTTTTGATGGTATTTACAAACGCATAATAAAATAAATAAAATGATAAAAAAATATTCGTTTTGGTTTAAGGATGCAATTGCATTGCAATTTGTTACAGGCATATTTCATCTTCTTAGTTTTTTGAGCAAACCAGAGCCTAAAAATGATAGCGAAAAGCAATTGTTTGACTTGATGACAAACTATAGGTTCGACTTAGGTTCAGGATTTCTTCGCTCTATGGAAGATTTGATGAATTCTTTCAGCATTGCCTTTGCATTATTACTCTTTTTTTCAGGAATATTAAATCTATTCCTTCTAAAAAGTAATTTATCCAATAAGATAATGAAAGGAATAATTCTAATAAATTTATTTACGTATTTAATTTGTTTTGTTGCAATGTGCTTATTGACTTTTTTACCGCCAATTATCTGCACAGGATTAATCGTTATAGCTCTACTTACTTCATACCTAATACTTCGAGGCGATGGTGCTAATCAAAAAGCATAGAAAATATGAACCCCTATTTCTAGTTTTTTTAATGCTTTTTATAGGGCACACCTATAGTTTTGCTCAATCCGAAAAAGCCTTAGCAAAAATTGATAGTACAAGAAGGGAAATGTATAAGTTAGTTCAAAAGAATGAATTGGCTTCTATTGCTAATTTATATACTAATGAAGCAAGGGTAGACGGCTTTGACACACAACTACAAGGGATATCAGAAATCAAAAAATACTGGAGTAGCATAATAGGAAAAGGCGTAGACTGGACATGGGAAATATTTAGCACTACAGGCGATGACGATTTTATATTTCAAACTGGTATTTCTCACCTTACCTTATCATACAACAAAAGGAATACGACATACTCTTCCCTCTTTTCAGTTATATGGAAAAAACAATCAAATGGTGATTACAAAATTCTTTCAGATTTTTATAGACCTCATGATCAAATAAGCATACCGTCTTACGAAGTTATTAAGGACAGCATTTGGGTTAAAACCGAGAATGATTCAATTTTTGCTTACCTATTTAAACCTAAACTAGAAAATGACAAAAAATTACCAGCAATATATTGCCTACAAGGTGGAGGCAATGTTGGCATTTCTAACTATTTATATGAAGCAGAATTGTTTGCAAGTATTGGTTTTGTTTCTTTGGTTTGCGACAAAGCTGGAGCTGGAAAATCTATAGGTAAATCATCTTGGGTAACGCAAACTTTTTCACAAAAAATTATTGAATACACTTCAATATTAGATTGGCTATTTACCCAACCATTTATTGATACTTCTTTGATTGGAGTTCATGGCCCAAGTGAAGGAGGTAGGCTTGCATTATCATTAGCATTAGCCAATCCTACTAAAATTAAATTTGCCAACGCTGTTTCTGCACCACTTGAAACACTTAAAGAAAATCAATTATATGCTATTGAACAGTTATTAATATTACAAGAATATAATTATTCAATTATTGCTCAAACCTTGAGCCTTTTTAATGAATATTTTGATGCGGTTAGAAATAAAAATATTCCCAAAGAATTAATTGATAGAATAAATTCGCTCAGAAAGCTTTACCCGAAACTGTATTTGCCCTTAAATTCAACTAATTTACCTCGCATGCCACAATCAGAAGACATAGACTATAAATTTGGGTCTGACATCACTCAAATCAAATGTCCTATTTTTTTTCAATACGGTACAAATGATAAGGTTGTTAACGTACCAAATTCTTTAAACCTTATACCACGGCAGAACAATGTAACTATTAAAATCTATAGCAATACAGACCACTCTATCAACCTTCCAAATGGAGACACTCATGGAGGTTATCACCTTGACAAGATAAAGTGGCTACTTTCAATAATAAATAAAGGACAATAATCCACACAGCCACAGCAGGTAACAGCGGCTTGGCAAAAGTGGCGGTTTCGTGCTTCGTATGACGGTTTTTCGTAAATTTGGAGTGTGTGCTTTGTACGAACATTTGTGGTGAAAATCGCCACCTTCGCCAAGCCGCAAACCGTTATAGGCAAGCAATTTTGGTTATTTAACTTTTGTACGTATCTTTGAAAAAAATACACGTATTATGACAACTAAACTCACTCTCACAGTTGAGAAAGATGTTATTGAGCGGGCAAAGTCCTATGCGAAGGTTTCTGGAAGGAGCCTTTCTGAACTTATTGAACAATACCTTGAGACAATAACTCAAGAAAATAACACTCAACCCATTTCTCCAAGGTTAAAAAAATTAATAGGTGCAGTTAAATTACCGAAAGACTTCGATGAAAAGAAGGAGCTACAGAACTATTTGGAGAAAAAACATTTATGAAAAAAATCTTCGTTGACACTAATATTTTGGTGGATCTTTTAGCCGATCGAAAGCCCTTCAGCAAATATGCTGTTGAAATTTTCAGCCTGGCAGAGAACAAAAAAGTAAAACTTTATACTTCATCTCATTCTATAGCAACAACCTACTATTTATTAAAGAAATTTATAGATGATAGCTCTCTTCGCAAAACTCTTTTAGGCTTAATTGAGTATATGACAATAATTTCAGTTGACACAGAAGTACTTACAAAAGGTTTAAGATCAAAGCAAAAGGATTTTGAAGATTCTATACAGATTTATTGCGCAACTACTATTGATAAAATCGACTGTATAGTAACTCGAAATGTAAAAGACTTTAAAGGTTGTGAAGTACATGTTTTGACACCAGATGAACTTTGTTCTAAACTCTAATTGGCCTGCCTATAACATAAGGCTTTACGCAAGTTGGGCTTTTAGCAATGGCCCATCAGCTTTGGAGTTTCAAATCAACTTCAGTAATTTGGCTTTAACTAATCGAGTCTATAGTGGCCAAGCCAGCAGCAGGAACAATCCTTCCCTACCCTGCGTAAAGCCCCTAACGTTGGCTGCAAGCATTGCGGAGACCTCAAATTTTGACACAGTTTTAAAATGACTTAAATGAAAAAATACCTTTTACTTATTTTGTTGCCTTTTTTAACAATTGCTTGCAGCGAAAGAGCCAACAAAAAAGAACAGGAACATAAAGCAGATAACGGAAATACATTTCGTATGTATTCAAAAAATGTTTCAGACACATTTACGATTTCTGTGAACTTACCTAATGAGTACAAAGAACAACAATCAGAAAAGTACCCTGTAGTATATCTTTTAGACGCTAATTTATATTTTGACATTATTGCCACTACTCTTAATAAATATTCAGATGTTGGTTTGGCACCCTCTGTGATTTTAGTTGGTATCGGGTATAAAGATTTTCCAACAATGGACTCTTTACGGAACAGGGACGATACGTATCCAACTGCAATTCCCGAATACAAAATGAGCGTTAGTGGTGGTGCAGACAAGTTTTTATCGTTTATAAATAATGAACTTGTTCCTAAAATTGACAAAGAATATAAAGTTGACACTTCAAAAAGAGTACTTATGGGACACTCCTTGGGAGGTTACTTTACGACTTATGCTTTTCTTCAGTATCTAATGGGGAAAGACAATGGTTTCAATAGTTATATCGCTGCCAGTCCTTCAATTCACTATAACAAATATTGGCTACTCAATCAATTGAAAGAAATTCCATCCGTGAAAAGCAATCAAAAGAAAGCAAATATTTATATCACTTATGGCGGACTTGAAGATGCGGAAAGTCAAAGTGATTCAAGCATCATGAAACTTGCTGACCTAACAAATAAATTATCAAGTTTGCTTTCAGTTAAGCAATCCAACTTTATAAATTATAAGACAGATATATTTTCTAATCTTGACCACATGGACACACAACTTCCAACATTTATAAAAGGATTACAATGGACATTACAAGCCAATCACTAAAGTCTAACTGCTTCAAAATATGCCTGCAGCCAACATGGGGTTTTGTGCAAGCAGGGCTGGACGTTCAAACTTCGGCTGTTTGCATCGCTGTACTTTGGTTCGGGCTGGACGGAATTCTGTTGGGCTTTTAGTTGTTAACTTGTACTTTTATTTCTTTATTGGGCTTAAGTTCCGGGCTGGACAAACAACAATGCCCTGCCTGCACAAAGCCCTAAACGTTGTACGTCACCCTATTTAACATCCTACACATATACAAACATCCATGACTTTGCCGACCCGACCCCACGCTATTTTAGCACATTGCAAGGCACACAAAACCCCGACACAAAGCCAACCTTGCAAAGAGCTAAAAATGCCAACTCACAGCCCACCCACCCCGGCGGACGGAAGGCTAATCATCTTAACCTTAAACATCAGCAAAAACAACTACCATCAACACCCAGCAGTTTGAAAAATAACCAACTTTTGCAAAAGCCACAACAGTAGGTCACATTACTTTATTCACAGAACGATATTAAGCTTTACATAATTAGGATATTAAGCTGTAAAGTTCACACATATAAAAAGTCATTCCGAATAGTAAACGTAACTTGTAAAATAAAACAAAAATATAATTATGAAAAAAATAATAGTACCAACCGATTTTTCAGTTAATTCAAAAAGTGGTGTCCAGTTTGCCATCCATTGGGCTACGCAACAAAAACTTGAATTGGTTTTCATACATGTATTGTATGTTTTAAGGGCAACACGATGGTCAGAATCTTACTTTGAAAAGTATGCAGCACAGGAAGAGGCTTTTTGTAAAATTAAATTTGAAAAATTTATATCTGGCATCTATCGAAATATGAATGTAAAACCCGGTAGGCATTCTATTATAATTGTTCAGGGAATTAGTCCGGATGTTACAATACAGGATTATTGTATGAGGAACTCCGATATTGATTATATCTGTATCAGCACCCGTGGTGCTGGAAAGTTTAAAAAGATATTTGGCACCAATACCGGCAACCTGATTACAAAATCACCTGTGCCTGTGCTTGCTGTTCCTAAAACTTACAGAATTTCTGCGATAAAGAATTTATTATATGCAACCGATTTTCGCAATTACTCTGAAGAATTAAAAAAAGTGGTGGATTTTGCGTCGCCCTTTAAAGCAACTGTTGAAGTGCTTCATTTTACATGGCCCAATGAAATTGTTTTCGATGAAAAAACCATTGAAGCGGCGTTTAAGAAAAAGTATAAGTATGGCCTAAAAATACGTTTTGAAAAAAATGACGCAGTACAGTCATTGATTGAAAACCTCCAGAACCAAATAAAGATAATAAAGCCTTCGGTTGTAATAATGTTCACAAATCAGCAGAGGACTCTTTTTCAAAAAATATTTCTTTACAGCAAGGCAGAGGAATTGTCTTTTGAAGCGAAAGTGCCTTTGTTGGTTTTCAATAAAGAATAACCATTTTAATAAATACAGTATAATTTTTATAATCATGGAAGATTTAATTTTTTCAATTAATGGAAAGAGTGTTAACCCTACAAGGTATGAGGGGAAGGTACGGCAGTTCAGTATAGCTGTGGATGAACCGGAAAATTTTGGTGGTAAAGATTCTGCTCCAACACCCGTTGAATACATTCTTGCAGGGTATGCAGGATGTTTAAATGTAGTAGTTAACCTCATTGCCAAAGAAATGGGTATCACTATTAAAAGTCTTGAAATAAACATTACTGGTGATATTAATCCCGAAAAATTATTGGGAATTTCGGATAAAGAACGGGCTGGCTTTAAATCATTAAATATTCAATTGGACATTAATAGTGATGCTTCCAGTGACATGATACAAAAATTGCTTACTCAGGTAAAAGAAAGATGCCCTGTTAACGATAATCTTGCTAACACAACACCTGTTAATTATTCAATCTAATTCTTCCAAACTAAATACGGCAAAAAATAATTTAAACATGAATTGGCACAAATTAACCATACCCGAAACTTATGAATTGCTTGGTACTAACCAACAAGGCTTAACTGCAATTGCAGCCGAAAAAAAATTGATGGAAATTGGGCCCAACGAATTGCAGGAAGGTAAAAAGAAAAGCATAGCCCTTATGCTGCTGGCACAGTTTAAAGATGTGATGATTTTAATTTTACTGGCTGCCGCTGTCATAGCGGGAATCGTTGGCGACTTTACTGACAGCATTGTTATTCTCATAATCGTTTTATTAAATGCCTTCCTTGGTTTCATTCAGGAATACCGTGCAGAAAAAGCTATGCAGGCTTTAAAACAAATGGCCGTTACGCAAGCCAGAGCATTGCGTGATGGAAGTATTACAGACTTGTCCGCCACCGCACTGGTGCCTGGCGATGTTGTAATGTTAGAAGCTGGCAATATTATTCCGGCAGACCTGCGGATTATTGAATCAAAAAATTTAAAGATTGAAGAAGCCGCATTAACCGGCGAATCACATGCCGTTGATAAAACCATTGATGCACTGGAGGCAGATGATTTGTCAATTGGAGATAAAAAGAACCTTGCATTTAAAGGTACGTTTGTAACTTATGGAAGAGGTACAGGTGTAATAATCGCTACTGGTATGCAAACCGAGTTAGGCCGCATTGCCAAAATGTTGCATGAGGATGAAACGCTTACACCTTTGCAGCAACGGATGGCATCATTTGGAAAAAAACTTTCTGTAATGGTGCTGTTTTTATGCATTCTGTTTTTCATTGCCGGTTGGCTGCGTGGTGAGGATATTACCAAAATGGTACTCACCAGTATTTCACTGGCCGTTGCAGCAATACCCGAAGCCTTACCTGCCGTTATCACTATCTCACTGGCGTTGGCAGCAAGAAGAATGATTAGGTTTAACAGCCTTATCAGAAAATTACCAGCAGTAGAAACCTTAGGTTCTGTTACATTTATCTGCACAGATAAAACAGGAACACTGACCAAAAACAAAATGCATGTGGAAGAGGTTTTTGTAAACGGACAACTTTATGAACGAAATAAATTATCAACCATCAGACAAGAAGGAGAGGTTAATTTATTGCTGCATGCACTTGTCTTAAACAATGATGCTGTTGAAGACAGTGAGAAAAATTTAAAAGGTGACAGTACCGAAATTGCGTTGATGGAAGTGGCAAGGGAACAAAATATACAACCTGATACATGGAAACGAGTAGCTGAAATTGCTTTTGATTCCGGCAGGAAACTGATGACAACTTTTCATGAGCATGAAAATAAAATCATTTCCTTTACCAAAGGAGCCCCCGATATTTTACTGGTTAGATGTTTAAATGTTGATGTGCCTGAATTGCAAAAACAAATAGATGACATGGCCGGTAAAGGTCAAAGAGTATTAGGTTTTGGTTATCGTTACTGGGATGCGTTGCCAGAAAATCCTGACAGTGAAATTCATGAATCAGGTTTACAGTTTTTAGGTTTAACAAGTATTATAGACCCGCCACGTGAAGAAGTTGCTGATGCAGTGGCACAATGTAAAAAAGCCGGTATTGTACCGGTTATGATTACCGGAGACCATCCGCTTACAGCAAAAGCTATTGCCCAACGAATTGGTATAATAAAAAGCGAAAAAGATTTAGTCATAACAGGTCAGGAGCTTTCAGCATTAGATGATGATGCTTTTTTAAACAAAGCAGAAAAGATAAAAGTATATGCCCGGGTATCGCCTGAACAAAAACTGCTGATTGTAAAAACGCTGCAACAAAAAGGACATTATGTAGCCATGACTGGAGATGGTGTGAATGATGCTCCTTCCTTAAAAAGAGCAAACATTGGTATCGCAATGGGCATTACGGGAACAGATGTTTCTAAAGAAGCGGCACACATGATTTTGTTGGATGATAATTTTTCCACTATTGTAAAAGCAGTAAAGGAAGGAAGAAGAATTTATGATAACATTCTTAAGTTCATTAAGTATATGATGACAACAAACTCTGGCGAACTCTGGACATTGTTGCTGGGGCCAATCATTGGCTTACCTGTTGCATTATTGCCCATACATATTTTATGGATAAACTTAGTATCTGATGGTTTACCAGCTATTGCGTTATCTTATGAAAAAGCAGAAAAGGACATTATGACAAGACCACCACGGCCACCGCAACAAAGTGTTTTTGCCAATGGCAGAGGATTACACATGATATGGGTAGGTATGTTTATGGCGGGTATTGCTTTGTCGCTGCAAGGATGGGCTATTAATCATGGATTGCATTGGCAGACAATTGTTTTTAATGTTTTATGCCTGAGCCAACTTGGGCATGTAATGGCTATCCGTTCCGAAAACCAATCGTTGTTTAGTATAGGGATATTTTCCAACAAGCCGCTTATCGGGGCTGTTCTATTAGCCTTGCTGCTACAGTTTGCCATCACATATATTCCATTTCTGCAACCCATTTTTAAAACAGAAGCATTAACCTTGAATGAATTTATTTTAGTTGGTGCAGCTTCTTCATTGGTATTTTTCGCAGTAGAAATAGAAAAAGTTATATCAAAAAAGATACGGAGCAATTAAAGCATAAATTAAATACTTATATTTTTATCAGCTTTAAGAAACAGCAACATCTATTTGGTGGACACACTCTGACGAAGGGTATACCTACAACCAGCGGCTTGCTCATGCTTTGGCACTTGGCGTTGGCAATGGTGATAAAACCATCATGGATAATCCGCCACGGAACTCTGCCAAAAACATCATCACTAATAAAAATTAGATAGCTATCGCCCTATATTCCGTAGCCATTATTTGCAGGTTTATCATAGTACAGCAACTTGACCCAACGCACCAAGTCAGGCACATTTGCAAGGCACACAAAGCCTACACACAAAGCCAACCTTGCAAAAGAGCCTGCCTTGTGCCAACGCACAGGCAACACTCTGCGGTTGGACACAGACCCACATTATAGATGACAGCGGAGATAGGGCGAACGTACAACAGGGGGTTTGCCAAAATACGGGCGGACGGAAGTTATCTTCAGCTTTTTGTAATTCTATTGTGCTTCATATCGGGCTAGACATTATCTATTTAGCTTTTTGTTGTTATCTTCAACTTCAGTTTTTCAATCATCATCGGTACCGGGCTGACGGCATACTAATTCCCGTACTTCTGCAAGCCCTGTCCGTTGCCTGTAATGCATTCGCAGAAACTCACTATAACAAAAAAAATCTTTAATAATAATGAGAACATTATTTACATTATTTTTCACAGCGGTTACCCTTAGTCTCAACGCACAAGTAGAAATATCTGGAACTGTAAAAAACTTTAGCGACTCAATATTCTATATTACTGAAACAGGGGGTTTCAATAATTTTACAAGAGTTTGGCGTGACAATAGGACAAAAGTAGTCGTCACCAAGAATAAAACCTTTAAGGTTACAATTCCAGAAGAATCAATAGGAGGCTGGTATATCAAGACAGAAGCGGGGAATCAAATATTTGATTTGGTGAAAGGTAAAAGCCTAAAGTTAATTGTTGATTTTTCTCAACCTAATCCCATTTATGCAATTGGAAAAAATGCAGGAGATTTTAATTTTTCTGCCTTTTTGCACGACAGTATAATTAAATATTATTCCGAGAAAAATTTCTTTAAAAATATCAGAAACAAAAATATTGACAGCGTATTATTTTACCGGAAAGAGTTTGCCTCATATAAAATGAATCTATTAAAAAAGTACAGAAGTACACATGAAATGTCTGATATTTATTACAATTGGCTTCGTTCTCAATATTCATACGAACCTTTTGAAAGAACATTGGTTGAGAATATAACCAATAGGGATTCGCTGGATAATGGTACCATATCAAAAATTTTGGAAAAAGGAATTAATGATGAATTTGCTGCGTTAAACACAAGCGAATATAATGACCTTATAGATTTTTATGTTGCTTCAAAACTGAACAGAAAATCAAAGAAATTAACATTAACTGACCGCTTTAATTATGTAGCTGACAGTAACATACTATCAGGAAGTACAAAAGATGTTTATCTATCCAGATTTATGGCTTGGTTAATTAAAAAACCAGATAGTGTCTATAATCCATTGTTTAAAAAGTATGACCAGATTGTTCGTAATAAAAAAATGAAACAACTTGTAACCAGCAGACGAAATGATTACAAAAACCCAAAAATTGCATCAGCCATTAGTATTAATAGTAAATCCAATTCCCTCATTGACATATTTAAAAAGTATACAGGGAAAGTAATTTATGTAGATTTTTGGGCAAGTTGGTGCGTTCCTTGCAGGGTTGAAATGCCAAATGCTGCTATCTTAAAGGAAAACTTAAAAGGAAAAAATATTGTATTTCTTTACCTTGGATATAATGACAAAGAAAAAGCTTGGACAAAAGCTCGTAATCAATTAGAGATTGTTGGTGAACATTATTTATTGAATGAAATGATGATAAAAGAAGCTGACGAACTTTTCGGAATTAATGGCATACCACATTATGCAATTATTGATAAGGACGGAAAAATTATTAGTAAACGGGCAGACCGACCAAATGACGTATACCAAGAATTGTTAAGAATAGTTGGTAAATGAGAGTACTTGATAGCACTACAGGCAACAAAAGGTTTGCCGCAAGGCTGGCGGACGTAGTAACAATCGGCAGTTTTACTACTACCAGCTAATATCGGGCTTGACCGAATTCTATTTGGCTTTTAGTTGTTAACTTAAACTTCAGTTTTTCAATCGGCTTCAGTTGCCGCCGGGCGGACCCAGCAACAATTCCAACCCTGCGGCAAGCCCTGAACGTTGTGTGAAATGCATTATCAATTTCAGTATCACTATATTTTTGTTAGCTTTAGATTGAAAATTATCATAAGTGCCAAATCTCTATATTATTTCTGGTTGTAATGGTGCAGGAAAAACAACTGCATCATTTACGATACTTCCCGAAATGCTTAATTGTAAGGAATTCGTAAATGCTGATGAGATTGCAAAAGGACTTTCTCCTTTCCAACCAGAAAGTGTCTCATTCCAAGCAGGCAGAATTATGCTTGAAAGAATAGAGGAGCTTGTAAATAGCGGTGTTGACTTTGCATTTGAAACAACATTGACAACTCTCTCATATATAAATACTATCAAAATAGCAAGGGAGAAGGGATATTCAATAACATTGCTATTTTTTTGGCTAAATGATGTAGACCTAGCCATTGAACGCGTTAAGATCAGGGTAAGCGAAGGTGGACACAATATTCCTGAAGAAACAATTCGCAGAAGATATTTTCGAGGGACTAATAACCTAATTAAAAAGTTTATTGAGCTTTGCGATTTCTGGATTATTATAGATAATTCAAGCAAACCATTTAAATTTGTAGCGGAAGGTCAAGTTAATACCCAAATAAAGATTCATGATGAATCAATTTGGCAAATAATTAAAAAACAGAGGGATGAAAAAGACTGAAATCGACATTCAAAATTTTCGTGAACTTCTTCGAAAAGGATTAGACTTGACTTTTAAAAAGCTTCTTACTCAAAAGAAGGCTCAAAATGGGTTCCTTATATTATCTGAAAAAGGGGAAATCAAAAAAGTTAGTGCAGCAGAAATAAATAATTAACTCTAGCACTTCACACAACAATAGGCTTTACGCAATTTGGGCTTCATCAATGGCCCATCAGCTTTGGAGTTTCTAATCAACTTTAGTAATTTGGCTTTCAGCTAATCGAGTTTTTTAGTGGCCAAGCAAGCAATTGGAATAACTATTCCCAACCTGCGTTAAGCCCCGAACGTTAGCAGCCATATTAAAAAATGACACAGTAACAGAATCTAAATTATGAGAATACATTTGACAACTTTCTTCTTCCTATTAGTATTTACTTGTTTTGGACAAGACAATCATAATGCCGACTCATTACGTAAAGCGTATAATACGGATATGGGAATTCTTAGCGGTGCGTTTGCTGAAGCCTATTATCCAAACAGACCCGAAATCTATTCTTTGAATGAACCCTTGTTCCTAAAAAAGATTGATTCCCTACAACAACCTTTCATGAAAATGGTAAATAAATATGCCACGTCTTTTCAAACAGTTGACAAAAATTTCATCCTTAATGAACAAAGGGATATTTCGTATTTTTTTGACAGGATAATATTGGACTACCCATATTTTCATGAAAATCATACGGGTAAAAAGGTAAGATTATCAAAATCTACCCAATCAAAACTAAATCGTCACTTAAAGGATTTTAATAATCCTAATATTCTAGCAAGTAAAGATTTTCAAGGATACGTGGAAGCATTTTTAAGACATAAATCTACAGTTGAAGTTAAGAAAGAGATATATAAAAAATCAGATAATAAAAGACTTCAATCTTATCTTAACATCATCCCAGAGTATTTTTCTAATCAAGAGTGTAAAGATTTTTGGCAGTACCATTATATCTATGCTCATATGGAGGACTGGGGTACCAAAAATTTGAATGACATAGTTGCTAAATTCCTTTCCACTTGCAAAAACGAGGATTACAAGAAAACAATAGACTCGATTTATACAGAAAGTTCGAATACGAGAAAAGACCATCTTATAAAGACCTATAAAACAGTTGACGGGTACGACCTTGACATCCATATTTTTCTTCCTGACAGCATTGATAAAACTAAGAAAAGCCCAGTAATGGTCTATTTCAGTGGTGGTAGCTGGACAAAGGGAAATCCCGAATGGGCTTTTTATGGTTGCGAAAGCTATGCAAAAAAAGGTTGGGTTGGCATATCCGTAGAATATAGACTTGCAGACCGTCACGAAACAACACCGTTTGAAGCAGTGAAGGATGCCAGAAGTGCTATCCGTTGGTTACGAATGAACGCAGACGCTTACAATATCGATACAACCCGAATTGTTGTCACAGGAAATTCAGCAGGCGGACATTTGGTTTTAACAACTGCCTTGGCAAACGAATGGAATGAAGAGAGCGATAATTTGAATTACAGTGCTACACCAAATCTTTTATTGGTTAATGCTGGGGTTTACAGTTTGTATTCTGAAAGTAGTACGGATTGGATAACCAGAGACCTTCCGGACAAATCTTTGGCAAAGAAAATATCACCTATTCATCTTTTAAGAACGGGGCTTCCCCCTATGCTTATCATTCATGGGACTAATGACCAAAGCGTTGACTATGCATCAGCACAAACTTTTGCAGCTGAAATGGAAAAACTGGGCAATGATTTTGAGTTTCACACATTGGAAGGAGCACCGCATCATATTTGGTTTGATAGACGATTTTCTGGGAAAGTATCCGAATTAAGGAAAGCATTTTTAAAAAAATATGGATACGAGTGACGAAATACAGCTGCTAACAGCACCTACACGCAAGTGGGGGTTTCGTGCTTTTATGAAAGAGAAGTACTAAATCAAAGTTCAGTACTTTTAATCAAGTTCAGTGCTAAAAATCCCCACCTGCGTGTAGCTGCAAACCGTTGCACGTAATTTTGTGAAAAATAATTTTGACTATTAAATTTTCATTTTTGAAGTATTTATTTATTTTAATTCTTGCGTTTAATTGGACAGTTTCATTGGGACAAACATCACAAAGTACAGATTCGATTCGTCCGCCAATTTACGACACAACAAGTCTTGAAATTAAAAGTACAAACTCATTTTATTTCCTTTCGAAACTTTTTGCAATTCCGAGAAAATGTGATAACAAATACGAATTAGATTGCTGTATTTTTAGTGCATATATAAGCAAATTGGATAATGGACGTTTTCAAAGTCAATTAAGTTGTTCAAATGGGACAACTTTAACATGGACAATTTATGATACTGAAGAAATGGCAAAACAAAATCTTGAAAGTTCTCTCATTTCTCGAAGCCAAATAAAAAAAGAATTTAAAAAGTTTAAACAAGAAGAGGTTGATTTTTTTGTTTTTGACAATAAGGTTAAAGCATACAGACAAAGTTTTACAACCCAAAATGGGTATCAATATTTTGAGTACAAATTTTATGGAACAATAAATGGGCAGATTTTTTTTGGAAGTCTAATGCTTCTTAATCAAAATAAATCAAGTAAATATTTAAGCCAATTATTTCAACAATTGGTTAGGTTCTAGTATGGCTAAAACTACGTGCAACATTGCGTTTGGCTAAATGGCGGCATTGGAAAGGAGTCTTTCATCGTTTAAATCACTGTTCAGCTTTTGTTCCAGCTTCCAGGATCTTTGTTGATCATTAGAATATAAAATCAAATTCATAGCTTTAATCAGCAACAGTAAGCCAGGGTGACAGTAAGAGTCGGTTCCGCCACTTCGCCAAGCGCTGTTCGTTGTGCGTTATTAATGCATCCTATTTTCTTGTACATTTATATCATGAATAAAATTGTATTTCTATTCATAGTTTTAATTTTTTCTTGCTCAGTCAAGCAAAAAATTACTTGGGATAAGCTCAAGCCAGAAAGTGTTCGTCATATTGGAGCTGAATCACTTAAGGTGAATATTGATAATGCAACATATAGCTTTACGTTGACTGTATTTTCAGGGCCAAGTTCAAAAAAATACGGTTTGCTAATTAGTTCGATATGGAAAATAGAAAATGATGCAATTTTCTTAGTTAAACTTGGTAATAATGAGGTAATTAAACTAGTTGCAGATAATGTAAATATTGGTAAGATTGACTATCCTTCATATATGCCAATATTAGGGTCTACGGCAGTTTCAGGATTATTGGCTACGGAGAAAGTTGATTACTATTCTTCTATTTATAACTTAGATCAAGAGAGTTTGTCTAAAATAATGGAGTTCGGGATTTACAAAATAAGGATTCAATTTATTGATACTTACAAGGAGAAAATTTGGAAAAGAGACCTATTAGGTGGTTATATAAAAAGGTCTTATGAGCTTTTAGAAAATCAGCTCTTAAAGCCTTTTCAAAATTCAAATTCTATAGAGAGGGGTTTTTAATCTTATTGACCATTGTTAATTTAACGCACAACAGAAGGCTTTACGCAAGTTGGGCTTTCAGCAATGGCCCATCAGCTTTGGTATTTCAAATGAGCTTCAGTAAATTGGCTTTAACTAATCGAGTCAGTAGTGGCCAAGCCAGCATTAGGAACAAAGATTAACCAACCAGCGTAAAGCCACGAACGTTGTGCGTCATGCTCAAAAAAAATGAAACAAAGCTTCTTCAACTAAATTTATAATGAAATATTTATTAGTTATACCTCTAATGTTATTATTAGGTTGGCAGAAACAAAGTGGCGATCATATAACAATAGATGCTATAAAAGCTGATCAATCATTTATTCATTATATGGAACTTATGAAAGCTCATCAAAAAGCTATTATAAGTGATGAGTGGGGTTTGAGGACTGAAAAGGTAAAAAATGAGTTGGAAGAGGCAAAGAGAAGAAAGAATACATTGGAATTTTATAAGAGATTAAAAAATGCAAAAGGTATTTCTTATCATACAGCAACAAATGAGCTGATGAGCAATTATATAAGACTATCAATTAAATATTCGCTAAAAGATGAAGTCAATAAGAGGGTATTTAATGACGCAATGAAACAATATTATAGTAAAAATAAATAAATCCATCAGTACTAATTGAATCACAAACGCACAACAAAAGGCTTTACGCAAGTTTGGCTTTCAGCAATGGCCCTTCAGCTTTGGAGTTTCAAATCAACTTCAGTAATTTGGCTTTAGCTAATCGCGTCAGTAGTGGCCAAGCCAGCAGCAGGAATTATCCTTCCCCACCCTGCGTAAAGCCTCGGACGTTAGCTGTAATTTAAATGACATAAAAAGACTTATGAAGCAATTTACATTTTTATTATTTTTTTCACTCTATGTAGTATGTTCTTACGGACAGACAGGATTTAAAAGGAATGACATTTATTTCGAAGCGGCTGGAAATGGACTTTTTACATCTTTAAATTATGAGAGACAATTAACAAAACAGCCAGGACTTGGATTGCGATTAGGAGTTGGGGTTTATTCAGAAAATGCTTTTTATTTGACGATTCCAGTAGGCATAAATTATCTGTTTAAATTAAATAATGAAAAATCATTTATTGACGCAGGCCTTGGTGCTACATGGACACGAATTGATGGTAATTTATTTGGTGACTCGAAAAATTTAAATGGAGATCATTTTGTAAACTTTGTTCCTAGTATAGGTTATAGAAGACACAAAAATAATAACTTAATGTGGCGAATTAGTTTGACACCAATTGCAAATAAGAATGGAATAGTACCTTGGCTTGGATTTTCTATAGGGAAAAGATTCTAATTAATGTTAACTACAGCTAACAAAAGGCTTTACGCAAGTTGGGCTTTCAGCAATGGCCCATCAGCCTTGGTAGTGCTAATCAACTTCAGTAATTTGGCTTTAACTAATCGAGTTTTTAGTGGCCAAGCCAGCACAAGGAATTATCCTTCCCCACCCTGCGTAAAGCCTCAGCCGTTAGCTGCAACCCTGTTGGACACTTCACAATTATTCAAGCGGACATTTTTGCGACACTTCAAGGACATTTTGTAACCTTGCCGACAATTTTGTATTTAAGTATTTGCTTAAATATGTAATCTTCATTACTTTTGACCCAACAAATAAAATTGACAATGGCAAACGACACTTGCATACGGTTACAGGCGGACATTGGACAAATCAAAAGTTGCCGTGAAAAATTAAAAGCTAATTCAAAATCATTTTTGCAATTAGGACAAGTGCTTGCTTTGGCAGGTAACGAAGTGCGACTGAAAATACTGTTTCTGCTTGAAGAAGAAAATGAACTTTTCCCCTGCGACCTAAGCGACATTTTCGGAATGAGTATTCCTGCAATTTCCCAACACTTACGCAAATTGAAAGACGGCAAT